>NZ_JANODA010000045.1:0-69095 GCF_031412435.1 Brevundimonas sp.
ATAACCCGCCGGGGACGACACGGTCAGCTCGCTTTCCAGCGTGACGGCCTGCCGTGTTTCAGGGTTCCAAATGCGACCCTGCGTGAAGTCGATCTGGAGCCACGACGGGTCTTCGACCCACGAAGGAGCCCCCCCTCCCATAGGTCGGGCGAGGGTGGCCGCGCGGCGGGAAAGCGGACCAGCAAGCATGACAAAACCCCTAGGGCTGGATGATGAGCGTCAGCGTCCGGGCCCCGACTTGGGGGACCGCCGCGCCGCTCAGGACGCTGCGAAGTTTGAACCGGCCGAGGTGGAGGAAGGCGCCGGGCTCGATCGCCACGCGACGCGCAGCGGCCAGGGCTCCGACCTTGATCAGCTGCTCGACGCCGAGCTGATCGAACGACGGCGTGAACCCCGCCCCGTTGGCGACCGACACGGCCAGGTCGGCCGTCGTCCAGCCGTTGGGGACCGTCACGCCGACCACCTTGGCCGGGGCGATATCGATCTCGGCCGAGAGGCTTTCGCCGGCGCCGAAGCCGACGGAGATCTCGCCCAGCGGCGCGTTACCGACCGGTGAAGCGATCGCCGCCGTCTCTACGAAGGCCAGATGCTGGCCCGGCTCGACCGCGATCGTCTGGGGTGCGCCCGGGTAGACGAGAATATCCTCCCCGTCGGCCGTGGCGTCGCCCCAGGCCGTGGCGTAGACGGCGCCGGCCAGGACGATGATCCGCGCGAGCCCGCGTCCGCCGACGAAGTTCGGGGCGACCTCGCTCTGAACGGAAACGGATCCGACGTTCAGGGTCTCAGATCCATAGGAGCGGGCGACCGCCTCCTCGACCTGGCCGCGCGCGGAATCGACGCTGGCCATGGCCAGCCACTCAAGGCGAACCTTCGCCGTCATTTGGGATCTCCGATCTAGGTATTGAGAGGCAATGCGAACCGGGTTCGCAGTCCTCAGAGGGAAAGCAGGAGGGCGAACAGGATCTCGATCAGCGCCCAGCCGACCCATCCCCAGCACGTCGCCGCGACCAGGACGCCGAGCGTCCAGGCGATCGCCGCGTCTTTCAGCATCCTGGATCTCGGCGGATGGCGCGACGGGTGACGGGGACCGAAGCTGCGCCAGCCGACCAGGCGGACGACGACATAGCGGAGCAGACGCCACCAGAACGGCGCGTAGGTCTGGCCCTCGGCCTTCAGCTTGGCGGACTCGACGCCCATCGCCTCAAGCCAGATCCGGTCGGCCTCGGCCCGGGGCCGCGCGGCGGTTCTATAGAGATCGTCATGAACGACGTCGGCCTTGGCGCAGAGACCGAAAGGCGGATCGACCAGCCAGGAGACACGGGGCGTACTCCCGTAGTCGGATCCGGCCCCGACCTCGATCTCGACCAGGTCCCCGGATCCGGGAAAGCCGACCTCATAGGCGAAGGGTTGGACCACGTCGACGCAACGGCGGCCGTGTTCGGTCCGATACGCCACGCGGACGACCAGGTCCTCCGTGAACGAACTCATGCCAGCCCCCCGACTGTTTCAGGTTGTCGGCGCTGTCCTGGCGCGGTCGTCGCGACCGGCGGATCCTTGCGGCTGGCCGAGTTCGAGACTGGTCGTCAGTCCGCCCGATCGGTCGATCGAATGCTCGACCGCATCAATCCGGTAATCTCCGTCGATCCCGGCCCGCGCGCCGATGACGCTGCAGACGCCCTCGGGCTTGGCGCTGACGTCAGCGTCGATCGTGACCGTTCCGGATCCGGCCGCGCGTTCGACCTCTGCGGCCGAGGCGTTGGCCTGATCCTGAGCCGCGCCTTCGTCGGCGGCCGGATAGCGCGTGAACAGTTCGGCGTCCGTCTGATCGTCGTCGATCGCCGTCGACTGCTCCCGAAGGGTCGCAGCGTCGGGATCATAGTGGCGGGAGCGGGCCCGGTTATGCCGGGGCCGCCCGACAAAGGGTGCGATATCCCAGCTGAGAAGGTTGCGCCCGTATTCCGCCAGAACCGTATCGAGCGAGCGGCCCGACGCTGAGGTTCCGGCGTTGCGGCGGACCAGCATCGCCCGATTGCCCATGACCTTGAAGGATCCGCCGACCTCGCGCGCGATGCGCTGGCCGAAGGCGAGGAAGCTCTCGCTTTCCATCGCCAAGTACGATCGCTGAATGCTGGCGAGATCAGGATCGACACGAACGTCTGAGATCCCGGCCGCCTCGCCCGCCTGTCTGAGCGCTTCCCCGATCGTTGTGTCGTCGAAGTGGCGTTCCTGGAGCTGCTTCGCCCGCCCCGTCACGTCTGCGCCCTTAGCGGAAACTGTCAGGATTCGGCCCCCGCTGCGATCCCCCCGCGAGCGCGGTTCGTCGACCGTTCCGGAGAAGGCCAGGGCCAGGCCGCGAGGGTCCCGCAACATGATCTCGATCGGAGCCCGGGGGCGGGGAAAGACGATCGTTCCCGCCCTGTCGTCGAGTTCGATCTCGGCCGTGTCCGACGAATGGCCGGCGGCGTCGCGGATCCGCAGCGACTGCAGGATCGGCGCGATCGCCGGCGAAATGTCATTGCCGCTCACTGTCACGCGGAAGCGGGTCAGGAAGACGGCTGCAGCCGCCGCGTCTCGGGCCATGATCTAATCCCAGAGCTGGATGACCGCCCGCTCGGCAGGCTGGGCGGCCGCCTGCAGGATCGGCAGAACCACGCGGGTTCCGACGGGAAGGAAGGGGCCCAGCTGCGCCAGGCCCGGATTGAGATCGAGAACCTGCTCGACCAGGCCAGGGATCGGGCGGCGATACTGTCGCCAGATCAGGTCGGCCAGGGTCAGCTGATCCGCAGACACCACGATCGCGGACGTCGTCATTGGATCAGCCCCATCTGCGCACCCTGATATTCCCCTTCCGGCGGGGGATCGCCTTCGCGGAGCTGGATCTCGAACTCGATCAGGCGGGGCACGCCCTGCGCGTTGAGGTTCCGCGACGTCTCCCTGAGGCTGAAGATCAGGAACCATCCCACGGGCTGGCCGTCACCGCGCATCAGGTGTTGGGCGGAGCCAGTGCTTTTCAGCTGGACCAGCTCTCGCCACTCCTCCTCGCCGCCGAGCGCCTCGGGAAACAGCTTGCCCCGGAACGTCAGCTCCTGGGCGCTCTCGCCCATGAACTCATAACCGGGCCGCCTCCCGAGGATCGGCTTCTCGGCGAAGTCCGCCCCGCTTGTACGTTCGACTTCGTCGACGTTGAGCGGGGCGACCTCGAACACGATCGAACCCAGAGCGTAGAGCATCAGGCAAACTCTCCGTTGTCGGCATGAATGCCGCCCATGAACTGGCGGAACTCGGCGCGGAGCTGGGCCATGACGTCGCGGAACACCGACTGAGCGTCGGCGCCGGTGACGTGGAAAGGTCCGATCTGAGGGGCGAAAACAAATCGCCTCTCGCCGCGCCCGCCTTGCGACGATTGCGGAGCCGAGCCGCCGACCGGGCGTGATGCGCCGTCGCCGGCCACGCGCTGCAGCTCGCCGTTCGGATAGATCGTTCCGGAGCGGCCAGCCTTGAAGATCTCGGGGCCTTCCTCGCCGACGAGGTATTCGTCGCCCTGACGGACATAGCCGCCGCCCGCCCGAGCGCCGGCCAGTTGCCGCCCTGCAGAAGGCATAGCTGGACGGCCCCCGCCCGGGGCGGGAGCTGCGCCGCCCGTTCGAGGCGTTGGAAGGTTTGGAGCCTGGCCGCCGTTACGCAGCCGAGACCACATTTCCCCGGCCTTCTGGATCACGGTCGCGATGCCGCCGATCAGGCGGGCGATCCAGACCACAACACCGCCGATCGCCTTACCAGCGGACTCGCCCCAGTTTTTCCAGCTACCCTCGGATCCGCCGCTGTCGCCCAGGAGCCTTCGCACCCATCCGACAACAGTCGCGATCCCGTCGATCAGCGGTTGCAGGGCAGGCCGAACCGGCGCGATCGCCGCCATGAACCCGCTCGCAAAGCCGGTGAAGAAGGCTTTGACCTTCGACCAGTTCTCGATGATCCAGCCGGCCGCGAGAACCAGGATCCCAATCCCGCTCCCGATCAACAGGCCCCGGAAGGCGAGCTTTGTCAGGGCCAGAGCGCCCCGGATCATCCGCAGCGGATTGAGCATCGTGAGCAGCCCGGTCGCCATGCCCCGAACGCCCCCGGCCTTCATGCTGCGGGAGAAGACTGTCGCCTGCAGCGTGGCCGCCATGTATGCGCCGACCAATTGGCGACGAAGGCCGAGCGCGAGATCGATGACCGCCGTCCGCATGCCGGCCAAACCGCCGCGCTTCACGGTGGCGAGGAAGATCCCGGCCCGCACCGTCGCCTGACGGAAGCCCCCAGATACTCCAACCAGAGCTGCGCGACTAAGTCCCAGACCGCGCCTGAACAGCCGCAGGGGGTTGATCGCCTGCAGGAGGTGGTTGGCGAAAACGGACGCCTTGCCGGCCTTGAGAGCGCGCGAAAAAATCTTAGCCTGCAGCGTAGCCGCGATATAGGCGCCCGCCAGTTTGCCCTGGAGCGCTGTGGCTAGCCCGGCCGCGCCAGTCCGGACGAAAGCGAAGCGGCCGCCGAAGGCGACAAGCGCGCCCCGACCCTTGCTCAGTTTTCCTTGGAAGACGCCCAGCCCGAGGCCGAGATCGATCAGGGCCTGCAGCATCTGCGCCTTGCCGAACCGGAACGCGATCGTCGCCAGGCGGAAGGCGACCAGGGCTCCGATTGTCACGACGATGGCGCGCGTCAGGCCAGGGTGAGCCGAAGTCAGCCTCTCGATCGCGTCCGCGACCGGCGCGAGGACGTCCGTTATCGCCTGCATCGCCGGAATGAGGATCGTGCCGATCGTGATCGACAGGTTCCGCATGACGTTGGCGAACAGGATGGCCCGGTTTGCGGAGGTCCGCGATCGGACATCGTACTCCCTCTGAGCGCTTCCAGCGTACTTGGCCCGATCGCCGACGATCCCCAGGCTTTCAGCCATGAGGCGCTGGTTCGTCAGCAACGGTCCAAGAGCGCGGGCTTCGTCGCCAAACAGGTCGGTCGAAACGGCGGCTTGCATGTAGGCGGGGAGGCGGCCGAGGCGTGCGATGACCTCCTCGATCGTCCCGACCGCGTCGGTCTGCATTCGCCTTGCGACGTCGGTCGCGTCCAGGCCGAGGATACCGAATGCCTCACTCTGACGCTTCGTCGCCGCCTCGCCGCGCGTGAGCGCCTTGCCCATGTTCCGGATCGAGGTCGCCACGACCTCGGGCGCCTGGCCGGTCGAGAGCATGGCCGAGGCGTATGCCGCGACCTGTTCCCCCGCCAGGCCGAACTGCTTCGCTTGGGCCCCGACGCGGGTCACGACCTCAAGGATGTCCGGCGCGGCCGAGGCCTGTTTGTTCGACAGTTCGTTGATCGCATCGGCGAGCGATACGGCCTGCGGCGTCGTCAGGCTCAGGCCCGTCCGCAGGTGAGCCAGCGCATCGCCTGCGGCGTCCGCCGAAATATCGAAGGCCGTTCCCACCATTGCGGCCGAGCGGACGAACTCCAGGATCTGATCTCGCGCGATCCCGGCCTGGCCTGCAGCTGCAGCCATGGAGGCGAGCCCCTCGGCGGAGATCGGGACCTGACGGGACATGGCCCGCAGATCTCGCGCCATCTCCTCGAACTGCTCGGGCTTGTCGAACTCGACGACCTTGCGCACGTCCGCCATGGCGCTTTCGAACGACATGGCCGCCCGGATCGGAGCCCCCAGCGCCACGCCCAGAGCGAGTGCCGTTCCGGCCGCGTCGACCAGATCCGTCCGCAGGCGGCCGATGTTCTGGCGGTTGGCGTCCGACATGGCGCGCAGCCGCTGGCCGTTGCCTTCGGTGATCGCCTGAGTGATCCCCCGAACCGACTGCGCCGCCCGCCGAGCGGGGCCGGTGACGCGGTCGATCAGTGACAGGATCAGCTGCGAGGTGCGGCGGGACATTTGAGGCTCCTATTTCGTCCAGCCGCGCGCCCGCGCGATCCGGGTCGCTTCGTCATGCCACTTGCGCAGCCTGGACCAGCGAAGCCGAAGCAGCTGGTCCAGGCCGCCTGTGTTCAGGACGTGTGCAGTATCGGCTGCGAGGGCTCGCCAGCTGCGCCAGTCTCGGCCGGCGAGGAGGCCGTCGAGGAGGGCAAAGGGTCGAGCGGTTTGATCTCGGTCATCGCCGCCTCCAGCTGAGACTGGCGGATCTTGCGGACGACTTCGATCGGCGTGTCGCCGTCGAAGGCGACCAGTTCGATCATGGCCTTGATCTCGTTAGTTCCCGCCATCACGTCGTCCTGGAACTTCTCCAGAGCGCCGAGGGAGGGGTCGAAATCGACGACGGTCCAATCCTTGCCGTTGTGGTGGATCGCTTTTTTCAGGATGATCTGAGCCATGGGTTAGCCCCGGATCCCGAGCATCTGATTGGTTTCGGCGTTCTGCTCGACCCCGTTCATCCGCATCGTGTTCGTGAACCAGTCGAAGTAGATCAGCTCGCGACCGCCGAAGCTCAGCTCATAGTGCATGATCTGGTTGATGCCGTATTCGTCGCCGTTCAGCTCGCCGCGCTTGTAGGCGTCGGGGGCGACCTTGCCGAGGCGGCCCTCGATCGTGGCGATCGACTGGATCGCCTCGCCGCTGCGCTGATCGCGCATCACACCGTAGCCGGTGAAGCGCGTCAGCTTTTTCGAGCCCAGCCCGAACTGCGTCAGCAGTTCGGGATCGAAGCCCTTCAGCTTGAAGGTCGACTCCAGTTTCTGGATCCCGACGGCGAACTCGACCTGAACGGCGGCGCCGCCGGCCATATGCTCTTGGAACATCTCCTGGAGGTCCGGAAGCTTGAACTCCTCCAGCGTCAGGTGCTTGGAGTTCGACGGATCATGGTCGCCCGCGAAAAGGTTCACGGCTTCCATGAGATAGAATTTAGATGCGGCCATGGGCCTGCGCTCCTGTGTGAGGATTTAGGGAAAGGAAGGCGCGGCGCGGATCAGGCCGAGGCCTGGCCCGAGAGGCTTTCGAGCAGATCGTCCAGGGCGTCGCGGTAGCGGGCAGACTGGATCGTCATATGCCGGAGAACCGGAGCCTCCTCGAACGCGGCGCGGATCACGATCCGGCCCAGCCGGAGCTGGTCAGGCTGGTTCTGATCCTTCCGGAACTCGACCTGGAAGCCGAGGATATCGCCGTCGGCCTCACGATCGCGCAGCTCGAACTTCACCGTGTTCAGGATCGTCCGGAGGACGTTGCCCGTCAGATTGAAGCGGCCGAGGTAGAAGCGCAGCGTCCGCAGGAAGAACAGGTGGACGTAGTCGCGGCCCCGGACCTGGTGATACTGGCGCCAGAGTTCGTCCGGGCCAGCGTTTTCGGTTCCGACAAACACGAAGCCGCCATCCGCGATCGCGCCGTCGACGCCGCCCTCGCCCCGAACGACGATCCCGATCTGACTGGCCAGAAGATCCTGGCCGCTGATCGCGCCGTCCGTCAGGCTGAACGGGATCGCCCGCGCAGGACCGATGCCGCCGAGGATCGGTCGGTTCGCCCAGCTCTTGAACGGGCGTCCGCTGTTCTCATGGTCGACCTTGACCGCGAGGCCGAGGATCCGGGGCGCGAGCGGAACGACCGTCGGGGTCGCTCCGACCATAACCTTCCAGCCGCCGGTGACCGGGATCAGACGTTTGTGGGCGATGGTCGCGCGCCAGGCCTTGTCGTTTGCGTCAGTGTCGTTCGGGCCCTCGACGACGGCGACGGCGAGCAGGCTGTCCAGGACCGATCCCAAGGCGGCGCAGACGGCGTTGGCGGCGTTGCCGACGCGCTGGTGCGTATACCCGGGGACGGAGACCAGGCGAGGCGTGACGCCGAGCAGGGTCGCCGCCGTCTTCAGGACGTTGATGCCCTTGTTCACGGCGATGATGTTGGCGATCGTGGCCGCATCCTTGGCGGCCTGATCGCCACCGGCACCCTCGGCGACGCGGATGATGACGATCTGCGCCGCCGCCTGGAACTCGCCGAGCTGGGCGTTGATGCCGGCGACCGCGTCCGGAATGGAGCCGGTTTCGCCGAGATCGGTCAGGGCCTGCGTATCGTTCGAATAGATCAGGACCGCCGTATCGGCCGGAAACTTCGCGACGTCGGCCGCCGGGGCCGTGCCGACCAGGGCGATGACGGACATATTCGCACCGGCCGCGCTGCGCGGTTCGGTCGTCTCTTGATTGATGGAAAAGCCGAAAGTGGGATCGGCCATGGCGTCTCTCCTGGAGCATGAAAAAAGCCGCCCGGAGGGGCGGCTCGGGTGAGGCCAGATGCGAACCGGGTTCGCATGCTGACGGGGCAGTCAGGTTGAGCGGCGCGAGAAGCGGCCGCCTATGGGATCGCGGCCGCCGCGATGAACAGCTGATCGATCATCTCGGACGTCAGCCCCAGCGGCCCTGACAGGGCGGCCAGGAGGGGGGCGTCGCGGCGCGTCCCCGGGGCGCCGGCCAGCTGTATCTGAGCGGCGATGCGGATTTGCTCGGGAAGACCTTCAATCGCGGCTTCGACAGCGTCATACAGCGAAGCCTCTGGGTTGAGGCCAAAGACCGCGCCGTCCAGGCCGAGGCTTCCGAGCGTGGTGAGGCTCATCACGGTCTTGGCCTGATAGGTCCAGACCTCGACCGGGACAGCAGGGTGCGCGGGGACAGCGGGCACTGGAGGCGCGAAGGCTCCAGCCTCATAGGTCCAGCCCGGGCCCGCAACGTCCGTTTCGATTGCCTGGACGTCAGCCAGGGCCTGATAGTCATCGGCGGCGAGGATCACATTCTCGACGACGCCGGCGCGGATAAGAGCGAGGCGCATGGGTCAGGCCTTTTTGAACCAAGGGTAGATGATGACGCGGCCCGCCGCGCCCAGGCCATGCAAGCCGGCCGTAGAGGAACCCGCGCCCCCGCCGCCCGGAAAGCCGCCGTTGCCGGCCTGAGCGTTGTGAGCAGCGTTGCCGCCGCCGCCGGGGTTGTCGCCGACGCCGGCGTGTCCCGCCGCACCGGCCGCAGCGTTCGGATTGTCACCGGCGTAGAGGTCACCGATCTGGCCGGCTTGGAACGCGAACACTCCAGCCAGGGGGAGCCCGATGCCTTTGGACAACGGCCGGACCGCACCGCCATTACCGTTGATTTCGAGATTTGGGGTCGTGGACCCGCCGCCGCCGGCGACGTCCCCGCGCCGGGAGCCCTTACCGTGCCTGTAATCGTTCAGACGGTTTCCGCCTTGGCCCTCGATCGCAAAGCTGTTCTGGCTCTGGTTCGTGGCGATGATCGGCATATCGCCGAGACTGAGCGTGTTCACGCCGTTCGCCCGACCCCCATGGCCTATCGCCCAAGGCCCGAAACTGGAGTCGCCGCCGTCAGCCTCGCGCGCGCCCCCCGCGCCGACGGTGATCGTGACCGTTGCAGGAGCGCCCATTTCGGCGAGGGTGACGTAAACGCGTGGCGAGCGGCCGCCGGCACCTCCATTGTTGATCGATCCGCCGGCGCCGCCGCCGCAGGGGATAATTTCGAAGCCGTCGAGAACCATTCCTGCAGGAGCGGGATACTCCGTCGCGATCGTCTTCGTGGCGGTCGCCAGGTAGACGAACCGGCCCCCCCTCTGCATCCCCGGCCCGGCGGCCGGGAACAGTTCACTTGCCGATGTCATCAGGTCGCGCCTTTCTCATAGGTCGCGGTCCATCGATCCTCGACGCTGTCGAAGATGAAGTTGAACCGGCCCGAAATATCGAGGACCAGGTTTCCGGTGCAGCCCCGGATCACCTTGCCGTTCGGGTTGATGGTGAGGTTTTTCGCCGGCCAGGAGCCGTCGGGATCGATGACTGAGACCTGGACGTCGTCCGCCGGATCCAACGGGAGCGTGAAGGTCCAGGGCCCGGCCGAGGTGTCAGCCCGAATGACCTCGCCGTGCGCGGCGGTGTAGGCCGCCGCCTTCCGCTGGCCAGCCAAGGCGGCCAGTACGCGAGCTGCAGTCAGGGGCGTTGCGGCGGCGATGGTGGCGTCACGAGCTTCCTGGACGATCTGGATCGCCGCCTCAGCGAACTCCTTGTGTCCAAGAGCGTCGCTCGCCGCCCCCTCCGCGCTGGCCACGGCCGCCAGGATGGTGGCCGCCAGGGTCCGCCCCTCCTCCAGCATGAGAAGCTGGGCGAGGGTCGAGCCCGCGAGGGCCCCGATGCTCCAGTCGGAGTGAGGGCCGGGGTCACCCGCGACGGTGATAACCTCCAGCGAGAGGAGAC
Source organism: Brevundimonas sp. (assembly GCF_031412435.1). Classification (GTDB taxonomy): domain Bacteria; phylum Pseudomonadota; class Alphaproteobacteria; order Caulobacterales; family Caulobacteraceae; genus Brevundimonas. Next base: position 10,200 of record NZ_JANODA010000045.1, read on the forward strand.
CTGTCTCGGGATCGTAACTCCTCAGCTTCACGACGGCGTAGTCGTCGGCCGAGAGCGTCCGGCCGAGCAGGAGAAACGGCGACGGCGCGAACAAATCGCGGGCGTCGCCGGCCGCAACCTCCAGCTCCAGGAGAGCCCCGGCCTCCAGGGTCGCGGGCGTCTCGGACGCCGCGACCAGGAAGCCGAGTTCAGTCAGGCGGCGGATCCTTTCGGCCGCCGGCCCGATCGCCTCATTGATGCGGGCGAGGGCGACGTCGATCCCCTGGCGAGAAACCTCGGCCCAGGCGATCTTGATATTCTCGAACCCGCGCAGCCGCGCAGCAAGTTCGAGAACGAAGCGGTTCCAGAACGACTGATCGAACGTGGTCGAGCCGTCGACGTGGAACGCCTTCTCGAATGCCTCTTGCATGGCGTCCTCGCTCAGTCGGCGTCGAACGGCGAGGGCGGGAGAGCGGTCGCCGAACCGATCGCATCGGCGGGAAGCGTCGCCAGGACGCCGCCCTTGATCCGGTGCTTGTGAGAGGGAAGCAGCTCCCCGCCGGTCACAGGGACAGGGCGGGTGAGCTGGACGGAGTAAGTCGTCGCCGGCTCATAGGCAGGCGACGACGTACGGGCCGGAACGGCCTTGGGGCGGGCAGTCATGGTCGGGGATTTCCTTAGGAGGTGAACGCCAGGTCGTAGCGTTCGGCGACGTGGAACGTGATCAGAGCGTTGTCCGTCAGGCCCTTCGTCCGGATCTTGAACTGGCCGATCGGAGCGGCCGTGTTGAAGCGCCAGGTTCGCAGGATGGCCTTGGGATCAGGGGTCGGCTGATCGGTGACGACATCAGCGGTTTCGAGGGTGGCGAACGTCGCGCCGCAGAGCAGCTCGGCAACGCAGTCGTGACGGGCTTCGTCATAGTTCTCGAGACGCGCCGTGACCTCGATTCTCGAACAGTTCCCGGGCAGAACGTGAGCCTTGGAAACATGCTTGAAGTCGAGGCGCGGTCGCGTCGTCGTCACCTCCGAAGCCGCGCCGACGCTAAAGCCCGGCATGACGTCCGTCGTTCCGAGGAGGACGACGCGCAGGGCGAGGATCGGCGGAAGCCCCGTCAGGAGCGTTTCGGCATAGCTCTTGATCGGCCGCCAGGAGCCGTCGGCGAGCTGGACCTCATAGAACCGCTCAGTCCCCGGCGGCGTGACGACGTCGGAGTTGATCGAGATCGAGGCGATCCCGTTTTCCAGCTGCAGAGGCTGCAGCGCGACCTCCACGCGGGGCGACTCGAACTGCGCGACGTGAAGGGTGAAGGGGATATCCTTCGTCACGTCGCCCTGCATCCACGCCCCGTCCGTCGAATAGAACAGGGAGCCGTTGACGTTCTTGTTTCCGGAGACCGTCGCGATGAAGTGGTTTCCGGCCGTGATGATCGCGAACCCGTAGCGCCTTCCCTTCTCCAGGTAGGTGAGGGGGAGAGCGACCTTCGTCAGCGCCGGGAGCGTTTTCAGGTCCGCAGCCGGGATCGTTACCTTCGCGATCGCGGCGTCCAGTCGCGGCTTGCCGCCTTCCGTTTCACAGAGGATCAGCGTCAGGTCCCCGGTGTTCGCGACCCGCGTGAACGGGAGCGAGATCGCCGAGACCCAGGCCGCCTCGGACGACAGGAACGTCTGCGAGACCAGGGCGCCGTTCACGCCTTCAGTGACCGTGATGTAGTCCCAGTAGGGCTCCTCATAATAGTCGATCCAGTATTGCGTCGTGCGGACGAACTGGTGATCGATCAGGGCGCGGGCACGATCTTCGGGAGCGACGATCCAGGTCTCCCCGGCGCGCGACAGAACGGCCGACGTCGGATCGTACTGGCCGGACTGCCACCACGCCGAGTTCGTGCAGGGGTGCATTTCCGCGCCGAAGCGCACCAGCTCGCGAGTGATCGTTCTCTGAACGACCTGGGTCGTCTGATACTGATATTGCGACAGCGACAGCTCCGCGTCCCGGCCGTCGATCTTGATCCTCTCGACCTCGGAGAACTTCGGCAGGACGAAGTTGCCGCGCTTGATGACGGTCGGATCGATCGCGTTCGCCAGGGCGAGCTGGGCGACGCGAACAGCGGCCGGCGGGAAGCGGACGCCCTCCCGAACGGTCGCGAGATTGTCCGCGTGGGCCGTGTCGGTTTTCGCAGGGGTCAGGAAACGGTCGGCGTCATAGCTGCTGAAGGTGGCCGGCAGTTCTGACAGTTCCTTGAGGCGGGCGACGTCGCGCGCCACCTCCAGAACCAGCGAGGTCGAGGCCAGGCCACGGACCTGAGCCGACAGACCGGCGACGTTCGTATCCAGCACGTCCAGTCGCGAACCCGCCTGGCCGCGCCAGGCCTGCAGGCCGCGCAGCTGCTCGGCGTTGCCCTGAACGCTGGAGAGCTTGTTGTCCTCGCGCATCGTCACGCTGACGACGCCGGCCGGTGACAGTACGACGTCCGCGATGGCGAGAAGGTTGGCGTCGATCGCCGGGACCTTCGGATCCGAACTCTCGACGCCGCTGACCGTGTCGATATTCGCGAACCGGCGAACCTGCGTCGCGACCATCTGGCCCTGCGTGGTTTCCGTGTCGACGTCGACCAGGAAGGTCCGCGCCTCGACGTCAGCATCGCTCTCCGTGCCCCAGGCGACGATGGTGACGATCTTGCGCGTAACGGCCGGGAGGACGGTGATCAGATCCAGGATGACGCCGCCGACGTCGTCACGGAAAAACACCTTGCCGTTCTCGTACAGACGGCCGCCGCCGACGGTCACCTGCGCAGCGGAGGTCTGGAGCGACTGGAACCCGGTGTAGCGACGACCCGCGTCGACGGCATCGCGGACCACATGATCGAGGCTCTCACGACCGAACAGACCGATATTGTTCAGGTCCGCGTCCGAGACTTGCTGGTTCGGATGGATTTTGATGATGCGTTCGCCCATGGCGAAATCTCCTAGAGGGATCGGGATACGTGGCCGCCGAACCGGAAGGACCCATCCAGAGGGATGCGGTCGCCGAACTGGCGGGAGCGAGTGGTCGCACCGTCGACCAGGATCCGGTCACGGTGCGCTTTCGAGACGCGAACAGCCGCGAGGGCGGCCTCCAGTTTCGCGGTGTCATGCGGAGCGGCGACCGAACGGCCGGCGATCCAGCGGCGGGCGACGGCGGCCCTTGTCTGCAGTCGGCCCGGCGCGTCGATCAGGAGGGTCGCATTGAAGGGTTTCGGGCCCAGCCGCGCGTGCCCCGCGAAACTATGGGCGCGAACCCAGGGGCCATCACGCTTGCCGTCCTGCAGGAGGACCCGGTCATAGAGCAGACCCGCGCCACCATCCGGCGTGGCGAACCGCCTGGCGGGCCCTCGGCCGGCGAACTGCATCAGTCCAGCCTTTCCGGTCCCAGCAACGCGGTCGTGGGCGACCTCCATTGGCTCAAGGCCGGGGGAGACCGTGTCCAGATGCAGTTGGCTATGCTGGTGCGAGTACGTTCTCCGCAGCGCGAAGGTGACGACGCGGGGCGGCGAGACGGGAGCCGCCATGAACGAGCGCCCGAGGAAGGAGCGGCCAGCGTAAAGCGCTGGAGCCTTCCCGCCCGGAATGAAGACACGCTCGAGCTCGACCGCGTCGGCCACCCGCACGACGGTATCAACCCGGGCCCTCCGCAGGGGCGTGACCTGATCGCCGTCGACCAGGACCGCGCGCCGGCCGTACAGCCCCTCGCCCGCATCGAAGCTCGCGAACATGCGCCCGGCAAACGCCCTGGCGGATCCCGCGAAGGCTTCGACCTTGGCGATCCCCGTCTCGCTGGCGAGATAGATCCGGATCTGCGGCATGCGAGCGAGCCAGGCGTCCCGCGTCGCCTTGTCGACGACAGGGGTCGCAAACAGCCGCGTTGTCGGGGTGACAGCCTGGCGAAGGGATGCGCCCGCCTGGGCGAGGTGAAGGCGGATGCCTTCGACCGTGCCCTTGAGCGAATGGAGGCGGGGCGAGGCGGCGATCGCTTCGCGCTTGCGAAGCTCATCCCAGCCGCCTTCCCAGACGTCGACACTCAGGGCCCAGGCAAGCCGGTCCAGGATATCGACGCCGCAGGACCAGGGATCCCAGGACTGACCGACCAGTTCGGCCGGAAAGGCGTCCCGCCGCAGCGCGTTCTCAGCGGCGAACGCCCGCATCAGAGGGGAGGCGTTCGCCGGCAGGAGGCCTTGGTCAATCATGCGGGGACCTCAACGGAGATTGCCACTTCGCCCAGCTCGGCGACCCCGGCCGGGCCGGGATCGGTCGTCAGGAGAGAAGGGTCGAGGCGGACGTTGTCGGCGACGGGCAAGTGCAGCGCGGCCGCGATTCCCGAACGGGTCAGGCGCAGTCCGATCCGTCGTCGCCCGGCGGCGTAAGCCGCCAATCGCGCGGAGGCTTCGACCACGACCAGTTCCGGATCCGGCCCCGGCGCGACTTCAATGACAGCGGCGACGTCGACCACGGAATGCGAGGCGGCCCGAACCGTGACCGTATCCGTCAGCGCCTTGATCGGGCGGGCGTCGAGATTGTCCCGGACGATTTCGGCGAGGGCCGTTTCGTCAATCCCGGGACGGCCTAGAACGACGAGCAGGATCTCGCCGGGATCAACCAGGCCGCTGGCGTGGTTCAACGCCTCGGCGTCCGCGACGTCCAGGGTCGCGGTGAGGGCGGCGTACTTGTAGGCCCCCGGCGTGAACGGCGAGGCCGCTTCAGGCGCGAGAACGATCCGGCGCCGGAAACGGTCGTCGTCCTCGCCCTCGAGTCTCCGGATCCCGATCTGGGCGTAATAGGTCGCCGCAAGATGATCGAGGACCGGGCCGATCGCCCGGGTCAGAGAAAGGCTTCGCGCGTGGTCGTTTATGGCCGTGAGATTGAGCAGCTCGCGGTAGGCGTCCTCCTGCTCCAGGATGACGAGAGGGTCCGTCTCCAGGTTCAGGTGATCGGCCGGGATCCCATGCGCGGCGAAGCGTGCGCGGAGAGAGGCGAGACGCTCGGCGAGGATGGTTTCATAGCTCGGGCGGACCAGCTCGAACGGCGGAAGCCGCGACAGGTCCAGGGTCTCGGCCTGGAAACGGTTCATGACGTGGTGATCCCTTGGCCCTGGTCGCCGGTGGCGAGGGTGATACGGCGCGTGCCTTCCGGCCGAGGGTCGCCGAGATGACCGCGCGGGCGATATTCGCCCTCGATCCAGATCTCGACCCGTCCGCTTCGTTCGAGACGGACGGGGACGACGCGGGACACCTTGAAGCGCGGCTCGAACAGCTCGATCGCGACCACGATCGACTGGAGCAGGCGAAGCAGCGTCGCCTTGTTGACAAGGCGGCCGAGCAGGGCGGCGGTTACCGCGCCTACGTACCCGCGCATCTGACGCTCGCCGAGCCGGGTTGTCAGAAGCAGCCCAACCGATTGCACGACGTGCGGCCAGCCGCTCAGAGGCCCGCCTGTCCAGGCGTCGATACCGGCCATGCTGGCCTCCGCGATATGGGGTTAGACAAAGACGCGTTCGGAACCGGCGTTGTTGATGTCGCCGCCCGAGTCGCCCGAGCCCTTGAAGACGACGCCGCGCTCGCCCCGATCCAGACGGGTTTTGCCGTCCGTCACGATTTCAGAGCCCTTGAGCAGGATCTGATCGGGTCGGACGTGGATCTCGCTGGACCCGAGCCGGAGGTTGATTCCGTCAGCGGTGATCTCGATCCGAAGATCCCCGAACGTCAGCACGTGCTGATCGCCTTCGTCGCTCGGCGACGGCTCGGCGTCACACCAGGTGAAGGGGACCGCCTGCCCCCGGCGAATATCGCCAGCGGGCGCGAGCAGCGTCATCTGTTGCCCCGCGCTCGGCGGACTATGGATCTTTAGCGCGCCCGCCGTCTGGGAATAGGGAACCCAGGGCGAAAGGAAGGGCTCGCCGCCGGATCCGCCCAGACGCAGGCGAACGCGCTTGCGGGCCGGATCGACTGCCTCGACCGTTCCCTCCCGCATCGTGTTCGACATGCGCCGCTCAAGGTCGGCGACGCGGCGCGCCAGATCGGCCAGCTCGCGCATGAACTAGCCCTCCGCTTCCGCTTCAATGACGCGCTCTCCGTCACCGTCGCCGCCATCGATCGTGATCCGCACCAGCGGAGGCGCGCCCTCCTCGGGAAGCGCTTCGAACGGCGGCGCGAGACCGATCCCTTCGATCCCCTCGCGGGTCAGGCCCAGAAGACCCTGCGCGACGCGCCAGTCCGTCATCGGCTCGCCCTCGATCTCGCGCTCCAGGAGCGGGACCAGATCGGCCAAGGCCGGCTCCACGGCCAGCTGGTCTAGAAACCGACGCCAGACGCCGGCGACGGGTTCGCCGAAGCCCGGTTCAGCCAAGGGCTGCACTGTCAGGAGAAGCTGGCGGGCGGCGAAGCGAACGCCCTCTTTCAGGCCCGCGCCCCGTTGCCCTTCGATCTTTCGAACCCTGACGACCAAAGACCGCCAAAGCTCGGACCAGGGCGCGGCGTCGACCTGTAGAACCCGAATGACCTGGCGCTGCAGCAAGTCGAGCTGCAGCTCCAGGCCTTCGTCTGTCTCAGGGATGGTGACGGAGATTTCCGTCTCCGAGCCGTCCGCGCCCTCGACTTCCCGCTCGGACTGGTCGGCGACCACGATCTCGATCGAGAGCTGTATCGAGCGCTGGCCCGTCAGGAGATCCCTGCCCTCAATCTGGTCGGCGGCGAAGTCGTCCGTATAGACCACGACGGCCGGCTGACGTTGCTCCTGGAACCGTTGATCGACGGGAGCGATCGCGGAGTCTGAAACCCTGTCGCCGGCGATGGTCCGCCCCTTGAGGGAGAGAACCGTCGCAAGGCGCAGGAACAGGGACGCGATCGCCATTGTCAGCCCTTTCGAATGAGCGGCACGTTCACGCGGTTTCCGTCGTCGGCCGCGCCGTCGAGGGTCTCGAACATCTGCCCGGCCTGGTCGCCGGTTTCGATACGCAGAAGGTCGCCCTTGCGCGGCCAATCGGCCCGGGATGCGAACCCGGTTCGCATGAACGACGCCTGGAGATCGCCCCCGACCAGATCGAGGTTGAACGACCGATCGCCCGCAGTCTGGCCGTCAGCTGGGCCCTGGCCCTCGCCCTCGCTGATTACGCCCTGCAGCTGCAGAACGACTGCGGGCTCCGCGCCGCCCTTGACGTACGCGGAGCCCCCTGAGGGACGAAGGATCGTGACCAGCTCGCCATAGAAGTCATCGGCCGCCCGGTTGAGGCGGGCGGCCGCGCTGGCCCAGCGAGACACCCGCTTAGCCGGTCTTTTTGAACGTCCGCAGCGCCCGGGGACGGGTGCAGATATTCAGCTCGTTCATCTGAACGTCGAAGTGGCGCCCCTTGCCGTTCGGCATCGGGTACTGCTTGCCGTAGAGGCGCTTGCCCTTCGTGTTCACCGTCTCCTCATAGTCGGCGGGAGCCCAGTAGGTACGGAACAGGCCGGGGACGCCCTCGGGGTAGGCGTGGCCTTCGTCGGCCTCGACGAACTTATGTTCGCCCACCTGGCCGCGATAGTTCTCGAACACGATGTCGCCGAACTCGAACGCGCCGTAGCTCTTGCCGTTGGGCTCGATATAGCCCTCGCGCAGGATTTTGGCTTCGTTCCAGCCCATGAAGGTCTCGCGGACCTCCTGGAGGCCGAGGACGTAGTCGAAGAAGTCATCACCGCAGAGCATGCGGACCTTGCCCGACCAGGGGAGGCCGCCCAGCTCGGCGGTGATCGAGCGGATAACGCCAGCACACCATTTGCGGAACGCGCCGTCGTCCTTCGCGGCTTTCAGAGCCGCCGGATTGAAGTTGATGACGGCCGGCGCAGCGAGGCCGAAGGTGTTGAACAGGTCCAGCTCCGACCCGTCGGCGTAAGTCACGACGCCCTTGATGGCGCCGAGCATGGAGAACTCCGTCGTCGCCGCGAACGACTGGCTATGGTCGGCGCTCTTTTCGGCGACCTTGCCCTGAACGGTCTCCAGTTCCGTTTCGGAGCCGAAGGCGCGGACGCCCTGGACTTCCTCGGCCATCACGGCGTCATTGATTTCGAAATGCGGAACCCGCACGTCGATCAGCTTGCGACCCTTGCTGTCGGAAACGGTCGTTCCGGGCGCGCCGCGCGGGGTCGGCGGGACCAGGATCAGGCTGGTCCCCTTAAGCTCGATCGCGGCGGCCGTGGTAGTGATGCCGTCGGCGCGGAACAGGCCGGCTTCGGCAATCCGGCCGGGGACGAAGGCGATATCGTTGATCGCGTCCGTCAGGTTAACGACAGAGAACGCGTCGTTATTGAAGATATCCAACATGAGAGCTGGTCTTTCCTAGTTCGGTTGTTTCGGGGAGGAAGCGGAGCGGCGGGCGCTTAGCGCGAGATCAGGCCGTGCAGCGCCATTTGCTGCAGAGCCGTTTCCTTCTGCTCGGCCGTGGCGCCTTCGGGCCAGGCGATGTTGCCGGAAATGATCTCCGCATCGCGGGCCATGGTGGCGATCGCCTTACGCTCGCCCACGCCGGTTTTCTCGGCGTAGAACGGCAGGCAGGCGGCGATTTCGGTCCCGTCGTTCGCCGTCGGATCCCAAGCGACGACGGTCTCGCCGCCGGCGTCGAGGTCGACCACGATCTCGAACGTGTCGCCGATGACGAAGTCGGCCGCGCCATCCGCGATCGTGAACTTGACGGCCTTGTTGAAGGCCGCGCCGACGTTGACTTGGCCGATTTCGACGCCGGCCGGATCGTCGATCCGGAACCGTCCGCCGTTTGCGGCTGCAGCGATGCAGATCGCCTTGTAGGCGCCGGGCTTGGCCGCGCGGCTGTAGGCGGGATTGGCGAGTGTCAGGACGCCGTTTCCGGTGTTGCCGGCGACGGCGGCCGACGTCACCTGGACGCCGGCGACTTCGAGGACGCGGGCGAGAGGTTGTCCGGGTTGAATGTCCTGGCTTGCGCCCAGGAACTCAGCCGCCCGGGAGCGCATGCCGAAGGCTTCAGACAGCACAAAGGCCGCTGCAACGCGGCCTGCAGTCAGGATGGTCATAGGAATGTCCCGTGTTCAGGGATTGAGGGGAACGTCGCGCCCGGCGGGCTGGCGACGGTTTGGATCGGGCGGCTTAGCGGGCGCCCGGGATCCGCTTGTTCACGTTGGCGACGGCCTTCGTCCAACCGGCCTTGGCCTGGGCCTTGTCCGTCATCTTCGGCGCGGGACCGCCCAGGCCGTCGCCCTGACCTTCCTTGCGCTCCAGGAACGACGCCGTCGGATCCTTGTCGTCCGCAGCGTCGCCGCCGTTCGGGGCGACCTTGAGCAGAGCGATCGCATCCTCGGCGGAATGCGCCGTGGCGAACGCCAGGTGCTGCGCCATGGTCTCGCGGCCGCGCGCTTCGTCGCTCGAAAGGATCGCCTGGATTCGCGTGTTCGCGGCGGCGGTCGCCTTCGTCCGTTCGTCCGTCCGGATGGTGTCTTCGTTCGTATCAGCCAAGGGGGGCTCCTGTGTGTCTGGCTGGGCGGCAGGAGCCGCCGGCGGGGTTGAGGCGACCGGAGTCGCCGGCGAAGCGGCGGCGGGTGCCGACGCTGGGCCCGGGGCCGAAGCGGCCGCAGGCTTGATCGATTGAGGGGGTTTCCAGCCATTGGCGCTCGCGAGAGCGACAATGCGGGCGGGGGCCTTGGCATACATGCTGTAGGCGAAGGCGGTCGGGTCGGCGGGAGCGGCGTTGTCGTTCGCCGTGGCGAGCTGGTCCGCAAAGCCCTGATCGACCGCCTCTTGAGCGGTCAGCCAGGTTTCAGCCCGCATGAGCGCCCGCATCGCGTTGGCCTCGCCGCCTGTCTTCTCGGCGTAGGTCGCGGCGTAGGAGGTCGCGAGGCTTTCGAGCATGCGGATCGCAAGCTCATGATCCGACGAAGTCCCCCAGGTGATCGTGGCCGGGTCATGGATCATGAACACCGATCCGAGCGCCATTTCGACGACGTCGCCGGCGCAGGCGATCAGCGAGGCCGCCGAGGCGGCGATCCCTTCGACCAGGATCGTCACGCGACCCTTGTGCGACGACAGCGCGGCATGGATCGCCGCCCCTTCCGTCGCGATGCCGCCGCCCGAGTTCAGGCGGATCGTGACGTCCGTGCCTCGGCCGACCTGGGCGAGCGCGGCGATGACCTGGCCCGACGTGAAACCGTCGCCCCAATAGTCATCGCCGACCATGCCGGACAGGATGATTTCCCCGTCCTGGATTTGAACCGCCATGGGTCCTCCAATGAAAAAGGCGGCCCGTCAGGACCGCCTTGCGAAGGTGAGGGGGCTAGGCCCCGGGGCCGCGTGGATTGAAGCCCGCGCGGATCGCGTATCGAGATCGGCGGCCCTGCTTGCGTTCGCAGGCCGCCTTGAGCTTCTGGATCTCGCGATCGAGCAGCTGCAGGTTCGCCCGGCCGAGTTCGACCTCTCGCTCGCGGAAGCGGACCCGGACCTCAGTCTCGCCCGCCAGAAGCTTGTAATAAGCCTCCTGGAGACGCGGCCAGACCAGGCAGGGATCCGTCAGGTCAAGGCCGTCGAGCAGGGCCATCTTCGGCGTCCTCCAGAAGCTTCGCGGGATCGGGAGACGGGAGCGAGCCAGGGGGCGGCGCGTAGGGATCCGGCAGATTGAGCCGGATCGCCGTCGCCCGGTCCTGAGCCCGCTGTTGCTGTTCCGCATCCGCGTCGAGGCCGATCTCGCCCGCAGCGGTCGAGACCGACATAACCCCAAGATCCTTGACCAGGACCTTGAGTGCCATCGCCGTTTTCAGTTCGTCCGGCGAGGGTTTCGCAGGCCCGCGCCAGGTCGCCCGGGTCGCGGCGGCTCGCTGTTTCAGGAACCGTGAGTAGCCTCCCGGATAGGGCGTCAGGCCTCGGGCGATCCGCTCCTCTAGCCAGGCCTCGAACACGGCCTGCAGGAACGGTCGAGGAATGACCCGACGGCGGCGAACGACGACCGGCCAGTCCGAGGCGATGCTCATCTTGATCGAGGAGAACGTCGCGCCCTGATAATCACCGGTGTATTTTTCGTATGACGTCCCAATGCAGCGAGCGATCTCGCGGTTCAGGTTCTGCGAGAACGGGAGATAGTTGCTCCCCGGCGTTTCAGCCGTCGTGAACTTGAGCTGATCGCCCGGGAACATGGTCGCGATCCGCCCATGCGTCCCCAAGTCGATCCCCGACGCGCCGTACCATTCGGCCCGCGCGCCCATGAGGGCCGCCATTCCGCCCGGGGCGGTCGGATCGACCTGGCCGCCGGAACCGGCCCCGAAGTCGTTCTCCGTCAGCAGACCCTCAAGCGCTTCGGCCGGGAGCTGGGCGCTCTCGAACGTCGCGGCGAAAATCGTCTGCAGGAGCGCCGTCGTCAGCGTCGCGTCAGCGAGCTGGTCATACTGGCGGGTGACCTTGAGGGCGGGCGCGAACGGCGAGATCCCCCGGGTTGCGTCCGGATCACCGTCGAAAACGTGAACGACCAGTGGGCGGCCGTCCGGATCCCGGGCGGCGACGTCGAGATCCTGATCGTAACCGTTGGCTCTGGCGCGGAAGCGGTAGCCGATCGGTTGACCGTCCCCGTCCAAGAACACGCCCTGATGGAGATCCTCCAGCTCGGACGATTGCTGCGACAGGCGAATAGGCGAAACCAGCTGGACCTTCGTCAGCATGGTCGCGCCGGCCCGCTCGCGGAGCAGGATCCGGCCCAGGCCCTCTCCGAAAGGCATGTACCAGCGGACTATGGCGTCAGCCATGGTCGCCAATGTCGCCTTGCCCCGCGCATCGCATTCGAGCGGACTGTTCGCGTACGCGACAAACTCCCGCTCGACGTCGGACGCCCAGGCGTATGCGAAGTCATAGGACCATCGCAGCGCCTGGTGATCGGGCGCGACGTTGATCGTCAAACCCTCGGGCCCGTTGATGTCGGCGACCATCTGCTCGATCGCGCCGGTGATCCAGCCGCTGTTGTGGGCTGCATCGATGGCCCGGGCCGCGACGCCGGTCCAGGCTTCCTTGACGTCTTGCCGCTGGGAGCGAAGCGCCGGCCTCCAGCCGCCGAGGAGGTTCGAGCTGTCGGGCCGCATGTAGCGGGCCGTCGGGCGCGAGTCCTGGCGGGACTGCGTTTCCTTGGATCCGAAAAGGACGCGCTGCAGACCGCCAAACATTGACTACCTCCTGTTCATGCGGGCCGCGATTTCGGCAAGGGTTGGCCGGGCCTTGGGAGCCTCGGAGGTGCGAACCGGGTTCGCATCCGGCGGAGCCGCCTGGGTCGCGGCCGCCGTCAGATCGCGGACGCGTTGCGCGACCTCGGCCCGCGATGGCCGAGGAGGATCCTCGACCGTCGCGGGCCTGTTCATGAGATCCTCCAGGTCGAGCTGGAGATCCTCGGGCGGCGTCTCCCGTTCCTCCTCCAGCCGCGACCAGGTCGCGTCGGGAAGGGTCCGGATCCCCAGGCGGATCGCGGCGGCCTCGGCCTGCAGATGCGTGTCGAGGCCTTCGTTCGCCTGGGCCGCGTCCTTGACCCACTGATAGACGGTGAAGCCTTGGCGGTTGCGCTTCGGCTTGCGCCGCTCGGACGTGAGCTGGCGGAAATAGTCGTCGTCCAGACCCTCGGGCATTCCGACGAAACCGCGCTCCAGCGGATCCGCCTTCGCCAGGTTGCGATAGAGGGCCATCTTCAGGACGGACGTCGCGAAGTTGTAGAAACGCCGCGAATATTTGAGCAGCTTGCCCTGCCGGTTCCGCTCGCGCTTGACGCGGGCGAACAGCGGAGCGGTCTCGGAACCGACGCCGCGAACCATGATGGCGCGGGTCGCCGGATGCCGCTTCGCCCAAGCCCAGACTTCCTCCGTCCAAGCGTTGCCGTCGATCGCGGCCAGATCGATTCCGATCCGTCGACCGACCGTGTTCAGCCAGCGTTGCTGCAGAAGATCGTCGAGCTTGGCCCGGCATTCTTCATCGCTGATATGCTTCGGGATCACGCCGTAGGCGATCACCCAGCGCCGCAGATCCCGGCCCCAGCCGACCAGCTGCCATTCGACCCGGTCGTCCTGACAGTCGATCCCGAGTGTAATCAGGAGCGCACCGGCGGGGATTTGACCCGCCTTGTAATGGCTCTCGGCCGCACGATCGCGCAGCGTTTCCCAAGCGACTGTTTCGCCTGCGGCCTCATACGCGAGGCCGCAGGTATCGTTCATGAACGTCTGTTCGGCGGCGGGGTCGCCCTTCGCCGCCAGCCACTCCTGAGCGATCCGCGCGAACGACTGCAGGACGCTGTAGGCCGACCAGATCCAGAAGCTGCGATGATGCCCCCTCACCTTCGGGTTTCGGACGCTCCAGCGCAGGCGTTTCTTGATCTCGGCGCGGTGATGCTCGCGGATCTCGCACCCGCATTCGATGCAGGTGAAGTGCGGATCTTCGGGGTTCGCCTCGATCGTGGCCCGCATGTTTTCCCATTCCAGAACCTGGAAGGCGTCACAGTGCGGACAGGGGACCTCCGGATATTCCTGCGATCCCGCCAGCAGCGAGCGGGAAATCCGACAGCCAGGCAGGACCAAGGGCGTCGAAATCTTGAGGATCTTCGCGAACTCGAACGCCCGCGAGCGGCTGTCGGCTTGGCGCTCCGGATCGCCCGCCGAGTTCATTTCCCATTTCGACAGATCGTCCTGGACCTGGCGGCGCATGCTGACTTGCGACAGCGACGCGGGAGAGTTCGCGCCCGAGACCTGGATCGAGCCCCGGCCGTCCGCGCGTTCCTTGAACATGACGCTGTCGCCGCCGTCGCGCGAGCGCTCAGGGAACAACGCCGCCAGCGCAGCGGTCCCCCGCAGCATCGGTTTGAGTTTCAGCTTCGACCAGCGCCGGCCGTTGTCGTCCGTCGGGTGCGTGTAGAGGAAGTCGCAGGGGTCCATATGGAGGGAGCCCAGCGTGAATATGTTCGCCAGGATCGTCCCGCCCAGCTGGGCCGACTTCGCCAGCGTCACGATCCGGCAAGGATCCTCCGGACTCGCGGCCCGCAGGATCTCATCGAACTCCGGGAACAGCTCCGGATTATACTTGCCCGGAATCGGGCTCTCCCGATCGCTGAACTCGATATTGTCGATCGCCCAGGAGCGATAATCGACGGGCGGCGGCGGCTCCAGAACCTCGGCGACCGCCTCGGCGATCATCCGTTCGGGGTTCATGAGGTGGATCGACATTCGTCAGCCCTCCTCGGCTCCCGTCGCCTCCTCGACCAGGCCTGCGGAGCCGTCATCGATAACGAGCAGCGGCATTTCCCCCGCCTTCTTCCTGGCGGCGTCAGCGGCTCTCGACCGCAGCGCCCGGAACTCCCGGCGCAGGACGTGAGCCAGATCCCGCTGCGGGATCTCGAACTCCGTTGCGAGCGCCTGAGCCAGGTCAGCGACGCACCCATCGAATACGTTGAGCATCGTCTGCGCGACGCCCAGGAGCGCGGCCCGGGAATGGTCCGCGCGAATGTAGACGCCTCGGCGAGCGAGATCGTCCTCCAGCGCCTGGCGCTCGCGGCGCTCGGCGTCGTTCAGCTTGAGCTGCTTCAGGCGGTCCGCGACTGGGTCCGTCGGGCTCGGCTGCGGCGTCGGCGATATGCGGAAACTATCCTCGGCCCCGGCCAGCCGCGGCGCGGCTTCCGCGAAGCGGTCGATCAGCGGAGTGTCGGCGACGACTGACAACGCGCCGTCCAGGCGCGTTGTCAGTCCGTTTCCGAGGCGCTGGCCCAGGTCGGTACGCTCGCGCAGCTGGGCGCGCGCGGTTTCGATGCGGATCTTTGCGCTGCGGCCCTCGCCGACCAGGGCCTCGGGACCGATCTTGCCCTCGGCGATCATCTGGGAAACGCGCCCGGGCGAGACGCCGATCAGCTCGGCGAACTGGCCTTTCGTGACGATCGGATCCGCGACGAGCTGGGCTTGGAGAAAGGCTTCTGCAGTCATGCGCAGCCCTCCTCTTTAGCCGGGGCTTTAGCTGTTTAGGCTTCGATTTTAGACTGCAACTGGCCCTGACCCGGGCCGCCGCGCCGCCGCATACAGGCCGACCCCGGAGAGGACCCGCGATAGGGGGGGGACCCCCCGCCCTATAAGGGGAGGGTTCGACCTCGACAGGGTGAAGGGGTCAGCCTGCGGCCCGACAGGTGCAGCACGCCGCGCGCGCACCGCCAGGCCGCAGGCGCTCAGCCCTTCCGGGGAGGGAAGGGCGAGGCCGTCAGTCGAACTTGGACAGTTCCCGATCGAGTTCATGAGCGATGTCGCCGCCCAGGCGGGCGACGGATGCCTCGAACGCGTCGAACACTTCCTCCTCGACAAGCTCTTTCGGGAGTGACGGGCCATAGACCCGCTCGATCGGCGTCCGTCTGGCCGAGGCCCTGACGTACACCTGACCCGTTCCCATGTTCAGTTCGACGCGGTTCGGCCACTTGCCGCCGCGCATGAACGCGCCGTCGAACCGCTGGACGCGGCCCCAGACCTTCGCCCGGACGCCGAACTTGAACTCAGTCGGTTTGAACACCGCCAGCGGCAAGGGCCGCCCGGATGCGATGATCTTGAAATCTAGCTTGCCCTCGCCTCCCGCCGCCCCAGCCCAGGCCTTGGACGCGTAAACCTGACGGCGGATGATGCTCATGGGCGTAGAGGTTCGCTGCGCGAGAACCCGGCGGATCTTCGTCAGCGTCGGCCCGCCCGTCCGGTTGAGGGCGCGGGCCATGACCTTCTGGGCCCGATCCTTGCCGAGCGCGCCGAGGCCGTTCTCGAACCGGCGCAGGACCTCGTCGCCCGCCTTGATCGTCAGGACCTGGCGGGACATTCGACCCTCCCGGAACCGAAGCGGCGCGCGGCTGTTAACCACGCGCCGCCCCTCGATACTCGGACGCCCTTAGGGGAGGGCTTCTGGACCACTAGGCCCACTCACGCACCAGGGTTTCAGACACGAAAAACCCGCCTCGGGAGACCCCGGGCGGGTTTCAGTCGTTTTTCTGGACGTGACCTAAGAGGGCCTCGATTCGGCCCCGCCCTCAAGTCCCATTTGAGCGACGGCTTTAGGTGGTCGCCGATTTCTTTAGCCCGGCATGGACCGGCTTCGTCAGGACGTCGAGCGCCGCCTCAGCCGCCCGAACCAGAGCCTTCGTATCGGCCTCGCGCGCGTTTCCGCTCCCGCCGAGCGACCGGATGGTCCGCCCTTCACCGGCAATCGCCCGCAGAACGCGCAGCTCGCGCTCCCCTTTCCCGGCGACCGCCAGCTCGATCTGACGAAGGCGGGCGAGGACGTACGCGCGCTGCAGCTCGGACGCCGACCGGGCGACCAGTCCCGCCGTCTGGCGGCTGGCCGAGACGCCGGACGGGTTCAGGTTGGCGACCCGCAAGCCGGCCGACGCCAGCTCGAACGCGATCCGATAAGTCCGCAGCGCGCCATACTGGCCGTTCGAAAGCTTGCCGGTCTCGAACAGGGTCGCCAGGCCGTCGCGGCTGGAGATCCGGACCGGCTTGTGAACGCCCTCCTCGGACACCCGGCCCTCCAGGTCGGCCGCCGAGACCTTGCCGAGCTGCTCGCCCCGCTGCTCGGCCCGTGCCGACGTCTCGACTGTCGCGCGTTCAGACCAGGTCGCCTCCAGCTGTTCATGACGCAGGCGGGCGGCGACAGCCGATGTCTCTCGCACCAGGCCGAGCGCTTCCCAGCTCGCGGTGCGAGCCCGGTTCGCATCCGCAAGCATCACGGCCGGGATCTCCTCCTCCTGCTTTCGCAGCTGGGCGATCCCCGCGTTCAGTTTCTGAACATGGGCCCGGGCGACGCGCAGGCTGACGGCCGCCTCCTCGACGGCGGCGACAGCCCGGCGGACTTCCTTGGAGGGTTCGGGCGCTGCGACGTCGCGGTTCGCTTGGACGACGCGACGGCGGACCTGGCCGACTTGACGTCGACGCGCCTCACGCTGGGCCCGGGCGACGGCCGCCGCCGCCAGCTCGACGCCGGCAACGTGCATCTCTCCGCTTACGCCCAGCTCGCGTTGGACATGGGCGACGATCGCCTCGGCGACGGCGCGGCGGCCGATCCCGGCGAGACGCGCCGCCCCGTTGAGGGCCGAGACCTGAGCCCCGGACAGGACTGACGACGTCGGCTGGACGAAGGCGACGCCGCCGACGGAGAGGACCTGGAACGCGCCCTTGGCGCTGGTTCCCAAGCTTTGGAAGCAGTTTTTATTTTGATTGATCATTTCTCAAATCCCGAAGGGAAAGGCAGAGCCGAAGGCAGGGAACGGACGGACGGACAACACACAGAACAGGCGTGTCTCGCATGGGCGCAGCAGGCATAGCGGTTAGGGCGGGACCATCGTCCGTATCGTCCGTTCCCTCCGTTTCCCTTTGCGGGTCAGGGGGTTACGGAACGGACGATCCGGTAGGGACGGACGACCGACCGTCCGTTTTCGCGGCCTGCGCCGCCCCCTTGCCCGTCCGAGCGCGACGGCATCGTCCGTTCGTCCGTTATCGTCCGTCATTGGCCCGCCCAATCAGCGGGGTCGTCCGTGAAGCCGTCCGCCGGGGCTTGATCGACCTCGATTCCGTCGCCGACGCTCACGGCGGGCTCATCAGCCGCCGCCCCGGTTCGAGCGCGGTGCGCAGCCTCGGCCGCGTTGGACTCGGCCGCGCGCTCCTCCAGTGACTTGAGTCGGATTGGCCCGCGATACTTGAGCCCGGCCGCGTTCTTGCCGGCCACGCCGACCTGGCGGTCACGCAGGGCGTCGCCAAAGGCCTTCGTACTCATCACCCGATCGTTGCCGTTCTCCTCGCTCCAGTCCTGGAACGACTTGTAGAGGACCCCGGAAAGCTCTCGATCGCCCGCGCTGCAGGCGTCCCCTGTCAGGCATCGTTCAGCCAGCCAGTCGCCGAACGGGCTCGACGCGCGGCGATAATCCTCAAGGACCTGATCGAGACTCGCGGGCGGCTGCAGACTCCCGGCGCGAAGCCAGTCGCCGACGCCCTCGATCAACCAGTTCAGGATCCCCGCCTTCTCCTCGGCGAGCTTCTGCGGCAGCAGGCGGTCGATCTGATCCTTGGGAACCTGTCGCCGGAACAGGATCGGGCGGATCCGACGCCAGATCCCGTCGTCATCGCCGCGTGCGACCATGAAGCTGTTCATTTCAAAGAATAGCTTCGCCTTCGGCCGGAAGTTGATCGGCTTCGAATGCAGATCGCGCGCCGAGATCGGCGAGCCGGACGTCCAGGCCTTGAGGAGGCCTTCGTTCATCTTGGACCCGCGCTTGGGTTCGGACAGGACGGCCAGGCGGGTGTCGCCCGAGAGCGCGATCAGATCCGGTGCGGCATCCGAGCCCGAGCGGATCCCGCCCTCGAGGAAGGTGTCCGGCGATGCAGCCAAGCCGTATGTCCCCAGCGCCTCGCGACAGGCGTCCAGGATCGTCGACTTGCCGTCGCGACCCCGCCCCTGGAACATGAAAAACACCTGCTCATGCGCGCAGCCGGTCGAGCCGTAGCCGAGCGACTGGTGCGCATACCGCAGCTCAGCCGGGTCTGAGATCGACTCGCGAACCACCTTCAGGAACTGCGGCGCCGTCGCGCTCGGCTCATAGGCGGTTCCGCAAACGCGGGTGATCCGATCGGACGGATCATGCGGCATCAGCTCGACGTCAAACTCCCCCTCCTGATCCTCGACGGGCGGCGTCCATTTGAGTTTCAGTGTCCCGTTCGTGACGTTCATCGCGAAGGGATCCGCATCGAACACGCCGATCTCGACCGTCAAATAGGACTGCGCCTGGCGCAGCATCGCCGACGTCTTTCCGGCCGAACCGGCATCGTTCGCGAACTTGTAGAAATCCTTGGCCGGGACGCCGGACGTCAGATGCTCGAATAGCGACGGCAGCTGGTGCGCGACCTGGTGCGCGAGCTTGCGGGCCAGATCCTCGCCGAACTTGGAGTCCCAATAGACCCCGTTGAAGCCCACCCAGCCCGCGCCGAGCAGATAGAGCAGCGTCGAGTTCGTGGAGTCGACGACGCCGCTGCGCGGCACGGCCCCGCCGGCCAGCAGGATCAGCCGCATGGCGTTGCCGATATCGTTCAGGGGGAATGCGGCCAGCTCGCCCGGGCTCGGCCCCCCGCCGCCCTCTTTCACGCGGTCCCCGAACGCGGACAGCTCAACAACATTACTCGCGGCCACTACGCAGGCCTCCCTTCACTGAAACCGGCCCCGGTCGAGGGCTTGAGGATGCGAACCGGGTTCGCACCCGCGCGCCGCCAGGCCTGATCGGCCAAGCCGCCGTAAAATCGCGCCGCTGCTTCGCCCTGCAGGCGAAAGCGCTCGGACCCGCCGAACGTCCGGCGGCCCTTGAACTCGGGCGATCGAAGATCTCCGCGCACGGCCAGAAAGACCGGCCGCTCGCCGTCCAGCGTCCAGGGCGGGTTCGCCGGATCCGCATGGGGCGCCCGCGCATCGATGCGCCCCCAGCGATCGCCGAGGGCCGCGCCGGCGAACGTGCGCAGGGAAGGGGCGACGATCGCCGCCAGCTGGTGGCCGTTCCCCTGAGCGTTCTCGGCAAGGGTCCAGACGTCCAGGAAGTCGATCCCGATCAGGATCGAGCCGTCCTCAGGCAAGGGCGACAGCCAGCCGACGCGGCCGCGCGCGGGCCCGACGAACTGAACGATGCGCGAGCCCTCCAGCGGAAGGATCGCCAGCGCGTCCGGGGCCTGGTTCCAGCTCAGATCGTCCAGGGTGGCGATCATGGGGATCAGGATCGCCGGGCCCGTCAGCTCCTCGCCATAGTCGCCGACCCCTATGGGCGCCGCTGCATGGGCGCGCAGCATGGCAAGCCCGCCGGGCAGTCCGTCCGGATCAAGGCCGTGATGCTTGAACCAGGAGCGAACCGCCCTGCAGTCGGCCGACTGCGCGCCGTCCCAGAGACGACGCGCCCCCTGGATTTCGCCGGCGGCATGGGCTGCGGTCTCGGCCGGTCTCGACGGCTCACGCTGGCCCGCCGATCGGAACGTCTCGGGCGTCGGCGCGGACTTCGGATGCGCCGCGCCCTTTTCCATGCCGCGAACGACGGCGCTCTCGACGTCCTTGCGGGTCCAGGCCTCCTTGACGGCCGTCATCTGCAGTCCGGCCGCGATCAGTTCGTCGCGAGCCTGCGCATGCTCGATCTCGCCGCCGGCGACGTACGCCCCGATAAACGCCGCATAGCCGAACAGCGAAGATTGTTGCTGGCCCGGCTGGGCCTGGGCGACGGTCCTGCAGGCGGTCCGCAGCGTCGCGGCCCCGAACCTGGTCGTCCCCCCGCTGGCGCGAAACTCCCGGGGTTTGGCGGGCGTCGACGACGCCGCCGGCGCGGGCGGACAGACCAGCTGCAGAAGCCATTCCGGCGCGGCCGCGAAAGGGCGTTCGCGCGGGGACTTGCCCGCCGTCCAGGCATAGATCCTGCCCGGGAGAATGCCCTTGGCCGCGTCGCCGGGATGGATGGAGGGCGGGAGGACGATGTATCCGCCGTTGCCCCGGACATCGATCCCGCGCCCGATCTTGCCGGCCGAGTTCTTGACGTCGAACGCCGGATCCCAGGCGAAACAGAGGTGACGGCCCTTGCCGGTCCCCTGCTCGACGGTCTCCGGCAGTTCGCCATGGACGGCGACCAGGGACGCGAGATCCTCCTCGGCCTCAGGCCCGTCGAGATCCAGAACCCAGAAGCCCGAGATCTCGCCCGTCGCGCAGGCGACGTTGCAGGCCCGGTTCGCCCGGATCCGCTTCGGCAGACGCTCGCCTTCGAACTTGGGCTCCCGGATCGGAATGTCGGCCTCCCCCGCCCAGCGCTGAGCAGCGACGCTGTCGTTCGCAGAGGCGGCCGAGAGCCCGGTCGAGAACGCCAAGGGCTTTTTCTCGCGCTCGCGCAGCGGAAAGACAGCGATCCCCATCCGCGCGTAAGCCTGGGCGGCTGCGGAGAAGCGGGCCCCGGGAAGGGTGCTGATCTCGGCCGTCATACCGCCCGCTCCCGGGCCTCGACGGAAAGTCCGTCAAGGTTCCCCCACTGGTCCGCCATGGCGTCCGCGATCCCCTGGAAGGTTTTCGACCTGAACGCCCAGCGGTTCGGGCCCGGCGGGGCCCGATGGATCGCCGACCACGCCTTGTGTTCAGCGGTCCCGGCCTTCGGCGGCGTCAGGCGGTTCGTCGCAGCCAACGGCGGAAGGCCCCGCAGATAGAGGCCGGTCCCCTTGAAGGCTCGCTCGCCGAACCACCACGGCTGAACGGTCTGCGTTGCGCTTTCGAAGTTTGCGATCCGCGCCTTTGCGTGACGGTGCATGACCGGGTTCTCGACCGCGATGCGTGGAATACGGGCGTTCCAGCAGGCCGAGAACAGGGCCGCCCCTTCGTCGAGGAGACGCCACATGATCGTCAGCTGCTCGCTCTCGCTCATCCCGGGCCAGCGTCGCTGTTCGTCAACGGTCGCCATGTTCGGCGGGTTTTTCGGCGGCTTGTTCAGCCAGCGGACGCCCGAGTTGCAAAGTCGGGTGCAGGGCGGGTGCATGACCGCGAGCAGATCCCAGCCATCGTCGAGGACGTCGAGGATATCGCCGATGATGTGGCGGTTCGAACGATCTTCGGCCGGCAGGAGATCGCAGGACCAGACGTCATGACCCAGAGCGGCGAAGGCGTTGCGGACGACGCCCGAGGTTTCGCAACCGATCAGGATCTTCATGCCGCAGCCCTCATGGCCGCGAACTGCAGATCGCTGGGGCGCGACAGGCGCGCCTTCGTCCCCGGCGGAATATCGATGACGTACGGATGCGGCGGCCGGATCCGGGGCCCGACGCCATCCTTGAGCCAGAGGAACACCGCATAGGCGGCGGCCGAGGAGGCGTCCGGATCCCAGCACCCCATGACCAGAGGCAGTCGCTCGGAGAAAGGCGCGACCGCATAATATCGGCAGTCGTCATAGAGCAGCTGGTGGCGCTCCTGACCTTCCAGAAGCTGCAGGCGGACCAGCATGGCCACGCCGCGACGGGCCCGGGCGAGGGCGAGGCGGACGAACTCCTCGACCAGGTCGAACGGCGGGTTCGTCGCGATCCAGTCGGCCTCGAACGGGACGTGGTCCTCCGGATCCCGGACGAAGTCGAAGATCCGGTGCGCGCCATACTGGACGAAGTCCGACAGGTAGACGGCCTCGAAATGGTCCCGCAGGCCGTGCGCGAGCATGCCGGGCCCGCAGGCGCATTCCCAAACCGTCCGCGCGCGCGGATCCAGCCGTCGGATCAGCTCGCCGATCACGCGGCCGCCATAGGGCGCGGTCGGAAACAGGTTCACGGCGTCGCGCGCCGGGTTGACGTGCGCCATGGTGGCGCTGAAACCGCGCGGCTTCATACGAGCGGATCCGTGTCGCCTGAGCCGCCCTTTCGGACCTTGGCGGTCCGGCTCGCCTCGCGAACGATGAAGTCGCGAGCCGAACCCTCGGCGCGCAGCCGGTAGACGTCCGCCGGTTTGCCGGGCTGATACGAATGGCCGATCGCCTGGCGGATTTTCACCGGCAGGCGGCCCCAATGCGTTGGGCAGCCCCAGCCCTGACGCGAAGCCAGATCGCCGCAGCCGGGCCATTTGCAGTCGCCACTCATGCCGCCGGCTCCCCGACGGGCGTCTCGATCCCCGGCCGCATGCGCGTATCCGCGCCGAGCAGGGCCGCATGCCAGTTCGCCAGAACGGCCGCCGACGAAATGCAGTGATGCAGGGCCTTGTCGCGGTCGCCCGAGAGCGCGGCCGCCAGGGCTTTTCCGGCGAGGTATCCGAGGAGCCAGAACCAGTCCTGCGGCTGCTTGCCGCCGTCATGATCGGCCGCCCAGCGCTCGCGTTGATGCGCCGCCTCGCGGACCACGCCGCTTGCGAAGTCGACCAGTTCAGGCGCGTTGAGGAGATCGACCAGGCGAGCAACCTCCGTCTCCAGCTCGGCGACGCCCTGGTCCAGGCCGAGGACGCACGCCCCCGTCTGGATCCCGAACCGCTCCTCCGTCAGGACGCAGGAGATCCTCCGCCGGCATTCGCGACCGCTGTAGCTGTTCTCCGTCGGATCGAACTCCCGCAGGTGCAGGACGTCGTCGACCTTGAAGTCGCGATCATTGAACCGGACTTCGAAGGGCTTCCGGCCGCTCTCGATCGCGTCGAAATAGGCGGGCCAGATCTTGATCTCATGCTCGACGCTCATGACCGGCCCTCGACGATCCGGCGCCAGATCCGGCGCAGCGTCCAGGCCAGCGGACGACGGCCGAGGCCGAGGATCCGGAAGCCTTCGATCACGGCCTCGGCCTGATTGACCGCGTCCTGCAGAGCGTTGTGATGGACGCCCTTGGCCCGGTTCGGCGCGATGCGCGCGGCGGCGTAGACGGTGCGGGTGCAGCGCGCGTTCCAGAATGACCACGGCGGCCGCCGACGGACGGCGCGATAGGCCGCAGCGAGGATCGGATCGTCGAAGTTCGGCCCATGGGCCCAGAACTCGGACCCGCCAACCTGACGCCAGAACGCGTCGAAGCGGTCGAGCGCAGTCGTCAGGGTGACTTGATCCGGATCCGTCAGGACGGCTTGAGCTTCCGGGCTCTGGCCCGCCCACCATTTCCGGGTAGCGGGATCTTCGGTCAGGCCCCAACTGGCGCAGGACGACAGCTTGATCGGAACATACAGCTGTTCGCCGATAGTCCCCTCGACCGGGTCGAATACGGTCGCGCCGATCGAGACGATCGCCGAGCCCGGCGTTGTCCCCATGGTCTCCAGATCGACCATGACGTGAGAGCGCCGACGCGGCTTCCGGTGGCGGCTCTCCAGCCCGCGCAGTGAGCGGTCGATCTGCGTCAGCCGGGTCTGGGCATGGGCGATCACTGCCTCAGTTTTCGCCGCTGCGTAGAGGCCATCCTCGCGCGGACCCAGGACGATCCGGCCGCGCGCCAGGAAGTCCAGATGCGTCGGGTGATGGCAGGGCAGAAGGTGGACGAACTCGCCGCACTGCAGGCCGTAAAGCCGCTGCAATCGGCTGACGCCGATGTAGTGGGACTGGCCATCATGGCGGCTGCGGACCCAGCCGGGTTTGAGAGCGAAGCGGGCCTCAAGCATTGGCGATCTCCATGATCGCGCGCCATTTGAAGTCCGCAGCGTTCGCCGCGTCGTCAGGCATGGCCTCGACCTTCGGCCGCGAACCGGGAGACAGCTTCGGCTCCCCGGTCCAGATCCGGACGCGTCGCCCATCCGCCAGCTCCCCATGCGAGGCGTGGCCGCCGCCCCAGACGCTCCAGCTGCGCAGGATCAGGGCCTGACCCGCTGCGATCGGCTTCTCCGCGACGACTGGGTTCTCCCGAGGCGCGGCGAACCGGCTTTCCATGGCGGCCGCAGCTGCGCCCAAACCCTCGCCCAGTGTCGTGAAAGCGGATGCTGCGCGGCTGGCTATCTCGGCGAGTTCGTCGAGGCGCTTTTCTACGCGGGCCAGTCGCCAGCCCATGGTTTGCGCGATCGAGGCTCGCGACATGCGCGCGGCCTGCATAGCGAGCAGGGATTGATCGTCGATTATGGTCACTATGACACCCCTAAGCGTTCGATGATTTCGCTGGAGCGGGCCCCCGACGGGCCCGCGATGGTCTGGCCGTCCGACGGTTCAGCCGTCGATATCGGCGCGGTAGGGCAGGGTCGGCGGATCGGGATCAGCGGTCTGGCTGGGGGTCGAGGCCAGCTGTTCGACCTGGCCGACCAGGGCCAAGAGGCGCGACGTCAGCTCACGGCGGCCACGCGCCGTTGCGGCGACGAAGGCGCGGGACTGGCGAACCAACTGGACGCAGGGATTGGATTTCGACAGCTCGCCGATCACCGCAGCCTTGCGCGCGGCCTTCTCGGCGCGAGCGAGCGGGCTTGCCGTCTGGCCTGGCGCGTCAGCGGCCTTGCGAGCCTCTTTCGCGAGCCGACGCCAGGGTGCGGGATCAATCACGGTCGTCTTCACGGCCGCGCCTCAAGCGAAGCGAGAGCCCTGTCGTCGTTTGCGCCGTCGGCAGCGTTGCGCAGATGCGGCGGGTAGAAGCCTCCCGCGACCAGCAGGCCCTGAGACCAGGCGACGATCCGCTCCAGAACGTCCTGTCGGGGGATCTGTCGCTTCGGGTCGTCCCAGCGCCGGCAATAGTGGCGAACCTGTTGCGGCCCGACGCCGATCACGGCCCCGACGGCGACGAACGTCAGATCTCGCTCGGCGATGAACCGGGCCAGATCTGGTCGATCGGACCAGTCGAGGGGCGGCGGGGCGGTTTGGCAGTCCATTTGTCGCTCTGTGATTCGGTGCGACGACAAAAAGGGAACTGATTTGGTCCGGTTTGCAAACCAAATTGGTTCGGTTACAAGGGAGCCATGGCGGGTCTGACTGCGAACCGGGCGCTTATGCCCTTGTGGGGCATGACCAGCACCCAACGAACCGACTTGCCCTCGGAGCAGAAAAGTCTCGGCGAAGCCCTCAAGCGCCTTCGTCAGAGAGCCGGGATCAGCCAGGCAGAGGCGGCAGACCGCGCTCAGATCGTTGAAATCACCTGGCGCCGGTACGAGAAGGGCATGCGCGGCGTGACCCTGGACAAACTCATCGAGCTTGTTCAGGCGATCGGGTTCGACAGAGACACGCTGCTGATGGAACAGGCGGCCGTTGTCGGGGGCTCTCCCGCCCCGCAGACGGCGCGCAGCCATCTGGACCGCGTCGCCAGTTACACCCCGTCACCCAGCGACGCCGGCCTGATCGTGCGCGACCGCGTCCAAGCGGGGAACTGGCTAGAAGCCGACGATACGGGACAAGCCAGCTACAGGACGTTTCCGGCTGTTCGCGACGGGCGCTATCCTTACGCTGATCAGTGGCTGTCGGAAGTGATGGGCGATAGCGTCAACCGCCTGAACATCTTCGAAGGCGACATGGTCCACCTCGTGGACGCGATTGCGATCGGCTACCACCCGAGGACCGACGACGTGGTGGAGGTGGAGCGCATCCGTAACGGCGGGGCAGAGCGCGAGCTGACGATCAAGCAGATCGAGCTTGTCCCGAACGGCATGCTTCTCTGGCCTCGCTCGACCAATCAGCGCTGGTCACAACCGCTGGAGCTGCGGGAAGGAACGGGCGACGGTGAGGAGATCGAGGTGCGGATCCGTGGCCTTGTGATCGGCCTTCACCGGCGGTTCGGCTAGCGGATCACGTCCGCCCCGGAGATCAGCACGCGCCTGCCTCTCTCGCGCCATGCTCGGCTTGCTCTCGGGTGTATTTATCGCCCGAACGCGATGACAGCTGCTGCACCATGCCGCTGCACGAAAAGCCCGAGATCTCCAGATAATCACGGGCCGATCTGGCGGCGTTTGCATTCCAATCAGCGTCGAGACTATCGACGGCCGCCGTCGCATCAGCCTCGCTGTAGCCGTCGCCGGCGCTCGATGAAAGTTGCTGGATCAGGCCATCCCGCGAGAAGCCGGCGACCGTCAGATAATCTCGCGCCGACCGCGCCGCGTTCCGTTGCGGGCCCGTCAAAGCGGATACCGCTTCAGCGGCTTCCTCCTGATCGGCGGATTCGGCGGCGGCAGTGTCAGTCGACGTTGTATCGACCCCGCACGATGACACGAGCATCGCCCCCCCGGCCATGGCTGCAAAGATCGAAAGCTTCAACTTCATGGCGCGAACCCCCTCAGGCTTAAGCACCCTTACCGAGCGTCCAGGTCTTCAAGCAAGCCTCCTGATTGCGCGTTAAACCACCCCCTAGCCCCTGCCGGTTCGGAAAAGCAGAGGGAGTCGAACCAAAAAAGTTCGCCTAGCAACATTGACGTGCGAACCGTTTTGGTTCGGTATGCCTCCGACGCGAGCATTTCGCGGTTCGGAGACAACGTCATGTTTCACCAGCAAGCCGAGAACCCCGCCGACGGCCGGGCAACCTCCAACCCCCTTGATCGCCGCGCCGGCGCTCTGATCCGACAGCGCCGGGAAACCCTCGGCATGACCCAAACCGACCTTGCCTCGAAATGCGGGGTCACCTTCCAGCAAATCCAGAAGTACGAGCGCGGCTCGAACCGCGTCTCCTACTCCCGCCTGGTCCAGATCGCGGCCGCGCTGAACACCCCGCCCGCGTGGTTCTTCGAAGGCCTCGACACTGACGGCGCGGGCGAGTTCACCAATGAACAGGCCGGGATCCTGGAGTCCCCGGAGGGCCGCTCGATCCTGCGAGCTTTCCCGCGCATGGATCAGACGATGCGACGCGCCGTCGCCGATCTGGCCTCTGCCCTCGCCCGCCAAGCCCCGGCCGTCGCCTGATGCGCGCCGCCGTCGATCTCGATCCCGTCGGCGCATGGGATCCCCGCAGCGGGACGTTCGCCGTCTCGCAGGAACAGGCGACCAGCGACGCGGCCCAGCGGCTCGCCCGGATCCGTGACCGCCAGCACCGCCAGCTGCAGGCCGCCGAGGGCGCCGTGGCCGCCGGCGTCGTCCAAGTCCTGCGCAGCCGTCGCGGCTTTCACGTCCTGTTCGCTCGGCTTCTGCGGCGGTCCGCGTGAGAACCGCCGACGCCCGACACGATGCGAACCCGGTTCGCATTGAGCCCGCGATCGGCGGTCGACTGGTCACGGCCTGGACGACGCCATTCGCCCTCATCGGCGATAGCCGGATCTGGATCACCACCCTGGCGAAGGACGCCGACACCGCCGTCCGCAGCCTGCTCCGGGTGCTCAAGATCTCGCCCAGCCTCCTCCAGGCCCGGGCCCAGATGCTCGGCGACGTCGCGATCCTGCGGCGCATGCCGGCGGACGCCCCTCGCGAATACGGACCCAACACTGTCCAGCCGGTCGCCTTCCTGGAGGGCTTTTCCGAGGACGAAATCGCCGAGTCCCTGACCTGGCTCAGCCGCGAACAGAAGGCTTGAGGCCCCCATGACCGTTACCCTGACCCGCCTCGCGATCGAAAACCGCGCGATCCTCGAGTCTCTCGACCAGAACGCCGCGCCGTCGACGCTGGACGCCTTCGCGAAGCAGCTGCAGCGCGACCCGTCGAACCTGCGCAAGAGCCTCAAGGGCCTGGCCGCCGAGGGGATCCTCCAGGTCGCCGCCAGCCCGGGCGAGCCGCAAGCGGCGCTGACGGAAGCCGGCCGAGCGGTTCTGGCCGGAATCTATGTCGCCGAGGGTCGCCTGCAAGCTGGCCTTCCCGTCCTGACCCGCGACCAGGTCACGCCGGATCCGGACCAGCCCCGCAAGCAGTTCGATCAGGCTGAGCTGGAGGAGCTGGCCGAGAGCATCGCCGATCGCGGCCTGCTCGAACCGATCCTTGTCCGCCTGACGAGCGATAGCTCGGCCCAGCTGGTCGCCGGCGAGCGTCGCTGGCGCGCGATCGGGATCCTGATCGCGGCTGCGGATCCCCGCTGGCCCGCCGATCGGTCGGTTCCGTATCATCTGAGCGTCCAGACCGAAGACGCCGAGATCCTGGCGGATCAGGTCGTCGAGAACCTGCAGCGCGCAAAGCTGCATCCTCTGGAGGAGGCCGATGCCTTCCGGACGCTCAAGGTCGTTCACGGCTGGGGCGTCGGGCGGATCGCCAAGACGGCCAGCAAGACGCGCCGCTTTATCGAGCAGCGTCTCGATCTCCTGACGCTGACGCCGGTCCAGCAAGGCCGGATGCGGCTGGCCAAGGATCATCCCGAACACCTGACCCCGTCACGGGCTCGGGAAATGGTCCAGCACCTGCGCCAGATCTCGGGAGCGGCGCTGGATCAGCGCGATATCGAGGAGATTGCCCCGGGCGCGGACGTCGCGGCCGTCTCAGCTGAGGCAGAAGCCGCAGCCCGCAAGCCGAAGCTGACGCCGCGCGAGCTGATGATTCTCGGCGAAATCGCAGCCGCCTCTGTCGCCCGGCGCTCAGTGCGCTTCCCAGACTCGCCGCGCCCCGTCGTCGACGTCGACTCGGAGAAGGCTGTCGCCAGCGAGGCGCTCGGCAGACTGAGCAGCGCCAAGTTCGCCGCCCTCCTGATCGACGGCCAGGCCGAAGATTCACCCGCCGGGGCGCGCGTGGAGGATCTCGGCCATCTGAGGCTGCGCCTTGAGAATCTTCACCCGGCCGACAATCCCCGCGCGCTGTTTCACCTGAGGCGAGAGGCGGGACTCTCGGCCGATCAGGCGCGTCAGCTGCAGAAGCTCGATCAATGGGCGACGCCCTTCCTGAGCCTGACGCCGCCGGCGACGGCCGCAGAGGATCCCGCCGTCGCCGAAATGGTCGCCAGGCTTGGCGCGATCCCGGCCTCGGACCTTCTGGCGCTGGTCGAGATCGCCGCCCGCGTGAAGCGCAAGCAGCACGTCGCGTATGGTGCCGCCCGGCTGTTCCATGAACTCCCGGAGCGGTTCGAGCGGGCCTACTATCCGGGCCTGATCATGACGATCGTCGATTTCGACGGCGGCGAGCGAAAGCAATACGTCCGCCTTCACACGACCGTTGAGGCCGCTCTGTCCGTTGGCGGCTTCTGGCGCGACGATATGGACGCCGACACGGCGCTCCGGATCGCGAGAACCTGGTCGGATGCTTGGACACCCCGCGCCCTTGCTCTTGGCGAATACGCGACGGACTGGCTGAGCTTCCGGGGGCAGACCTCGCGCCCGAGCCCGACGCCGCCGACCGCGTCGCCCCACGACTACTTGGCCCGCTGGCGCTCTCCGTTACACGGAGCCGCCGCCAAGGATCCATACGGTTCGCACTCAGGGACCGATTGGCATAGCCCGGCCGAACGCCTGATCCTTTTGGAGCTGGCGGACAAGAGCCTGAACGACCCCCAGACTGTCGCCCATGCGGCGGACTGGACGGCGATCAGCTCCGCGCCGCCGGCGTCCGAGCTGGGCGGTCTTCACGGCGGGATCGTCACGTTCGGGGAGGCGCTCCGTCCCGACTCCGAAGTGCTGCAGCCGGCCGCGAAGCTGCATTTCTCGGCGGGGACCGCGACGGAGAGCGGCGGGATCCATGGGGCGCTGACGCGCCTCGGGTTTTACTCGGACCGTCAGGCCGCGCTTGAGAAGGCGCGCCTTGAGGCAGGCTTTTCTCAGGCGGATCTGGAGACACTGGCCGAGGGCGAACTTTACGCCACGCCATGGCTGAACACCGCCGCCGCGACGCCTCAAGCTGAACCACGGCGGACCGGCCAGGTTCTGGAATGCCCGGTTCTCGCTCCAGCCTGGCGCCTGCCTTGGGTCACGATCGTCGAGCTGCAGGATGCCGCCGGCAACACCGGCTATCGGGCGATCGCCCGCCTGGGATCCGCCCAGACGGTTGAGGCAACGGAGTTCCTCCCGAACCAGCCTTTTGCGCTCGCCCGGAAGGCCGAGGGGCTGCAGCGACGCCTGCGCGACGTCGTTCCGGTCGAAGTCATGGATTGGCTCGACCAGCTGCAGGGCGATCATGTCGTCGACGGACACGACTACTACAACGCCAGCCGTGCAGCCGAGGCTAGAGCCGCGCGTGACGGCGAAGCCCCAGGCGCGGACGATCCCGCGATCCTCGGCGACCTCACGAAGCCGCAGATCCGCGTCCTGCGCGAGGTCGGCTTCGCGGAGCAGGCCTCGGCCGCCGGGCTGGGGGAGCCGGTGCCCGTCGGCCAATACTGGCTCGACGCCGATGCGGTCGGTCTGTGGAAGCGCGCGCCCGATCCGCTCCTGTCGTTCACCGCCGCCCCCGGCTCGACCTGGACCGTCTGCCTGACGGACGTCGGCCGGAACGTCGTCCGCTTGCTCAACGTCGAAATGGATCCTCTCGCCCTGACGATGCGGGTCGAGCGCGAGGGCTACTCCTGCGCATGGCTGCGTCACGCAGGGACGCCGATCGGCGAGCAGCTGGGCGTGGATCGCGGCGACGACGACGCGGCCGAGGAGTCCGAACTCCTGATCGAGATCCGCGCAGCACTGGCCGCCGGCGCCCCGGATCCGGAGAAGCTGCTCAAGCTGGTCGGCCTGGCTGGCGACTTCGTCGCCGACGCGGATGCAGGGATCACGCTCAGCCCAAAGGGCGGCGGGACGCTTGTCTACGTCGCCGCCGCCGATCCGCACCGCCTGGAGCCCGAGGATCTGGCCTGCGCCCGGGCCGAGCTGATCGCCTTCGCCCTCAACGCCTTCGCGCGCAGCGCCGCGCACTGGCCCGCCACGGAAGCCGCATGACCCGCCCCGCCTTTAACCTCAACGACTACGCCGCCGGCCATGGCGCCTTGCGCTCGGCCATGCTCGCCAATCTGGCCACCCTCCCGCCGGATCACCACGCGGGGAGCTTCACGATCGGGGCGTTCTGCGCCCTGGTCCGGCTGGTCTGGGATCGCCGCGATCCCGGAGCGGGCCGCGACAAGATAGCGGCCTATCTGGGGACGATCGTCTCGGACATTCTCCGCGAGGCCGAGGGGCGGGTCGAACCGCCGTCGCCTCTGCAGTCGATGATCGAGGGACTCGAGTCCGCCGCGATTTGCTGCGCCCCGCGTGACGATCAGGGGCGGGTGATCAGGGATCGTGACCTGACGCTGACGGCGCTCGCGGCCGTGGCCTCGGATCTCCTCGCCGAGGAGCCGGATCACGCGATACGCGCGGCCGCCATCGCGCGGCATGCCGCCTTGATCGCCGACATAGCCCGCGCGACCGCAGCGGATCCCGAGAGCCGGCCTTTCCGGCTGCGCGTCATCCCGGGAGGCCGGGGATGAAGCCGCCGCGCAAACCCTGCGAACTCGCGGCCATGCGCACCCAGCTGCAGCCGCTCGCCGACGCGGGCCTGTCGACGGCCGGGGCGGCGCTGCTCCTCGGCGTCACGCGAAACACCGTGATCGGCCGGGCGCGTGACTGCGGCGTCCGCTTCGACGGGCCGCGCCCGAAAACCGGCGGCTGCAATCGGGAACAAGCCTTGCGCGGCTGGGCGACCAGGCGAGCGCGCACCCCGATCGCGGCGAACGACGCCCATCCCCTCCCGGCCCGCCAAGCGCGCCGGTTCCACTGACCTTCACCGGAGATCCAAGATGCGTGAGATCATCAATGCCGCCGCCCGCACAGCGCTCGGAACGCCCGTCCCCTCGAATATCAAGATCACGGTCGACGCGAGCCAGCGTCTGGTCACGATGGTCGGCCCGCCGGCCAGCGGGAAAACCCGGATCGCCCGAGCGGTCCCGGTCGCGCAGCGGCGGGGCTGGACCTGTTTGACGGGGACCAACCAGAGAGAGGTTGACCGGCGTTTCAATGACGAATGGCGCGGCGATCAGCCCGGGGCCCGCCTGCGCCTTCGTGAAGACAGCTGATGCGCGGCCGCCCCTGGTCCGAGGGCTCCGCCCTCCTCGCCTCGGCCGGATTCGCCGCCGGGCCTCTCCCTAAACCTGACACCCCTTGGAAACGTCTCATGAAACAGCAGATCGATTTCGCATTCCTGACCCGCGTCGACGCCGTCGCGATTCCGGTCGCCTTCCCCTCGCTCGACAAGCTGGCTGCCTATGTCGAGCGCCAGCGGGATGATCGGACGATCGTCCTCGACGAGATTGAGGACATTCACGAACGCCGGCGGATGGTCGTCGGCGACAGCCCTCGCGCGCCGGAAGGCCTGCGCGATCGCGGCGTCCAGATCTTCACCCTGCTTCCGGACGGTTCTAGAGATCGGTCCCTCGGCTTCGCCTGGCTTAAGGGCGGCGGCCGCGAGGCGCTGTTCTATGCGCTGACCCAGGCCGGGATCCGGAACGGTCACAAGCCGCGCGGACAGGTGGCGGCATGACCGGCGGTCTAGTCAGGATCGGCAATCGGAGGGTTCAACGCTTCGTCACCCCGCCTCAGGAGGTACGCGACGGGACGGTCCGTTGCATCGCCTGCGGCCAAGTCGACGAAGCGCCGTATCACGATAACGCCCTTTGCCCCGCGACGCGGCCGCACGGCTTAGCGGCCAGGGGCGATCACGAAGCCGTCTGCGCTCACGCGGAAACGAGCGATGACCCGGTCGTCACCATGCTCCGCGACGCAGATGATCGCCTGAGCCGTCCGAGCCCAGACGTTCACGGTGCGCGGGTCGGGATCCACGCCGCGCGCCTAGCCGTATCGTCCCGGATCCTCGTTGCAGCCTCGATCGCGCCGGCCAGCAAGGCCGTGTTGCTGACGGCGGGCCTCGATGTTTCCGCCGATCGCATAGAGATCGACGTCGTCGGCTGGCGGCCCGTCGGCGGGGAGGTGGACAGCACAACGGCGCCCCCGCACTGGACCGATGAAGACAGACACGACCGCCATCCCAAGACGTCAGAAGAATGGAACTGGCGAAACGACCCGCCGCTGCGCGGGGGAGGCCTTGATCTGGCTGTCCGCCGCCTGAACTTCGCCGGCGACATCGCAGACCCGCGCGCTCCCGATCAAATGGCGCTGGTCCTTCGGAAAGACCTGATCAACCTCAAGCACGAGCTGATCACCCAGACCGCTCGCGCATCCCTCCGCACCCAAGCCCCACCCGAGGCGGGAGGGGAGGACAGTATCGACCTCTACGATCCGATTGTGCAGCGCGCGATCAGCTGGACGCTCAATCAGGTCGGTCGCCAGCTCGGCGCAGAGGCGTGGACCGAGGGCGACGGGTCTGAAAGCGTCGAGGGGGACGTCGCATGCGAGATCGCCAACATCATGCGCGCCGCCAACATGGTCGATCCGGACGGCGAACCTCTCCGCAAAGAGACCGTGGTCCTGCTCGCCGGGCGAGACATAGAGGCTCCCCTCGCTGGGAACCCGTTTCAGTATGCCAATGACCCGGTCCAGGCTTGGCTGCAGGCGCGTTGCCTGACGGGCCCGGCCTGCCTCCCGGATGCTCGCGAGCTGGCCCGCGATCTCTACGACTCCTACTGCGCCTGGTGCGCCGAGCACGGCGTCGTTCGGCCGCTTTTGATCGCCCCCTTCGGGAGCGCCCTCAAGCACTACGGGATCCTGTCCAAGGGAAAGAACAACCGGGGCCAGCACTGGCGCGGCCCGATCAGGTTCAGAGCCGCGGCCCATGGCTGAGCGCGACAAGATCTCGGCGCGGATCCGCGCGCTGCGGGCCAAGACCGTCGCGGCCGGGTGCACGGAGGAGGAGGCCCTCTCGGCCGCCGCCCTCGCTGCGAAGCTGCTCCGCGACTACAACCTGACGCTTGAGGAGGCCGAGCTGCGCGAGACGCCGTTCGCCCGCCATAGCGAGCGCCACGTCGACGCCGTCGGAAAACAGCTCTGGAAGGTCGCGAGCGCGATCGCGGACCTGGTCGGCTCGACCTACTGGACCTCGCCCGCCGGCGTTCATCCGGTCCAGGTCGACTTTTTCGGCTTCGCCCATGAGGTCGAGATCTCGGCCTATCTCCTGGAGATCTGCGCCCGGGCCATGAACGCGGCCTCGGACAAGCTCCAGGTTGGGCTGGCCATCCTTCGCCCGACGATCAGGGACCGGCGGATCCGCGCCTATCTCGACGGTATGGGCGACCGTCTGGCCCAGAGGATCCGCGCGCTCAAGCCGCCGCCGGCGACGGGGACCGGCCTAGTCGTTGTCCGCGACCAGCTGCTCGCCGAAGGCCTGGCCCAGGCCGGGATCCAGATCCGGTCCTCGGCCGCGCCGCGATCGCGCGATCTGGATCCGGAATACGCGCTCGGCCGCCGCGCCGCCGACGCCGTCGCCCTTAACCCCGGCCTGCAGACGGCCTCGCGCCCGGCCGGCCGACTCGATCAGGGAGTTTCACGATGACCGCCGCGACCGCAGATCCAGCCAGTGTCGCCGAGGATCTTCTAGAGGGCGTCCAGGCGATCGCCGGGTTCCTGAACTGGTCCGCCCGCAAGGTCTACCGGGCCCGGGAGGAAGGCTGGACGATCCCGATCCGCAAGCGCGAGGGCCTCGGCCTCTATGCCTTTCGGTCTGAGCTGGAGATCTGGCTTAAAGACGCCTCGACCCTTCCGACGGCCAAGGCGGCCTGAGTGTACGACTTCGACCCGGCGCAGCTGGCCGCCGACGTCGTCGCTCAATCCGCCAGCGCAAGGAAACGAAGATGGAAACACTAAAGAACTGGAGCGCGCGCCGTTCGGGCGGCCGCATCACGATCAACGGCCTCGACGAAACAGGCCACCCCGAAAAAGTCCCGAACGTCGATACGATCGTGATCGACGCCGGCGAGATCATCGCGACGGATAAGAACGGCGAAAAGTGGCGGCTCGGCCGAGTGGCCGCCTGAAATCGGGGGTCGCCTTAGGGCGGCCCCTCTTTGCTCGACCAGGGCGGCCTAAGCCGTCTAAGACACAAGGCGACACGACAGGAGGACGCCTTGGCGAATGTTCGCAAGGTCACACAACGCGCGCGGAAAGACGGCTCGACAAAGGTCAGCTGGCGCGCGACCTGGGCCGGATCCGACGGCCAGCGCCAGTCGAGGAACTTCCCGAAAAAAGGTGACGCGGACGCCTTCCTCAAGTCGATCGGCTCGGGCCTGGTCGGCGGCTCGGCCAGTATGTCCGTTCTGGATCTCGCGCGCGCTCACTACGCCTATTTCGACAGCCTGGTCCGCGAGGGGATCCGCGAGACGTCGACCCGGGACGGCTATGGCCTGCATATCAGCCGCCACCTTGAGACCGATCGCGACTTTGCGAAGCTCAGGCTGTCGGAACTCACGACGCCGAAGTGTCAGCAGTTCCTGGACGATCTCCTCCCCCGATCGGGCTCGATCGATATCGTCAAGCGACTGCGCCGCAGCCTTGTGACCTGGTGCAAGTTCGGCCAGCGCAAGGGCTGGCTGATCGCGAACCCGGCGCAGGCTTGCACGGTCGAGCGGATGGTCCGGCCCGAGGCGGGGGAGGAGCGGCTGGAGATCCCGAGCAAGGATCAGCTGGCCGTTCTGCTCGCGGCCGCCGAGATCGGCCCGCAGCCGATCATGGATTCCGCGATCGTTCGTCTGCTCATGTTCGGCGGCCTGCGAATCTCTGAGCTGCGCGGCCTGGCCGACGACGCGATCGCGTTCGCGGGCGCCGGTGCGACGGTGAAGATCCGCGAGAAGCTGGAGCGCCAATATACGCAGCTCGGGCGCGTCAAGTCGGCCAAGGCGCGGCGGGACGTTCCGATCGGCCCGGCCGCAGCCCGCGCCGTGAAAGCCTGGAGGCTCAAGCGCGGACCTTCGGCCGCGTTCGTGCACAAGTCCGGCGAGGGGAAGCCGCAACGCGTCCCCGGCCGCCTGTTCCCCAATCCCGAGGGCGCTGACCTCTGGGACTATGACGAGTTCATGCGCCGATGCTGGCTGCAGCTGATGCAACGCGCCGAGCTGGTCGAGTACCTTCCGGACGCCAAGGGCAAGATCCGGCCGGTGATCGCCTTCGGGCCGCACGTCCTGCGCCACGTCGCCGCCAGCCTCTGGATCGAGCAGGGCTTGAAGCCGAAGAAAGTCCAGGAGCTGCTAGGGCATTCGACCCTCGCAATGACCATGGATCTATACGGCCACCTCTGGCGCGACGAAGCCGAGGACGCGGCTCTCGCCCAAGCTTCCGAGCGCCTGATCGCAGCGCCTGGAAAGCGGAACGTTTGAGGAACCTTGCGGCGCTCTTGCGGCGCTCGGAGAAAACGGGAAGCCTCGGAAACGCTCGGAAAGCCTAGGAAAATCAAGGGACGCCGCAGATCGCTTCCAGCGCCGCAGAATAGACCTTGCAGCCGGCCTAACTATTTGTTTTTCATGGGACTTAATCGACCGCGACGTTTGTCTATAGGGGGCAGCGGACTGGATTTTGAGTCCGGCGCGTCTACCAATTCCACCACAGGGGCCTGCAGGCTTGCTGTAGAGCGAGGGAAGGCCTCGCGCTACAGCAAGCCTGCCATTTTTTGTGGGCTACCGCTCGCGACGCGGTCGCTCGCTGCTTGAGCCCATTTGTGGTGGGCTACCGCTCGCGACGCGATCGCTCGCTGATTGAGCCAGATTCTCGGCGTCGCCCCTTGCGTTCCATCGTGGTGTAACGCATTTGCGCCTTCATGACTGAGACCCTGCCCGACCTCGCCATCGTCTACGAGCACCCCGAATGGTTCGAGCCGCTGTTCGCGGCGCTGGACCGGCATGGGGTCAGCTATGTGAAAGTCCCGCTGGCGGGGAGCACGTTCGATCCGGCCGGGTCGCCGGCACCGGGGACGGTGGTGTTCAGCCGCGTGGCCATGTCGTCCTTCCTGAGGGAGCCCGAGCATCCGATCTTCTACGCCCAGAGCCTGTTCGAGCACTGGCAGGGGCAGGGGACGCGGGTGGTCAACGCTTCGGCCCTGAACATCGACACCTCCAAGGCGCGGCAGATGTCGCTGATCGCCCGGCTGGGGCTCAAGGGGCCGGCGACGCGGGTCGCGCATCGCCAGGCGGACATTCCGGGGGCGGCCGAGGGGCTGCGCTATCCGGTGCTCGTCAAGGCGGACATCGGTGGGGCGGGGGCGGGCATCACCCGCTATGAGACGCCGGAAAAGCTGGCCGAGGCGGCCGGTGAAAAATGGTGCCCGGTCGGGGTCAACGGCATCTCCCTGATCCAGGAATACGCGCCGCGCCGGGACGGCAAGATCACCCGGGTCGAGACGCTGAACGGGAAGTATCTGTACGCCATCGACATCGAGAGCCCGGGCGACGCCTTCGACCTGTGCCCGGCCGACGCCTGTCTGGTGCGGCCGGGCGCGCCGACCCTGACCATGACGAAGACCACGCCGCCGCCTGAGATCATCGAGGCCGTCGAACGGCTGGCCGTCGCCGGTGAGCTGGAGGTCGGGGGGATCGAATATCTGATCGACGACCGGGACGGGTCGGCCCTGTTCTACGATATCAACGGCCTGTCCAACTTCGTGGCGAAGCCGGTCGAGGTGCTGGGCTTCGACCCGCATGACAATCTGGTCGAATGGCTCAAGGGCATCGTGGCCGAAGAGAAGGCGAAGCGCGCCAAGGGAGCCGAAGCATGAGGTACGGATACTGGGCGCCGGTCTTCGGCGGTTGGCTGAGGAACATCGCCGACGAGCGCGAGGCCTCGTGGGAGAATGCGTCGCGGCTGGTCAAACGGTCGGAGGCCCTGGGCTATGACCTGACCCTGATCGCCGAGCTGAACCTGAACGACATCAAGGGGATCGAGGCGCCGGCCCTGGACGCCTGGTCGACGGCGGCGGCCCTGGCGGCCGTGACCGAGACGATCGAACTGATGGTCGCAGTCCGTCCGAACTTCCACCAGCCGGCCCTGTTCGCCAAACAGGCGGCCAATATCGACCGGATCTCGAACGGTCGGCTGGCGCTGAACGTGGTCTCGTCGTGGTGGGCCAAGGAGGCGGAGAGCTATGGTTTGCAGTTCGACCAGCATGACGACCGCTATGCCCGCACCACCGAATGGCTGCAGGTGCTGGATCGTCTGTGGACGGAGAAGCGGGTCGATTTCGAGGGGAAATACTACACCCTGCAAGACGCCATCGTGGAGCCCAAGCCGACGTCGTCGCCCGAACGGCCGCGCCCGGTCATCTATGCCGGGGGCGAGTCCGAGGCGGCCAAGACCCTGATCGCGAAACACTGCGACGCCTATGTCATGCACGGCGACGAGCCGGAGCATATCGCGGCGAAGATCGCCGACATGCGCGAACGGCGCGAGCGTTTCGGCCTGCCGCCGATGTCGTACGGCATGGCCGGCTATGCGATCGTGCGGGACACCGAGGCCGAGGCTGAAGCCGAGCTGGAGCGGATCACGACGATCCCGGGGCTGGCGGACGGGACACCGCCGGCGGGGTTCGCCAACTTCGACCAGTGGCTGTCGGGGACCGAGCTGGAGCGGGAGCTCAAGATCCGCGAATACAGCGTCTCTAACCGCGGCCTGCGTCCGGGGTTCGTCGGCACGCCCGAGACCGTCCGGGAACGGATGGAGGCGTTCGAGGCCGCCGGCCTGGACCTTGTCCTGCTGCAGATGTCGCCGCAGGAAGAAGAGATGGAACGGTTCTCCGCCCAGGTGATCCGGGCGAACTGAGGGTCAGCGCGGAGGCAGGCGACTTGGGATCGGCGGCAGGTCGAGCCCGAGGCCATAGCGGACGTAGAAGGAGACCCGGCGGTCTTCCATCGTTCCCGTCTCGCCGTCCTTGATCTCGACCCGTCCGGTCCGGTGCGCGCCGAGCACGGCGGCGCGGCCGAAGCCGCCGCCCTCCGGGAATTCGCTCTCGACGCGGCATTGGCGGAGTGCGCCGCTGCTCTCGACCCCGCAGATCACGGCCGCGACGCCCATCTCAGAGTTCGCCCGCGCGGGGAAGGTGGGCGTGGGCCTGCTGCGCCACTGGAGCCCCGCAAGGTTCTCCCGGTCGGGCGCATCCGTACTGTCCTCCGGCATTTCGCGATCGCAGGCCTCGAAGACGCGTCCGATCGCCGAGGGCGAGGCTGGCAGGTCGACGGCGATCCGTCGAACCCGCTCACCGTCGGGAACCCCGAGGGCGAAACGGCCGCCGCCTCGAAGATCCCGCCCGACGTGGGCCGGCCACAGGGCGAAGGCGGCCTGGTTCCGGCCGCCGCTGACCCACAGGCTGTCGTCGTCGGTTCGCTCGCCCATCTGGTAGTCGAAGGTCTGGATGCCTTGGCGCGTCGGCAGGCCGGAGACGACCACGCTCAGCGTCTCGTCCTGACAGCGGACAGCGACCCCGAAGGTGTCGAAGGTCACGGCCGCGATACTGAGTTCGCGAGACGGGTCCTGGCCGAAATCCCAGTCCTCGCCCGCGTCCTGGGCCGAGACGGGACCTGCGGCGAGGAGAACGGCCATGCCGCCCGACGCGAACCTGCGTGTCCGAATGATCATGGACCTATCGCAT
The DNA here is from genome assembly GCF_031412435.1 of Brevundimonas sp. Classification (GTDB taxonomy): domain Bacteria; phylum Pseudomonadota; class Alphaproteobacteria; order Caulobacterales; family Caulobacteraceae; genus Brevundimonas. The sequence continues at coordinate 49,944 of NZ_JANODA010000045.1, forward strand.
CCTGTAGTTGACGCGGAAGCCGATCATCCGGGGGGCGTACTGGCCGGCGGTCTCGCCGGGACTGGTCAGGCGCGCGTTGCGGGTGGAGCGCAGGGCGGCCCGGCCAAAGCCGCCGTCAAGCGGGAACTCGGACTCGACCTGGCATTGATCGACCCCTCCGTCGGGTTGGACCACGCAGGTGAGCACCGCGAAGCCCTCGGCATAGTTGGTGGCGGGATAGGTCGGCCGCGGTTGTCGGGTCCACACCACGCCGCGAGGCAGGCCGTTCTCCTCGATCTCCGGAAGGAGGGCGTCGCGTGGATCTTCCAATGGCCGGCCACAGGCCGTCAGGGTCTCGTCGATCGCCGCCGATGAGGCCGGCAGGGTGAGGTCATGGCGCAGGTTCCGGCCTTCGCCGCCTCCGCCGGGGACGACGATGCTGACGGGGCCGCCGTCACGGAGCGAACGCGCCAGGCTGGCGGGATAGTCGGCCATGGCGACCGTGCGGTCTGTGGTGACGCTCCAGACCGAGTCATGCAGGTGTTCGGCGGAGGGACCGATTCTCAGGGTCCGGATGCGGGCCTGGCGCGGGGCCACGGGCAGGCCTGCCATGACGGCGCCGTAGACTCCGTCGACGCAGCGGAAGGCGATGGTGAGACCGGTGGTGGTCGGTACGAAGGCGAAGACGGTCTTGTCTTCCGGCTGACGGACGATCTCCCAGTCGTCGGTCACGTCCTGGGCCAGGGCGCCGCCGGCGCCGGCGAGAAGGAAGAGGGTCGTCAGGGCTCTGGAACGCATACGCTTACTCTCGACTGGAAGGGGATCAGGCGGCGGCCTCGACGTGGCTGTCGGTTCCCCCGGCGAGGACGCGGCGGGCGCGGATGAACATCTCGATCCGCTGGACGACGATCATGCCGACGACGAACAGCAGGAAGGCGTCGGCGACGGCCAAGGCGTTCAGATGCCAGGCGGCGGCATGGGGTTCCAGCACCGAGCGCAGGGTGCTGCGGCCGAGGAAGAGGCCGATGATCAGGATGACGCCGAGGGGCGAGGCCTGGGCCTTCAGCGTGCCGTCCGCGTGGCGTTCGATCGTCGTCATCTTGCCTCGCCACCAGCCGGCGGCGCAGCCGAGGCCGAGGCCGAGGGCGAGAATAGCCCAGGCGATCGCATCAAACGGCGTGTGATCGACGCCGGGCTCCAGACTGGTTCCCCAGAGGGCCAGACCCATCAGGGGGACGATGATCGCGGGGGTGACCCACATCCATTCCGGTCGCAGCGTCCGGGGCGCGCGGTTCCGCAGCAGGATGATCGGCAGCATGATCACGAGCGCGATCAGGGGTGCGTACTGTTGCGGCGTCATGGCCGGCCTCTCCGCGACGACGTGTCGCCCTGAGAGTCAGATAAGCGCGTCCAGCGTGTGCCGGGAAGAGGTAAAATATCTCGTCAGACGGGTTGAACGACCTGTTCGATGGCGCCGAAGATCGAGTGGTGTTTGTCGTCGAGCATCTCGATGCGGACCGTGTCGCCGTGCTTGAGGAACGGGGTAACGGGCGCGCCGCCGGTAATGGTCTCGACCGTGCGGATCTCGGCGATGCAGGAATAGCCGTGGCCTCCTTTGGAGACCGGCTTGCCCGGGCCGCCGTCGGCGCCCTTGTTCGAGACCGTGCCCGATCCGATGATCGTTCCTGCGCCCAGGGACCGGGTCTTCGCCAGGTGGGCGATCAGGACGCCGAAATCGAAGGTCATGTCGGCGCCGGCGTCGGCACTGCCGAAGTCCGCGCCGTTCAACTGGACCGACAGGGCGCCGGAGAGCTTGCCGTCTTTCCAGCGATCGCCGAGCGCGTCGGGGGTGACGAACACGGGCGACAGGGTCGAGGCGGGCTTGGACTGGACGAAGCCGAATCCCTTGCCCAGTTCGCCGGGGATCAGGTTGCGCAGGGACACGTCGTTGACGAGGCCGACCAGGCGGATATGGCCGCGCGCCTCCTCCGGCGTGACGCCCTGGGGCACGTCGCCGGTGACGACGACGATCTCGGCCTCAAGGTCGCAACCCCAGGATTCGTCGGCGAGCGGGATCGGGTCGCGGGCTCCCATGAAGTGGTCGGACCCGCCTTGGTACATCAGGGGATCGGTCCAGAAGCTGGCCGGCATTTCGGCGCCGCGCGCACGTCGCACAAGCTCGACGTGGTTCACATAGGCCGAACCGTCCGCCCACTGATAGGCGCGCGGCAGGGGGGCGGCGGCGTCCCGTTCATGGAAGCGGCCGCGCGGAACGGCCTCGTGGTCGAGGCTCTCGGCCAGGGCGCGGAGGCGGGGCTCGCAACGCTCCCAGTCGTCGAGCGCGGACTGAAGCGTCGGGGCGATCAGGAAGGCGTCGGTGAACCAGGCGAGGTCCGAAGAGACGACAACGAGGCGACCGTCGCGGCCGTGCTTGAGCGAGGCGAGTTTCATGCCTCTGGTCTAGGCCGGATCGACGCGGAGGTGAACCGTCCCCGTCGCCTGATCGACGATCACCTGGACCGGGACTGGTCCCGGACGCGACCGCCCGGCGCGCGCAGGGCGGCGGAAGACGGGCGGCGCGAGAGGGCGCGACGGGCCTCGCGCAGTTCGCGGATCCGCTCCGGGCCGCGTGACCAGTGGTCGTGGAAGGCGCGGACGGCCCTGGACAGGGCCTCGATCTGTTCGGGGCCGGTCATCGGACGCGTCTCCGGTTTCGGCTCGTGCTTCGGCTTGTCGGGCTTGTGGCCGTCGTCGTGACTGCCGTGGGGCGGATGGGGTGGAGGCGTCGTGCCGCCGACGAAGATCTGGTTCACCGTCACGGGGGGAACGCCGGCCGGCGCGGCTGGATGAGCGTGGTCGTGATCGTGCCCGTGCCCCTTGTCATCGGCCTTGGGTGTTTCCTTGATCTCTCCCTTGAGCGCTGCATCGAGATCCCTGACCGGGCCGTTGACCCCCTTTCCGACTTCCAGCACCGGGCCGAGGTGGTCGTCGATGGTGGTGCGCAGGGCCTTGGCGCGGGACTTCAGCTCGTCGGAGGAGGCGGCCATGGCGGCCACGGAGGCATGCAGGATGGCGCGGTGGATGTCGTCGGGGGCGCGGTCGGCGTCATTGCCGTCCGACTGTTCGGCGTGCCAGCGGCCGAAGAAGAACATGCCCGCCGCTATGGCGAGCAGCAGCAGGAACAGGATCAGGGCCATCAGGGGCGGCAGGCCGAGGAACGGACTGTCGTCCTGGGGCGTGAATACCGCGTCGGCGGCCTCGAAATCCGATGGATACATGCCCGGTCCCCGCAATCGTCGAACGCCGTGCGATCATGCCGCAGGGGCGAACGCCTGACCACGGAAAAGGTTAACGGCGGACTGTGAAGGTTGTGGGCGTCCCCACCCGGCGACTCAGGGCGCGTGAAGGATGGCGCGGGTCTCGACGCCCTCGCGGGCGGCGGCGTCTCGGACCTCGACCTCGACGATGATCGCGCCCTCGGGATCCAGCGCCCAGAGGTAGCGACGCTCGACCTCGACCGTGCGGCCGGACGGGGCGAAACCCTCGAAACTGTCGCCCCAGGGGGTGATCCGCTTCAGCTCGGGCCAGCTCAGGGAACAGGCGGCGTTCAGCTCCTCCTGGGCCATGACAGTCAGTTCGTCGGGCGGTGTCACAGCCATCGGCGCACCCGGCGGCGGTAGGCATCGTAGGTGTCGCCGAACAGGCCGGCCAGATAGCGTTCCTCGCGCTGGATCACGAAGCGGTCGACCACGACGAGGCAGGGCAGGAGCAGCAGGATCGCCAGGGGGCTGTCGAGGCCGAAGGCCAGGCCCAGATAGGTGACAGCGAAGCCCAGGTAGATGGGGTTGCGCGTGAATCGATAGACGCCGTCGGTGACCAGGGCCGTAGTCGGCTTCCATGGCTCGGGGGCGGTGCGGGCGCGGCGGAACAGACCGATGGCCCAGCCCTCGATCCCGAGGCCGATCACCAGGCCGGCGATGGCCAGGCCGCGCCGGATCGGGACGTCGAGGCCGAGAGACGGCTCGCCGATCAGGCGGCCCAGGCCCCAGCCAGCGATCAGAAAGCCGAGAAAGATCAGCGGCGGCGGGGCGAGGACGCCGGGCACTTCGGGACGCGGCGCCGTCATGGCTCGTCCGCGTAGATGGCGACCTCTGCGGGGGCCTCCGGGCGGATGGAGCCACGATACATGCCCGAGGTGGTCATGGCGAAAGCGGGTGCGCCGTTCGCGTCCATAACGATCACGCCGCCGGATCCGCCCAGCGACAGGGCGTCATCGACCTCGGCCCGGGCTGCGCTCTGTCCGGTCGCACCGCCGGCAATGCGGGCGCAGATGTCGCGGGCGACCGTGGCGCGGATGTAGAACTCGCCGTCGCCGGTGGCCGAGACCGCGCAGCCGTCGCGGTTGGAGGCGTAGGTGCCGGCGCCGATCACCGGCACGTCGCCGACCCGGCCCCAGCGCTTGCCCGTCATGCCGCCGGTCGACGTGCCCGCAGCAAGGTTGCCCTGGCTGTCCAGGGCGACGGCGCCGACCGTGCCAAACTTGCGCTCGTTGAGGGGCGGGGCGGGTTCCAGCGAGGCCATGCCTGCTGCCGGGGCGCCGGCGGGGCGCTCGGGGATCGGCAGGGTGTTGTCGGTCAGGAACTTCACCAGACCCTGCCAGCGGCGCTCGGTGAAGAAGAATGAGGGATCGACCTGCTCCAGACCCTGCGCGGCGGCGAAGGCGTCGGCGCCGGAGCCGATCAGCATGACGTGGGGCGACTGCTCCATCACCGCGCGGGCGGCGGCGATCGGGTGGCGGGTGGTCGTCAGGCCCGCCACGGCGCCGGCTGAAAGGTCCGAGCCGTTCATGACGGCGGCGTCCAGTTCGTTGCGACCGGCGGCGGTGAAGACCGCGCCGCGACCGGCGTTGAACAGGGGGTCGTCCTCCATCAGCTGGATCGCGGCCTGGACGGCGTCGAGCGCCTCGCCGCCGTTGCGTAGGACCTCGCCGCCGGCCTCCAGCGCCCGGGTCAGGGCGGCCCGATAGGCGGCGTCCTGTTCCGGCGAGAGGCTGGCCCGCTCGATCACGCCCGCCCCGCCGTGGATGGCGAAGGACCACTGTGGCGGCTCCTGGGCGACGGCAGGAGAGGCGAGTGTGAGCGCGGCAAAGAACCCTAGTCCATGCAGCTTCAGATTGTGCATTGGCGTGTCATCCCTGTTCGCGCTATATTCTGTTCATGTCCGAGGTCACCGACATTGTCGTGCCGATGCTCCAGAAGATTCAGCACCAGCTGGGTCGTCTCGAGATGGAGGTGTCCAACCTCAAGGAAGACATGCACCACATCAAGGTGCGAATGACCTCGATGGAGGCCAATTTGTACGCCTTGAATCGACAGGGCGACCATTTCGGTGCTCGCCTGGAACGCATCGAGCGTCGCCTGGATCTCGTCGAGGCCTGACCCTACGGCTCCCGCTTGTGGTGCGACCATTTCCAGACGCGATAGGCGACGATCGGGGCGAAGCCGCCGATCAGGGCGCAGGCCAGGACGGGCCAGAACCCCATCTGGAGCCACTGTCCGATCAGGCCGCCGACCACGGCCGCGACGAGCGGGCCGAGGAACGGCAGCCAGGAGGGAGGCGCGATCTTAATTGGCGTCGACCTTGATGACCCCGCGACGGATCTGGTCCAGCTCGATGGAATCGAACAGGGCCTGGAAGTTGCCGTTGCCGAAGCCCTCGTTGCCCTTCCTCTGGATGATCTCGAAGAAGATCGGACCGAAGGTATCCTGGGTGAAGATCTGCAGCAGCAGGCCTTCCTCGTCCGAACCGTCGATCAGGATGCGGTTCTTGCGCATGCGTTCGACGTCATGGCCGTGGTTGGGCAGGCGTTTGTCGATCAGTTCGAAATAGGTCTCGATGGTGTCCTGGAACTGGACGCCACGCTCGCGCATCGTCTCGACGGTGGCGAAGATGTCGTCGGTGGCCAGGGCGATGTGCTGGATGCCCTCGCCGTTGTAGCGCCGCAGATATTCCTCGATCTGGGAGTTGTCGTCCTGGCTCTCGTTCAAGGGGATGCGGATGGCGCGGTCGGGCGCGATCATGGCCTGGGAGAAGAGGCCCGTCGCCTTGCCCTTGATGTCGAAATATTTCTGCTCCTCGAAGGCGAAGACGTCGCCGTAGAAGCCGGACCAGGTCCGCATCTGGCCGCGCTTCACATTGTGGGTCAGGTGATCCAGCAGATGGAGGCCGACGTTGTTCTTGCGCTCGGCCTCTTCCCAGCCCTCGATCTCGTCCCAGCTGTCGTAGAGGGAGCCGGTCTCGCCATAGGCGTCGATAATGTAGAGCAGGGACCCGCCGATGCCGCGCAGCACGTAGGCGCCGTCGCCCAGCGCGCCGCCGTCGAGCGTGTCGGCCGGGTGGGCCCCACGGGCCACGGCCTCGTCATAGGCCTTCTTCGCGTCGTTGACCCGGAAGGCCATGCCGTTGGCGGACGGGCCGTGATCGCGGGCGAACTCCCCGGCATGACCCTCGGGCTTCGTGTGGACCAGGAAGGTGATGTCGCCCTGCTTCATGCGGACGACGCCGTTCTTCGGGTTCACGTGGGTCTGGACGAAGCCCATGACCTCGATCTGTTTGATCATGGACTGAGGGTCGGGGCCGGTGAACTCGACGAACTCGAAGCCGTCGACGCCCAGCGGGTTCTCGTAGGCGGGGATGGTGGCGTCAGTCGTGTGGGCGGTCAGGTCGTCCATTGAGCGTCTCCTGAAATCTTTGCGGGACCGGGCCATGTTTTTGAAGACGGGGCCCGGTCGATTGGCGCGGAACCTAGTCACCCCGGCGGGACAAGCCAAGCCGCAGACGCGTAGACGTGATGGCGACGCTGGACGAAGATCAGCCCGGGATGAACCGGGTGGCCCATTCCGCACCGATCAACAGGCCGAGGCCCAGGGCGCCGAGCAGCGTCAGCCAGCCGGTCGCCACCGCCGCCCCGCCCAGCACGAACAGGCCGTCGCGCTGGATCAGACCGACGGACAGAAGGCCGAGCGCGATCGAGGGGATGGTGTTGGTCATCGGCAGGACGATGGTCAGGGTGGCCAGGATCATGAAGACCGCGGCCATCCGCTCGCCCGCCCCGGTCGCGAACATCAGAAGGCGCGGGCGCGACAGACGCTCGATCCAGCCGAGGCGGGTCTCGGCGAAATCGGCCATCGCCTTCAGCCATCTTCCCTTGGCGCGCAGGTTGAGCACCCAGCGCGGCAGCCAGGGCTCCTCGCGACCGATCAAGAGCTGGCTTGCGATCAGGATGATGATCAGTCCGACCGCCTGCGGCACGCCGTAGAGACCCGGCACGAGGCAGGGGATCGACAGGATCAGGATCAGCAGGCCATAGGCGCGCTCGTCCAGCCGATCGCGGATCTGGTGCAGGGTCAGGCCCGCCTCGCCTCCGTCGTCGGCCAGGCGCCGCAGAAGCCGGGCCAGGTCCTGGGAGGCGTCGTCGTGATGGCGGGATGGCGGGGTGGTCATTGGGCGCTCCTTAACCGGCCTCAATGAGGGGGCCAAGCCCGGATACCGAGTCTGTGCGAGACGCTCCGCGCCCCCTTTCTCGATGGGGAGGATTGCTCGACGCCCGCCCTTCGGCCGTCTAAGAACGGAGGCATGAGAAGCGCCTATCGTCTCCTGACCCGCTGGTGGACCGCCTTCGCCCTGGCGATCTCGCTGGCGATGCTGGGCGCTGCCCATGCGTTCGAGCGGTTCGCGGGCCTCGCGCCCTGCAACCTCTGCCTCAAGCAGCGCGAGGTGTTCTGGGGCGCCGTCGCCATCTCTCTGGTCGCCACGCTCTGGGCCATCATCAGCCAGGCGCGCCGGGGTACGCCGCGCATCGCCGCCTTCCTGTTATTCGCCGTCTTCACCACAGGCGCGATCACCGCCGGCTTCCATGCCGGGGGTGAGCTGAAATGGTGGGACCTGCCGGCCCTGTGCTCGGGCGGCGGCGCGGGCGCGGATCTGGAAGGTCTGACTTCGCTGGCGCTGGGCACGGGTCCGGCCGTCCGCATCGCCATGTGCGACGCGGTGACGTGGAGCTTCCTCGGCCTGTCCATGGCAGGGTGGAACGCCCTGATCTCTGCTGCGCTTGCAGGGTTCAGCCTGCTCGCCGCCAAGAGGCCCAAGGATGCAAGAGCACCCCGGAACTGAGACCCGCCGCACGCCCCTGCCCCGTCCGGGGCGGGGCGCGATGCGCGCGAGGATGGCCGAAATCCTGCGCGTCGATCACGCCGGGGAGTTCGCGGCCGTCAAGATCTACGAGGCCCAGGCGAGGGTCTTCGAAGGCGTTCGCGGCAAGGAGGCGATCACCGCTGACATGGTCGGGATGAAAGCCGGGGAAGAGGTGCACAAGGCGCGTTTCGACGCCCTGCTGACCCAACACGGTGTGCGACCGACGGCGATGTTGCCGCTGTGGTCGCTGGCGGCCACGGGGCTGGGCGCGGCCACGGCCCTGATGGGCGAGAAGGCGGCCCATGCCTGCACCGAGGCGGTCGAGAGCGTGATCGAGGAACACTATGCAGACCAGATCGCCGAACTGTCCGACCGCGAGCCGGAACTGGCGGCGGAGCTGACGAAGTTCCGCGAGGACGAGCTGGAACACCACGACCATGCCGTGGCTCACGGCAGCCGCGAGACCCCGGGGTATCGGCTTCTGAGCGCTGTGATCAAGGCGGGGTGCCGGGCGGCGATCAAGGTGTCGGAGCGGGTTTGATTTTCGTCATCCTCCGGCAAGCCGCGTCTTCGCGGCGCAGACCGGGGGACCCAGCGGCGCGCGGGAGCGCGAAACTTTCTCGGACACAGGCGGCCGGCATCGTGCCTGAACAGATCGCCTTCGGCGCCGCTGGGTCCCCCGGTCTTCGCTTCGCTTCGCCGGAGGATGACGAAAGAAATTAGCGCCTCACATCGAACGCCAGCAGCAGGGTCTTCTGGACGAAATTGTTGTTGTCGTCGCTGAGCAGATAGAGGCGCGTCCCTGTCACCGTCGGGACCGCCGCAATGCCCTCGAAATTGTCGGTCGAGGCGGGCGGGCGCAGCTGGATCAGGGGCTCTGACAGCACGCCTTCCGGCGACAGACGGCGGACGCGGACGCGCATGTCCAGCGGCGGGGCGTAATAGCGCTCGACCACGAACCAGCCGCCCTCCGGGTCCTGATCCGCGCCGGTGAATCGGAAGCCGTCGGCCGGCGTGTCCATGGGGTCGGACAAGTGTGCGCAGCCGCCCCGGTCGCACAGCCAGGCGCCGCCGCCCTCTCCCACCACCAGCCAGCCGTCGCCGTCCGCCGACAGCCCCTCCATCCCCTCATTGTCGGGGAAGGCGACCTCCGGTGATGGGACCGGCGCAGCGGGCGAGGTCGCACCCACGCCATAGGACCAGATGCGATGGTCTCGCTCGAAGCTGACCAGGACCTCGCCGTCGGCCAGGATCGCCAGACCCTCGGCGTCGGCGTTTTCCTTGGGCGCCAGGACGGCCCCGTCCGGGCCGGTCAGGGGGCGGCTGACGGCGTCGTCGGCTGACATCAGGCGGCCGTTGCGATCCAGCCGGATGGTGAAGCGGATCAGGGCGCCGAAATCGCTGACGACCCAGGCACGATCGCCCTGGATCTTCAGGTCGGACAGGCCATGAAGGTTCGGCCCGCGCAGAATCAGGCCGCCGCCGTAGCGCACGCCGGGGGCCAGCGTCGCGCCGCCGACGCCCAGCGGCACATGACGCGCCTCCATCCGGATCGCCTGATCGGGACCCGCGGCCGGGGCGGGGATCGAGGTGGCGATGGCCGCGCAGGCCGCCATGCCCACGAGGGCCAGCGACATCGCCGCGCGGAGGATCAGCCGCATCACGCCGCGCGCTTCAGGCGACGTCCGCCCTTCTTCGCCGTCTGTTTGGGCGCCGCGTCGAACAATTCGGCCAGCTTCTCGATCATGACCCCGCCCAGCTGTTCGACATCGACGATGGTGACGGCGCGGCGGTACCAGCGGGTCACGTCGTGGCCGATGCCGATGGCGATCAGCTCAACCGGCGACCGGGTCTCGATATCCTCGATCACCTTGCGCAGATGCTTGTCCAGATAGAGGGCGGCGTTGGCGGATTGGGTGGAGTCGTCGACCGGCGAGCCGTCGGAGATGACCATCAGGATCTGGCGCGACTCAGGGCGCGCCTTCAGCCGGTCATGGGCCCAGGTCAGGGCCTCGCCGTCGATGTTTTCCTTCAGCAGACCCTCGCGCATCATCAGGCCGAGGTTCTTCTTGGCCCGACGCCAGGGTGCGTCCGCCGACTTGTAGATGATGTGGCGCAGGTCGTTCAGGCGGCCGGGCATGGCCGGCTTGCCCGCCGTGATCCAGGCCTCGCGCGCCTGTCCGCCCTTCCAGGCCCGGGTGGTGAAGCCGAGGATCTCGACCTTGACGCCGCAACGCTCCAGCGTTCGCGCCAGGATGTCGGCGCAGACCGCCGCAACCATGATCGGCCGCCCCCGCATGGAGCCGGAATTATCAAGCAGGAGCGTCACGACGGTGTCCCGGAAAGGACTTTCACTTTCCATCTTGAACGATAGCGGACTGGTCGGGTCGGTGATGACACGGGTCAGACGAGCGGTGTCGAGAACGCCCTCCTCGAGGTCGAAGGACCAGCTGCGGTTCTGCTGGGCCATCAGGCGGCGCTGCAGCTTGTTGGCCAGACGGGCGACGACGGAGGACAGGATCGTCAGCTGCTGGTCGAGCAGGCTGCGCAGCCGGTCCAGCTCCATCGGGTCGCACAGGTCGGCGGCGTCGACGACCTCGTCATAGGCGGTGGTGAAGACACGGTAGGCGTCGATGGCGCGGCCGTCGTCCGCGTTCTCCTGACGATTGGGAAGCGCGCCCTCGGCCACGTCGGGACCGTCGTCGGCGGTGTCGCCGTCGCGCTCGGCGGGGGCGCCGTCGGGCCGGGCGTCGCGGTCCTGTTCGGAGGTCGGGTCCTCGGAGGCGCCGTCCATCGACTGGCCGCCCTCGCCGCCGCTTTCGTCCTCCTCCTCGTCCTGATCCTCGCTGGCCTCGGGCTCCTGGGGATCGGGCTCCTCGTCGCCCTGATCCTCGGAGGCGTCGTCGCCGCGGCCGTCGCCGGGATCGAGATCGAGGGCGCGCAGGACGTCCTTCAGGGCCTTGCCGAAGGCGGCCTGGTCGCCGGCCGTATCCGCCAGCTTGTCGAGCTGGACGTGCGCCTTGCCTTCGATGTCGGCGCGCACGAGGTCCAGCATGGTCCCGGCCCCGTCGGGCGCGCGCTGGCCCGTGACCCGTTCGCGCAGCAGCAGGGCGACGGCCTCGGCGACCGGGACGCGATCCGCCTCGGTGACGCGCAGGGCGCCCATCTTCTCCAGCCGGGTCAGGAGGGCGGCGTTCATATTGTTGCGGACGCCGGCCAGGGCGGTGGAGCCATGCGCCTCGACCCGGGCCTGTTCGACGGCCTCGAACACCTCGGCGGCGCGGCTGTCGACGGGACGCAAGGTCGAGTGGATGGCCGGATCGTGGTTGGCGAGACGCAGGGCCAGCCGGTCGGCCTGGCCCCGGATGGTGGCGCTGTCGCCATCGCCGGGCGTGCGCGGCGGGTGGGGCAGGGTGAGAACGCCGCCGGTCAGTTTGGGACCGTCCGAGCCGAACACGACCTCGAGCTCCGACTGCTCCGCAAGGGCGCGGGCCGCATGGGCGAGCGCGCGTTTGAAGACTTCGGCGGGGGTGTCGGCGGGAGGCATGGGCGACACCTAGGGCGTCGGGGCGACGGAGGCTAGAGTTCCGCGCCCGTCGTCCGCATGATCTCGGCGCGGAGTTCGGGCAGGCCAGCGCCCTTTTCGGCCGAGGTCACGATGACGGCCGGGAAGGCGGCAGGGCGTTTGGAGATGGCTTTCAGCGTCGCCGCCTGAACCGTGTCGCGCTCGTGCGCCTTGATCTTGTCGGCCTTGGTGAGGACGATCTGGTAGCTGACGGCGGCCAGATCGAGGGCGTCGAGCGCCTCGGTGTCGACCGACTTCAGGCCGTGGCGGGCGTCGATCAGCAGATAGACCCGCTTCAACGTGACCCGCCCGCGCAGATAGTCGCGGCCCAGATTCTGGAACTGGCGCACGGTCGTCTTGGACGCCTTGGCCCAGCCGTAGCCGGGGAGGTCCACCAGACGCATCTTGCCGTCGAGGTCGAAGAAGTTGACCTCGCGCGTCCGGCCCGGCTCGTTGGAGGCGCGGGCCAGTTTGTGCATGCCCACGAGGCCGTTGATCAGGCTGGACTTGCCGACGTTGGACCGCCCGGCGAAGGCGATCTCCGGCAGGTCGGGCTCGGGCAGCTGTTCGATCTTGGCCGCGCCCATGACGAAGGTCGCGGGGCGCTGGAACAGGACCCGCGCAGCCTCGACTTCCTCGTCGGAGTATTCGGTCAACCGGCTGTCTTCTTGAACTTGGCGAGGAAGTCGTCGATCGGGTTCTCGGCCTTGAAGCGGTGCATGATGAAATACTGCTGCGCGATCGAGAGCACGTTGTTCCACGCCCAGTAGACCAGCAGGCCGGCAGGGAAGACGGCCATGATGAAGGTGAAGACCACCGGCATCCAGGCGAAGATGCGGCGCTGGACCGGATCCGGCGCGGGCGGGTTCATCGCCGTCTGCAGCCACATGGTGAAGCCGTAGAAGATCGCCAGAACGCTGAGGCCGAGGGTGAAGCCGCCGCTGGGCCCGCCTCCGATCAGGCCGCCGATCAGCGGCGCTGACGCCGGATCCCAGGGGATCAGGCCGAAAAGGTTCCAGATGTTGGTCGGGTCCGGCGCGGACAGGTCACGGATCCAGCCGAAGAAGGGCGCGTGCCGCATCTCGATCGTGACGAACAGCACCTTGTACAGGGCGTAGAAGACCGGGATCTGGACCAGGATGGGCAGGCAGCCCGCCAGCGGATTGATCTTCTCCTTCTGGTACAGCTCCATCGTGGCCTTCTGCTGGGCCTGCGGGTCGTCCTTGTTCTGTTCCTTGATCTTTTCCATCTGCGGCTGAAGCTTCCGCATCTTGGAGAGGCTCTCGTAGCTCTTGTTCGCCAGCGGGAACATGATGACCTTGATGGTCAGGGTCAGCAGCAGGATGGCGACGCCGAAGTTGCCGACCAGGCCGTAGAAGAACTCGACCAGCAGGAAGATCGGACGCGTCAGGAAGAACAGGAAGCCCCAGTCGATCGCATAGATGAAGCGCGGCAGGTCGTACTGCTTCTCGTAGGCGGACAGGATTTCGTTGCGCTTGGCGCCGGCGAACAGGTGCTGGACCTCGGTGATCTGGCGGCCCGGATTGATGGTCCGCGCCTCGCCCAGCATCCGGGCCTCATGGATGTTGTAGCCGCTGCCGTCCGTGACGACGAACTCGGCCTCGACCTTCTCCGTCTGGGGCGGGATCAGGGTCGCCATCCAGTATTTGTCGGTCATGCCCAGCCAGCCGCCGGTCGATTCGAATTCCTCGCGCGGCTTCTTGGCCCAGTCTCCGTATTTCAGCTGGGTGGTGGTGTAGCCGTCGCCCTTGGAGAAGGTGCCGATGGCGCCCTCGTGCAGGATCTGGGTCTTTCCGAGGGTCGGCGGCACGCCCTGGCGCTCGATGCGGCCATAAGGGGCGATGATGACGGCCTGGGTCCCCAGGTTGGCGACCGTGTCGGTCACCGTGAACATGTATTGCGCATCGATGGCGATCACGCGGGTGAAGCGCAGGCCCTGTCCATTGTCCCAGGTCAGGGTGACGGGGGTGGACTGGGTCAGGGTCGCGCCGTCGGTCAGCCGCCAGACGGTGTTCGGACCCGGGACGCCGCCGGCGATATTCTGGCCGGTCCAGCCGAACTGGGCGAAATAGGCGTGCTCCATGCCCTGCGGGCGGAACAGCTCCTCATAGGGCGAGGTGGGGTCGACGGTCAGGCGATAGTTCTTGAGGAACAGGTCGTCGATACGGCCGCCCTGAAGCGACAGCGAGCCCTGCAGCGTCGGCGTCGAAACCGGAATGCGTGGGACCCGTCCCAGCGCCTGGGTGCGGTCCGTTACGAAGGTCAGGGCGCCCGACGCGGTCGAGCCGGGAACAGCTCCGGCGGTCGCGCCGGCCGGGGCCGCAGTCTGTTCGGCGGCGGCGGCGTCCTGGGCGGCCTTCCGGCGCTCCATCTGCGGGCCCATGACGAAGACCTGGTACAGGATCAGGATCGCCGCCGTGCACACGGCGAAGATCACCATGTTGCGCGTGTTCTCGTTCTTCATGCGGATCAGCGGTCCAGGTCTTTGGAAGGTGGGGACGTCGTGTCGGTGGGAACGGGGGCGGGCCGGGCGGATGGAGCGCCGTCGGCAGGGGTCGCGAGCCTTGTAAGGGCCGATTTCACATCGTCAAGCAAACGGTCCCACGGACGGTCCGCGGTGCCTTGCCGCGCGATGAAGACATAGTCGCTTCCCGGCACGCCATGTTGGCCGACCAGGGCCCGCGCAGCCTCGCGCAGGCGGCGCTTGCAGCGGTTGCGCGCCACGGCCCCGCCGACCTTGCGCGTGGCGGTGAAGCCGATACGCATCGTCGCATCCCCGTCGGCGCGATCCAGTCGCTGCACGACTACGGCGCCACGGGCCTGAGAAACGCCTTTCGCGGCCGCCAGAAACTGGGGCCGCGAGGTCAGGCGATGGATTGTGATGGCAATCGTCATCGGTCCCCTCGATCCGAGGGGGCAGGCCGCTTAAGCCGTAAGCTTCTTGCGGCCCTTGGCGCGACGCCGCGCAACGATCTTCTGTCCGTTCTTGGTGGCCATCCGCGAACGGAAGCCGTGACGGCGCTTGCGCACGAGTCGCGACGGCTGATAGGTCCGCTTCACGGTCGGCTCCAGAGGTTATGAGTTGCGCAAGGGACGAACGTGTCCTCTGCGGGAAGGGCGGGCGTATAAGGGGCGAGGCTTCGGCTGTCAACGCCGGGGCGCTCTCCGGCAGCCTTGAACAGCCGGGAGCGTTGGGGTGACTATGGACCGCATCAAACGATTTCTGCCCCTCGTGGTCCTGGCCTGCGTCATCGCCCTGATCTTCGGCATGGGCTGGAATCGCTATTTGTCGCTGGACACCCTGCGGGAGCATGGCGGCGAGTTGCGGGCATTCACGGCCCAGAACTATGTCCTGGCCCTGCTTGTGCTGATGGCGGTGTTCGCCACCGCGACCGCCAGTGTGGTGCCGGGCGTCTTCTTCGTCACCATCACGGCCGGCTATCTGTTCGGACCCTGGGTCGGCGGGATCTCGACCTCCATCGCCGCCACCGTCGGCGCCCTGATCGTCTATGCCGTCGCGCGGTCGGCCCTGGGTCGGGACCTGCGCCACAGGGCCGAACGGAATCAGGGGATGCTCAGAGCGGTCTGCGCCGCCATCGACAGGGATACCCTCTGGTATGTGCTGGCTTCGCGCCTGGCCGTCGTGGTGCCCTTCCACATGATCAATATCGCCGCAGGGATCATGTCGGTGCGCCTGCTGCCCTATACGGTCGCGACCGTGATCGGCCTCTTGCCTGCCCACATCATCTATTGCTGGATCGGGGCGCGGCTGAACCAGCTGCTGGCCGAGAACCCCAACCCGGACATTCAGGCCCTGTTCGGCCAGTTCTGGGCCCCTATGGCGGGGGTGTTCGTCCTCGCGGTGGTCCTGCCTCTCGTACTCAAGACGGTCCAGAAGCGGCTGCCGGGAGGCGCGGCGACGTGACAACGCCCCGCGCCATGCCACGCGATCTGTTCAACAGGCTGCGGCCTCCTGCGGACTTGCGCGAGCGGCTGATCCCCCATGCGCCGGATGGCCTGTCGTCGCGGCTGTTGCTGCTGACCGTGCTGTTCACCCTGGCGGTGCAGGCGCTGATCGTCGGGCCCAATGCTGCGAGCTTCCATGAGCGCTGGCTGCTGGACCGGCTGCAGGCGGCCGAGCTGGCCTCGGTTGGGGTCGAGGCCCTGCCCTACAGCGCGGTGGACGACCAGACGGCCGAACAGCTGTTGCGTATCGGCGGGGTGTCGGCGGTGGCGATCAGCGACCAGGGGGTCATGCGCCAGCTGCTGCAGGCTCCGAACCTGGCCCGGGCGCCCGACTTCATCGATCTGCGCCGCCGCAGCCTGGGCGCCCGACTGCTGGATCCCGTGCGGACCCTGTTCGGCGATCCTGACCGGTCGATACGGGCCCGGGCGGCGCCGCGCTATCGCTCCGGCGACTTCATCGACGTCGTGGCGCCCGCTGAGCCACTGAAGCTCGAACTGCGGGCCTTCCTGCTGAACAGCCTTCTGGTCTCGATCCTGATTTCGGTGGTGGCGGGCGGGCTTCTGTATGCGGGCCTGTCCTTCCTCGTGCTGCAGCCGCTGCGCCGGGTGACGCGGTCCATCGAAGGCTTCGCCGCCGACCCCCAGACCGTCGCGCCGACGCCGTCGGACCGTCACGACGAGATCGGCCGGGTCGAACGCGAACTGGCCGTCATGCAGGAGGAGGTGCGTCAGGCTCTGCGCTCCCGTTCGCGCCTGGTGGCGCTCGGCGAGGCTGTGGCCAAGATCAACCACGACCTCAGAAACATGCTGACCTCGGCCCAGATCGCATCCGAGCGTCTGGCCGATTCCGCCGACCCCCAGGTCGCCAAGGCCCTGCCCCGGCTGGAGCGGGCTTTGGGCCGCGCTGCGGCCCTGACCCGCAATGTGCTGGACTACGGCAAGTCAGAGGAACCGCCGCCGGTGCTGGACCGGGTGCTTCTGGCTCCCGCCGCCACCATGGCGGCCGAAGACGCGGGACTGGAGAGCGACGGGGTGCGACTGGTGAAGGCGCTCCCCGCCCGCTTCACCCTCCAGGCCGACGCGGACCAGTTGCATCGCATCCTGGTCAATCTGATGCGCAACGCCCGTCAGGCCATCGAGGGCGACGCCACGCGTGCGGCGCGCAAGAAGGGCCCGATGGGCACGGTCATGGTCGAGGGCTCGGGCGAGCCGGGCTGGTGCATCATCCGCGTCGTGGATGACGGCCCGGGCATTCCGCCGCGACTGTCGGAACGGTTGTTCGAGCCCTTCGTCTCGGGAGGGTCCTCCGACGGAACGGGCCTGGGCCTGACCATTTCGCGGGAGCTGGCGGCCAACCACGGGGGCGAGCTGAGGCTGGTCGAGACCGGCCCGACCGGAACGACATTCGAGCTGCGCCTGCCGGGCTGAGGCCTACTCTGTCCGCGCCACGCCTTCGCGGCGGTCATCGGCGCCGCCATCCCAGTGATCGCCGCGCCAGATCGCCCCATGAAGGCCCGAGGTCTCGGAGGAATTGGGCTGGAGAGTGATGCCATTCCTCGCCAGCCCTTCCGTCAGGGTCGGCCCGAACCGGGACGTGTCGGCGCCGAAGGTTGCCCCCCTGGCGACCAGGTTGGGCAGGTCGAACGTCGCCTGCACAGGCAGGCCCCAGATCAGGGTCCCGATCAATCCCTTGGCGTTGTAGGCCAGGATCGCCGACCCGCCCGGCGACCCCATGGCCCCGACCAGACGGCCCTGGTGATCCAGGATGATGACCGGTGACATCGACGAACGCGGTCGCTTGCCCGCAGCCACGGCATTGGCGATCGGCGCCCCCTCCGCCGTGGTCGGCGAGAGGGAGAAGTCGGTCAGCTGGTTGTTGAGGAAGAATCCCGCCGCCATCCGGCCCGAGCCGAAGATGCTCTCGACCGTCGTGGTCATGGAGACGGCGTTGCCCTCGGCGTCCACGATGACCAGGTGCGAGGTGCCGACGGGCTCGCGGGTGGCGTCGGGCGCGCGGAACACGCCTCCGGGCGGCGTACCGGCCGTGGCGGCGCCGGTGAGGCCCGGCGCGAGAGCGGCGCGAGAGGCGACATAGTCGTCGTCGAGCAGGCCCGCGACGGGCACGCCGACGAAGGCCGGGTCGGCGACATAGCGGTCGCGGTCGGCGTACATCAGACGCTGCAGCTGGGCGAACATGGTCCAGGCCTCGGCGCTGGTCTCGCCCTCGGCCAGAACGGAAGCGGCGGTCGGGCTTTCGGCCATGGCCAGGAGCTGCAGCAAGGCCACGCCGCTGGACGGCGGCGGCGGAACGCAGACGACATAGGCCCGGAACGGACGGCACAGGGCGTCCCGCGCGATCGGGCGATAGGCGGCGAGGTCGGCGGCGCCGAGTGAGCCCGGGCGCGGCTCGGCGCGGACGGCAGCCACGATGGCCTCGGCGATCGGCCCCGTGCGCAGGGCGGCGACGCCGTCGCGGGCGATGGTCGCCACCGTCCCGGCGTAGGCGGGGTTCCTGAGGGTGTCGCCGGCGACGTAGCGGGTTCCGTCGGCCTTGGTGAAATATTCGGTGGCCCAGCGCGTCCTGGCCTGTCCGGCTCCGGCGATGAAGCCGGCCAGACGCGGGCTGACCGTGAAGCCGTCGCGGGCCAGTCGTTCGGCGTCGCCGAACAGGGAGGGCCAGGCCAGGGTCCCGTGGGTCTGCTGGGCCATCGCCAGGGCCGCCACGGCGCCGGGCGCGCCGGTCGATCGTCCGCTCAGCACCGCGTCAAAGAAGGGCAGGGGCCTGCCGTTTTCGTAGAACAATTCGGGCGTCGCATCGGCCGGGGCGGTCTCGCGCCCGTCGTAGGTCGTGACCTCCTGGGTGTCCGCGTCATAGACCAGAATGAAGGCCCCGCCGCCGAGGCCGGAGGACTGGGGCTCGACCAGCCCGAGCACGGCCTGCACGGCGACCGCCGCGTCCACCGCCGATCCCCCGCGCCGCAGCACGGCCATACCGGCCTCGACCGCCAGAGGGTTGGCCGCCGCCACGAAGGGGCCTCGCGCCGGCGCCGAGGTTGGGGTCCCGACGGCCTGGACCGGGACGGGCGCGCCGCCGACCGTCGCGGTCTGGCACCCCGCCAGCGCCAGGGTCGATGAGATCGCCAGCGCGGCGACGAGCAACGGGCGGAACGGCGACTTCGACATATTCATCTGGGAGACAACCCGGAAAAGCACTGACGCGGACAGGCGTTCCCTCGAACTAGGCTTCGCTGTGCGGCTCGCCAAGCATCGGTTTTGCAAAGGTCTCGAAAACCGGGTTGCGCCCACGAGGACGACCCGCTAGATACCCGCCCTCGCCGTAAAGGCCTGTGCGCGCCCGTAGCTCAGCTGGATAGAGCATCAGACTACGAATCTGAGGGTCGGACGTTCGAATCGTTCCGGGCGCGCCA
>NZ_JANODA010000046.1:0-34296 GCF_031412435.1 Brevundimonas sp.
CCAGCCCCGCCAGGTCCGTGTCGCCATCATCGGGTCCGGCCCGGCCGGCTGGACCGCCGCCATCTATGCCGCACGCGCCTTGCTGAGCCCGGTCATCATCGCCGGCCTGCAACCCGGCGGCCAGCTGACCATCACCACCGACGTCGAGAACTATCCGGGCTTCGCCGACGTCATCCAGGGTCCTTGGCTGATGGAGCAGATGCGGGCCCAGGCCGCCCATGTCGGGACCGAAATCATCGAGGACATCGTGGTCAAGGCCGACCTGTCGCAGCGGCCGTTCCGGCTGACGCTGGATTCCGGGACCGAGATGCTGGCCGAGACGGTGATCATCTCGACCGGCGCCCAGGCCAAATGGCTGGGGATCGAGAGTGAGGCCAGATACCAGGGCTTCGGTGTCTCGGCCTGCGCCACCTGCGAAGGCTTCTTCTATCGCGGCAAGGAGGTCATCGTCGTCGGCGGCGGCAACACGGCGGTCGAGGAGGCGCTGTTCTTGACCAGTTTCGCCTCCAAGGTCACGGTGGTCCACCGCCGCGACGAATTCCGCGCCGAACGCATCCTTCAGGACCGGCTGTTCTCGAACCCCAAGGTCGAGGTGGTCTGGAACCATGCCGTTGACGAGATTCTGGGCGAGACCAACAGCTTCGGCGGGGTCAATGTCACCGGCGCGCGGCTGAAGAACGTGCAGACGGGCCAGACGCAGGACGTGACCGCCGACGGCGTCTTCATCGCCATCGGCCATGCGCCTTCGTCAGAGCTGTTCGCCGGCCAGCTGGAGACCAAACAGGGCGGCTATCTGGTGGTGAAGGCGGGCACGACCGCAACGGCCGTGGAAGGCGTCTGGGCTGCCGGCGACGTGACTGATGACATCTACCGCCAGGCTGTCACCGCCGCCGGGATGGGCTGTATGGCTGCGCTGGAAGCCGTCCGCTTCCTCGCCGAACAGGATCACGCCCGCGCCGGAGACCCTATCTCGCACAAGGAGGCGGAGAAGATCGGGGTCTGGTGATCCGCTTCCTCCTCCCCTTGCGGGCAGGGGGATCGGCTCATGCCTCGGACCACCCGGACATTCCAGGAGTGGGTCGAGCCCGGCCGATCACGTCGCCCTGGGATCGCCGGCCCTCGAGCATGGCGTCCTGCTCGGCGACGGCCCGCGTCAATATCGCGGCATAGGCGTCGAGGCCGGACGCGGCATCCTCAAGAAGCAGCGCAAGCAGCGACAGTTCGCGCGGGGCGAGGCGCGGGCTAACCATGTCCCAGTCGCCGAAAAACCGCCGCGCTGTCCGCCGTCGTTCGAGCACAGACAAGGCGGTATGCCGCGGGTCGCGCAGCAGCTTCGCCATCAGGCGCTCCAGAGCGGCCTCCGGGCCCTCGATGATCTGGACAAACCGACCCTGGACCGCAGTAAGAACACCTGTAACGCCGTCGCGGGCGTTGCCCAGCCTCGCCTCGTTCAGGATGTCGGACATCTGCAGTACGCTTGAGGCTCCGTCACGGCTCACGCTGCAATAAAGAATCTGCGTGAGCGACGTGGTTGCGCCTTGCGGTTCCGGGGATGGGACAGGAGCGAGGGTCAACCGAAGAGCTGGAGTTCCGGCGGAGCGTATTCGACCGGCCGGCCCGCGCGGCGGCGCAGGGCGTAGTCGACGGCGGTCTGGACGGCGCGTTCGTCGGTCGGCTTGGACAGGACGCCGATCGTGCCGGCCACGCCCTCGCGGACCATGCCCGGGTTGGCGGTCATGAACAGGACAGTGACGCCCTTCTGCTGACCCAGCTCACGACCCAGATCGATGCCGGTGGGACCGTCGGACAAATGGATGTCGACAAGGGCCAGATCGATATCATTCTCTGCTACGATTGAGCGCGCTGTCCTGGCGTCGGCAGCCGTGGCGATGACCTCGTGACCGAGGTCCTCCAGCACGAAGCGGAGTTCCATGGCCACCAGGGCCTCGTCCTCAATGATCAGAATACGCGCAGTCATAGCCTTGATATGTCGGTTACCGGACCCTCGGAACGCGGGTGCATCCGTCCGGTTCATTTCTTTTTCAGTGCGGCACGACGCCGGGAAAGCGCCGTGGCGGGGAGGTCCGCTTCCAGAACCAAACCCCCCGGCTCCCACCTTCGTTCCAGCCTTCCGCCCAATTGGCCCTCGACGGACAGGGTCGACAGCGCCGTGCCGAACCCTTGCCGGGCGGGCGTTCCAGCAATGGGGGGGCCGCCCTGCTCGGTCCAGGTCAGGATGAATCGATCGCCTTCGTTGCGCGTGCGTAACAGCACACGTCCGTCCGGAAGAGACAGGGCGCCGTATTTCGCGGCGTTCGTCGCCAGCTCGTGGAACAGCAGTGCGACCGAGGTCGCAGCCTGGTCGTCGAAGGTCGCATCATCGCCGGCCAGAACGACACGCGACTGGCCTCTGGCGTCGACATAGGGTTTGAACAGGGCGCTCAGGAAGGTGTGCAGGGTCGTGTCGCCGATCAGCGGCTGGGACACTTCGGAGTGGGGCCGGACGAACTCGTGAGCGCGGGCCAGGGCATTGATCCGGTCGCGCGCCGAGCCGGCGAAGGCCTTGGCCTCCGGGTGCTCGCGCGCCGACAGGGCGATGAGAGACGACACCACGGCGAAGATGTTCTTGATCCGGTGGCTCAGCTCCTGGCTGAGCAGCTCCTTGCCCTTCTCCGAGCGCTTCAGCTCCTCGATATCGGTGCAGGTGCCGAACCAGCGAGTGATCTCGCCCGCCTCATTGCGGATCGGCGTCGCCCGACCCAGGGTCCACCGGTAGACGCCATCGGCGCGCCGCAGCCGATATTCGATCTCGTAGGGGTCACCGGTCTCCAGCGAATGCTTCCAGACCGTCTGCGCCTTCGCCTGGTCATCCGGGTGGAACATGCCGTTCCAGCCCTCGCCGTCTGTCGAACCCGCCGCCACGCCGGTGAACTCATACCAGCGGGCGTTGTAGTAGTCGTGGAAGCCGTCCGGCAGGGTCGACCAGACCATCTGGGGCATGGAATCGGCGATGGCGCGGAACTTGGCCTCACTGTCGGCGAGCGCCTGAGCCGCGTCTTCGCGCTCACGGATGGCGCGGCGAAGCTCCAGCTGGGCCATGACCTGACCGGCGAGCACGTCGAGCGTCTCGGCCTGGATCGGCGTCAGACCCTCTGGTCGGACCCGGGTGTCGAGCACGCACAGAGTGCCCAGGGCGTGGCCGTCAGGGCTCTTCAGCAGCCGACCGGCATAGAAGCGCAGGCCAGCCTCGCCGGTGACGAGGGGATTGCATTCGAAGCGGGTGTCGCGTGTCGCGTCCGGAACGACCATCCCGTCATCCTGAAGCAAGGCGTGGGCGCAGAATGAGGTGTCCAGAGGCGTCTCGCGCACGCCCAGTCCTGTCTCTGCCTTGAACCACTGACGACCCTTGTCGATCAGATTGACCACGGCGATCGGCGTCTCGCATATCCGCGAGGCCAGCTGGACGATGTCCTCGAAGGCCTGTTCCGGATCCGTGTCGAGAACCCCGTAGGCCCACAGCGCCTCGAGCCTTTCGGCTTCATTCCAGGGCGTTGCGGCAGCGGTCAAGCAGGGCGCTCCAAGCGGGGCAATAAGTCAGACGGAACCCTTAAATGCCCAACCCGTCAGAGCGTTGCACCCTGTGTCGGCTTCCGGACCTAGCTGGCCGGCCGGCCGATCTCTTCGACATCCATGGTCGCGACACCGGCGGGGGCAGGCGTCGCGGCGGCGACCGGCGTCGTAAGCGGAGGCGCCTCGAAGGCCTGCAGACGGGCGTTGATGGCGGCGATGTCGGCAGCGGTCGCCTGACGACGTCCGCCCAGGCTGGCGACCCCCACGACGCGGGTCACGCCGTCGACCTCGACAGTGCGCAGGTTCATACCGCCTTCGGCCAGGACAGTGGCGTCGTCGGGTCCGGCCTCACCCGTGGCCGCGGAGGCCGTGATCAGGCGGGGCCGCGAGAACCGCGCCTCGTCGATGGTCGGCTCACGTCCGGCGTAGGTCTGCTTGAACGAAGCGGTCTCACCGGCCAGCCCCTTCCAGCGATAGAAGATATGCGCGCCGATCTGGGTGATCTTGCCCAGCGTCGGGGCCCACCAGGGGTGGACGTAGTCGGCGTGATAATGGGTCGCTGTACCGACCCTGGTCGCGACGTATCCGGACAGGGCGCGCTCGGCGACGGTACGGGCCCGGTTCCAGGCCCAGCCGACCGGCGCCTGGGACAGGGCGCCGTCGCAGGTGAAGCTGAACTGGCAACCCGTGGTCCGCTCGGCGCCCTCGAAGACGACGCCGCAGACGGTGTTCGGGTAGTTGGGATCGCGGACGCGATTGAGGATGACCTGGGCCACGGCCTCCTGGCCCTCGGTGCTTTCCAGCGCCGCTTCGTAATAGACGCCCTGGGTCAGGCAGCGCAGGGCGCGGGCGCGGTCGGCCGGGGTCGCGGCAGTCAGGACGAAGGGCACGGCGGGCCGAAGCGCCCCGAGGGCGGCGGGCATGGCGGCGTTGCGCTTCTGGGCGTCCAGGCCGTTGACGCCCAACTCCAGCGTGGGCCGCCCGGCGAGTGTCAGGCTTTCCCAGCCCGGCGTCAGCCCCAGCAGGGCCGCGCGCTGTTCGTTGGGGTCGAAGCGGATCGCCAGGGCCAGCTGGGCCGGGTCCATTCGCGCGCTCAGGGCAGCGAGGCCGCGTGCCGACAGGTCGCCCTGGGTGACGCGCGCAACGGCCTCTGCGGTGCGGTCTCCGGCGGGCCGCACCGTAGAGCTCGCCGCCATCGCCACGCCGAGCGCCGCCACCGCCGCAGGGGCCGCTGCGGCATAGCGACGGGCCAGGGTCATCACCCTGTGCCAATCGACGGATTTGATGAAGGAGAGCGACATTCGCATCCGGAATTCCGACGCCGGAGCGCCGTGGAGCAGGGTCTTTGATCCCGCAACACGGCGCTTTTCAGGCCACGGATTACAGTTCGTTGAGGCGGACCTAGCGGCCGCCGAGAGTCGAACGCAGCATCCAGGCGAACTTTTCGTGCGCCGCCAGACGCTGGGTCAAAAGATCCACCGAGACATCGTCGCCGTCGTCGTCGGCGACCGTCAGGGCCGCGCGGCAGGTGGCGATCAGGGTCTCGTGATCCTTCATCAGCTCCTTCAGCATGGCCGGTGCGTCCCTGTCGGGATCGCCGTCCTTGATGGAGGTCAGGTTGGCGAAGGTCGACTGGGCCTGCGGCGCGAACTCGCCCAGCGCCCGGATCCGCTCCGCAATCTCGTCCAGCGCCGCCCAGATCTCGCGGTACTGTTGTTCCAGCAGGTTGTGCAGGGTGAAGAACTCGGGACCCCGTACGTTCCAGTGATAGCCGTGGGTCTTCAGATAGACCGCGAAGCTGTCGGCCAGGACCTTGCTCAACTCCTGCGCCACGTCGGTGCGCTCGGCCTTGGTCAGGCCCGTATCGATCGTTGCGGTCATGCTTGCTCCTTTGGCGACAGTCTCTAATCGTTCGGGCAGGTAAGCGTTCCAGCCGCCCCCGCCAAGGCCTGAAACCCGGTCGGGACGGGACTTGCCGGCGCGTGGAACGCAAAGCGTTGGAAAGCGTTGCCGTTTTTCGCGCAAGCGCGAACCGGGGGTTTGATTGGGGCCAAGTGCGTTGTTCGGTCGAATGCTGGAGCCGGATGTCGTCCTGGCCCGGCTGGCGCGCGCGCCGAAGCGGCCGTGGTGGCGAAACATGCTGACCGGACTGGCCTTCGCCGCCGGCGGACTGTTCGTACGCTGGGCGGGCCAGGTCTTTTACGGCGAGGTCACCGGATTCATCATCCTGTTGCCGGCGGTGGTGCTGGCGGCGCTCACGGGCGGGCGGGTCGCAGGGCTTGTCGCGACGGCCGGATGCCTTCTGGGCGGCTGGGTGATCGCGGGGCCGGACGCGATCGGATTCGGTATCGCAACGCCGCCCGGTCGGGTCGCCACCGTCAATTTCATCATCGTCGGCGGGTTCCTGACCGTCGTCGCCTCATCCCTGCGTAAGACGGTGGCCCAGCTTGACGGGACGATCACTGCGCTGGAGGCGTCCCGGGTCCGGGTGGACGAGGCGGTGTCTAAACTGACGCAAGGCGAGGCGCGCTTTCGGGCCGCCATCGAGGCCGTTCAGGGGGTCCTCTGGACCAATACGCCGGACGGCCGAATGGAAGGCGAGCAGAACGGCTGGAGCAGTCTCACCGGTCAATCGCAAGCCGAGTATCAGGGCTACGGCTGGGCCTCAGCCGTTCATCCCGACGATGCCGGACCGACGGTCACCGCGTGGAATGCGGCCGTTGCTGACCGGAGGCTCTTCGCTTTCGAGCATCGGGTTCGCACGACCGACGGAACCTGGCGGCATTTCGCCATACGGGCCATTCCTACTCTCGACGACGCCGGCGAGTTGATCGAATGGGTCGGCGTCCACATCGACATAAGTCACGCCAAGGTCGCCGAGTCCGCCTTGCGCGAGAGCGAGGCCCGCTTCCGACTGATGGCCGACACGGCGCCCTCCCCCGTCTGGCTGACCAATGCCGAGGGCGAGGTGGAGTTCGTCAACGCCGCCCTGGTCGAGTTCTACGGCAGGCCCGGCGAGACCTTCATGGGCCACGCCTGGAAGGCCTCGATCCACCCGGACGACCTCGCCGACGTCAACGCCATCCAGGCGGAAGCGCGACCCCGCTTCCTGCCCTACGGCTTCGAATGCCGCTTCCTGCGTCACGACGGCGCCTGGCGGTGGATGCGGGTGTCGGTGAACCCCCGGTTCGACGGCGTCGGGGTGTTCCAGGGCTACGTCGGCCTGTCGTTCGACGTCACCACGACTCGCGAGGCCATCGACGCCCTGGCCCAGCAGGAACGCCGCCAGCGTTTCCTGCTGGAGCTGTCCGACGGCGTCCGCGAGTTGAACGATCCCGAGGCGATCATGGATCATGTCCAGAGCGTGCTGGGGCGCATGCTGGGTGTGAACCGGGTCGGTCACGGCGAACTGCGTCAGAACCGCGAGATCTTCGAGATGGCGCGCGACTGGACGGAGGGCGTCGGCAGTCTGCAGGGCGCCCACCGCACCCGGAACTTCGGCGGCCAGGTGGATCGCGAGCTGGCCGAAGGCAGGACGATCGTGGTTGACGACGTCGCGGTCGATCCCCGGACCAGCGCGGCGTCGGCCGCGTTCGCGGAGGTCCAGGTCGCCTCGTTCGTAACCGTGCCCATGGTTCGCAACGGCGTGCTGCGCGCCTTCCTGCACGTCAACACTACGCGACCCCGGACCTGGACGAGCGCAGAAGTCAGCCTGATCGAGGATGTCGCCGATCGCGCCTGGTCCGAGGTCGAACGCACCCGCGCCCAGGCCGAGGTTCTCGAGAGCGAGGCCCGTTTCCGCGACATCGCGGACACCGCCCCGGTGCTGATCTGGGTGACCCGGCAGGACCGCAGCCGCGCCTTCGTCAACCAGGCCTATGTCGAATACATGGGCGGCGACTATGAGAGCGTCCGCACCGCCGACTGGCGCACCTACATCCACCCGGACGACCAGGACATGCTCGTCCGCGAGTCGATCGCCGGAGAGGCCACGAAACAGCCGTTCGCACTCGAGGCCCGATACCGTCACAACAGCGGAGATTATCGCTGGCTGAAGTCCTTCTCGCGTCCGCGCTTCGGTCCGGGCGGCGAGGTGGTCGGCTTCGTCGGCGTGGCCTTCGACGTCACCGACGCCCGCCGGGTCGAGCACGACCTGAAGCGGATCAACGAGTTGCTTGAAGACCGTGTCGGCGACGCCCTGGCGGAAAAGGCGAAGGCCGAGGCGGACCTGATGCATGCCCAGCGGATGGAGGCGGTCGGGCGCCTGACCGGCGGCGTGGCGCACGACTTCAACAACCTGCTGACCGTGGTGATCGGCGCCCTGGATCTGATCCTGAAGTCTCCGGACGACGCCGCGCGTCGCCACAAGCTGGGCGAAGCCGCCCTGTCAGCGGCGCGGCGCGGCGAGCGGCTGACGCACCAACTTCTCGCCTTCTCGAGGCGTCAGGCCCTGCGCCCCGAGACCGTCGACATCAACGCGCTGATCCGCGAAAGCGACCCCCTGTTGCGTCGCGCCGTCGGGGAGGCCGTCGCCTACAAGCTCAAGCTCCGTCGCGGGGGCGCCAGGGTCATCGTCGATCCGGCCCAGTTCGAGGCCGCCCTGCTGAATCTCATCGTCAACGCCCGCGACGCCTTGGCCGAACGGGGCCAGTCGGAGGGCGCCCGGATCACCGTCCAGACCCAGACCTGCGAAGTCGCGGCCGGCGACGTCGTCGAACTGGCCCCCGGGGACTATGTCTGCGTCACCGTCTCTGACACGGGCGCCGGCATGAATGCCGAGACCATGCAGCGGGTGTTCGAGCCCTTCTTCACCACCAAGGCAGTCGGCAAGGGAACCGGCCTGGGTCTCAGCCAGGTCTATGGTTTCGCGCGCCAGAGCGGCGGCGGTGTGAGAATCACTTCTGCAGTCGGCGAAGGCACGGCGATCCAACTCTATCTGCCGCCGGCCTTGGTTGAGGACGATGTCGCCGAGGTCGTGCCTCGCCGGGCGCAGGGCGCGATGAAGGCCGGCCAGACCTTGCTACTGGTGGAGGATGACACGGGTGTCGCCGCCATCGCCGTGGACTTGCTGAAGGGTATGGGACTGGAGGTCGAGACAGCCGAAACCGGAGCCGAGGCCCTGGCCCTGCTTGAGAAGAAGCCGTTCGACGTCATGCTGACCGATATCGTAATGCCCGGAGGGATGACGGGCGTCGAACTGGCCCGGGTCTGCGCGGAACGGTGGCCGCAAATGCCGATCATGCTGATGTCAGGCTACGCGGGCGACGATGCCGACCTGGCCCTGACCGATGCGCCATGGCCGTTCCTGCGCAAGCCCTACTCGGGCGAACAACTGCGTGAGGCTCTGGGCGACCTTCTGGTGACGCCAGCCCCATAACGACTTCGGCCCGCCGTAGGGTGCGACGGGCCGAGCAATTTTTTCGAGTGCGCGAGCGCCTGACGCCTACTTGCGGGCCTTGCGTGCGGCGTACTTCGCGTCGCGGGCGGCCTTCTGTTCTTCCTTGGTGAGCTGCTTGCGCTCCTTGCGGTTTGCGCGCTTCTCGGCCTCGATGGCCTCCTCGGATTCACGTTCGGCGGCGGCGCGCTCGGCGTCGCGCTCGGCCTTGATGCGGCGTTCTTCGGCTTTCACGGCCTCGTGCTGGAGGCGCAGGGCCTCTTTTTCAGCGGCGCGCTTCTCGGCCAGCTTGTCGAACTCGGGATCGGGTACGGCGGCCTTGGGCTTGAATTTGGCCAGCAGGGCCTTCTTGGCTTCCTGCTGGGTGCTGATGCGGTCGTTGAAGCCGGTCTGTTTCAGATCTCTCATGCGGTCGGTCGGTCGTCCTTCGAGGGGTGGGCCCGTCGCCGGTGGGGCGAGGGCGGGGATCGCTACGGCGTCCGGGCGTCGGCAAAGCCGAAACGGAGCCGTAAATCAAGCGCGGACGTCTCTTATTCGACGAACGGGGCCGTTCTTCGGCCAACCGTCGTCGCCGGGACGCACTCGCGAAGCGATCTCCCATATGGGCGTCGAAAGCTACGCCGCCAGATCTCGCGGATCAATCGGGACGCGCAGCGCCTGCTGCGCCGCCCACCGCCGCGCCGACCGGGCCTGCCACGACGGCTCCGGCGATAGCGCCGGTCGCGGCGCGCTGTTCGGTGGTATGGCCACAGGCCGAAAGGGCGGTCGCGCCCAAGGCGAGGGCGGCGCAGGTGGCAATCGTGAAAACGGGACGGCGCATGGGATGGGTCCTGATCGGGTAAGGTCACGCTTAAACGCAGTCCCGCCGACGGCGTTCCCTGAACACCCGTGGCGACAGATCAGCGCTCGTTTCCTGGGGCGTCGAATACAATAGAAGTGGGAAGAGAAAGCAGGCTCCGCCACAATGGCTCCATCGGCAAGTCTGACCTGTGCAAATCGATACGGCATTCATGACGAAACCCGCTTCGATGTGCCTGTATTGGGCGGTAGCGATCTTGAGGAAACCTGAAGGATGGTCGCAATTGCTGCACTGCAGCGACATATTGCGAATCAAACACATTGAGGCCATAAACGGATGGCTTAAGGCCCATCCTTCGGCGGTCAGGCGTTCACCGACCTCCGATTCGCAAACCGGTCCGCGACCTCATTATGTCGCCCGGTTCTGCAGACGACCCGGGGGCGACTTTCCCGCCCTGCTGAATAGGACGACGCCTTTGTTCCAATCCTCGCAACAGCGTGCGACTTCGCATGTCGACCGTGCGGCCAGAATCAGGCCCGTGCAGGCGGCAGCGGCGTTCGGCGCGCTCGTGGGGTTGGGAATCGGCTGCGCCTACCTCGGAGGGACCGTCGCTCAGGCGACGACCGTCCGCGCCCAGGCCGAACGTCTGGAAGGCGCCACCGCCGCCGGCTTCACCGAGGAAGCGCTCGCCGCCGCTGCAGGCGGTCTCGACGCCAGCGCCCTGGCCATCGCCCGCCGCCACGATCCCTATACCGTCGCCGGCGCCGCCCAGCGTGATCGCCAGGCCGAACTGCTGACAGCGCGTCTGGAGCAGTTGCGTCCCGACAATGCCCGCGCCGACCTGCGCCGCGCCAACCTGACGGACATCTCCGCCGCCGCCCGGCCGTTCCACATCTCGAATGCACTGGACGCCTCGCGCGATCTCGAATGCCTGACCCAGGCCGCCTATTACGAAGCGCGGGGCGAGGGTTCGGACGGCATGCGCGCCGTGGTCCAGGTCGTCCTGAACCGCGCCCGGCACCCTTCCTTCCCGCGCAGCGTCTGTGGCGTGGTCTTCCAGGGATCGGGCCGCCGCATCGGCTGCCAGTTCAGTTTCACCTGCGATGGTTCGATGCGCGCGCCGGTCAACCGCGCCGCCTGGAACCGGGCCCGCACGGTCGCGTCCGCCGCCCTGTCCGGCGCAGTCTATGCAGGCGTCGGCAACGCCACCTTCTTCCACACGACGGGCGTCTCGCCGTCGTGGCGCAACAGCCTGTTGCGCGTCAGCCAGGTCGGCAGCCACATCTTCTATCGCTTCGGCGGTCGCGCCGGTTCGTCGAACGCCTTCAGCTACGCCGCGCGCGGCTCGACCGGGGCGGACGTCCAGCGCACCGTCTATGCTGGTATCGATCCGACCGAGACCGTGCGTCAGGCCGGCCAGGCCATCGCCTATTCCGCCCTGCTGGCCCAGGAAGCCGCTTCCGGCTCTCCGGCGACGTCAACCGAGGCCGCCGCTCCCGCACCGACCGTCACATCCGCCCCTGCGGCGCCGGTTTCGGCTCCGGCTCAGCCGGCCGCCGCCGACTCTGCTGTCGTCAGCACGCCGCAGGCCTGATCGACCGCTTCAGCGTTCCTGCACATTGCGGATCGCGGTCAGGTTCTGATTCAGGTTTCCGAACCGCCCCTGCTCCTTCAGATTGACGTCGGCGTCGCCAGGTTGCGGCGACTGCACCCCCGTCTCGCGGTCGCGACGATCCGCCAGACCAGCATCCTTGACGGTGGTCGCGCCGAGGTCGGCGAAGCTGCGTTGTTCTGCGGGAATCTGCGGGGCCGTGGCCTTGGGAATGTCCTTCTGATCTGAAAAGAAAACCCGTCCGCGTCCGGCCTGTTCCGTGCCACTCGCGACGACAGCGCTAGAGGTTCCCGGACGCTGTCGAACCGCTGAGAACCAGCATCGCGTCGTAACCGTGAACGACGCGAGTGAGTTCGCGGTCAACGCCGGCGGAACGGCTGCCGCCTGACACAAGCGACCGCAGGGGTCGCATATCGATCAGGGTAAAGGCGTCGGCGAACGCCTGGCCGGCCACGGGTTCCAATCCCGCCGCGTAGTCATGTCGAGGCGCTCCGGCGCGATAGGTCCAGGCAGAAGGGTCGAACGACGCGACGGATCGCCCATCGCCTGGCAGAACCAGCAGGCTGAACGCGGTGTCACCTTCAAAGGCGGCCAGTTCGGGAACCATCGAGCCCAGATCGAACGACGCCGTCGCGCTGAGCCCGCGCACCATATGGCTCGCGCCGAACTTGAACATCGCGCGCGGCGTGCGCCCCTCGGCCTTCGCGGCTCGCCAATAGCGCAGCAGGTTGGCCTTGTTCAGGTCGGCCCGGCGCTGGTTCGATGCCTGACCCGCCCCGGTCATGAACAGCCGATTGATCTCCAGAGTCTCTTCGAGAACCGTCAGCAGCCAGACAGCCTCGGCATCTGCCTCCGGCCAGGCATCCCGCACCGCCCTGACCAGAGCCGGGTCGCCGGAGAAGTTGAAGATGTGCCGAGGTGCACGTGTCGTTTCATACTCAGCCCAGGAGGCTTCCGAGGCCTCTTCCAACCTGGAAAGCGCCGCGTCGGCTGTCGCCGGCTTTGACCTGACCTTCAGCTGCGCGATCGCCAGCCGGTCGGCGGCCACGTCATAGTCCAGACCCCACAACATCGGCTGTCCGTGCTGCGCTGCCGCCCGCACGGCCACGATCATCTCGGCCTCCTCGCGCATGCCATAGAAGGCCGCCTGGGAAGCCGGATTGGCGAACAACTGTCGCAGACCTTCGACACCCTCGGCGGCCGCTCGATCCATCTCGGCGGCTATCCACGGCGAGGTCTCGATGGCCAGGGTGTCATATCCTGCAGGAGACAGCGCGGTGAACAACGCCGCCGCCAACCTGGGATTCTCGGCGATGCCGTGCTCTTCACCCAGAAGGAAGAACCGCGCCTTGCGTCCTTCCGAAACTAAAAGGTCCCAGGCCGGGCCGGAGAAGCGTCCGTCCGCGAACTCGAGCCGGTGTCGGTTCTCGGCGGCTCGCGCAGCCAAACGCGTGTTCAGACTGGGCGGGGCCGCATCCTGTCCCGGACTTGCGCTGGCCGGGCGAACGCCCGTTCCCGCGATGGCCAAGCCCGCCAAACCGGCGGCGCCCAGCATCCTGCGTCGGTCGATTGTCATGATCTCAGCCTCTCCGACGCCTTTTCGGCCCTGAAGCTAAAGAGGGTGCGGCCCGCAGGAACGGATGCAGCCGACAAATTTAACTTTCGCCCACCGTCTCTCGAAAAGCGTCCAGGCCGATGTCCAGCACCGCCGCCGAGTGGGTCAGGGCGCCCACGGAAATCACGTCCACCCCGGTCTCGGCGATGCCTCGAACGGTCGTCAGATTGACCCCGCCGGATGCTTCGAGGACCACGCGACAGCCGCTCTCGCTCCGACGCTTCACCGCCTCGGCCAGCGCCGCATTGTCGAAGTTGTCGAGCATGATGACGTCCGGCCCCTGCCCTTCCGAGACCATGGCCAAGGCCTGATCGAATTGGGCCAGGCCGTCGACCTCGAGTTCGATCTTCATCAGATGGCCGGCCTGGGCGCGGGCGGCCTTGACCGCCTGTACGACGCCCCCACAGACGACGACGTGGTTGTCCTTGATCAGGATGGCGTCATCCAGACCGAAGCGGTGGTTGAGTCCGCCGCCGCTGCGGACCGCGTGTTTTTCCAGCGCCCGCAGGCCTGGCGTGGTCTTGCGCGTGTCCGCGATCCGGGCGCGCGTTCCGGCGACGGCCTCGACATAGGCCCGGGTCAGGGTCGCCACGCCGCACATGCGGCCGAGCAGGTTGAGCGCGGTCCGTTCCGCCGACAGGAAGGCCCGCGCATCGGCCTCGACCTCGGCCAGCACCGCACCCGCCTCGAAGTGGTCACCGTCCTTCAGGCGCAAATCGATCGAGGCCTTCGGGTCCATCTCCAGAACGGTCAGCCGGACGCAGTCGATGCCCGCCAGCACGCCCGGCTTACGCGCCGCGAACCGGGCCCGCATGCGCGCGCGTTCGGGAATGCAGGCGGCAGCGGTCACGTCGCCGGCCCGACCCAGATCCTCGGCCAGGGCCATGCGGATGACGGGCAGGATCAATGTGTCGGGAAGCCCGCTCATGCCGCCGCCGTCTGCAGGATGTCGCGCTGGATGCGCGTGTGGACCGGCGTCGTCGCCGTCTCGGGATAGTCCGAGCGATAGTGACCGCCCCGGCTCTCGTGCCGCGCCAGCGCCGCCTCGGCGATCAGCCGCGCCGCGACCAGGGCCGGGGGCGCGCCGTGGGCCGCCTCGAGCCGGTCGATCAAGCCGATCAGCCGCGTCAGGCCCACCGCATCGCGCACCACGCCTGCGTCGGCGCTCATCGCCGCGCGCAGTTCCGCATGGGCCGCCTCGGGCAAGTCGGCGACAACCGCACCGATGGTGACGGGTCCCCGGGCCGGAGCCTGTTTCGCCGCCTCGCGCCCCGTCCTCCGACCGAAGGCCGCAGCCTCCAGCAGGGAGTTGGACGCCAGCCGGTTGGCCCCATGGACCCCGGTCGCCGCGCATTCGCCGACGGCGTACAGACCTTCGAGCGACGTCCGCCCGTCCGGATCGGCTGCGATCCCGCCCATGTGATAGTGGGCCGCCGCCGCCACCGGGATGGGCGTTACGCGCGGATCCAGACCGGCGCGCATACAGGCCGCAAACACGGCGGGAAACTCGTGCGGAAAATGCTCCCCGACAGCGGTGCGCGCATCAAGGAAGGCGCCGCGTCCTGCGGCCCGCGCGGCATGGACCGCCCGCGCCACCACGTCCCTCGCCTTCAGGTCCGCATCGTCAGCATGGCCCAGCAGGAAGTCGCCGTTCCCGTCGATCAATCGCGCGCCCTCGCCCCGCAGCGCCTCGGTCGCCAGGGGCATGGGGTCGAGGCCGACGTCGATGGCCGTCGGATGGAATTGCACAAACTCCGGGTCGAGGATTTCCGCCCCCGCCGCCCACGCCAGGGCCATGCCCTCGCCCTTCAGCGCCACCGGCGTCGTCGTCGCACCATAGAGGCCGCCCGCCCCGCCGGTCGCCAGCACCACGGCAGGCGCCAGAACCTCCACGATGCGGCCGCTGGGGTGTTCGATCACCGCGCCGCGAACCCGGCCGGTCTCGTCCTGGATCAACGACCGCAGCCGTGCGTCCTCCCAGACCGTGATGTGCGGTTCGGCGCGCACGGAGGCCACCAGCGCCGACAGGATCGCACGACCTGCGCCGTCGCCGCCGACCCGGGCGACCCGGGCCATCGAGTGCGCGGCCTCAAGGCCGACAGAGAAGCCTCCGTCCGCCTCGCGGTCGAACGGCGCGCCGAGCGACGCCAGCCATTCCACGGTGGCCTTGCCTTCGTCGGTCAGGACCTCAGCCGCATGGTGGTCAACGAGACCGGCCCCGGCCGCTTCCGTGTCCTTCAGGTGCAGGGCCGGGGCGTCGTTTTTGGAGAGGGCCGCAGCCACCCCGCCCTGGGCCCAGGCGCTGGACGCCGCCTCCAGCAGCGGCGCCGGGCTGATGACAATGACGGGCGCCGGCGCCGCCGACAGGGCGGCCGACAGTCCGGCCAGGCCGCCGCCGATGATCAGCGGGCCGTCATGGTGGATCCGGCTCATCGGTCGAAACCGATGAAACGGGCGGCGATGTCTACCGCGCCCTGGGGCGAACCTTCGGATAGCGGCAGCAGGACGCCGATCGCGGCGGCTCCGCACACGACGGCGGTCAACAGGAATAGCGCCAGCGACTTGGCCGCCTCGGGCCAGGTCAGCTTCTTCTCGCCCGGTCGCCAGGCGCCGCGCCTCAGCGAGCCGAGCACGGCGATGGCCAGGAAAACCGCGAGGATATAGCGGCCGGTCGACATGCCCCACCACACGGCCAAACCACCCATGGCGATCAGGGCGGCCTTCTCCACCATCGGATCGATGCGGGCCAGCACGGGGCCGAGCGCCTTGGAACCGTCCAGCGGCGGGGCGGGCGCGAGGTTCACGAAGTTGATCATGGCGATGAAGAAGGCGCCCAGCATCCAGGCGTCGTCGCCCGTCGCGATCCAGAGCCCGACGACCGGGATCAGGGCCAGCAGGCCGAACGCCGGCCCGGCCAGCGACACCAGCACGCCGTGCCACTCGCTGTCGGGATTGCGCTGGCCGCGCGCGAGACCGCCAAGGAAGGGGATGATGTAGATCTTCGCCGGTCCCATGCCGAGCCGGTTCATCGCCAGGACATGGCCGTACTCGTGCACGAACAGGCCGAAGATGGCCGCGACAGCGACGACCCAGCTGCCGCTCATGAACCACAGGAATCCGCCGAGCAGCACCGTCGAGCCGATCGCCCACGGCAGGCTCTGCCCCTTGTCGATGACGGGCGCGCCGGGGCTGGAGGGCGGAACCGCCGTGGTGGTTTGTGCGGGTGGCGTCGGCGTGGATCCGTCCCGCGATCCCCAGGGGCCGTCGGTCACTTGGGAGCCTTCAGGCCGGCGAGCAGGGTGGAGAGCCACCCCGTCGCGCGCGGCTCTTGTACCGGCTCCGGTTTCGGTTTGATCGGCAGCACGACGAAACCGCCGAAGCCCCGCGGGTGGGGCGTCTGATAGTGCATCAGATCAGCTCCACCGCGACGTGGTGCTTCGCCTTGACCAGGTCGTAGCGCGCCGGGACCGCGGGCGGCGGCAGGTCGATCATCCGCTGCACGGCGAGCGCGGCTTTCGCGATCATCTCTTCGGGCACCGTGACCTCGAACTTCATATCGCGCAGGCAGTCGCGGATGTTCTCCAGTGTGATCCGCTTCATGTAGGGGCACATGTCGCACGGGCCGATGAAGTTCACCTCGGGCACGTCCCCCTTGATGTTGGCGGCCATCGAGCATTCGGTGATCAGCACCACCTGTTTCGGCTTTTTCGACATGACGTAGTCGGTCATCGCCGCCGTCGATCCTGCGAAGTCGGCGGCGGCCAGGACGTCCTCGGGACATTCCGGGTGGGCCAGGATCTGGGCGCCCGGATAAGCCTCGCGCATCTCGGCGATGTCGGCGCCGGTGAACCGCTCGTGCACGATGCAGCGGCCCTTCCAGGCGATGATGCCGATGTTGGTCTGAGCCGCGACGTTGCGCGCCAGGAATTCGTCGGGGATCAGGATGACGCGGTCGACGCCCCATTCCCGGGCCGCCCACTCCACCACCTGAACGGCGTTGGCCGACGTGCAGCAGATGTCGGTCTCGGCCTTCACGTCGGCGGTGGTGTTCACATAGGTGACCACCGGCAGGCCCGGATATTTCTGTTTGATAAGCCGCACGTCCGCGCCCGTGATCGCCTCGGCCAGCGAGCAGCCCGCCTTCAGGTCAGGGATCAGGACGGTCTTGTCGGGAGACAGGATCTTCGACGTCTCGGCCATGAAGTGCACGCCCGCCTGAACGATCACCTTCGCACTCGACCGCGCAGCTTCCTTGGCCAGGCCGAGGCTATCGCCGACATAGTCGCCGACGCCGTGGAAGATGTCCGGCGTCATATAATTGTGGGCCAGGATGACGGCGTCCCGTTCCTTCTTGAGCTGATTGATCTCGTGGATCAGCTGCGCCTGGACCGGCCATTCGATCGGGGTGACGAAGGCCTTGACCTTCTCCCAGACAGGAGCGGTTTCGGCGGCCAGTTCCGGCGACAGTCCCAAGGTCTGGGCGGCGTGCGCCATCGACGTCATCTCCTCGGCGATCTCGGTCGCCTCACCCTTATGCTCAACATTAGCATAAGTCCGGGTAAGATAGGCCTGTGACGAGGGGATGCAAGAGGCCGGGCGGTCAAATGTCGCGCCTTCGAGACTTGGCAGGTGACGCTGGCGAGGCTTGCCGTCAGGACGATTTAGGGGGACTTTCTGTCTCAAATGTCTATTGCAGAGGTGACTTCCTCCCAGCTTGGCTCGTCTGACGCCTTTCCATGCAAGAAACTCTCCGTCGCATCCTCACCGCCCGCGTCTATGACGTGGCGATCGAAACCCCGCTCGACCCCCTGCCGCGCCTCGCCGTGCGTCTCGGTCGGCCGGTGCTGCAGAAGCGCGAGGACCTGCAGCCGATCTTCTCCTTCAAGATCCGGGGCGCCTACAACAAGATCGCGACCCTGACGCCCGAGCAGCTGACGCGTGGCGTCATCTGCGCCTCGGCCGGCAACCACGCCCAGGGCGTCGCCTTCTCGGCGCGGAAACGCGGCGCGGTCGCGACCATCGTCATGCCGGTCACCACACCGCCCATCAAGGTGGCGGCGGTGCGGGCCCTGGGCGGCGACGTGGTCCTGCACGGTGACGCTTTCGACGAGGCCTTCGCAGAGGCGACCCGACGCGCAAATGAAACCGGCGCCGTCTTCATTCACCCGTTCGACGATCCGGACGTCATCGCCGGTCAGGGCACGGTCGGGCTGGAGATCACCCGCCAGCATTCGGAGCCCATCGCCGCCATCTTCGTGCCCATCGGCGGCGGCGGCCTGGCGGCGGGGGTGGCGGCCATCGTGAAGTTCCTGCGTCCCGGCACCCGGGTCATCGGTGTCGAGCCCGTCGACGCTGCTTCGATGAAGGCCGCCGTCGAAGCGGGTGAGGTGGTGACGCTCGACCAGGTCGGCCTGTTCTGCGACGGCGTCGCGGTGCGCCGCGCCGGAACCGAGACCTTCCGCCTGTGCAAGGATCTGCTGGACGAGATCGTCACCGTCGACAACGACGCCATCTGCGCCGCCATCAAGGACATCTTCGACGACAGTCGCGCGGTGGCCGAGCCGTCCGGCGCCCTCGCCCTCGCCGGCCTCAAGGCCTGGGCCGCCACTCATCCCGAGACTATCGACGACGGCGCACTGATCGCCATCAACTCCGGGTCCAACGTCAATTTCGACCGGCTGCGTCACATCGCCGAGCGGGCCGAGATCGGCGAAGGGACCGAGGCCCTGCTGGCCGTCGCCATGGCCGACGACCGCGCCGTCTACAGCCGCTTCCTCAGCGCGCTCGACGGCCGTTCGGTGACCGAATTCAACTACCGCTGGTCGGGCGAAGGTCGTGCCCACATCTTCGTCGGGGTCGCCATCAAACAGGGGCTGCACGAGAAGGACGACCTGATCGCCGCCCTGCGCTCCGACGGCTATTCGGTCGAGGACATGAGCGACAACGAGACCGCCAAACTGCATGTCCGCCACATGGTCGGCGGCCGCGCCACCGGCCTGCCCCACGAACGAATCCTGCGGTTCGAGTTCCCCGAGCGGCCCGGAGCCTTCCTGCGCTTTCTGAACAGTCTGAAGCCTGCGTGGGCCCTGACGTTGTTCCACTATCGCAACCACGGCGACGATGTCGGGCGGGTGCTGGCCGGCATCTCGGTACCGCCCACGGAACAGCCGGCGCTGAATGCGGCGCTGGCCGGGCTCGGGTATCCCTATGTCGACGAGACCGACAATCCAGCCAGCAGGCTGTTCCTCGACGGTACGTAAAAGGCCGCTATCTGGCGCTAAAGCTTGGGAAACACCTTTGCGCCACATTGAGGCGTGTTCCACAATCGTGTTCCCGCATTTCTGACGGCATTGTTGCTCGGTCTTGCCGTGCTGACGGCGGCGCCGTCGCCGGTCTTCGCCAGCGATCCCGTGCATCGGGACCCGATGACATTGGCCGCCGCAGTCGAGCGACGGGCCAGCGCCACGACCTTCGCCCAACTCGAAGCCTTTGGACAGGCGGCACTGCGCACGCCCGGCCGGGAGGGTTTGAACCGGCTCCATCACGTCGTCTGGACCAATCTGAATCAAGGCGATTTCGAGCGTGCGACCCGGTGGAACCTGCAACTTGCCGCCGCCGCCGGGCGAGAGGGTGACGCGCGCTATGCGGAGATCGCCCATCTCAACGCCCTGACCATCCGCTACGACACGGGCGACGACGACGCCGCCGTCGAGATGGAGGAGATCGCCAGGATGGAATCCGACTGGTTCGTCCGGGCCCACGCCACCCGCATCTACGCCCTGGCTCTGATGGACCAGGACCGCCTCGGCGAAGGGCTGAACCTGCTCAACGACGCCATGAGCCTGGTCCCCGAGAACGACGCCTTCGCCGACACGGCGCGTGCGGGGCTATGGGAGATGACCGGCATCGGTCTGATGAAGTTGAACGACCTCCGCGGCGCCACCGACGCCTTCGGTCGGTTCGAGATGGACCACAGCAACCCGGCCTACCCCCGGCCCGACTTTGACGCCGTCTATAACCTTGCCCGCATGGCGGTTCAGGTCGGCGACCAGCCACTCGCCGAGAGGCTGTTCTCCGTCCACCGTCGGCTGGCGGCGCGCGCAGGAGTGGAGAGCCTGACCGTCTATGACGCCAACCTGTGCGCCATGGTGGCGCAGGGCGACGACAATCCGTACCGACTGCTGCGCTGCCTGGCGCCTTATGGCGAAAGCCTGGGCGCGGCCCAGTTCCTGGCCCCCCACATCCTGCCGCTCCGCGCCATGGCTCGCGCCCGCATCGGTGACGTGGACGGGGCCCGGCGCGATGTCGCCGAGATTCATCGTCGCCAGGCCGCGGGTGAGTTTCGTGAGGAAGGCGTGTCACAGGTCCTGCATGCAGAGGCCGAACTCCTCCAGGCCCAGGGCCGCTCAAAGGAAGCCTTCGAACTACTTCGCCGACATGCGGAGGAAGAAACCCTTCAGCAAACGCGCCGCTTCAGCGACGGCATCGGCCAGGTCACCTTGAGGATGCGGAACCAGCTGCGCGAACGCCGACAGCAGTTGGAGACGGCCCGGGCCAACACAGAGCTTCAGGCCGACGTCATTCAGAGCCAGCGCTGGATCGTCGGCATCGGCGTGGTCTTCCTCCTCAGCGCCGCCGCCCTCCTGTACCGCCAGTGGCGGATGACCGGCCACCTCCGCTTCGCCCGCCGCCGCTCGGAGGATGCAAACCGGGCCAAGTCCGAGTTCCTGGCCAATATGAGCCACGAGATCCGCACGCCCCTCAACGGCGTCGTGGCCATGGCGGACGCCCTGTCGCGCCGCCCCCTCGACACCGCCGAACACGAGATGGTCGAGATCATCCGCTCGTCCGCCGTGACCCTGGAACGCCTGCTATCCGACATCCTCGACAGCGCCAAGATCGAGGCCGGTCAGGTGACCGTCGAGGCCGCGCCCTTCGCCCTTGGTCATGCCGTCAAGGACATCGCCGCCCTCTGGGGCTCGCGGGTCGACGGCGGCCCCGTCGCCCTGGTCGTCGAACTGGATCCCGCGCTTGACCGGATGGTGGTTGGCGACGTTGTCCGGGTGCGCCAGATTCTGGCCAACCTCGTTTCCAACGCCCTGAAATTCACCAGCGTCGGCGCCGTAACCCTGAGCGTCGAGCCGGTCGCAGACGACCGCGTGCGCTTCACCGTCACCGACACCGGCGTCGGCTTCGACGCGGAACAGAAGGCGCGCATCTTCACCCGCTTCCAGCAGGCCGACGGCTCCATCACCCGGCGGTTCGGCGGCACCGGCCTCGGCCTCGCCATTTCCCGCGACCTGGCCGAACTCATGGGCGGCGAACTGGATTGCGAGTCGACGCCCGGCGAAGGCTCGCGCTTCTGGTTCGAACTGCCCCTGCCCGCCGCTGTGATCCAGGAAACGGTCGCCGATGCGACGGACGACGCCTCCCCGGAGGGCCTGCGCATCCTGCTGGCCGACGACCACCCGGCCAACCGAAAGGTCATCGAAGTGCTTCTCGCGCCGACCGGAGCGACCCTGATCGCCGTCGAGAACGGTCAGGCGGCGCTCGACGCCTTCGCCGAGGGCGGCTTCGACCTGATCCTGATGGACATGCAGATGCCGGTCATGGACGGCCTGACCGCCACCGCCGCCATCCGCGCCCGGGAGGCCGAACGCGGCCTCGAGCGCACGCCGTTGCTGATGCTGACCGCCAACGCCATGGCCGAGCATGTCGAGGCGGGCCGGGCCGCCGGCGCCGACGGTCACCTGACCAAGCCGGTGACGACACAGACCCTGTTCGCCGCCATCGGCGCCGCGCTGGACGCGGGCGACGCCGGGGAATTGCGAGCGGCCTAGATCGGCGCGCCTTCGTGGGCCAGCAGCCAGCGCTTGCGCTCAAGCCCGCCCGCATAACCCGTCAGCGTCCCGTTCGCCCCGATCACCCGGTGACAGGGGACGATGACTGCGATGGGGTTCTGGCCGTTGGCCAGTCCCGCGGCCCGCACGGCTTTAGGCGATCCGATGGCCGCCGCCAGCTGACCATAGCTGCGCGTCTCGCCCGCCGGGATCGCTCTGAGCGCCGCCCAAACGGCGCGCTGGAAGACCGTGCCGCCCGTCCTGACCTTCAACCCGTCGAGCGCCCGCGCGTCGCCCGCGAAATAGGCCTCGACCGCGCTGCGCACCCCCTCGGGCGCACAGCCAGCGATCAAGTCGGCGTCCGGCGCGTGGCGGCCCAGCAGCCGCATCATGCGCGGCTGATAGTCCGCGAAGTCGAGCGCCCGCACGGCGCCGTCGCCGTCGGTGACCAGCAGAACCTCGCCGACCGGAGTCGCGATCCGATCCAGGGTCAGGGTCTCAGGCTGCGCGTTTTTCACTGTCGTTCTCCATCAGGTCCGCCGCCGTCAAACCCGCCATCCGCAGGTGCAGCGCGCCATAGGCCCGCCAGGGCCGCCACCGCTCCGCCCGATCCGCGAGCGTCACATCGTTCAGTCGATCGCTGGGCGCATCGTCGCCCGCATCGATCCAGTCGCCCGGCAGCCGTAGTCCCGGCCGCGCCTCGGCCAGAGGCGTCAGCACCGGGTCGGCGGACAGGTCCCGTCCGATCGCCTCGGGGTCGGCGGACAGGTCGAACACCCGCCGCACCCGGGCCAGTATGCCCGGCAGGGCCCTCAGGTCGCTGGCCTCGACGCAGACCTCCAGCCTCCCGGGCTTGCCCGGCGTCGCCGTGACCAAGCCCTCGACGCCGTCGATACCCTTGACCAGATCGCGCGACCAGGTCCGGCCCTCGACCCGATCCCCGCGCGCCGCCAGCGCCGCGAACATCGCCTCCCAGTCATAAGGTGGTCGCCAGGGCAGGCTCAGTCTCACCCCCTCGGCCGACGGGCGCTCGGCCCGGCGACGCAGCGCCGACGGCGCGCGCCGATAGAGAGCCTGGAAGGTCTCGTTGAAGCGGCGGACCGAGCCGAAGCCTGACGCATGGGCCACCTGGGCCATCGACAGGTCGGTCTCGTGGATCAGGGCCTTGGCCAGCAGCACGCGCCGCGTCTGGGCCACGCTGACCGGTGAGGCGCCGAGATGTTGTTTGAACAACCGTCTCAGCTGGCGCTCTCCAACCCCCAGCCGTCCGGCCAGGGCGTCGACATCGCCCTCGTCCAGCGCGCCCGCCTCGATCAGGGCCAGGGCCCGGCTGACGGTGTTCGAGGTGCCGCGCCAGGCGCCCATGTCGGGCGCCGTCTCCGGCCGACAGCGCAGACAGGCGCGGAATCCCGCCTCCTCCGCCGCCGCCGCCGTGAGCACGAAGATCATGTTCTCGCGTCTGGGCGTTCGCGCCGGACAGATCGGACGGCAGTAGATTCCCGTTGTCTTCACACAGCCGAAGAATCGCCCGTCGAACCGGACGTCACGCGTCAGAACGGCCTTGTAGCAGGCCTCCTGATCCAGACTGTTCGCCGCCGTTTCCATGCCGCGAAGATGGACCGTCCCTGTGGGCAAGTCTCGCGGTTTTCGGACATCGCCGCCCGGGCGGCTACGCCTCTAGCGGGGACCGGCCGGCGCGCCGCCGGCGTTGGCGATTTCCTCGACCGAACCGCCGCTGCCGGTCATGGCGGTCAAAGCGCTCTGGGCCTCCGTCGCCGCGATCTGAGCCTGCAGCCGGGTGCGGCAACGGCGCTGGTTGAACCGGCTTCCCGTCACCGGAGCGGTCCGGCAGATGACCTCCTGTTGCGGGTCACTGGCGCGGGTGTTGGCTCCGGTCTCCAGCCGGGGGCCCTGGACGGTGACGGGCGCGACGTCAGTCGCGGGTGCGTCCTGAGAGGGCGTCGTGGTCGTGTCCTGCGCGACCAGCAGGGCCGCCATGATCAGTCCAGTCCAGAGCATTCAGGCCTCCATATCCCTTTGAGCGGACAGCCTCTCATCAACCGGCGTTGGACGCAACGTCCGGTCGCACGGCCCGCCAGGCATTGGCCGCGATCCTGAAGACGAGGCTGACCGCGCTGATGGCCAAGGCCCAGGTCATGATCAGCGACAGGGTCGACGTCACCCCGACGAGATCCCGCTG
Organism: Brevundimonas sp.; assembly: GCF_031412435.1. Classification (GTDB taxonomy): domain Bacteria; phylum Pseudomonadota; class Alphaproteobacteria; order Caulobacterales; family Caulobacteraceae; genus Brevundimonas. The sequence continues at coordinate 24,032 of NZ_JANODA010000046.1, forward strand.
CCTGTCGCGCAAATCATGCAGTCGGTCGAAGTCCAGCAACACCCAGTCGCCCGCGATCCGCGCCTGTTCGGCGCCGACGCTGAGAGTAAACCAGTGGCCGGCCTCGAAGATGTTCCAGGTCAGCCACAGGCCGGCGGCAGCGACCAGGATGGCCAGCACCGCCCGCATCCGCGCCGCCTGCGGCTGGATCAGGGTGAACAGGTCGACCCCCATCTGGCCGAGGGCATAGAGGAGGACCGGCACGAACAGGGTCGCCCAGATCGGCGCCGGCGACACACTCACCAGGTCGCCGTCGATCCGCATCACGCTCAGGCCGGGGAAGTGAACCAGCCCCACCCACCACAGGACGAACAACCCCACCGCCAGGAAAGAGAAGGCCGCTTCCGCCCCGAAATCGCGGCGGCCCCGCATCGATGGCGTCCGCCACATCGGCCGCAGGCCCGCTCCCGCTCCCGCTCCCGCGCCGACCTTGCCGCTCACGCTCTTCATGCTGGCGCCCCACCAGGACGGGTCGGACAGGCCGAAGGCCGAGAGATCCTTGACCCGCCAGTCGGTCAGCCATTTCGGGCGGATGGCGTAGTGCTCCATTATCGCCCCGCCCAGGGTCAGCGCCCCGATCAGGGTCAGGCCGGAGCCGAAGAAGCCGTGGAACGACTGGGCGATGTCCTGCCCCGCATCCGCCGTTCCGCTGATCAGCCGGATGAACAGGCCGATGCCGGAAACGACCAGCAGGATCAGAAGCCCCGCCTTCACCCCGTAAAGCCAGTAGGGGAACAGCTCGGGTCCGATCAGCGAATCCGGTCCCTTTCGATAGCGGGCGGCGACCACCAGCGGGTGCCCGATCTCCTTCAGGATGGCCTCGCGCTCGTCGTCGGTCAGCGGCCGACCGACCGCCTCCTCCTTGGCCTCCACGCGGCTCAGAATCAGGTCGCGCAGTTCGGCGACGATGTCGTCCCGTTCTTCCGCCGACAGCTGTGCCGCGACGGCCTCCAGATAACGTTCCACCATATCCATGGTCTTTGCCCCTCGATCTTGAAATGTCAGAGAATCTTGTCGAGCGAGGCGTTGATGCCCCGCCATTCGCCGGCGAGCCGCTCCAGCATCGCCGCCCCCATCGGTGAGAGGACGTAGAAGCGCTTCCTGCGCTTCTCTTCCTCACGCCATTCACTCAGCAGAAGACCCTGCGACTCCAGCCGGCGGAGCAGCGGATAGAGGGTCGATTCCTCCATCTCCAGCCCGTCGGCGGCCAGGGCCTGACGCAGGGTGTAGCCGTAGCGTTCGGTCCGGAGACAGGCGAGCACCGCCAGCACCAGCGACCCCCGCCGCAGCTCCAGCCGCATGCTTTCGAAGAGTTCGGCGTCGATGGTCACCGGGTCGGTCCCTCACGTCACATAGTGTGCGACATACAGTGTATGCGACATACTGTGTGAGGATGTCAAGCGAAAGGCCGGAGAGGGATGCCTCTCCGGCCTTCGATTTCGATCCACGGCTCAGCCTACGAGGTAGAAGAGATCTTCCACCGTGGTTCCCAAGGCTCGCGCCAACTCCAGCGCAAGCAGGGTCGAGGGCACAAAGACTCCGTTCTCGACGGTGTTGATCGTCTTGCGCGACACCCCCGCCCGCTCGGCCAGTTCGGCCTGGGTCAGGCCGGCGGCGGTGCGGATCTCCTTCAGCCGCGACCCCAGCCGGGGATCACCCATCGGCATCGCCTTCGGCCCGACGATCCAGCCAGACGAACCGCAGCCCCACCAGCGATGCCGTTGCCATCAGGGCGACGGGGATCGCGATGATCGTCCATTCCAATCTCCACAAGCCGATCAGAAACACCCCCGTCACGGCAGCAGCAAGCAACGGGAGGCCGGTCGCCATGGCCTGAGACCGGAGAGCCCGGGTAACCTCATCCTCAAGCCATTTCCGGTCTTGCCGCCCCGCGACGGTCGCGACCCCCGTCCATCCGCCGACGGACATCAGAATAAACAGGGCAACGAGCGGCAGGGTCGCGACCAGCGCGACATCCGACGTATCGCCCTGGCCATGGGAGATCCTCAACAGGGCTGGAAGCAGGGCCGCCAGCAGGCCCCACCCGGCTATGGACACAGCATAGATCCGGTCATTGCGCCCACGCTGCATCCGGTCCCGGCGGCCGACCAGCATCGCGAGTCTCAGGGCATTCTTGCCGGGTCGAAACGCGAGCGTCACCAAGGCCGACACGATCGAAACGCTGATAGACGCCATCGAGACCGGGTCGGAAACGGTCACTGGCAGGACTGCATATCGGCCCAGCGATAGAAAGACAGCACAGCTGACCAAGCCCAGGATCATGATGAGCGTTCCAAGCCGCTCGCGGTCGCGGCGCCTACCCTCGTGCTTCAGCAGAGTCTCGACCTCGTCCATGAGCGGATCACTCATCCTTGCCGAACTCCCGGTCCAGCCAGGCGAAGCGGATGCCGGCTGTCGCGCCTGCCGCCGACAGGACGAAAGGCAGGGCCGCGATGCCGAGCTCCGCCCGCCACAGTCCCAGGCCGAAAGCGACGGTCGCGCCGAACATCAGGACCACGAAGGCCGCACCGATGGCGCGCGCTCTGAGGACGCTGGTCAGTTCGTCTTCGAGGAACCGCTTGTTGGCGCGCGTCTGACGATCCCAGCCCATGGTGATCGAAGCCACGACCCAGGCGTAGATGACCGGGAGGGGTGCGCTGATGTAGTCGCCGAAGCTTCCTTCGCCCGCCAGGATATCCTGCATCGCCAGCGTCGACTGTGTGAGGAAGGCCAGGGTCACGAGCGGGAGGATCCACAGCTGGCGAGCGCGCTGGGCCTGCAGCCGGTCACGCTTCAGGGGCTCCGTTTCGGTCCGCCAGCCGTTGGCCCCCGGCCTCAGGATCCAGGCGAGAATGCCTCCGCCCAGAGCCAGCCCGACTCCCACGCCCGACAGGATGCCCCAACCCGTCGCCTCGTCGCCCGTCCTGGCGGCGCCCATGACGAAGCCGAAGCCCGCCGCCATCGCGCCCAGTACGATCATTGCAAGGGCGTTTGCGTATTTCGTGCGCCGCGCCTTCGCTTCCTTGCGCAGTTCCCTGTCGTCCATGGCCGTCATCTCCGCCTCCGGTTGATGTCACCTTGGGGTTACATATCACCTGTAGGTTACATGACGTCAAGCGGTCAGATCAGCAGCGCGCCCTCGTGCCTCAGCAGCCAGGTCTTGCGTTCCAGCCCGCCGCCGAAGCCCACCATCGCCCAGCCTCCTGAAGAACTGGCGGCGCCGACCACTCGATGACAGGCCAGAACCAGCGGAATCGGATTGCGGTTCAACGCCACCCCCGCCGCCTGGGCCGCGCCCGGCTCCCCGGCCCGCCGCGCCATCTCGCCATAGGATATGGTCTGGCCCACCGGGACTTCCCACAGCGCCCGCCAGACCCGGGCCTGAAACCCGTCGCCTGCGACCGCCCCGTCCAGCGCCCAGTCGATCCGCATCAGGGCCGCGCGATCGCCGGCGAAATAGTCGGCCAGGGCGTCGGTCAGCGCCGTCGGCGGTTCACCCGCTTCCATGGCGACGCCGGGATACTCGCGCCCCATTGCCCGGGTCAGCCCGCCGCCGAACGACACGCCCCTCAGCCGCCCGGCCTCGTCGACCGCAAGCGCCAGCGGCCCGATCGGCGAGGTGATCCCGGACGCGTTCAGCCTCACGGCTTCATCAGCGCGTTCAATGCTCCATAGTCGAAGGCCTCGGCCGCCTGCGGCTTCGAATCTCCATCCGCCAAGAAGCCGCGCGTCAGCCGGTCCGCCGTACCATAGGCCGCAGCCGCGATGTTCGACCCGGCGCTCAGCCGGCGCACGCCCAGCGCCTCCAGCCCCTTTGCATCCGGCAGGGCGGGTCGCGCCAGCAGGTTCAGTGGCAGGCCCAGATCGATCAGCACCTTGATCGTCTCCACATCGGTCACCCCCGGCATGAACAGTCCGTCGGCTCCGGCCGCCCGGTACAGGGCCGTCCGCCGCGTCGCCTCTTCCAGCCGTCCTTCGACCGGTCCGATGCCTCTGAGCCACAGGTCGCAGCGGGCGTTGATGAACAGTTCTGATCCCACCGCCGCGCGCACCTCGGCGATCTTGTCCGCCAGCGCCTCGGCCGTCCCGTCAGCGTCCTCGATGTTGATGCCGACGGCTCCTGTCTCCCATGTCCGGCGCACAAAGCCTGCAGCCTCCGCAGGATCATCGGAGAAACCGCCTTCGACGTCAGCGCTGACCGGCGTGTCGCCCGCCACCCTGACCATCCGCGCCAAGGCGCCGAGCAGTTCGCTCTCGGGCGGCGTCGCCCCGTCTGCCCAGCCCAGAGCCCAGGCCACGCCCGCGCTGGTCGTCGCCACGGCCTTCGCCCCCGCCGCGATCGACAGGACCGTCGAGGCCGCGTCCCAGGCATTGGGCAGGATCAACAGGCCGGAGCCGTGCAGGGCGCGGAAAGTCTCGGAAGCCGACATCGATGATCTCCTTTTGTTCCCGCAAACATGCCGCGCTTCGCCGCCGGAGTCTCGCGGGAATCGGACAGCGTCACCGTTCGCAGCGAGACCCTATTTGTGCGTCCACGGCCGGTTGGCGCCCGGCGTCACGCCCGCCGCCTGTTCGCGCTGGAAACGTCCGCCACGCGGCGGCTTTGGCCGGGCGTTCAGCTTTGCGGTCTTCAGCCGCAGGGCCTTCTGGGCCGGCGTCTCTCCCGCCGGACCGTCAGTCGAGGGGGTTGCGGTCTGGTCGGGCTCATCGGTCATGCCCGACCCTAGCACGCGTTCGGCGGCTGCGCCCCGTCGCATCGCGGCGGCCGGGCCGTACCGCAACCTTAACCGCCGCACGCCGTTCTGCTCACCGTACACAGGCGAAACCGCCGGAGAGCACCCCCCATGAATTCGATCAAGACCTTCACGGCCCTGGCGGCCGGCGCCGTCGTTCTCTCGATGGCCCCCCTCGCCCAGGCCCAGACACCCTATGGCCAGTCCAGCTCTCAGCAATCGACCGGCCAGGAGGTCTTCGGCCAGATCCTGCAAAACCTGTTCGGCGGCCAGACCACAGGCACGGTGGACGGTGAATGGAGCCGGGGACGCCGCGCCCTCGGCGGCCAGCAGACCACGTTCAACAGTCGCCTCGACGCGCAGGTTCGCTCAGGCTCGCTGTCATCCTGGTCCGCCGACCGCATCCGCACCGACTATGACGCCCTTGTTCAGCTCGAGGCCCGCTACGGCCAGGACGGACGCTTCACCACCCAGGAACGTCAGGACCTGACCACCCGCTATGACGCCCTGACCTCGGCGCTGGAAGACGGCGGCTACGGCGACGACATCGGCGGCTATCAGTCAGCCGCCGACGGCCGCGCGGACTTCGACGCCCGCGTCGATGCAGCCGTCCGCGCCCGTACCCTGACCCGCACTGACGCCACGCGTCTTCGCAGCGACTACGCGGCTATCATCTCAGCCGAGGCAGGCTTCCAGCGTGATGGCCTCAGCGCTCGCGAGCGTCAGGATATCGAGGCCCGCCTCGACGCCATCGACACCCGTGTTCCCGGTGGCGCCTCCGGCAACGGCGGCTGGCAGCAGACGCCGCGAGATCGTCTGACCGCCATCGAACGGGCCCTCTACAACCTGCCGCGCGGCCAGCAGGACGCTATCCGCGTCCAGTTCGAGGATCTGACCCGACTGGAGGCGGCCTACTCCCGCACCCGTCCGTCGAGCGACGACACGGCCTATCTGGAACGCCGCATCGGCGAGCTGGAAGTGCAGGCGCGCATTCGCCGCTAACCCCTAACGGCACAGGCGACCACTCTCCGCCTCCAGGTGGAGGTGGTCGCGGTGCAGGGCGTTGTAGTCAGGGCTCAACGTCGTCCCGAAAATCTTGCAAGCGTCGTCGCGAATCCGCCTCAGGAAGGCTGCCTCCGGCCCGCCGTCATTCCAGTCGGCTGACACGGTGATCCTGCGGCCGTCGCGCAGCCGCACTCCGGAGAAGTCCAGCGCCGCCGCCCGCGAATGGGCGCTTGGCCGGTTGCCCGCCTGGTTGTTGACAGGCCGGCAGGCATAGACGCCCATGTGATCGATCTCGACCACGTCGGAGCCAAGCAGCTCCCGCGCCGCAGGCTCCACCGACTGGCGTCTCCAGACGCTGATCGCTGCGGCCAACGCGCAGGTCATGGTCAGATCCGAAGGCGCCATCCGCGCCACAGTCCCCATGTCCGGACCCAGCACCCCCGCCTCCGTCAGGCCGCAGGTCTCCGAGTTAACCCGGTCCGGCGTCGGCGAGAAGGTGACCCGTGCCGCCACCAGTTCCGCCTCGCACTGCGCCAGGGTCCGGGTCGCCCGCTGCACGCGGCCGAGGGTTCCACTGTCGATCGGCTGATCGATCACCCCCGCCCCGGGCGCGACATAGACGCCTGGTCCCGGCCCAGGCGGTCGGGGCGTCGGCGCCGGATAGTAGGGGCGAGGTCCGGCCGGAGTGACGGTGTCGGGGATCAGGCGGCCGCAGGCGGCAAGGGCCGTCAGGCAGGCGAACACGGCGATCGATCGAAAACGCATGGGGTCAGCCTATCGGGATTCGCGCCTGACGGTCGCACAGGACGGTCGAGGCAGTCCGCCGGGCCGCAACCGCCACGCTTGCCCCGCGTTATGGTCAAGCTCGCGGCCGGCCTTCGCCGTGCGGGGCGTCAGGATATCGTCTCATGGCTGTTCGTCGCTCCGGTCTGCCTCTCACGGCTCCGTCCGTTCCCCTGTTCGCCATCGCGGTGGTCCTCGCGGTCCTGGCCCTGCTGGCCCAGTACGGCGGCGTCGCCATACCCTTCATCAGCGCCCACGCCTTCGACACCCTGGCGGTGGCCTTCGCGGTCCTGACCGCCGGCGTCCTGCTGCGCGGAGCCTGAGCCTGGCCCGATGCGGCTGCTGACACCCCGTCGTCCTCCGGCTCGACCGGGGGATGTCAGCAGCCGCATCGGCCGCTCGCGCGTTGACTGGCGACATCCCTCCTCGCGCACTAAGTTCCGTTCATGAACCGTTCCTCCACGCCCAAGGGCTCGGCGCCCGTCGTCAAGAAGCCCGTCCACATCCCGAACAAGGGTCTGGCGGAGGCGCCGTCGGCCTTTCTGCGCGACCGCGACGCCGCGTCATCCTCCGGCTCGACCGGGGGACGGGCGATGGCGAACATGCCGATGTTCGCCCCGGTCACCGGTCCGCGCCTGACGCCGGAGGAGGCGCCGGGCAAGCCGGACGACTGGGTCCCGCACCGGCCCTCGCATGACGGCAAGAAGAAGGGCGGCCGGTTCCGCCTGGAGACCAGCTACACCCCCGCCGGCGACCAGCCCGCCGCCATCGCTGAACTGGTCGCCCGGGCCGGGGCCGGCGACCGCGACCAGGTCCTGCTGGGCGTCACCGGCTCGGGCAAGACCTTCACCATGGCCAAGGTCATCGAGCAGACCCAGCGGCCGGCGCTCATCCTCGCGCCCAACAAGACCTTGGCGGCGCAGCTTTATTCGGAATTCAAGTCTTTTTTTCCGGATAATGCTGTCGAGTATTTCGTCAGTTACTATGACTACTATCAGCCGGAAGCTTATGTTCCGAGAACTGACACCTACATCGAGAAAGACTCGTCCATAAACGAGCAGATCGATCGAATGAGGCACTCTGCAACTCGCTCTATACTAGAGCGAGATGATGTCATTGTTGTGGCCAGCGTCAGCTGCATCTACGGCATCGGGTCGGTGGAGACCTATACGGCCATGACCTTCGACCTGAAGGTCGGGGACCAGATCGATGAGTCCAAGCTCCGGGCCGATCTGATCGCGCTGCAGTACAAGCGCAACGACCTGAATTTCGAGCGGGGCATGTTCCGCAAGCGCGGCGACACCGTCGAGATCTTCCCCGTGCACCAGGAGGATCGGGCCTGGCGCGTCTCCCTGTTCGGCGACGAGATCGAATCCATCGCCGAGTTCGACCCCCTGACCGGCAAGAAGACCGCCGACCTGCAGGAGATCACCGTCTACGCCGCCTCCCACTACGTCACCCCACGCCCGACGCTGAACCAGGCCCTCGGCGGCATCAAGGCCGAGCTCAAGGAGACGCTCGACTGGATGGTCGAGAACGGGAAACTGCTGGAGGCCCAGCGGCTCGAACAGCGGGTCCGTTTCGACCTGGAGATGATGGAGGCGACCGGCTCCTGCGCCGGCATCGAGAACTACAGCCGCTGGCTGACCGGCCGCAGCCCCGGCGAGCCGCCCCCGACCTTCTTCGAATACATCCCCGACAACGCCCTGCTGTTCGTCGACGAGAGCCACGTCACCATCGGCCAGATCAACGGCATGTTCCGGGGCGACTACCGCCGCAAGTCGACCCTGGCCGAGTACGGCTTCCGCCTGCCCTCCTGCATCGACAACCGCCCGCTCAAGTTCGACGAATGGGAGGCGATGCGGCCCCAGACCATCCACGTCTCGGCCACGCCCCAGACCTGGGAGATGGAACAGACCGGCGGCGTCTTCGTCGAACAGGTCATCCGCCCGACCGGCCTGATCGATCCCCCGGTCGAGATCCGCCCCGTCTCCGGCCAGACCCGCAACCAGGTCGACGACGTCATCGACGAGGTCAAACAGGTCGCCCGCAACGGCTACCGCTCCCTGGTCACCGTCCTGACCAAGAAGATGGCCGAGGACCTGACGGAATACATGCACGAACAGGGCGTGCGCGTCCGCTACATGCACTCCGACGTCGACACGATGGAGCGGATCGAGATCATCCGCGACCTGCGCCTCGGCACCTTCGACGTCCTGATCGGCATCAACCTGCTGCGCGAGGGGCTCGACATCCCCGAGTGCGGCCTGGTCGCCATCCTCGACGCGGACAAGGAGGGCTTCCTGCGCTCCGAGACCTCCCTGATCCAGACCATCGGCCGCGCGGCCCGCAACGTCGACGGCCGCGTCATCCTCTATGCCGACCGCGTCACCGGCTCGATGGAGCGCGCCATGGCCGAGACCAACCGCCGCCGCGAGCGCCAGGAGGCCTACAACCTCGAACACGGCATCACGCCCGAAAGCGTCAAGCGCGACATCAAGGAGATCCTGAACAGCCCCTACGAGAAGGACCGCGTTCTGGTCCCCGTCACGGGCGTCAAGGAAGACGCCCGCCCCTTCATCGGCAACAACTTCCAGGCCACGCTGAAGGACCTCGAAGGCAAGATGCGCGAGGCCGCCTCCAACCTCGAGTTCGAGGAGGCCGGCCGCCTGCGCGACGAGATCAAGAAACTCAAACTCCTCGACCTGGAGTTCGCCAACGAGATCATGACCGGGGCGGGGGAAGCGGTGGACAAGGCCGCGCCGAAGAAGTGGCGCGCGGAAGCGGCGGCAGAGAAGGCGGAGGCGTTCCGGAAGGGGCGGTTGTAGGGGGGGCGTCACGTCGCCGAACTGGTGATCAGTATCTAAGTCGCGTGTATCGGCGGGGTATCGGCCGTAAATGCCGCCACTTCGCCGGGCAATTCGAAAATGTAGCGTAGGAACATCTCGGTGAAGAGCCGGAGAGGCTTCGCATCGGACTCTTCGAAATCTTCAGGATCGTGTAGGGCCTCGTTGCCTTCTATCCGGACCTGATCGGCCCAACTTTTCATTTCGTCGGTAATTCGACCTTGGTCGCGCAGCCATATCAACCTCTTGTAGAACGTCTGCTTCTCAGGGACCCCCTCGAGCCCCTTAGTCGCGATGTCGAGAGCAGATCGGTACATTGATACCGCCGCGTTCCAGCTATGTCTGTTGAACGCGTCTTCTCCTTCGAGGAAGCGGCGAGCAACTGCGTTGGGTGTATGATCCGGCACAGTGGGTGCCTGCCGTGATGGCCAAGCGCCAGTCACCTGCCATATGCTCGCGATGTTGCCGCCGATGTTGCTCGGATCAGGCGCAGCGGCACCCACAGACAATAGTGTGAAAGCGATCAGCTTACCGCATGCGCCACATGTGGCTGCGCCGATTTGGGTAGCGCCCGACGTCGACGCATTCCACTTGATCGTGAAAGCGACCGACGTCGCCGGGCAATGCGGACAGTCGCGAATCATCATGGCCATTCACCATTGTCGCCGCTATGGCGCCGCGCACAAAGCAAGAACATTGGCGGGCGCTGCAGCGCAGCCTAGGCGGTGTGGACAAAGTGCCTGATCCACAGTCGGATGGATGCGATGAGGACGAAGCCGAGGAAGCTGTCGGCGGTCTTGTCGTATCGGGTGGCCAGTCGTCGGCTGTGTTTGAGCTTTGAGAAGCATCGCTCGACGAG
>NZ_JANODA010000047.1:0-46364 GCF_031412435.1 Brevundimonas sp.
AAGATGTGGGACGAGACCCACAAGATGCTGGATCCGAACATCAAGCTGACGGTCACCTGCGTCCGCGTGCCGGTCTTCGTCGGCCACTCCGAGGCCGTGACGGTCGAGTTCGAAAAGCCCATCAGCCCCGACGAGGCGCGCGCCATCCTGCGTGAGGCGCCGGGCGTCCAGGTGATCGATAAGCAGGAGCACGACGGCTATATCACCCCCGTCGACGCGGCCGGCGAGCATGCCGTCTATGTCTCGCGCATCCGCAAGGATCACACGGTCGAGAACGGCCTGGTCTTCTGGGTGGTGTCGGACAATCTGCGCAAGGGCGCCGCGCTGAACGCGGTCCAGATCGCCCAGCTGCTGGACGAGACGGGCACGATCAAGCCCAAGAGCGGGTATCGCACCCTGACGGTCTAGGGGCATGGCGCCGCCGACCCCGACCCGCGCCGCCTTCCTGGCGGCGGTGGGCTGCTATGTCATGTGGGGGTTCATGCCCCTGCTGTTCATGGGGCAGGCGGCGCTGGGCTTTTCCGCGCCCGAGATCCTGTCGCACCGGGCCCTGTGGTCTGTGCTGTTCGCCGGAGGCCTTGTGCTGCTGGCCGGGCAGTCGAAACAGGTGCGGGCCGTTCTGGGCCAGCCGAAGACCCTGGCCTGGCTGGCGCTGGCGACCGTGTTGATCGCGATCAACTGGGGCCTCTACGTCTGGGCCACGACCCACCATGCGACGCTGGAAGCCAGCCTCGGCTACTATATCAACCCGCTGCTCAACATGGTCGTGGGGCTGTGGTTGTTCCGCGAGAAGATCGACCGCTGGGGCTGGGTCGCCATCGGTCTGGCGGCCGTGGGCGTGCTGTTTCAGGCTTTGGCGCTCGGGCGGCCGCCGTGGATCTCCATCGCCCTGGCGCTCAGTTTCGGCGCCTATGGGGTGATCAAGAAGCGGATCCCCGTGGACGCCCAGGCGGGGCTGTTCATCGAATGCCTGCTGCTGCTGCCGTTCGGCCTGATGTTCGTGGTCTGGCTGCAGACGCAGGGACTGGGGCACGGGTTCGCGACGTGGGAAGGGTTCGGCTGGGCCCTGTTGAACGGGCCGGCGACAGTCCTGCCGCTGGTCCTGTTCGCCTGGGCGGCCCGGCGCATGCCGCTGTCGACCATGGGCTTCATCCAGTTCCTGGCTCCGACGCTGCAGTTCTGCGTCGGCTTGGCGACAGGCGAGCTGTTCACCCCGCTCCGGGCCGTCTCGTTCGGCTTCATCTGGCTCGGGGCCGGGGTGTTCGCGGCGGCGGCCCTGTTGCGGGCGCGGGCGGCCAGGCGGGCGATGGCGGTCGTCGAGCCGATCTGATCAGAAGACCGCGTAGAGGGCCTCGATCAACCGCAGGGCCCGCGGGTCGCCGATCAGATAGGGCGACTGTCGGGTCATGGCGTAGGCGGCCGAGAGCTTCACGTCCGGATCGGCCATGACGCAGCTGCCGCCCCAGCCGCAGTGGCCGAGCGCATCCGGGTTGGGGCCGAAGATGTTCAGTCCCTCGTTCCGCATCAGCCCCGCCGCCCAGGTGATGTCGTAGGGCAGGACCTTGTCCGGGCCCGAGATGCGCGGGGCCGTCATTTCGGCGAGGACGGCGGGCGACAGGACGGTCTTGCCGTCAAGACGACCCTCGTCGGCGACGACGCCCATGATGCGGGCGAGGTCGAGCGCCGTGCCGTGCAGGTTGGCGGACGGGATCTCGATCGAGCGCCACTCGGTCGAGCCGCGCCCGCCGGGGGCCGAGCCCCTGTCGAGGAAGGCGGCGGTCTTGATGGCGTCGATGGGGCCGAGGTCGGGGGCCTTCGACGGCTTGCGCAGGACGGCGACCCGGTCGTGTTCGACCTCGGGCAGGCCGATCCACAGGTCGAGGCCGAGGGGCCGGCCGAAATCCTGACGCAGGGTCTGACCCAGACTGCGGCCGTCGGCGAGACGGTGGACCTCGTTGGCGAGGAAGCCGACGGTGACGGGGTGGTAGCCGGACGCCGTTCCAGGCGGCCACATCGGCGCCTGGGCGGCCAGACGGTCGAGCACGGCGCGCTGGTCGAACCAGATGGCGGGATCGACGGGTTCATCGAAACCGGGCAGGCCGTCCTGATGCGACAGAAGCTGGGCGACGGTGATCCCGGCCTTGCCGTTCGCCGCGTAGGCGGGCCACAGGTGGGCGACCTTCTCGTCATAGGCCAGTTTGCCGCGCTCGACCGCCGAGGCCATCAGAAGGGCCATGACCGCCTTGCCCGACGAGAAGACGGGTACGAGGGTCCGTTCGGTGAAGGGGGTCTGTTCGCGCGGATCGGCGAGCCCGGCCCACAGGTCGATGACCGTCTCGCCCGCGATGACGACCGAGAAGCGGGCCGCCTGTTCGTTCAGGCCGTCGGGGGCGTCGGTGAAGTTGGCGGCGAAGGCGTCCTTGACCGCATGGAAGCGGGCCGGGCAGACGCCGGAAATCTCGGGCACTGAAATCGTCATGCGGGGCTTTTATCGGCGGTTTGCGATGCCTGCCACCCGAGAACCCCTTTGGCCGCGACGACGCCGGAGGCGAGACTGGCCTGCAGCAGATAGCCGCCGGTGGGCGCCTCCCAGTCGATCATCTCGCCCGCGACGAAAACGCCCGGCCGGGCGGTCAGCATCAACGATGGATCGAGGGCGTCGAAACGGACGCCGCCGGCCGTGGAGATGGCCCGTTCCAGCCCCTGGATGCCGGTCAGCTTCAGACGCACGGCCTTGATCCGCTTGGCCAGCTTGTCGAACCCCGGCGGAATGTCGCCGATCTCGCGCAACAGGGCGACGGCGACAGGGGACAGGCCGCCGGCCTTGCGCAGATGGTTGGTCATGGAGTCCTTGCCGCGCGGGCGGCCGAGCCGTTCGGCCAGGGCCTCGACGGTCAGGTCGGGACGCAGGTCGACGACGAGGGTGGCGGAGCCCTCGGCGGCGATAGCGGCGCGCAGGGCGGACGACAGGGCATAGACGGCCCCGCCCTCGACGCCGTAGCGGGTGACGACCATCTCGCCGCGCACGGTCTGGTCGCCGAAGGTCAGCGCAGCGGGTTTCAGGACCTGGCCCGCGAACCGCTCGATCACGATGTCGGACCAGACGACGTCGAAGCCGGCGTTTGCGGGGACGAGGGGCGAGACGGCGACGCCCTCGCTCTCGACCGTCGGGACCCAAGCCCCGTCGGAGCCCAGCCGGGGCCAGCTGGCGCCGCCCATGGCGAGGACGGTGGCGGCCGGGTCTTCGATGCGTTCGCCATCCGGCGTCTCGAATGTCAGAGCCTCGCCCTTCCAGCCGGTCCAGCGCGAACGGGTGCGGATCTCGGCGCCCAGGTGGTTCAATCGACCCAGCCAGGCGCGAAGCAGGGGCGAGGCCTTCATGGCTCGGGGGAAGACCCGGCCGCTGGAGCCGACGAAGGTCGGCTGGCCGAGGCCCTGCGCCCACTGGACCATGTCGTCGGGGGAGAAGGCGTCGAGCCAGTCTGCGACCGGAGCCTGCGCCTCCGCATAGCGCGCGAGGAAGGCCTCCTGCGGTTCGGAGTGCGTCAGGTTCAGCCCGCCGCGCCCGGCCATCAGCAGCTTGCGCCCCACTGACGGCATGCGGTCGTGGACCACGACGCGGGCGCCGGCCGTCGCCAGGGTCTCTGCGGCCATCAGGCCTGCGGGTCCGGCCCCGATGATGTGGACGGCGTGGTCGGTGGGCGTGGTCATGGCGCTCCTCTAGCCTGCCCGGCCTTGCGCGGGAACGTCTGAACCCCGCATACGCTTGTCCGATCATGAGCGTTGCCTTCACCCGCGAGGAGGATCTGGAGGCCACGGCCGCCGATCTGCCCGACCGCCCCATCTCCACCCATCCGAATCTGGTGACCGTCGCAGGCCTCGCCGCCATCGAGGACGCCCTGGCCTCGGCGCGCGCCGCCTATGCGAGCGCCCAGGCGTCCGGCTCGATCGAGGCCGACAGGACCGCGATGGCGCGGGCGACGCGAGACCTGCGCTACTGGTCCGCGCGGCGCGCCACGGCGCAGCTGGTCGAAACCGAGGCCGACGGCCGGGTGCGCTTCGGCGGCTCGGTGACCATCGAGCGGGACGACGGCCGGACCCAGACCTGGCGGATCGTCGGCGAGGACGAAGCGGACCCGGCGAACGGCTCTGTCAGCCACGTCTCGCCCCTGACCCGCGCCCTGATCGGCAAGGGCGTCGGCGATGAGGCCGTGGTCGCCGGACAGTCTGTGGAAATCATCGCGGTGGACTGACGGCCCGGTCCACCCCACATTGGGGCGGACAAGCGCCACCGGCGCCCACGAGAAGCACTGACAAAGGATCCAGTTCTAGATGGCCAGAAAACCCAACTACGGCTTTGAACGTATGGAACGCGACAAGGCGGACGCCGAGAAGGCCGCCCGCAAGGCCGCCGCCAAGCTGGCGAAGAAGGAAGCGAAAGCCCGCGGCGAGGACGTCGACCACCCCGACTGGCAACCGCCGGAAGACGAAGCCGTTTAAGCTCGGGCTTCAAGGCGGGGCCGTGGAGAGACGGCGATGGCGGCGCGTGGCGAGCTCGAGACCTATCAAGCCAAGCGCCGCTTCGACGAGACCCCCGAGCCCAGGGGCCGCAAGGCTGTCGCGAAGACGACCGCGCCGCGCCGCTATCTGATCCAGCGTCATGCGGCGACGCGGCTGCACTATGACTTCCGCATCGAGATCGACGGGGTCCTGAAGTCGTGGGCGGTGACCAAGGCGCCGTCACGCGATGTCTCGGTCAAGCGGCTGGCGGTCGAGGTCGAGGACCACCCGCTGGACTACGGCGGCTTCGAAGGGACCATCCCCGCCGGCAACTACGGCGCCGGCACCGTGCAGATGTGGGACACCGGAACCTGGGAGCCTCAGGAACCCGATCTGGAAGCCGCCTTCGCCAAGGGCCAGATCAAGATGATCCTGCACGGCGAGCGACTGGTCGGGAAATGGGCGCTGATCCGGCTGAAATCCGATCGCGGCAAGCCTTCCAAACGATCGAATTGGCTGCTGATCAAGGAGAAGGACGAGTTCGCCGTCGCGGGCGAAGGCGACGCCCTGATGGAGATCGACGCCTCGGTCACCACCGGCCGCTCGCTGGCGGAGATCGCAGGGGGGAAGGCCCAACGGGTCTCGTCGAAGAAGACCGGCCAGAAGGCGCCGCCGAAACCGAAGGCGTCGAAGGCTTTGGCCGGTGCGGCGACGAAGCCGCCCGCCTTCGTCCCGATCCAGCTGTGCAAGGTGGTGGACAACCCGCCGGCGGGCGCGGGATGGGCGCACGAGATCAAGTTCGACGGTTACCGGATGCAGGTCGCCGTCGGCGGCGGACAGGCGAAGCTCTACACGCGGTCGGGTCTCGACTGGTCGGCGAAGTTTCCGGAGCAGGCGGCCGATGCGGCGAAATGGCCGGACGCGGTGGTCGACGGGGAGCTGTGCGCCCTGGCCGAGGATCACATGCCGGACTTTTCGGCCCTGCAGGCGGCGATCTCGGACGGCGAGACGGGCGGGCTGATCTATTTCGCCTTCGACCTGCTGTTCGAAGGCGGCGAGGACCTGCGCAAGCTGCCGCTGTCGCATCGCAAGGCGCGCCTGCAGGCTTATCTGGATCGGATCCCGAAGGCGGCGCGGTCACGCATCCGCTATGTCGAGCATTTCGCCTCGACCGGTCAGGCGGTGCTGGAGAGCGCCTGCCGGATGGACCTCGAAGGAGTGATCTCCAAGACGCTGGACGCCCCGTACTCGGCCGGGCGGTCGACGACCTGGGTCAAGTCGAAGTGCCGTGGCCGCGACGAGGTGGTGATCGGCGGCTGGACTTCGGAGGGGCCGCGGTTCCGCTCCCTGATTGTCGGCGTCCAGGACGTCGATGCGAAGGCCGGCCACGGGTTGCGGCACCTCGGCCGGGTCGGGACCGGCTATTCTCAACCGTTGATCAAGACCCTGTTGCCGGCGCTGAAGGCTGCGGCGGCGGACAAGTCGCCCTTCGTGGGCAAGGGCGCCCCGAGGGGCGGGCCGGGGATCAACTGGGTCAAGCCGGTGCTGGTCGCCGAGATCGAGCACGGCGGCTACACCGATACTGGATCGCTGCGGCAGGCGGCGTTCAAGGGCCTGCGCGAGGACAAACCGGCGACCGAGGTTGATACGGCGCCGCAGGAGGCGGCCAAACCGGCGAAATCCGGCAAGGGCGCGGCCGCGGCGCCGCCCCAGCTGAAGATCGCCCTGACCGGCAAGGCCAAGGCGGTGGTGGCGGGGCTGACCATCTCCAATCCCGACCGGGTGCTGTGGCCCGCCGTCGACGGTCACCCGGCGATCACCAAACTTGAATTGGTCCAGTTCTACGAGGCGGCGGCGGAGCGGATCCTGCCGCACGTCGCCGACCGTCCGGTGTCGATCATCCGGGCGCCCGAAGGAATCGCTGGCGAGGTCTTCTTCCAGCGTCACGCCATGCCGGGGTCCAACCCCCGGCTGAAGCTGATCGATGTGAAGGAGCGCAAACCCTATGTGGGCGTGGTCGACGTCGGCGGTCTGGTGGCCATCGGCCAGTCGGGCGGGCTGGAGGTCCATCCCTGGGGCTGCGCGCCGGGCGATCCGGAGACGCCGGACCAGATCACCTTCGACCTCGACCCCGACGAGGGGCTGGATTTCGCCGATGTGATCGCGGCGGCGAAGGCGATGAAGGTCCGTCTCGAGGGGCTGGGGCTCAACCCCTTCTGCAAGACCACGGGCGGCAAGGGGCTGCACGTCGTCGTGCCGATCAAGACGGACGCCCGCAGCCGGATCGAGTGGGACCAGTGCAAGGCCTTTGCGAAAGCCGTGTCGGAACAGGTGCGGCTGGACGCGCCGGACCGGTTCACCACGACCCTGGCCAAGAAGGCGCGGGGCGGAAAGATCTTCCTCGACTATCTGCGCAACGGCCGGATGGCGACGGCGGTCGCTCCCTGGTCGCCGCGTGCCCGGCCAGGGGCGGGGATCGCGTATCCGCTGAGCTGGGTTCAGGTGAAGTCGGGGCTGGATCCGAAGGCGTTCAACCTGAGGACCTGGCCGGCGCTGCTGAAGAAGGCCGATCCTTGGGCGGAGTTCAGGGCGGGCGCGGTGAGTTTGAAGCCGCTGTTGAAGAAGGTCGGGGTCTAGGCGAACTCCGCCTCGAGGTCCGACAGGCGGGCGGCCTGGTCCTCGGCGATCAGGGCGTTGAGCAAGGGGTCGAGGTCGCCCTCCATGATCTGGGGCAGACTGTGCAGGGTCAGGTTGATGCGGTGGTCGCTGACCCGTCCTTGGGGATAGTTGTAGGTGCGGATGCGCTCCGACCGGTCGCCCGAGCCGACCTGGGACTTGCGCGTGTCGGACCGGGCGTTGTCCTTCATCTGGCGCTGCTGGTCGTAGAGGCGGACGCGCAGGTTCTTCATCGCCTTGTCGCGGTTCACGTGCTGGGACTTCTCCGACGAGGTCACGACGATCCCGGACGGGAAGTGGGTGATGCGGACGGCGGAATCGGTCTTGTTGACGTGCTGGCCGCCCGAGCCCGAGGCGCGGAAGGTGTCGATGCGGATGTCCTTGTCGTGGATCTCGATCTCGACGTCCTCGACCTCGGGCAGGACGGCGACCGTGGCGGCCGAGGTGTGGATGCGGCCCTGGGCTTCCGTCGCGGGGACGCGCTGGACGCGGTGGACCCCGCTCTCGAATTTCAGCCGGCCGAAGACGCCGTCGCCGGTGACGGTGGCGATGATCTCCTTGTAGCCGCCGGCGTCGCCCTCGGTGGCGCTGTCCAGTTCGACCTTCCAGCCGCGCGTGGAGGCGTAGCGGGAATACATGCGGAACAGGTCGCCGGCGAAGATGGCGGCCTCGTCCCCGCCGGTGCCGGCGCGGACTTCCAGCACGGCCGAGGCGTTCTCGTCGGCGTCGCGCGGGGCCAGCAGGAGGGCGACGTCGCGCTCCATGTCCGGCAGGCGGGCGTTGAGGGTTTCCAGCTCGTCGGCGGCCATGGCGGCCATCTCGGGGTCCTCGGCCATGGCCTGCAGGTCCTCGATTTCGGCCCGGGATTTCGCCAGGGCCATGACGGCGTCGGCGACCGGCTTCATCTCGGCGTGCTCCTTCGACAGGCGCACGATCTCCTGACCGTCGGTGGCCGCGCCCATGCGCGCCTCCACCTGGTGGAAACGGTCCAGGACCTGGTCGAGCTTGGACTGGGGCAGGCGCAAGGGCGGTGTATCCATCGGAAGAAGCGAGGCGCGGTCTTACTCCGCCGGGGCTCTCCGTGTCGATGCGCCCGCGTCGCAGCGTCGCGTTCACGCACTGTTGCGACGCCTGTGAGCGGCGATGACGTTGGCGTCAGAACGGTTACGCGGGCCTGGCCGGGCGCCTAGGTCCGTTCCACGCAATCAGTAAGGAGCGACCATGTTCGATGGCGCCATCCACCCCGACACCGCCGAGGGAGACCGGGCCAATCTCGACGCAATCCTTGAGCGGTACGACACGCTGATGGACGATCCGGCGGGAATCACGCCCGAGGACGCCACGGACCTGAACGCGCTGGCGGGGATCTTTGATCTCGACACGGCGCGACCGCCGCAGGACCTGTGGCCCGACGTGCGCGCCGTGCTGACGGCCCAGAGCCCGAGGGTGGTCGAAGAGCCTGTGCCCGCCGACGAGGCGGACGCCCTGACCGTGCTGGTCGTCGAGGACGACCCGGAAATGGCGCAGGACCTGCCGGTCCTTCTGGTCGAGGCCGGCCATGATGTCGTCGGTCCTTTCCACAGCGCCGAGGCGGCCGAGGTCGCGGCCGGCCTGCACGCGATCGACGTCGCCCTGCTGGACATCAACCTGTCGGGACCGGTCGACGGCGGGACGCTGGGGCGCGGATTGAAGACGCGTTGGGGGCTTAAGGTCATCTTCTTGTCCGGCGACGTGGCCGCCGCCCGTCATGCGGACATCGCCGAGACCATGATCATCAAGCCGTATCGCGGCGCCGATGTGCTTGGGGCTCTGCGGAGAGTCCCCGGTGACAATTCCGTGTGAGGGCGTCGGGAGGGCAACCCGAACCGGTGAAATCGGTTAAGCCGGATACAGCGACGCTTCCCGGCGCGCACGATCGTTGGCTCTCAGGCGCTGAATGGACACATTTTTGCTGTTTCTGCTGGTCGGCGTGGTCGCCCAGGCGGTCGATGGCGCCCTGGGCATGGCCTATGGGGTGATCTCGTCGTCGGTGCTTCTGGCCTTCGGCGTGCCGCCCGCCACGGCCTCGGCCAGCGTGCACGGGGCGGAGGTCTTCACCACCGCAGCCTCGGCCGGGTCGCACATCTGGCACAAGAACGTCGAATGGCGACTGTTCGTCCCGCTGGCGATCGCCGGGGTGATCGGCGGGGTGCTGGGGGCCTATGTGCTGGCGGGCATCGAGGGCGAGGTGATCAAGCCGTTCGTGGTCGCCTATCTGGCCCTGATGGGCTGTTACATTCTGTGGAGGGCGACGCGGAATGTGCCGCCGAAGCGGATCCGGCCTGCCTGGATCGTGGCGCCTCTGGGCGCGGTCGGCGGCTTCTTCGACGCCATCGGCGGGGGCGGCTGGGGCCCAACCGTGTCCTCGACCCTCGTCGGCGCCGGGTCCGAACCGCGCCGCGCCATCGGCACGGCCAATACAGCGGAGTTCTTTCTGACCGTGGCCATCTCGGCGACCTTCGTCTGGGCGCTCGTCACCGGGCACTGGAAGGATGCCGAAGCCCTGACCAATCATGCCTCGGCCGTGGCCGGACTGGTGGTCGGCGGTCTGCTGGCGGCGCCCTTCGCGGGCTACATCACCAAGATCATTCCGCAGCGGGCCCTGACCTATGCGGTGGGCGGCCTGCTGCTGGTGCTGGCGGGCTTCCAGGGGCTGCAGCTGGCCGGTGTGTTCTAGACCTACTCGGCCGCCTGAAGCGCAGCCTCGCGGGCCGCGTTGAGTTCGGCCGCCTTGGCCTCGACCAGTTCGACGATCTCGTCGACCAGTTTCGCGTTGTCGAGTTTGTGGGCGATCTTGCCGTTCAGATAGACCATGCCCGCCCCCTTGCCGCCGCCGGTGAAGCCAACGTCGGTATAGAGGGCCTCGCCCGGGCCGTTGACGACGCAGCCGATGATCGACAGCGACATCGGGGTGGCGATGTGGGCCAGCTTCTCTTCCAGTACGCCGACGGTCTCGATGACGTTGAAGCCCTGACGGGCGCAGGACGGGCAGGCGATGATGTTGACGCCCCGGTGGCGCAGGCCCAGGGACTTCAGGATGTCGAAGCCGACCTTGATCTCCTCCACCGGATCGGCGGCGAGGCTGACGCGGATGGTGTCGCCGATCCCGGCCCACAGCATATTTCCCATGCCGATGGCGGACTTGATCGTGCCCGTGCGAAGCGGCCCCGCCTCGGTGACGCCCAGATGCAGGGGGCAGTCGATGGCCTCGGCCAGTTGCTGGTAGGCCGCGACGGTCAGGAAGGGGTCCGAGGCCTTCACCGAGATCTTGAACTCGTGGAAGTCGTGGTCCTGCAGGATGCGGGCGTGGTTGAGGGCTGACTCGACCATGGCGTCGGGGCAGGGCTCGCCGTATTTTTCCAGCAGTTCCTTCTCCAGCGAGCCGGCGTTGACGCCGATGCGCATGGAGCAGCCGTGGTCCTTGGCGGCCTGGATGACGTCGCGCACGCGGGACGCATTGCCGATATTGCCGGGATTGATCCGCAGGCAGGCGGCGCCGGCCTCGGCGGCCTCGATGCCGCGCCTATAGTGAAAATGGATGTCGGCGACGAGCGGGACCTTCGCCTCGCGGGCGATGGTGCGGAAGGCGGCGGTGGATTCCTCGTCCGGGCAGGAGACGCGGACGATGTCGGCCCCGGCCTCTTCCAGCTCGCGAATCTGGCCGATCGTCGCACTGGCGTCCGAAGTCGGGGTGTTGGTCATCGACTGGACGCTGATCGGGGCGTCGCCGCCGACCGGGACCGAGCCCACCATGATCTGGCGGGATTTCCGGCGCTCGATATGGCGCCAGGGACGGATGTGGGAGTGGTCGCTCATGACAGGCTCAATATAGGCCTGCCGAGGTCACAAGGCCATGACGCTTGCTGCCACCTCCCCATCGCATCGCGACACGAAGGAGACAAGTTCAGCGCGCGACTGTCGTGCCCGGTGGAGGACGTCTAGAGCGCGGCCGCCTGCGTAGTCGCCGCCGCGCGGGCCGCAGCGGTCTGGGCTGCAAGGGCTTCGGCCTGGACCTGGGCGGCGGTCTGGCGCGCCAGACCGGCGGCGCGGCTGTTCAGCTGGCTCAGCGGGGTCAGGACGCCGGTCAGGGCGCCGCCGTGTTCGCCGTTAAGATAGACGTCGAAGGCGGTCGGGTCGGACACGTCGATGGTGGCGGCGACGCCGGCCGGGGCGCGCCAGGCTTCTCCGGCCGCCAGCTGGCGGGCGAACAGGACGCGGCCGTCGGCGAGACGGACGACCAGGGCGCCGGCCTTGCGGGCCTGGAGCACGACCTGGGAGGCGTTGGCCGGCGCGCCGTAAATGGCGCCGCGCGGGTTGAAGGCGGCCTGGACCGGCGGAGCGCTGGCGGTCGTCGCGGCGGCAAGGGCTGCGGTATCGGCCGGATCGACGCCCGTCAGCTGAGCCTCGAGGCCCGGCGTGATGTAGAGGACGGGCGTGGTCTGGTCGGCCGGGGCCGGTTGCGGCGCGCCGACGCGCAGGCCGCCCTGACCGGGAACGTCTCCAAGGCTCCAGCTCTCCGGAACCTCGGCGATGTCTGACGGCTGGGGCGCGCGGATCAGGCTGACGCGCTGGAACACGTTCCAACCGATGACGGCCAGGGCCAGGATCACGATGACGCCGACGATGCGCGGCGAATAGCGGCGGACCTCCTCGAAGGCCACTCCGGTCGGGGCCTGGAGCGGCACCGAACCGTCCGGCGTCTCACGCTTGTAGCGTTCGACCGCCAACTGTTCGTCGAGGCCCAGGGCGCCGGCATAGGCGCGCGCATAGCCGATAGCGAAGACGCGCGACGGCAGGGCGGAGATGTTGTTTTCCTCGAGCGCGCGCAGATAGCGTTCGTGCACGCGAGTATCGGCGGCCAGTTCGGCCAGCGACCTGCCGGACAGCTCACGCGCCTTGCGCAGGCCCTCGCCCAGCGTCGCCGCATCAGTGATGGAGGGCACAGGGTCCTTCCAGTCCGGATGAGCCCGAAACTCGTCGGGGACGTTCCCCGTATCCAGCGCCATGACGCCTTGCCCCACACTCGGCCCGACTGAGAAATCCAGCCGCGCCGTACTCGACCAGGGCCCGCTTACCACATTGCTGTGACGGTCCCCGCCTCCCCCCGGAGGCATACGCGTATCGTCCTGTGGATAACCCATTTCAGCCGCCGGTTCAACGTCTTGTTAATCGTGAATCGATCCCGTTCCGGGATTGCTCACAGACCGACGTTCAACTTCCGGGCCAGGCTTTCGATTTCGCTGCGGATCGACCCGGCCGAGGATCCGAGCAGGTTGTTCATGCCGCGTTTCGCCGCCGTGAGATCGGTCGACAGGATCATGCGCTTGACCGGACCGACGCCGCCCGCCGGGGCCGAGAGGCGGGTGAAGCCGAGGCAGATCAGGGCGAAGGCCTCCAGCGGCCGGCCCGCCAGTTCGCCGCAGACCGACACGGGCGTGCCGGTTTCGGTGCAGGCCTTCTGGATCGACTGAAGGGCGCGCAGGGCCGGGGGCGACAGGGCGTCGTAGCGATCCGAGACCAGGGGATTGGTCCGGTCGGCGGCGTACATGTACTGGAACAGGTCGTTCGAGCCGATCGAGACGAAATCGGTCATCGGCAACAGGGCGTCCAGGTGCCAAAGCAGGCTCGGGCATTCGATCATGGCGCCGACCCGAAGCAGGGCCGGAAGGGGCCGGCCGCGACGCCGCGCCCATTCGCATTCGACGTCGACCAGTTCGCGGGCGGCGCGGAACTCGTCCACCGTGGCGATCATCGGGAACATCACGCGAAGCTCGCGCCCGGCGCCGGCGGCCAACAGCGCGCGCAACTGGAGGCGAAGCAGCGACGGACGATCGAGACCCAGGCGGATCGCGCGCCGTCCGAGGGCGGGATTTTCCTCCCGCTCGGTCGTCTCCATGTACGGCAGGACCTTGTCGCCGCCGATGTCGAGGGTCCGGAAGGTGACCGGCCGGTCGCCCGCCGCATCCAGCACCAGCTTGTACAGCGCCGTCTGTGAGTTCAGGCGCGGCAGTTCCTCGGACACCATGAACTGGAACTCGGTGCGGAACAGGCCGATGCCCTCGGCGCCCGTCTCGTCCAGGTTCTCGAGGTCCACGGCCAGGCCGGCGTTGGTCAGAAGGGTGATCCGTGTGCCGTCGGCCGTCACGGCCGGCACGTCGCGCAGCCTGGCGAACTCGGCCTGGCGCTGTTCGCGCAGCGCCATGCGCGAGCGGACGGACTCCAGCATGTCCGGGCGGGGTCGCAGATGGGCCTCGCCGGTCTCGCCGTCGACGATGACAAGGTCGCCCTCGCTGAGCCGGTCGCGCACGCCCTGCAGGCGCCCGACGCAGGGGATCTGCAGGGCGCGGGCGACGATGGCGGCGTGGCTGGCCGCCGAGCCCTCCTCGATCAGCAGGCCCTTCAGCTTGTGGCGCGGATACTCCAGCAGGTCGGCGGGACCGAGGTTGCGCGCCACCAGAATGGCGTCGTCAGGCAGTTCGCGCTGGCCCGGGTTCTCGCCGCCGAGCACCCGCAGCAGCCGGTTGGCCAGGTCCTCGAAATCGTGCAGCCGCTCCTTGATGTAGGGGTCGCGGGCCTGGGCGAAGCGGGCGCGGTGTTCGTTTCGCACCCGGTCGACGGCGGCCTCGGCGGTCAGGCCGCCGCGCACCGCCTCCTCGAGCGACCTGTTCCAGCCCCGGTCGTCGGCGAACATCCGGTAGGTTTCCAGCACCTCGAACGACTGGCCGGCCAGCTTGCCCTGACCGCCGTCGAGCAGGGCGTCGATGGATTTCTTGAGGACCGTCAGGCCTTCGCGCAGGCGGATCTCCTCGACCTGCTGGTTCTCGGCCAGAAGTCGTTCCGGCGGCAGGGGCGCCTCGTGCAGGACGACGTGGCCGAAGGCGATGCCCTCGGCGAACCTCTGGCCCTTGATGCGCTCCGGACGGTGAGGCGCGACCTCGATGTCGCGCAGTTCGTCCTGGGCCAGCAGTTCGCCCGAGGCCACGGTCTCGGCCAGAACCATGGCGATGGTCTGGATGTCCTCGACCTCGTCGGGATCGTAGCGGCGCTCGGCCCGGTTCTGGACGACCAGCACGCCGATGGCCCGGCCGCCGCGCAGCAGGGGGGCGCCGAGGAAGGCGTGATACGGGTCCTCGCCCGTCTCCGGCCGATAGGCGAAGCTGGGGTGGGACGGCGCGTCCGACAGGCTGATCGGCTGGGCCAGGCGTGCGACCTCGCCGACCAGACCCTCGCCCGGCTTCAGCCGCGTGTTGTGCACGGCTTCGGGGTTCAGGCCCTGGGTGGCGAACAGCTCGAGCTCGCCCGAGGCGCGGCGCAGATAGATGGAGCAGACCTCGGCCACCATCGACTGGGCGATGGTGCGCACGACGACGTCCAGCCGTCCCTGGGCCGGGCCGCCGTCAGCCATCGCCTCACGGATCTGGCGCAGAAGGACGCGGGGTCCCCGGGTCAATGATCCGCCCGCTATGGCCATCCGGTCTCCGTGTTCGCCCCCGGAACGGGGACGGGTTCAGCCGATACTATACCGCTTCCAGCCCATAGGCCGAATGCAGGGCGCGAACGGCCAGTTCGGCATAGGCGGCGTCGATCAGGACGCTGATCTTGATTTCCGAGGTCGAGATGGCCTGGAACTTCACGCCCTTGTCCGCCAGGGCCTTGAACATGGTCTGGGCGACACCCGCGTGACTGCGCATGCCGACGCCGACGACGGAGACCTTGGCCACGTCCTCGTCGACGCGGATTTCCTCGAAGCCGATCTGTTCCTGCGCGGCGCGCATCAGCTCGGCGGCGCGGGCCGCGTCGCGGCGGCCGGTGGTGAAGGTCAGATTGACCGCCCCCTCGGTGCGGGCCTGGGACTGGACGATCATGTCCACATTGACGCTGGCGTCGGCCAGAAGGGTGAAGACGTCGGCGGGGGCGTCGACCCGGTCGCTGAGGCCCAGCAGGGTGATGCGGGCCTCGTCGCGGCTCATGGTCACGCCGGACACGATGCGTTTTTCCACGATTTCCTCCTCGTCGCAGATGAGCGTGCCGGACTTGGCGGGCAGCACGCCGTTTTCGTCGGGTTCGATGAAGCTGGACAGCACGCGCACCGGCACCTGTTTGGCCATGGCCAGTTCGACCGAGCGGGTCTGGAGCACCTTGGCGCCGAGCGACGCCATCTCCAGCATCTCCTCGTAGGAGATCTTCTCCAGCCGCCGGGCCCGGGATTCGATACGCGGGTCGGTCGTGTAAACCCCGTCCACGTCCGTATAGATGTCGCAGGCGCAACCGAGCGCGGCGGCCACGGCCACGGCCGAGGTGTCCGACCCGCCCCGGCCCAGGGTGGTGATCCGGCCGGAGGGCGACACGCCCTGGAAGCCCGGGATGACCGCGATCTCACCGGCGTCCAGCGCGGCGCCCAGGACCTCGCCCGGCACGTCGACGATGCGGGCGCGGGCGTGATCCTCGTCGGTGATGATCGGGATCTGCCAGCCCATCCAGCTGCGGGCGTTGAAGCCCATGTTGCGCAGGGTGATGGCCAGCAGGCCCGAGGTCACCTGTTCTCCGGAGGCGACGACGACGTCGTATTCGTCGTCCGACAGGGGCAGGCCGGGCGCGGCCCCGCCGGCGCCGTCGGTCCAGGCCACCAGTTCGTTGGTCTTGCCGGCCATGGCCGAGACGACGACGGCGACCGAATGGCCGGCCTTGACCTCGGCGGCGACGATGCGGGCGGCGCGGCGGATCCGCTCCAGGTCACCCATGGAGGTGCCGCCGAATTTCATCACCAGTCGCGTGTTGGTCGGCCGCGTCATCGTGGCGTTGGTCCCCGTCTTGCCAGAAGGTCGCAAAAGGGGTTCACCCTTGCGCCCATGGCCGCTTCTACCCACCCGTCGCCGATGCGCAAACCCCAAACGGGGCAAGGTTTTTCCGATACGGCCCCCGAGCCTGCGCAGGGCGCCAGCATCGACCCCGCCGATGTGGCCCGGTTCTCGGCCCAGGCGGCCGAATGGTGGGACGCGACCGGGCCGTTCGCGCCTCTTCACAAATTCAATCCCGCGCGTCTCGCCTTCATCCGCGACCGTGTCGCCGAACGGTTCGGACGCGACCCGAAGACGCGCGCGCCGTTCGAGGGGCTGACCCTGATCGACATCGGCTGCGGCGGCGGGCTGATCGCCGAACCGATGCGGCGGATGGGGTTCGAGGTCACGGCCGTCGACGCCTCGTCCGAGAATATCGGCACGGCCCGGGCGCATGCCGCCGAACAGGGCCTCGAAATCGCCTACCGCGCCGCGACCGTCGAACAGGTCGAGGCCGAAGGCGCGGGGCCGTTTGATGTCGTGCTGGTGCTGGAGATCATCGAGCATGTCGCCGACCCCGAGGCCTTCATCCGCGCCTGTTCGCGTCTGGTCGCCCCGGGCGGAATCATGGTGGTGGCGACGCTGAACCGGACACTGAAGTCCCTGGCGCTCGGCAAGGTCGCGGCCGAATACATCCTGCGCTGGGTGCCCGCCGGAACCCACGACTGGCGCCAGTTCCTGAAGCCCGACGAAATCCGGATGATGCTGTCCGCCGAGCCGGTGGCGGTGACGGGCCCGTTCGGTCTGAACTATTCGCCCCTGACCGATCGCTGGAGCGAGAGCGCGGACGCCGACATCAATTTCATGATGCTGGCCGCGCGGGACTAGCGCCACCTTACGGCGATTTCATCCAGCTGTCCGACTTGTAACGGGATTGTGGCTGCGCGCGGTGGCAACGGAAGGTATCGCAATGGAGACTTCCAGATGAAACGCTTTCTGACCCTGACCGCGACCGCGGCTGTCCTCGCCTCCGCCCTGATGACCTCGGGCTGTATCATGGTGAACGGCGCCGACATGAGCGACGAAGCCGCCTGGCATGGCAACAACGCCCAGCCGTTCGACGCCGCCCGTGACGACTGCGACGAACGCACCGAGAGCCGCGACGCCTTCCGCGCCTGCATGGCCGAGAAGGGCTGGACCCGGAACTAGACGGTTCGAACCATATAGCGGGCGTCGGAGCCATAGCTGGTCAGTTTGGCGGCCATCTCCGGCGTCTCCCGCACGTCGAAGCCATGACCGCGCCAGAAGTCGACGGCGTCATTGACGGCGACCAGGGCGATTGTCGCCCAGCCGCCCGCCTTCGCCAGATCGACCACTGCGGCCACTGCGGGCTTCGACCAGCCCTGACCCCGGACCGCCGGGGTCAGGGCGAGGTCGTGCAGATACAGGACCCCCGCATCCGCCGGGATCGCCTCGAAAAGGGTGTTGAGCGTCGGCGCCGCGTCCCTCGTCCACGGATAGGCGACGAGATAGCCCTCAAGCCCGCCTGGCGTCTGGAGCACGAAACAGCCCGCCGGGTTGAGGGCGAGCCGGTTGGCGAAACAGGGGCGGCCCTCGAAATGGTCGGGAAAGCCGATCGTGGCGATCCCGGCGACCCGGTCCAGATCGGCGGCCGTCATCGACCGCCAGCCTGCCCTGTCCGGGGTTAGCCCGGACAGCGCGCGTTCAGGTCCGCCTTGCGATATTCCCATGCCATCGCCTGTTCACGGTCGCCCATATGGCCCTCGATCCGGGCCTTCAGGACATCTCCGTCGCGTTCGTAGATGACGCGCTGGGGAAAGTCGTGGGCGGCGTTCTCGAAAACGACGCGGGTTCCGCCGGCCTCGACGGCGGGGAAGACCACGGCCGGGGCGCCCCCGACGCCTGCGAAATAGGCGACACCTGCGCCGGGCCCGGTCGGGGCGATACGCGACAGTTCGAAGCTGGCCCGGCCGTTCTGCAGGGTCACCGCGTGGCCTGCCATCAGCCCGCCGCGCGGATCGCTCCAGGTCTCCGACACCTCGCGGCCCTCGTCGCAGGCCAGCCAGTAGCCGCTCATCCACGACAACTGGTCGGCGGTGACGGGGGCGGTCTGCATCATGCCTGCGGCGAACAGGGCGGTCAGGATGGTCATTCGGGGTCCTCCATGCGGCCGCGTCGGGCGGCGACCGCTCAAGACCTAGGCCAGACGCGGCGGACCCGGCTTGTAGGTTTGCGACGCGATGGCGCGGGCCAGTTCGACCTGTTCGCGCGCCCATTCGGTCGCCGTGCAGCCGAGGAAGCGGCGGAAGTCCCGCGCCATCTGGGGCTGGTCGAAATAGCCGGCGCCCAGACCGGCTTCCAGCCAGCCGGACGATTCCTCGCCGGGCTCCAGGGCATGGTCGAACACCCGCCGGAACCGCATCACCGACCGCAGCATGCGCGGCGAGACCCCGACCCGGTCGAGGAAGCGGCGCTGGATCGCGCGCTGGTCGGCGGGCGCGCGATCGGGGGCGGGTCGGTCGTCCATCATCGCCTCGACCTCGGCGCGGACGACTGCATCGACGGTCCAGCCCTGGGCGAGCCGCAGCGCCTCGAGCCGGTCGGTCATGGCTTTCGCCTGGGCTTCGGGATCCCCGGCGGGCGGGGCGACGCCCTTCAGCCGCGCGACCATGTCCAGCCGACCGTCCGTCGCCGTGCTCAGCGGGGCGCCCAGCCAGTCGCGGGCGCCGTCGGGGTGGAAGCGGACGGCGACGAGCTCTACCGGCCCGACCGGCCGGATGGCGATGGGCCGGGTCATCTGGCCGGCGAAAAGGGCCGGGGGCTGGAGGGTCCAGAGGCCCCCGGACCCTTCCTCCTCATAGGGGGCGCCGATGTCGAGGATCAGTTCGGGACAGCCGTCCGGGGCGATGCGCTGGACGGTGTCGGACGGCTCGGGATTGGCGTAGGTCCAGACCACCTTGACCCAGGGCGCCAGGGACGGCGGCGGCGGAAACTCGGCGTAGCGCTCCCCCTCGCCCACGCCTCAGTTCGCCTTGGCCGGATCGACGAGGGCGGGCGGCAGGGCGGCGCAGGGGACGCCGTCTTCCTTCAGCGCCCTGACCTCGGCGGGGGTGGCCTCGCCGTAGATTTCGCGTTTCTCGGACCTGCCCTCGTGGATGTCGCGGGCCTCGCGGGCGAACGTGTCGCCGACATAGTCGAAGTTGGCCTCGACATGGCTGCGCACCTCGCGCGCGGCCTGCATCATCATCGTTTGAATCTTGCCGAGATCGGGCGTGGCGTCGCGCTTTTTCGTGCCGGCGACGGCCGGGGCCATGATCTGTTTCGACACGGCCGTGGAGCCGCAGAAGGGGCATTCGACCAGACCGCGCGCCGCCTGGTCGTCATAGTCCGAGGACGAGCCGAACCAGGCTTCGAACGGGTGGTCGTGGTCGCAGGCAAGGGCGTAGCGGATCATGGCGCCGCGAACTCGCGATCGTGACGCAGGGCGGGGATCGAGGCGCGGGCCTTTTCGACGGCGGCGAAGTCCAGTTTCGCGTGCAGAATGTCCGGTTCGTCGTGATCCAGTCTGGCGATCACCTCACCCCACGGGCCGACGACGGTCGAACGCCCCCAGGTCTTCCTGCCGTCCTCGTGCGTCCCGCCCTGGGCCGGGGCCAGGACGAAGGCGCCGGTCTCGATGGCGCGGGCGCGCAACAGGGTCTCCCAGTGGGCCTCGCCCGTCGGGACGGTGAAGGCGGCGGGCACGGAGATCATGCAGGCGCCGGCCTTGGCCAGCTGGCGGAACAGATGGGGGAAGCGGATGTCGTAGCAGACCGCCATCCCCAGACGGCCCCACGGCGTATCGGCCACGGCCGCCCCGTCGCCGGGGCGGATGGTCGAGCTCTCGCGATAGGTCTCGCCGTTGGGCAGGTCGACGTCGAAGACGTGCAGCTTGTCATAGCGGGCGACGATGCCGCCGTTGGCGTCGATCAGCAGGGACCGGTTGGCCGCCCGGTCGTCGCCCTCATGCTCGGATTTCACGATGGCCGAGCCGATCAGGAGCCAGACGCCCAGTTCCGCCGCCAGCCGGCGAAGGCCGAGAACGACTGCGTCCTGCCGCTCGCTGACGATGGCCAGGCCGCGCCGGTCCTTGCGCTGTTCCAGCAGGTTCGATCCCTCGGGCGTCAGGATGAATTTGGCGCCCTCGGCCGCCGCCTGGCGGATCAGGGGCTCGACATGGGCCAGCGCCGCCGCCTGGGTCGCGGGCGTGCGGGTCTGGATCAGGGCGATGGGCAGGCCCGCTGACATTCAGGCCGCCAGAAGGGCGTCGAGCTGGCCGCGGCGGTCCAGGGCGCTCATGTCGTCGGAGCCGCCGATGTGTTTTCCGTCGATGAAGATCTGGGGGAAGGTGGCCTTGCCGCCCGACTTCTGGATCATCTCGGCCTTCTTCTCCGGATCGTTGGAGGCCACGATCTCGGTGAAATCGACACCCTTGCGCTTCAGCAGGCTCACGGCTGCGATGCAGTAGGGGCAACCGGGTTTGGTGTAGAGGACGACGTCGGCCAAGGCGGATCTCCGAAAGTTCAATCTGATCGACCGTGCACGGTGCAAAGGCCGTGCAGGTCGAACCGTTCGCCTATCTAGGCAGTTCCCGCGCAGTTCGCACCCTCGCGATGACGGCGAGATCCACGGCGCGGGCTCCGGCGTCCAGAAGCGCCTTCGCACAGGCCTCGCCCGTCGCCCCGGTGGTCAGGACATCATCGACCAGAAGAATCCTTCGTCCGCGCACCTGTCGCGCCCCGGACTCGCTGACGGCGAAGGCGGATTTCACATTGAGTTTGCGGCCCCGCAGGCTGCGCCCGCCCTGGGTCGCAGTCGCACGGGCGCGGACGAGGGCGGCGGGCAGGTAGTCGCGCTTCGCCGCCCGGGCCATCGGTCGGGCGATCTCGGCGGCCTGGTTGAAGCGCCGGGCCAGCAGACGGGATGGATGCAGGGGTACGGGCACGATGGCGTCGCAATCCTCGACCAGGGGCGCGGCGGCGCGCCCCAGCCAGCGGGCGAACAGGGTCGCGAACTGCTGCTGGTCGCCATGCTTGAACTTGAGGATCAGGCCGCGCGAAGCCGTGTCGTAGATGCAGGCGGCGCGGGCGCGAGCGAAGGCGTAGGGCTGGGCGACACAGGCGGCGCATCGGTCGGAGGCGAAGTCTCCGCCGTCGTATTCGAACGCGGCCCCGCATCCGTCGCAGACCGGGTCCTCCAGAAAGATCACCCGGCTCCAGGCGTTGGCCGTCAGGCCCGCGGCGGCCGTGGCCTCGTGGCTGTCGTGGGCCATGGGCGGCAGGATCAGGTCGGCCAGACCGCGGCCGAAAGACGTCAGGACGCGACCGATCCGCGACCGGCCGTCTTCCCAACGCTCGCCCCAGCCCCCATCCTGAACAGCCATGACCGAAACCGGCCCTCCCCTGATCTTCGACGCCGCACGGCGTGCGGCCCGGCTGGCGCGATCGGAGCGGCTGTTTGCCGACGCCGACTTCCTGCACCGCCGCGCCGCCGAGAACGCCGTGCTCAGCCTGGAGGCGACCTTGCGGGAGTTTCCGGTCGCCGTCGACCTGTCGGCGCATCCGGGGCCGTTCGCAGAGGCGTTGGGCGACAGCGACGCCGCCGGTCGGGTCGGGGCGCCGCGCGCGGTCGGGGACCGGTCGGAGCGGGCCGGGCCGGGGGCGAAGACTTTGGAAATCGAGGTGGGATCGACCGATCTGATCGTGTCGCTCATGACCCTTCACTGGGCCAACGACCTGCCGGGCGCTCTGCGCCAGGTCCGGCGCGCACTGAAGCCCGATGGCCTGTTCCTTGGGACCCTGTTGGGCGCCGGGACGTTGAAGGAGCTGCGCGGGGTGCTGACCGAGGCCGAGCTCGCCGAGCGCGGCGGAGCCCAGGCGCGGGTTTCGCCCTTCGCCGACGGCTTTGACGGTGCGGGTCTGCTGCAGCGCGCGGGATTCGCCCTGCCTGTCGCGGACGTGGATCGGCTGACGGTGCGCTATCCGGACCTGTTCGCCCTGATCCGCGACCTGCGCGCCATGGGCGAGACCAATGTGCTGGCGGGAACCATCCGTCCCCTGACGCGACCCATCATCGCCCGGGCCGCGGCTCTGTATTCGCAGCGCTATGGCGAGGCGGACGGGCGTATCCCGGCGACGTTCGAGATCGTCAACCTGGCCGGATGGGCCCCGCACGAGAGCCAGCCCAAGCCTCTGCCGCGCGGCTCGGCCAGGGTCCGGCTCGCCGACGCCCTGGGCGTCGTTGAGCACGGGCGAAAGCCTGACTAGAGCGGCGCGGCCTCGACCAGAACCTCGGTGCGGCGGCGCAGGGGTTCGGCCACGCCGGCCGCGGTCGTCGCCCCCTGGTCGCCCGCCGCGGTCAGTTCGAACGCCGGCGTCGGCCAGCCCGCGGCTGTCAGGGCCTCGGCGACGGCCAGGGCGCGCTGCTCGGACAGCGCCTGATTGGCGTCGGCGTCGCCTGTTGACGAAGCCAGCCCAAGCACCCGGACCGTGTTGATCCTGCAGCCCTGCAACTGCGTCGCGGTCAGGCCGATGGCCGTCCGCGCCGCGTCGGTGAGGGTCGCCTGATCCTCGGCGAAATAGATGTCGAACCGCTTGGCGGTGCAGGCCGTTGGCTCGGCGACCAGCTCATCCCGGCTCGGCGTGCGCATGGTCGAACAGCCCGCCAGCGCCACCGCCGCCAGACCCGCTGCCAGAATCGTCGATCGCATCGTCATTCGCCCACTCCGTGATCTTTTCATGCGAAGGGCGGCCCGTCGTTCAACGAGCCGCCCTCAAAAACCTTTCGGTTCAGCCTCTTAGTAGCGACGCTGACCGTTTTCCCAGTAGCACTCGTCCTGGCGGTTGTCGTAGCAGTAGTAGTAATTTCCGCGGTTGTCGCGGTAGCGCTGCTGGGCGTTGCGGTCGGCTTGCGAGCCGCGGACAGCGCCGACGGCACCGCCGGCGAGGCCGCCGATGAGCGCGCCGGTGGCGGCGTTACCCGAGCCGACGTTGTTGCCGATGATGGCGCCGGCGACGGCGCCGAGGCCGGCGCCGATGGCGCCCTGGCGGACGGTCTGGTTGCTGCTGCTGTTGCCGTAAGGATCGCTGGCGCAGGCCGTAGCCAGCAGGCCGGCGGCCCCGATCGCGATAATCGCCTTGTTCATGGGATAGTCCTTCATTCCTGATGTTCGCCCCGAAAGCGAGAACGCTGGATTATGGCAGAGGTTCCGCGCCTATGCTCCCGGTTAACGATGTCATATGAGTGTCGAAGCGTGCGCGCGAGGGGCGTGGCCCGCGAAACGACAGTCCGAGGGGGAGTCACCATGCGTTTTCCTGAACCGGTCCGAAGTGCGGACGATCACGCCAGCCCTGTCTGGGCCCGTCCCAAGCGGCGTTCGAGCGGCGGAGGCGGCGGCTTCGTCGGCTTGATCGTGACCCTGCTGGCCTTGTTCGGCGTGCTGACCGCGGTGCTGGGCATCAAGGAACAGTCGCTGGCCGAGGGCGGAGCGATGATGGACGGATGGATCACAGCCGGCGTCAATCAGGGCAAGACACTGATCGGTCAGGCCCCGGAAGCCGCAGAAGTCGCCGCAGACAAGGCGGGTGAAGCCGCCGAGAAGACCGGCGACGCCCTGGAAGCCGGCGCCGCGACCACGGCCGAGACGCTCAAGACACAATAGTGAAGCTTCGCCGGAACGCCCGGCTTTGCGGTGCGTTCGGGGCGAATGACCGATACGATCACGCCTGACGTCGAGACCTCGACGCCCGACGACGCAGCTTCCGAGCCGCGCACGCTGACGACACATGTCGAAATCAGGCGGGTGGTGGTTCTGGTCAATCCGTTGTCCGGTTCGGTCGGCCCGCGCGCGGCGGCCGAGGTCGCAGCGATCCTGGCCGAGTATCCGTGTGAGGCGGAGGTCGTCGAACTGGTCGGCGACACCATGGACGCCCAGATCAACACGGCCCTGGCGTCCGCGCCCGACGTGTTGTTCGTCCTGGCCGGCGACGGCACCGCGCGGGCGGCGGCGTCCAGGGCCGGGCCGAAGGGTCCGCTGGTCGCCCCCCTTCCGGGCGGAACCATGAACATGCTGCCGAAAGCCCTCTACGGCACGACCGACTGGAAGGTCGCCCTGCGAAACGCCCTGGAGCACGGCCGGTCGCAGTGCGTCTCCGGCGGCTCGGTCGAGAGCCAGGCCTTCTATTGCGCCGGCATCTTCGGCTCGCCCGCCCTGTGGGCCCCGGCGCGCGAGGCCATGCGGACCGGAAAGCTGAGCCTGGCCTGGACCTATGGGCGTCGCGCGTTGCGGCGGGCCTTCTCCGGCAAGATTCGGGTCGAGCTGGACGGCGGCAAGGCGCGCAGGAGCGAGGCCCTGGTCCTGATCAGTCCGATGATCTCCACGGCCATGGACGAACCGGTGGGGCTGGAAGCCGCCGCGATGGATCCCGCCGACGCGGCCCAGGCCTTCCGCCTGGCGGCCGCGGCCCTGTTCAGCGACTGGCGCCAGGACCCGTCGGTCATGACGCGGCCAGCCAGACGCATCCGCATCAAGGCCCGTTCGCGCATCCCGGCGGTTCTGGACGGCGAGCCGACCCTGTTGCCCCACGACACGACGGTGACCTTCATCGCCAAGGCCTTCAACGCCCTGGTTCCCGAGCTGCACGCTCCCGAGCCCGCGTCGGCCGAGGGCGCGGTCTGAGCATGGGTCGCGTCCTCCAGTTTTCGGACATCCATTTCGGGGTCGAGCACAAACATGCCTGCGCCGCCGCGCTCGATTATGCCCACGCCGCGCCCAGCGACCTGATGCTGATCACCGGCGACATCACCCAGAAGGGCTATCCGGACGAGTTTTCGGCGGCCGGGTCCTGGATCAAGGCCATGCCGACGCCCCGATTCGTCATCGTCGGCAACCACGACGTCCCCTACTGGGACGTGGCGGCGCGGCTGTTCTGGCCGTGGAAGGCTTTCGAAACGGCGACCGGCCACCCGGCCCACGACGGGGAATTCGTCTCGGACACCGTCATGGTGCGTGGCGTGACCACGGCCCGTGGCTGGCAGGCGCGGGCCAACTGGTCCAAGGGGGTGATCGACCTGGACCAGACCCGACGCGCGGCAGAGGCCCTGCGCGCCGCCCCGGTCGGGGCGCTGAGGATTCTGGCCTGTCACCATCCGCTGATCGAGATGATCGGCGCGCCCATGACCGGCGAAGTGAAGCGCGGCGCCGCGGCGGCCGGAATCTTCGCCGAGGCCGGAGTCGATCTGATCACCACGGGCCATGTGCATGTGCCCTTCGCCCTGCCGATCGACCTGTCTGACCGATGTTCCTACGCCATCGGCTGCGGGACCCTGTCGCACCGCGAGCGGGGCACGCCGCCCAGCTTCAACGAGATTGTCTGGGACAAGCACCAGATCACGATCAACGCCATCGCCTGGACCGGCGAGCGGTTTGAATGCGGCCAGTCCTGGAAGCTCCCCCGCCGTCAGGACACGCGGCATGCCGAGACCGCGCCCGATCCCGCCGTGCCCGGGGTAAAGGAAAAGGCGGCGGTTTGATCAGTCCGGCTGCGTCCCCGGCTGACCCGTGCGCGACTGGTGGCCGAGGAAGACCTCCACCGACGGATGGGCGGTCGCGAAGCGTCGCAGGCGCTCGGCCGAGCGGTCGGCGGCGGCGCGGGCGGCGGCCGGGACGGGTTGGGGCATGCCGTCTTCCCAGCCCAGGCGGGTGCTGACCGCGTCGCCAACGATCAGTTTCGGCCCGTCGATGGCGTTGACCATATAGGCGGTGGAGCCTGCCGAGTGGCCGGGAACGCTGAGAGCCCAGACCGAGCCGTCGCCAAACACGTCCAGGACGCCATCGAAGTCGCCTTCGGGGTCAGGCTGGAAGGCCCATTCGCGCAGCGGCCCATGGCCCTCAAGGATGGCGTCGGCCGGGCTTCCGAGCAGGAGATTGATCCGGCTGCCTTCCTGCGCCTCGCCGGGACCGAGATAGACGGCTGTCGCCAGAGGCAGGTCGATCAGTCCGCCGACATGGTCGAAATGAAGATGGGTCAGGAAGACGGCGCCCGGCGCGGTCTGGCCAGCCAGCCACTGAGCCGTCGTTCGCTCGATCCGGACGTTGAGATCGCGCACGCTGCGCCGCATGATCCAGTTGAGCCGGTCGTCGAGTTCAGCCGAGACGCCAGCGTCGATCAGGACCCGCCCGAACCGGGGGTGGTCGATGACGTAGGCGTAGATGGTCGCCTCTTCGCTACCCTGCGGGACCTCAGCCGTGCGTGGGTCGTCGCGGTCGATGAAGGTTCCGCGTCCGCCGGTCCAGTGGGCGAAGGCGACTCGCTGGAAGGTCACGACTCCCGGCCGCGCCAGACTGGTCGCCATGTCCGAGGACGCGGCCGGGGCGCCGAGGTCGGCGGCGATCACCGGGTGGCGGGTCGTCGGGGTCGCGCAGGCCGAGACCGCGATTGCGAACCCCAGCCCGACGAGAAGAGACATGATCGGGCGCGACATGGGATATCCTCGATTGCATTCCTGAGCATATCGAAATACATAAAAATATAACTGTCAATCAGACAATATTTGACCGGCCCATGGCCCTGCTTCTCGAGTTTCCGCCGCCGTTGCCGTCCGCCCCGCCTGCGTTCGAGCGCATCCGGCGTCTGAGTCGGCCGCTGGAATGGCTGTTCACGGGGCTGTTCGCTCTCGGCGCGGTTCTGCTCGCCGTGGCGGTGGTCGCGGTCCTCTTCTACGCCGGGACGCGGCTGCAGGTCCGGCCCGGCGGGATGCAGATCTTCATCGAGGCCGAGACGCCGGCCCTGCATCCGGGCTGGTGGACGGTGGGCAGCCTGCCGGTGATCCAGAAGCTGGCTCTGGCGACGTCGGCCACCCTGATGATGGGCCCGGCCCTGGCGGTGTTGTGGCAGTTGCGGCGGCTGTTCCGGCTTTACGGCGCCGGTGTCGTACTGGAGCCGGTGAACGCCCGCTGCATGACGGCGATCGCGCTCTGGCTGATGGCCTATGCGATCGCCCCGACCCTGGGCCATGTCGTGGTGTCCCTGGCCGGGTTCGACGACGAGGGCTGGTTGCGGATGGACAGTGCGAAGGCCCTGGGACTCGGCCTGATCCTGTTCGTCGTCGCCCGGGTCATGGCGTGGGCCGCCGAGGTCCACGACGACGCGTCGCAGTTCGTCTGATGCCCATCATCGTCCGCCTCGACGTCATCATGGCCCGGCGAAAGGTGCGCTCGAAGGTGCTCGCCCGCGCCATCGGGATCTCCGAGACCAACCTGTCCCTGCTCAAGTCAGGCAAGGTGCGGGGCGTCCGGTTCGCGACCCTGGATTCCATCTGCCGCTATCTGGACTGCACGCCCGATGACATTCTCGAGTATGCGCCGGACGCCGCGACAGAAGAAGACGTGACCAAACCTCGCACCGTCGGGGTCTGGCGGGGCTGAGCAACCGATGGATGCCGGCCGCAACGCGCGCACCGTGCCGGGGCTGTCAGAGGGGCGAGCCGTTTCGGGTCACTCTGCTGGGCGATGCAGGACCAAGAAAAAGGCCGCAGCCCGAGGGGCGCGGCCTTTTGTCTTCTGCTGGCGTCAGCTGGCTATATGCGCGTCCCGCGACCCCTGAGTCCGCCCGCGACCAGCGAGATGACGAACAGGATGATGGCGATGACGGCGACGAACTTGGCGATTTCGAACGAGAAGTTGGCGATCCCGCCGAAGCCGAGAACGGCGGCGACGAGGGCGACAACGAGGAAGATGATGGCCCAGCGGATCATGGAGGCCCTCCTTCAAAGGGGGTTGATGACAGGCGCCGCCCAACCTCGACGCCGCCTGTCCGATCAACGTCCCGAAGGCGTCGCCGTTCCGCCTATCGCCGGTACCGCGTGTGCGATTTCTCGGTGAAGGCCGCCGCGACCATGGTCGCCAGCGCCGGGTTGCGAAGGAAGATCCAGCCGCCCGCGAGGGCCGCGACCGTTCCGAGGATCGGTCGCGAGCGGAACAGGGCGTAGGCCCGGCCGCCCAGACCATGGGGTTCGTCCTCGTAGTCGTCCTCGTCGTCCATCATGCCCGCGGCGTTGAGGAAGACGATGGCGACGGCGATTGCGATCAGGGCGAAGACCCCGGCCGTGATCGCAGCAGCGCCGAGCGCCGGCAGGACGAGCGCGAGTGCGTAGTAAAGGGTCGCGCCCAGCGCCACGATGGCGACGAAGGCGCTGGCGGCGACCACGAAGGCCGCCGTCAGTTTCTTGACCAGCCCCTTGCCGATCATCAGCGGCGACGACCCGCCAGCAGCAGACCGAGCACGACGCCGACACCCAGCGCGATGGCGGTTGACTGCACCGGACGCTCCTGGACCCGTTCGGTGATGTAGCGCTGGGCTTCATCGAAACGCTCCGAGGCGTCGTCATAATACTCGCGGCCGCGCACGCGGGCCTGGTCGTAGTAGCCGCGGGCCTGGTCGCGCAGTTCGTCGGCGCGCTCGCGGATGCGGGCGTCGGCCTCGGCGGCCTTCTCGCGCAGACGGGCCTCGGTCTCGGCCGCCTTGGCCTTCAGCCGCGCGGTCTCCTCGCGGGCCCCGACCTTCAGGTCCTCCTTGAGAGTGTTGAGGTCGTTCTTGATGTCTTCACGTGCCTTTGAGGTCGCCATGATGCCGCGCTCCGTTTTGTCAGCTTTGCCGTAGATACAGGCCTAGTCCGCTGAACGCCATATTGCCGTGGCGGTTCCTTTGCGGTGCAGCAAAGACCGTGGCTGG
The DNA here is from genome assembly GCF_031412435.1 of Brevundimonas sp. Lineage (GTDB taxonomy): Bacteria > Pseudomonadota > Alphaproteobacteria > Caulobacterales > Caulobacteraceae > Brevundimonas. Next base: position 28,784 of record NZ_JANODA010000047.1, read on the forward strand.
GACGGGTGGCTGGTGCGGACGGTCTGTAGCCACCAGTCACCAGCCACGAGCCACTTCTCAAACCCCGCGAGAGCTCTACAACCGCATCCATGACCTCCTTCCTGTTCGCCCCCGCACCGATCGTGTCCCTGCCCATCGTCGGCGATGATCGCCGCTTCCCGGTGCGGCGCATCCTGTGCGTGGGCCAGAACTACGCGGCCCATGCCCGCGAGATGGGCAATGACCCGACCCGCCAGGCGCCCTTCTTCTTCTCCAAGCCCGCCGACGCCATCGTCACCGACGGCGGCGACCCGGCCTATCCGTCCGCAACGGAGAACCTGCACTACGAGGTCGAGTTGGTGGCGGCGATCGGCGAGGGCGGGGCCATCGCCGGCTGGGCCGTCGGCGTCGATCTGACGCGGCGCGATCTTCAGGCCAGGGCCAAGGAAAAGGGTCGGCCGTGGGACGCGGCCAAGGGGTTCGACCAGTCTGCGCCCTGCGGCCCGCTGACGCTGGGCGCCCTGCCGGAAGCGGCGGGCGCCATCGCCCTGACCGTCAACGGCGAGACCAAGCAGATGTCGACCCTGGCGGAGATGATCTGGAACCCTGTCGAGATCGTGGAAAAGGCCGGCGAATTGTGGGCCTTGCAGCCCGGCGACCTGATCTTCACCGGCACGCCCGAGGGCGTCGGGCCGCTGGTCGCGGGCGATGTCGTCGAGGCGACCATCGCGGGCCTCGAAACGCTCAGGTTTATCGTCAAATGATCCTGCACGGCTATTTCCGCTCGAGCGCGGCCTACCGGACGCGAATCGCCCTGAACCTGAAGGGCGTCGCCTACGAACAGCACGACATCGACCTGCGCACCGGGGCGCAACGGTCCGAGGCCTTCCTCAAGCTGAACCCGCAGGGGCTGGTGCCGGCGCTCGAGGTGGACGGGACCGTCATCACCCAGAGCACGGCCATCCTCGAATGGCTGGACGAGACCTTCCCCGAGCCGGCGCTGATGCCGGGCGACGCCATCGGCCGGGCGCAGGTGCGGGGGATGATCGGGTTGATCGCCTCGGACATCCATCCGCTGAACAACCTGCGGGTCCTGAGCGAACTGCGCGGGACCTTCGGCGCCGATCAGGCGCAGATCGACGCCTGGGCCGGGCGCTGGATGATTCCGGGGTTCGAGGCCCTGACGGCGCTGACGGCGAGACAGGGGAAGGGCTGGCTGCACGGCGCCGCGCCGACCCTGGCCGACTGCTATCTGATTCCCCAGCTCTATTCGGCGCGGCGGTTCCATGTGGACCTGTCGCCGTTCCCGGCGCTGACGGCGATCGAGGAGCGGGCGCTGGTCCACCCCGCCTTCGCCGCCGCCCATCCGGACCTTCAGCCGGGCGCCGACTGACCGATTCACGTTCGTCTGGTAAGGAACCGGTAGGGTCTCCCTCAGCATCGCTTAAGCATTGCTGTGCAGAATGGCCGGGTGAAATCACGCGTTTCCCCTTCCCCGGCCGCGAAGCTGGCCCTCGCGGTCGTGACCGAGCCTGAGCGCGCGCTGCCGATTCCCGTCGGCGCGCGCGAAGAGGCGATGCGCACCCTGTTGCAGACGGCCGCAGACGCCGGCGTCGCCCTGATCGCGACTCGCCCGAACGGCGATGGCGAGCGACTGCTGGGACAGGCCTGGCCCTTCCCCTCGCCCTTTTCCGTCACCGTGCGCACCGTGGCCCTGTCCGAAGGACTGGACCGGGTCGAGGCCCGCGCCCGGCGTTCGCTGGAGCGGATGGGCCTGCCGCGCGGCGACGTCCTGCTGGCGTCAGGCGCCTCAGACCTGGCCGGGGCCGAGGGCCGCGCCCTGTGGGACCGGATGCGGGCGCTGAAGGACCGCGGCCTGTACAAACGCATCGGCTTCATGGCGACGATGGAGGACGGGCCGGTGCTGCTGGCGCGCCGCTTCCAGCCCGACGTGGTGCAGATGCCCTGCAATATTCTCGATCAACGGCCGGTGACCGAGGGAACCCTGAGCGAACTCGCCGGTCTCGGTGTCGACGTCCATGTCTCGTCGGTGTTCGCCCGGGGCCTGTTGTTCACCAACCAGGAAAACCTGCCGCCGCACCTGGCCGGTCACGGCGTCGCCCTGTCGCGCACGCGTCGTCGGCTCGCCGAGGCGCGGATCGATCCGATGCAGGCGGCCCTGGCCTTCTGCCTCGGCTTGCCGCCGGCCGCCGCCGTGGTCGCCAGCGTCGCCTCGGCCGCCGAGCTGCGCGCGGTCCTGGCCGCCGCCCACGCCCCGCGCCCCGATCTGGACTGGGACGCCCTGGCCTTCCAGGAGCCCGCCGTGCTCAGCGCCGGATACCGCCAGCAGGTCGCGGCCTAGAATAGCTTGAGCCGACGCCGACGATCCGTCACCCTGACGGGACGTCATGAACGCCCCCCTCTCCCATCCGCCAAAGACTGACGCGACCGCCCCTGACCCCGGCGTCGTCACGCCCTTTATGGCCCAGTATCTGGCCGCCAAGGCGTCGCAGCCGGATGCGGTGCTGTTCTTCCGCATGGGCGATTTCTACGAACTGTTCTTCAAGGACGCGGAACTGGTGGCGGCCGCCATCGGCCTGACCCTGACCAAACGCGGCAAGCATCTGGGTGAGGACATCGCCATGTGCGGCATGCCCCACCATGCGGCCGAGGGCTATATCGCCCGGCTGATCCGCCAGGGGTTCCGCGTCGCCATCTGCGAGCAGATGGAGGATCCCGCCGAGGCGAAGAAGCGCGGCTCCAAGGCCATCGTCCGTCGCGACATCGTGCGGGTCGTGACGCCGGGCACCCTGACCGAGGATTCGCTGCTGGATGCGCGCGGCGCCAACCGGCTGGCGGCCGTGGCCATCCGGCGCGGCCGGGCGGCCGTGGCGGTGGTCGAGCTGTCGGCCGGGGCGGTGGACTGCGTCGCCTGCGACATCGGCGACCTGGGGGGGACCCTGGCGGCGTTCCGGCCGTCGGAGGTGCTGGTCACCGACAAACTCTATTCCGATCCCGATCTGAAGGGCGCGCTCGACGGGTCGGGCGGCGTGGTCCAGGCCCTGGCCTCGGCGGTGGCCGAGCCGGCGGCGGCGGGCGGTCGGGTGGCGCGCCTCTACGGCGTCGCTTCGCTGGACGGGTTCGGGGCGTTCGAGGAGGCGGAGGTCTCCGCGCTCGGGCTCATCGCCGCCTATCTGGAGACGACCCAGGCCGGCAAGGTCCCGGCCCTGTCGCCGCCGCGCCGCTCGGGCGAGACGGGCTTCCTCGCCATCGACCCGGCGACGCGCTTGAGTCTCGAGATCGACCGGACCCAGAGGGGCGAGCGCGAGGGATCGCTGCTGGCCTGTATCGACCGGACGGTGACCTCGGGCGGGGCCAGGGCCCTGGCCGAGCGGATCGCCCGGCCGCTGCGGAATCCTGTCGAAATCAATCATGGACTGGATGCGGTCGAATGGCTGCTGGAGCGGCGCGCCCTGCGGCGGGACCTGCGCGACGGGCTGAAGGCGTCGGCCGATCTGGCCCGGGCCGTGTCGCGACTGGCGCTGGGGCGCGGCGGGCCGCGCGATCTGGCCGCGATCCGGGCAGGTCTGACCATCGCCGAGGCGCTCGCGGGCCTGTTCATCGTCTCGCCCGATCCCCTGACCGGGCCGCCGCAGCGGATCGTCGGCTGTCTCGACCGGCTGACCCTGTCGCCCGACCTGGCGCGACTGAGGCTCGATCTGGCCGAGGGTCTGGCCGAGGAGCCGCCGCATCTGGCGCGCGACGGCGGCTTCGTGAAGCCGGGCTTCCGGCCGGAGCTCGACGCGGCCCGGACCCTGCGCGACGACAGCCGCCGGGTCGTCGCCGATCTGGAGGCCCGCGCCGTGGCCGACAGCGGTGTGCCGTTCAAGGTCCGGCACAATGCCGTGCTTGGCTACTTCCTCGAGACCACGGCCAAGCACGCCGAACCCCTGTTCCGGGCCGGGCCGGAGAGCCCCTTCATCCACCGTCAGACCCTGGCGGCCCAGGTGCGGTTCACGACCGTCGAACTGTCGGAACTGGACGCGAAGATCAGCCAGGCCGGGCACCGGGCCCTGGCCATGGAGGGCGAGACCTTCGAGACCTGGCGCCAGACGGTCCAGTCGCTGGCCATGGCCTTGCAGGCCGTGGCCGATGCGCTCGCCGAACTCGATGCGACCGCCGCCCTCGCCGAATGGGCCGAGGAGGTCGGGGCCGTGCGGCCGATGGTGGACGATTCGAAGGTCTTCGTGGTCGAGGCCGGGCGTCACCCGGGGGTCGAGGCGGCGGTGAAAAAGGCGGGCGATCCGTTCACGCCGAACGACTGCAGACTTGATGGGGATGGCGTCGGTTGTGCGCGCCTCAGCATCGTCACCGGGCCGAACATGGCCGGCAAGTCGACCTTCCTGCGCCAGAACGCCCTGCTGGTGGTGCTGGCGCAGGGCGGATGCTTCGTGCCCGCGAAATCGATGCGGCTGGGCGCCGTCGACCGGCTGTTCAGCCGGGTAGGAGCAGGCGACGATCTGGCGCGCGGCCGTTCCACTTTCATGATGGAGATGGTCGAGACGGCCGCCATCCTGACCCAGGCGACGCCGCAGAGCTTTATCGTTCTGGACGAGATCGGGCGTGGCACGGCCACCTATGACGGACTGGCCATCGCCTGGGCCTGCGCCGAGGCCCTGCACGACGTGAACCGGTCCCGGACCCTGTTCGCGACCCACTATCACGAGCTGGCCCGGCTGGAGGAACGGCTCGACCACGTCTGCAACCTGTCCATGCGGGCGCGTGAGTGGAACGGCGAACTGGTCTTCCTGCACGAGGCGGCGCCCGGGGCGGCGGACCGCTCCTATGGCGTCCAGGTCGCGAAACTGGCGGGCGTGCCTCCGGCGGTGGTGGCGCGGGCGCGGGCCGTGCTGGACCGGCTGGAGACGGAGAAGGCGGCGCACGGGCGGCTGGACGACCTGCCGTTGTTCGCCATGGCCGAACCTCCGCCGCCTCCGATGAGGTCCGCGATCGACGACGCGGTGGCGGCGCTGGATCCGGATACGCTCAGCCCGCGAGAAGCGCTGGAGGCGCTCTACCGGCTGAAGGGATTGGCGAAGTGACGCCGCGCCATTCCTCCCCCATCGGGGGAGGGGGACCACGAAGTGGTGGAGGGGGCCGGCCGCAGACACCGAACGCGCGGCGAGCCCCCTCCGTCACGGCGCAAAGCGGCGCCGCGCCACCTCCCCCGATGGGGGAGGAATAGATGTCGTCCGCCCTCGACGCCCGCCTCGACGCCATTGTTTCCGGTCCGGGCGTCCGGCCCGCCGTCGCGGCGGTGCTGAAAGCCCACTACGACGCGGCGCGCGAGAAGATCGCGACGAAACTGGCCAACGGTCTGCCGGGGGTGGAGGTGGCGCGGCTGTATTCGGCGGCGGCCGACGAACTGCTGACCGCCCTGTGGCGCTTCACGACCGAGACTCTCTATCCGTCGCACAATCCGACCGAGGCGGAGAAGCTCAGCCTGATCGCGGTCGGCGGCTACGGCCGGGGCGTGCTGGCGCCGTTCTCGGACCTCGACCTCGTCTTCCTCAGACCCTGGAAGACGACCGCCCGGACCGAGACGGTGGCGGAGTTCATGCTCTACGTTCTGTGGGATCTGGGACTGAAGGTCGGGTCGTCCGCGCGGTCGGTGGAGGAGGCCCTGAGCCTGGCCCGATCCGACATGACCATCCGCACGGCCCTGCTGGAGGCGCGGCCGCTGGCGGGCGACGAGAGGCTGACCGAGGACTTCCTCTGGCGCTTCCGGGGCATGGTCACCAACGCCGATCCGCGCCCCTTCATCGCCGCCAAGATGGAGGAACGCGACAGCCGCCATTCCCGGACCGGCGCGGTCCGCTACCGCGTTGAGCCGAACATCAAGGACGGCAAGGGGGGCTTGCGCGACCTCAACACCCTGTTCTGGATCGCCCGGTCCCTGGCGCCCGACAGTCCCCTGGGCGCGCGGGTGCTGGACGAACTGCTGACGCCGCGCGAGCGCCGGACCTTCGAGGAGGCGTTCGACTTCCTGTGGCGGGTCAGGGCGCATCTGCATCTGGCGGCGGGACGGGCCGAGGAGAAGCTGACCTTCGACCTGCAGCCCGAGGTGGCGCGGCGGATGGGCTGGCGCGGCCGGGGCGACGAGCCGGCGGTCGAGCGCTTCATGCGCCGCTATTTCCTCGTCGCCCGCGACGTCGGCGCCCTGACCCGGGCCATGAGCGCCACGCTGGAGGCGCGCCAGCAGAAGAAGACCATGAGCCTGTCGCGGCTGATCCCGGGACGGAAGCGGAATCTCGGCGTGGAGGGATTCATCGAGGACGGCGGGCGACTGTCCGTCACAGGACCCGAGGTCTTCGCCGGGGACCCGGTCAAGCTGCTGACTCTGTTCGTCTGCGCCGACCAACACGACCTCGACGTCCATCCGCATGCCTTTTCGGCCGTGACGCGCTCGCTGGCCCTGGTGACGCCGAAGCTGAGGCGCGATCCGCGCGCGACGGCGGCGTTGCTTCATGTGCTGGCGCACGGGCAGAGGCCCTATCGGGTCCTGACCATCATGAACGAGGCGGGGTTGCTCGGCCGATTCCTGCCGGAATGGGGCCGGATCGTCGGCCAGACCCAGTTCAACATGTACCACGCCTATACGGTCGACGAGCACACCCTCCAGGCCATAGGCATCATCAACGATATCCAGCGCGGCAAGCTCAAGGACGACCATCCGCTGGCCACCGAGGTGATCCACCTGATCGCGGACCCGGAGGCCCTGATGCTGGCCATGCTGCTGCACGACGTCGGCAAGGGCGGGGAACGGGGGCAGCTGGAGGACGGGGCGATCGCCGCCCGCCGGGCGTGCGAGCGGCTGGGCGTCGATCCTCGCCGGATCGAGATCGTCGTCTGGCTGGTGCGGCACCACCTGGCCCTGAGCGACTACGCCCAGAAGCGGGACATTTCCGACCCGGCGACGGTCCAGGCCTTCGCCGAGATCGTCGGCGATCCGGAGCGGCTGCGGATGCTGCTGGTCCTGACCGTCGCCGATATCCGGGCCGTGGGGCCGGGGGTGTGGAACAGCTGGAAGGGCCAGCTGATGCGCAGCCTCTATGCGGCCGTCGAGGCCCTGTTCCGGGGCGAGGACATCCAGACCGTCGATCCCCTGGCCGAACACGCCGACCTCGTCGCCCGGGCCCTGGAAGGCGGGGCGGCGGTCGAGGCCCGGACCTGTGTCGCCGGGCGGATCGAGGAGACGACGGAGATCGCGCTGGCGGCCCGCGACCGGCCCGGCCTCTTCGCCGACCTCGCCGCCGTGCTGGCCGCCGCCGGCGCCGATGTGACAGGGGCGCGGGTCGCCACCGCGCCCGACGGCACGGTGCTCGACGTGTTTCAGGTGCAGGACGGCGCCGACCAGCCCTATGGCCAGGCCGAGCCGCGTCGGCTCAAATCCCTGATCGCAGCGCTGGAGGCGGCGGCGAGGGGCGAGACCCCCGTCCAGCCGCCCGCCATGCCCAACCCCTCGCCGCGCCGGGCCGTCTTCGACGTGCGGCCGGTGGTGATGATCGACAACGCAGCCTCCGCCGACGCCACGGTGATCGAGGTCTCGGGCGCCGACCGGCCGGGACTGCTGGCCGAGCTGTCGCGCACCCTGTCGGACCACGACCTGTCGATCCGCTCGGCCCATGTCGCCGGCTTCGGCGAGCGGGCGGTCGACAGCTTCTATGTGACGGACCGCAAGGGGCGGAAGCTGAAGTCTGATGGTCTGCTGGATGATGTCCATGCGGCGCTGGAGGCCGTGCTGGACCGCGCGCCCGCCGCCCCCGAGGGACGTCGGATCACAGCCGCCCGGGCCAGCGCCCGCGACGTCTCCGACCTGCGGCCGAGGAAGCCCGTTTCGCCCGCGCCGGAAGCGGGTTAAGCGACATTTCGCCGCGCGCCCGGGCACGGCAATCGAGGTTCGTCCGTGTCCAAGCCTGATCTCCCCGAACCGATCGAGCCCGCCGCCCCGATCGCCGGCGCCACCGCCACCGTCGAGCCCATCGTCCAGCCACCGGCCTCCGCCACCACATCCGGCAAGGGCGGCGGCATGATGCGGTCGTCGGCGATCTTCAGCGGCCTGACCCTGATCAGCCGGCTGGCCGGGTTCGCCCGCGACGTGGTGATCTCTGCGGCGCTTGGGGCGTCGAACGGGCCCGCAGCGGACGCCTACAACACCGCACTGAGCTTCCCCAACCTGTTCCGCCGCATCTTCGCCGAGGGGGCCTTCGCCGCCGCCTTCGTGCCCGCCTACGCGAAGACGCTGCAGACCGAGGGACCCGAAGCCGCCGACAGGGTCGCCACGGATGCGCTGGCCGCCGTAGCCCTTGTCACCGTCGCCCTGACCATCGCGGCCCAGCTGGCGATGCCGTGGATCATGACCGTGATCAACATCGGCTTCCTTGACGATCCGGCCCGCTTCAAGCTGGCCGTGATCCTGACCCAGATCACCATGCCCTATCTGCCCTGCATGGCAGTCGCCGCCCTGCTGTCGGGGGCGCTGAACGCACGCGGACGGTTCATCGTTTCGGGCGCCTATCCGATCCTGCTCAACCTGATCATGCTGGCGGCGGTCTGGCCCGCGCGCGGCGACCAGATCGGTGCGGCCTACGCTGCGTCCTGGGCGGTGCTTGTCGCCGGGGTCGCCCAGGCGGGCCTGTGCTGGTGGGCCGTTCGCAAGGCCGGAGCCAACATCCGCCTGGCTCTGCCGCGCCTGACCCCGGCGGTGAAGGCCATCATCATCACCGCCGTGCCCGCCGCCATCGGCAATTCCGCGACGCAGATCAACGTCTTCATCTCCGGCAACCTCGCCAGTTTCCAGGCGGGGGGGCGGACCTGGCTGGCGACGGCGGACCGCCTCTATCAGCTGCCGCTCGGGCTCGTCGGGGTGGCGATCGGCATCGCTCTTTTACCGCGTCTGTCGGCGGCGGTGGCGTCAGACAACCATCAGCAGCAACAGTCCTCGATGGACGAGGCCCTGGCCCTGTCCATGGCCCTGACCCTGCCGGCGGCGGCGGCCCTGATGGCCATGCCCTATTTCCTGATCGACGCCCTGTTCACGCGCGGCGCCTTCCTGCAGGTCGACGCCGAACAGACGGCGGCGGCCCTCTTCCACTTCGGCTGGGGTGTTCCGGCCTTTGTCCTGATCCGCATCCTCGCCCCGGCCTTCTTCGCCCGGCGAGACACGCGCTCGCCGATGATCTTCGCCCTGGTCAATGTGGCGGTCGGGTCGGCGGGGATGCTGGCGCTCTATAACCTCGGTCTCGGCGTGCCCGGGATCGCGGCGGGGACCAGTATCGGGGCCTGGGCCAACGCCCTTCTGCTCGGCGGCTTCCTGTGGAAGCGCGGCCACTATCGGCCCAGCGTGGCGGCGACCTCGCGACTGGCCCGGATCGCCCTGGCCAGTGCGGGTCTGGCGGTCGTCGTGGCGTTCGCTTCCGGAGCGCGGCCGTGGATGCAGGGAGGGGTCGAGGCGGTCCTGTCCGCCCTTGGATCGGCCCACGGCGGCAAGGAGATCACCGTCGTTCTGGTCGCCGCCGCCGGCGGCCTGACCTACGTCGCCATGGCCTTCGCCACGCGGGCGATCACCCTCGCCGAGGTCAAGGGTCTGGTGAGACGCTCCCGGTGACGCTCGACGTCTTGCCCTGTGACCCGCGCTAGGGCATTGCCCGAGCCATGTCTGACGCCTCCCCGACCGTTCCCGCCTACACCGGCCCGCGCCGCATCCTCAGCGGCATCCAGGCCTCCGGCGCCCTGCATCTGGGCAACTATCTGGGCGCGTTGAAGCGGTTCACGGCGCTGCAGGACTCAGGTGCGCCCTGTTTCCTGTTCGTCGCCGATATGCACGCCATCACCGTGTGGCAGGACCCGGCCCTGCTGACCGCCCAGACGCGCGAGATCGCCGCCGCCTATATCGCCTCGGGTCTCGATCCGGCGAAGTCGACCATCTTCCCGCAGTCGGCGGTGCGCGCCCACGCCGAACTGGCCTGGATCTTCAACTGCGTCGCCCGCCTCGGCTGGCTGGACCGGATGACCCAGTTCAAGGAGAAGTCGGGCAAGCACAAGGAACGGGCCTCGGTCGGCCTCTACACCTACCCCGTGCTCCAGGCCGCCGACATCCTCCTGTACAAGGCGACCGAGGTGCCGGTCGGCGAGGATCAGAAACAGCATCTGGAACTGACCCGCGACATCGCCGGCAAGTTCAACAACGACTTCAACGCGCCAGGCTTCTTCCCCCTGCCCGAACCCCTGATCCAGGGTCCGGCGACGCGGGTCATGAGCCTGCGCGACGGCGCCGCCAAGATGTCCAAGTCCGATCCCTCGGACCAGTCGCGCATCAACCTGACCGACGACGCCGACACGATCGCGTCGAAAATCCGCAAGTCCAAGACCGACATGGGCGTCATGCCCGAGCCGGGCGAGAGCCTGGACGAGCGGCCCGAGATCAAGAACCTGATCGCCATCTACGCCGCCCTGTCGGACCAGACGCGCGAACAGGTCACGGCCCAGTTCGCCGGCCAGGGCTTCGGCGCCTTCAAGCCGGCCCTGGCCGATCTGGCCGTGTCGTCGCTCGCCCCGGTCACGGCCGAGATGCGCCGTCTGATGGACGATCCGGCCGAGATTGACCGGGTGCTGAAGGACGGCGCCGAACGCGCCGCCGGGATCGCCGATCCGGTCGTCGCCGAGGTCAAGAAGATCGTCGGCTTCTGGCAGGCGTAAGCATTCGCGGGTCTCGGACGTGGCCTCCTCGGCGGGGCTGACGCGGAATCGCCCGCGCGCTAAAGCGTCGTCATGAGCCATCCGCTGGACCGCGCCGTGTGGAACGCCCTGACGACCCGGTTGTCGGGCTTCGTCACGGAGGACTCCGACGTTCGCGCCGTGCGGATCGATCCGGACGTGGGAATCTTCGTCTCAGGGGAGGATGCGGAACCCGAAACGCTGAAGGCCATGGCGGACCTGGCCCGGCGCCACCCGGGGGCGGGGATGGTCGAGCTGACCGGCGGGCCGACGGGCGCGCTGGATCTGCCAGGCGTCGAGGTCGTCAACCGCGTTCCGCTCGTGCAGATGGTTTGCACGGCCCTGACGCCCGGCGGGCCGGACCTCGCCTATGAGACCCTGACCGAGGCCGATGCGCCCGAGATGTTGGCGTTGGCGACCCTGACGAAGCCGGGGCCGTTCCGCTCAGCGACGCGGCGGCTGGGGCCCTTCATCGGGGTGAAACAGGACGGACGGCTGCTCGCCATGGCGGGGCGGCGGTTGCGGGTCGAGGGCTTCACCGAACTCAGCGGCGTCTGCACCCACCCGGATCATCGGGGGCTCGGCTATGCGGCCGGCCTGTCACGGGCCGTGACGGGCGAGATTCTGGCCTCGGGCGAGGGGGTGTTCCTGCACGCCTTCGCCGAACATGACGCGACCATCGCCTTTTATCGGTCGCTGGGCTTCGAGGTTCGGGCGCGGATGACCTATACGATTCTGAAATAGCGGGAGGGCGGCATGAACTACGACGCGACGATCGAGTGGACCCGGGGCGATCAGGCCTACGTCGATAACAAGTATTCCCGCGCCCACGTCTGGCGCTTCGACGGCGGGGCGGTGGTGCCGGGCTCCTCGGCGCCGGCCAGCGTGCCCCTGCCCTATTCGGACGCCTCGGCCGTCGACCCGGAGGAGGCGATGGTGGCCTCCCTGTCCAGTTGCCACATGCTGTGGTTCCTGGCCTTCGCGGCCAAGGCCGGCTGGGTCGTCGACCGCTATTTCGACCAGGCCTCTGGCGCGCTGGATCGCAACCCGGAGGGCCGCCGCTATCTGGCTCGGGTGACGTTGCGGCCGGTCACGGCCTTCGCCGGCCCGGCCCCGACGCAGGACCAGCTCGACGCCCTGCACCACGCGGCACACGATCACTGCGAGATGGCCCATAGCGTGCGGGCGACGATGACGATCGAGGCGACGATCGGCTAGATCAGGTCCGCGTCTTCAGGAAACCGGCGAAACGGCGGATCGCCTCCTTCGTCGCCTCGCGGTCATGGCGGATCTTCGGATGGGTCAGACCGGGTTCGTCGAAGGCGTGGGTGGCGTCGACGACCCATTCCTCGATCTCCGATCCCGCCTCGCGGGCCCGTTTCAGGACGCGCTCGTAGTCGGGACGCCTGGCCAGGTGATCCCGTGTCGGCAGGATGACCAGAGCGTCCAGCGCCCGCCGCCAGCGGAACCAGCGGCTGCGCGTCGGGAAGGCGACGTAGGGATAGGGCATGAAGGCCCCGATGACGCCCGAGAGGTTGGCGTTTATCGGGTCGGCAATCATCGCCTCGCCGCGCTTTTCCAGCGTTTCGGTCATCAGGTCCATGATGGCCCAGGCCCCGTGGCTCCATCCCGCCAGGACGATGCGGTCGGGGTCGGCGTCGGGCAGGCTCTTCACGAAGGTCGCCGCCGCCATCACGTCGCCCGCCCGCGTCCCGCCGCGCAGCAGCAGGCCTGTGCAAACGAAAATGCGGACGAAGGCGTCGGACCAGCCACGGGCGATAAAACTCTCGACCGTCACGGCCATCCAGCCGGCCTCGGCCGCCGCCTCGGCGTAGCGGTGCAGATGAGAGCGCACCCCGCCGCAGCCGGGGAAGATCAGGACGACGGGAAACGGGCCAGGACCGTCGGGACGCCGGATGACGAGCGACGGTTTCAGGCGGGCCCAGCGTTCCGCCAGGGTGTCCATCAGGCGGCGGCGTTGACCGGGCGCGGCGCGATGGCGACGTCTTCCAGCAGGGCGCTGAACCGGCGGATCGCCTCGCCGGTCAGTTCGGCGTCGTATTTCATCGGCAGAGCCGTCATCGGTTCGTCGAAACTATGGGTGCCCGGTGCGACCCAGGTCTCGACCTCTGCGCCGCAGTTGCGGACCATGTCATGGACCCGCTCGGCGTTGCGGACGGTGGTCAGGTGGTCCCGCTGTGAGATGACGGCGAGGATCTTCGGACAATGCCGCCACGGCCGCATCCGGTTCAGGGCGGCGACCCCGACATAGGGATAGGCCAGGTAGATCGCCTTGACGCCCGACAGGTCGGCGGTCTCCGCGTCGCGGACGCCGAGCGCTCCGGCCGGATTCGGGTCGCAGCTCATCGCCTCCATGATGCCCCAGCCGCCGTGGCTCCAGCCGGCAAGGGCGATGCGGGTCGCGTCCACGTCGGGCCGGGCCGAGACGCCCTGGATCGCGGCGAGCACGTCGCCGCCCCGCTCCCAGCCGCGCAGCAGAAGGCCGGTGCAGACGGTGGCCATGGCGAACTCCCGGCTCCAGCCGCGGGGGGCGTAGGAGTCGACGATCACCGCCCGCCAGCCGGCCTCCTTCGCAGCCGCCGCGTACATCGGCAGATGGCCGCGCAGCCCGCCGCAGCCGTGGAACAGGAGGACGGTCGGACGCGGCAGGTCGTCGTCGGGGCCGACGACCTGGATAAGGGGCTCGAGCTTCGCCCAGCGGTCGGAGAGGGTGTCCATGGGAGGCACCTTAGTCCCTTCTCCCCTTGAGGGAGAAGGTGACTGAGCGAAGCGAAGTCGGATGAGGGGTCTGCGTAAGCAGATGCGGTGCGTCGAGAAGCGGGTCCCCGGTGAGAGTGCGTTTCACCCCTCACCCGACCGCACGAGGACGACGGCTGCGCCGCCGTGTGCGGGCTCCCTCTCCCGCAAGGGGAGAGGGATTGGGATCTAGTGCCTGAACACGCGAACCCCGGTGAAGGCCATGGCGATGCCTTGCTCGTCAGCGGCGGCGATGACCTCGGCGTCGCGCATGGAGCCGCCCGTCTGGATCACCGAGGTGGCTCCCGCCGCGACCGCTTCCAGCAGACCGTCGGCGAAGGGGAAGAAGGCCTCGGAGGCGCAGGCAGACCCCTCGGCCAGGGAATGGGCCAGACCCTTGGCTTCGCCGGCCTCGCGGGCGCGGATGGCGGCGATACGGGCACTGTCGCGGCGGTTCATCTGGCCGGCGCCGATGCCGGCGGTCTGGCCGTCTTTGGCATAGACGATGGCGTTCGACTTGACGTGCTTGGCCACGGTGAAGGCGAACAGCATGTCCTCGATCTCCTGCGGCGTCGGCTGGCGGCGGGTGACGATCTTGAGGTCGGCGGGCCTGATCAGGCTGCGGTCGCGCGACTGGACCAGGAAGCCGCCGGCGACGCTGCGGAAGACCTCGCCCGGGCCGTGCGGATCCGGCAGGCCGTCGGTGATCAGAAGGCGCAGGTTCTTCTTGGCGGCGAAGACTTCCTTCGCCTCGTCGTCGGCGCCGGGGGCGATGACCACCTCGGTGAAGATCTCGGTTATGGCCCGGGCGTCGGCGCCGTTCAGCGGACGGTTGACGGCGATGACGCCGCCGAAGGCCGAAACGGCGTCGCATTCCAGGGCCCGGGCGTAGGCCTCGCCGAGGTCCTTGCCGACGGCCACGCCGCAGGGGTTGGCGTGTTTGACGATGACACAGGCCGGGCTCTCGAACTCGGCGACCAGTTCATAGGCGGCGTCGGCGTCGGCGATGTTGTTGTAGCCCAGTTCCTTGCCCTGGATCTGGGTCGCGTGGGCGACGCCGGGACGGGCCTCGCCGGTGCGGTAGAAGGCGCCGGTCTGGTGCGGGTTCTCGCCGTAGCGCAGGGTCTGGGCGAGGCTGCCGGCGATCGATTTGCGGGCCGGGGCGGCGTCTTCGAGCTGACCGGCGAACCAGCCGGAGACGGCGGCGTCATAGGCGGCTGTGCGGGCGAAGGCGCGGGCGGCCAGTTGCTTGCGCAGGGTCAGGGACGTCGAACCCGAGGCCTTCAGCGCCTCGACGATCAGGCCGATGCTCTCGCCGTCGACGGCGACGGCGACATAGCCGTGGTTCTTCGACCCCGAACGGATCATGGCGGGGCCGCCGATGTCGATATTCTCGATCACGGCGTCGAAACCGGCGCCCGAGGCGACAGTTGATTCGAACGGGTACAGATCAATCCACACAATATCGATCGGGCCGATGCCGTGTTCGTCCATCGCCGCCCTGTGCTCGGCGGCGTCGCGGACGCCCAGCAGGCCGCCGTGGACCAGGGGGTGCAGGGTCTTGACCCGGCCGTCCATCATTTCGGGGAAGCCGGTCAGGTCGGCGACATCCTTCACCGGCAGTCCGAACCCGGCGATGGCGGCGCGGGTGCCGCCGGTCGAGACCAGCTCGACGCCCGCCTCGTGCATCGCGCGCGCGGCGGCTTCCAGCCCTGTCTTGTCCGAGAGGGAGATCAGGGCGCGGACGGGCTTCACCGCGTCGGGGGCGGGGGGAAAGTCGGGGGCGGCGGGCATGGAGCGAATCCTGGGGGAGGGCGGATGCGCGCGCGTCTAGCACCGGCTGCGGCCGGGGTCACCTTTGGCGACGGGAAACTAGACCCGGATGTCGAGAAGCTGGCCGGGACGGGGCAGGCGGGGCTGTTCCGGCTCGATGGCCGCGGCGGTCTGGGCTGTCTGCGCGGACTGCGGGCGGGGCGCCGTCGCCTGCACCTCGTTGAGCGCGGCGCGGAAGAAGGCCGCCTGGGCCGCTTTGGCTTGCGCCGACGGACCCGCGGGGGTCGTGGCGGGCAGGGACTGAGGAATGTCGGGCCGGATCGCGCTCATGACGACAGGGTTAACGAAACCTGTCGAAAAAAGGTTAACAGTCTTGTCGATGGCTACCGCTCACGACGCGGTCGCTCGCTGCTCGAGCCCGAGGGCGTCAGTTCGCGGCGTCGCGGCGGGCTTGCACCTCTTCCAGCGTAGTGGCGGTCGGGAGCGGCCGTAGCGGCGCGTTCAGAGCCGAGGTCAGGCGTTCGACATCCTCGTCGGTCAGCAGCGGCCCGGACGACTTGGCGACGATCCGGCCCATGGCGTCGACCGCGAAGCTTTCGGGCACGCCCGAGACGCCGAGGTCGAGGCCGGCGCGGCCCTCGCGATCGACCAGGACCATGGCGAAGGGATCGCCGAGTTCGTCGAGGAAGGCCTGGGTCGCTTCGGGTTCGTCCTTGTAGGCGACGCCGACGACGGCGATTCCCTGCGCCTGCAGGGCCAGAAGGCGTGGATGCTCGATGCGGCAGGGTGCGCACCAGCTGGCGAAGACGTTAACGATCATCGGCCTGCCCACGCCGGCGGTGCGGATGTCCACGTTCTGGGGACCGGCGACGCCGTTCTGAAGGATGGGCAGGACGGTCTCGGGCACGGTCTGGCCGACGAGGGCGTCCGGCTTGAACTCGGGATCGCGCTTCAGGGACCAGCCGATGAACAGGGCGGCGAGCGCGGCCAGCACGACCAGCGGGATGACGGTCAGCCACCTGCTCACGACGCGTCCTCCTCCAGCCGCTTGAGCTCGGCTTTCCACTTGCGCGAAGCGGCCACCGCACGCGCGACGACCGCTCCGAGCACAAGGGCGCTGATTCCCCAGGCGGGCCAGACGAAGGCGGCGTAGGGGCTCATGTCGAGGTCGAGCATCTCAGGCCTTCCTTTACGCTTCCTGGGCTTGTCGCGCGCGCAGGGTCTGGACGCGGCGGCGGGTGATCTCGGTGCGGATCGAGGTCAGCCAGATGGCCAGAAACAGCGCGCCATAGGCCGCCATCATGGTGAGCAGGGGCGCGAGGAAGACCGGATCGAGGCTCGATCCTCCAGCGCGCAGCAGGGAGGCCGGTTGATGAAGGGTGTTCCACCAGTCGACCGAGAACTTGACGATCGGCAGGTTGATCAGGCCGACGAGACCAAGGACGGCGGCTGCGCGGGCGGCCTTGGCCTCATCGTCGATCGACGCCCGCAGCGCCATGTAGCCGAGGTAGAAGAGGAACAGCACGAGGACGCTGGTCAGCCGCGCGTCCCACACCCACCAGGTCCCCCACATCGGCTGGCCCCAGAGCGAGCCGGTGATCAGGGCCAGGGCCGTGAAGGCCGCGCCGGGCAGGGCGGCCGCCCGGGCCGCCGCATCGGCCAGGGGGTGGCGGAAGACCAGGGCGAAGAAGCTGGAGACGCCCAGTGCGGCATAGGCGCCGAGACCAAGGCTGGAGGCCGGCACATGCATGAACATGATCCGCACTGTGTCGCCCTGCTGATAGTCGCCGGGCGCTGCGAAGCTGAGCCAGGTCCCCACGGCCAGCAGAACGGCCGCAATCGCCCACAGCACCGGCGTCAACGGCCGGGTGAAACTCATGAAGCGGGCGGGATTGGCGAGGCCGAACATCGTCCGCGCGATTACGCGCCACGGCGGGATGGAGCAAGCGCACGCCGGGTCGCGGATACGAAAACGGGGCCGGGACTTGCGCCCCGACCCCGTCAGTCACTTGAAAAATCCGTGAAGGACTATTCAGCGGCCTTCAGCTGGCCGGCAGATTCCTTGCCGGTGCGACGGTCGCGTTCGACTTCATACGAGACCTTCTGGCCTTCGTTCAGGCCGTTCATGCCTGCGCCTTCAACGGCCGAAACGTGCACGAACACGTCCTTGCCGCCGTCCGAGGGCTCGATGAAGCCGTAGCCTTTAGTGGAGTTGTACCATTTGACAGTGCCGGTAGCCATTTTAAGGACCTCCGTTAGCAGTTTGCATCAGGCAAGAGCGCCTGAAGCCTGTCGG
>NZ_JANODA010000048.1:0-17084 GCF_031412435.1 Brevundimonas sp.
GTCATCATGCGGCCGGTGAACTCATCGATCAGGACGATCTCGCCGCCCTTGATGATATAGTCCTTGTCCTTCTGGTACAGGGTGTTGGCGCGCAGGGCCTGGTTGACGTGGTGCACCAGGCTGATGTTGGCGGCGTCGTACAGACCCGTCGTGTCCTCGGCGAAATGGCCGCCGGCTTCCAGCAGCTGTTCGACCTTTTCGGAACCCTCTTCGGTGAGCAGGGCCTGCCGCTGCTTCTCGTCGAGGTCGAAGGTCGAGGTGTCCTTGATCAGCTCTTTGATCAGGGCGTCGCAGATCTTGTAGAGGTCCGAACGGTCCTCGGTCGGACCCGAGATGATCAGGGGCGTGCGCGCCTCGTCGATCAGGATGGAGTCGACCTCGTCGACGATGGCGAAGTTGTGCGGACGCTGCACCATCTCGCGTCGGTCATAGACCAGGTTGTCGCGCAGATAGTCGAACCCGAACTCGTTGTTGGTGCCGTAGGTGATGTCGGCGGCGTAGGACGCCTGGCGCTGGCCCGAGGACAGGCCGTTGACGATGACGCCCACTTCCAGGCCGAGGAAGCGATAGACGCGACCCATCCACTCGGCGTCGCGGCGGGCCAGATAGTCGTTGACGGTGATGACGTGGACGCCCTTGCCCTCGAGCGCGTTCAGATAGACCGGCGCCACGGCGACCAGGGTCTTGCCTTCACCGGTGCGCATCTCGGCGATGCCGCCGTCGTGCAGGATCATGCCCCCGGTCAGCTGCACGTCGTACTGGCGCTGACCCAGGACACGCTTGGAGGCCTCGCGCGCAACGGCGAAGGCCTCGTTCAGGAGCTTGTCGAGCGTCTCGCCGGCGGCGACCCGATCCTTGAAGGTCTGGGTCATCATCCGCAGTTCGTCGTCCGACAGGGCGGCGAACCTGGGCTCCAGATCGTTGATCTTCTGGACCCGGCTCATGAAATCCTTGACCTTGCGGTCGTTGGAAGAGCCGAAGAGTTTCTTGGCGAAGCCGAGCATGGGCGATCCGGTGGCGGTCGAGCGGTCTATAGCTCTGGAATTGCCCGTAAAGGGGCGGCGATGAGACGCCGCGAGAGAGGCTGCCGGGCGAGGCGGCGAAACACGCCGCGCATACGATCGAAAACCCCTCGACTTGGGCGCAGGCGGGACTTAAGCACCGGTCATACCCCTGTCAACGCGAGGGGCTTTGCAGCCCGGCGTTTGGACCCCTTCAAACGGGACGGAGCGTCCGATGCGACATTCGCGCAACCCTCTGGTTTTCCTCAGTCTCGCGCTGGTCCTCACAGTGGCGGCCTGCGGTCGCGGCGGCGGCGACGATCGTGCGCCGGAACCGGGCGACCGGGCGGTGGCCGAGGTGCAGGACCAGACCATCTGGGCTTCCGACGTGAAACGCGAGGCCGTGGCCCAGGGTCTGGTCGGCGAGGGCGAACCGCTGGACGTCACCTCTGACCTGTTCCGCCGCGTGCTGGACGAGGTCATCGACCAGAAACTGCTCGCCGCCGAGGCCGAGCGCCGGGGCCTCGACAACTCCCCGCTGGCCCAGCGCCGGCTTCAGGCCACGCGTGAGCGGATCCTCGGCGACATGCTGGTCGAGAACGAGGTCAATGGCCGGATCAACGATCAGGCTGTCCAGACCCTCTATCAGGAGCAACTGCGCCTCGCCCGGACCTCGGAGGAGATCCGCGTGCGCCTGATCCTGTCGCGGACGAAGCCCGAGGCCGACGCCGTCATGGGGATTCTGGGCCAGGGGGCCAGTTTCGAGGCCGTGGCCCAGGAACGGTCGATCGACGAGGCCACCCGCTTCTCCGGCGGCGACCTCGGCTATTCGACCGCCGACGTCATGCCCCAGGCCTATGCCAATGCGCTGCGCGACGCCGCTGCGGGATCGACCGTCGGTCCGTTCCAGACCGAAGGCGGCTGGGCCGTGCTGCGGGTCGAGGATCGCCGCCGCGAAAGCCCGCCCACGCTCGATCAGGCCCGGCCCCAGATCGTCCGCTACCTGACCTACGAAGGCGTGCGCCAGCTGCTCGAAGAGCTGCGCGGCAAGGCGAAGGTCGACGTCCTGCTGACCGCCGAGAGCGGCGCGCCCCAGGAACCGGCCTCCGCGGCGCCCAGCCCGACCCCGACTGCGCCGACCAGCACGGCGCCGGCCGCGGCCGCCCCACCGGTCGCGACGCCGGCCCCCGCCGCTGCCCCTGCCCCTGCCCCTGCCCCTGCCCCTGCCCCTGCGAAAGCCGCCGCCCAGTGAGCAACGACAAGAAGTCCGGATCGACCGGCAAGGCCATCGAAAGCGCGATCGAAAAGGCGTTCGATCCCCTGGCCTCGGCGATCAAGCGTGCGACCCAGCCCCAGGCCACGACGCCCGCTCCGGCCGTGCCCGGCAAGCCCGGCCTCAAGGTCTCGCCCCTGGCCGTGCCCTTCCCGGCCATTCCGCCCATCGGCGGGGTCGAGATTACGACGGCCCGCGCCGGCTTCTACAAACACCAGCGTGACGACTTGACGATCTTCCGCTTCGCGCGCGGCACGACCTGCGCCGGCGTCTTCACCCGCCACAAGGTCGGCTCGGCCCCGGTGGACTGGTGCCGTCGCCAGCTTGACGCTCCGGGCGGCGGGCTCGACGTGCGGGCCCTGGTGGTCAACGCCGGCTGCGCCAACGCCTTCACCGGAAAGGCCGGGGCCGATGCGGCCCGCCGCACGGCCTCTGAAGTCGCCAAGCGGTTCGGCTGTCGCCAGCGCGACGTCATGCTGGCCTCCACCGGCGTGATCGGCGTCCTGCTCGACGACCGCAAGATTTCTGCAAAGTTGCCCGAGGTCGAGGCCAGGCTCGATTCCGACGTCCCGCCGACAGAACAGTGGGCCGCCGCCGGACGCGGCATCATGACCACGGACACCTTCCCCAAGGGGTCCTACGCCGAGGCGACCATCGACGGCTTCAAGGTCCGCATCGCCGGCATCGCCAAGGGGTCGGGCATGATCGCGCCGGACATGGCGACCATGCTGGGCTTCATCGTCACCGACGCCAGCATCCACCCGACGGTGCTGCGCGCCCTGCTGGGCCTGCACGTCCGCACGACCTTCAACAGCGTCACCGTCGACGGCGACACCTCGACCAATGACACCTGTCTGCTGTTCGCCACCGGAGCCTCGGGCGCGCCCCGAATCGGCCGGGTCGGCGACCGTCGCCTGAAGGATTTCTCCGTCGCACTCGACAAGGTCATGCTCGACCTCGCCCACCAGCTGGTCCGCGACGGTGAGGGCGCGTCCAAGTTCGTCCGCATCACCGTGGACGGCGCCTCCAGCCCCGCCTCGGCCAGGAAGCTGGCCAAGTCCATCGCCGACAGCCCTCTGGTCAAGACCGCCATCGCCGGCGAGGACGCCAACTGGGGCCGGGTCGTCATGGCCGTCGGCAAGACCGAGGAACCCGTCGATCGCGACCACCTGGCCATCAAGTTCGGCCCCCACGTCGCCGCCGTCGACGGCGCGGTCTCCCCGACCTACGACGAGGCGAAGATGAGCGCCTATATGAAGAGGTCCGAGATCGACATCACCGTCGACGTCGGCTCCGGTCGGGCCTCCGCCACCGTATGGACCTGCGACCTGACCAAGGGCTACATCGAGATCAACGGCGACTACAGGAGCTAGCGTCCGGTTCCCCGCCATGCCTAAACTCCCCGCAGAACGGGGAGCAGGTTCATGAAGGCTGTGATCGCGGGGGCCATCGTCGCCCTGCTGACGGGGACTGTCGCCAACGCACAGGACGGGAGCACCGCGCCCGTCGCCGGCGCCGTCACCCTGGTCCAGGCGGGCCATCTGCTGGATCGTCCGGGACAGAGGCCGCGCGGCGCCTCCACCATCGTGATCCGTGACGGCAAGGTCGAGGCGGTCCGGGACGGCTTCGTCGGGGTTGAGGCCTTCCCCGGCGCGACCGTGGTCGATCTGCGCGACCGGTTCGTCCTGCCCGGCCTGATCGACAGCCATGTCCACCTGACCTCCGACCGCGCCGGTCAGGCGGGCTTGCTGGCCGATTTCACCGACAGCCTGCCGGCCCGGGCCTATGAGGCGGCAGGCAACGCGCGCGAGACCCTGATGGCCGGCTTTACCACCGTGCGGAACCTCGGTGACGGCGACGGGGTCACCCTGGCCCTGCGGGACGCCACGGCGCGGCATGAGATCGCCGGACCACGGATCATCGACGCCGCCACCTCCATCTCGACCACCTCGGGCCATATGGACCCCCGGCTGGGCCTGTCCGACGAGGTGCGGCACGACATCGGGGAGCCCGAGAACGTCTGTAACGGCGTCGAAAGCTGCCGCGAGGCGGTGCGGATCCAGGTCGGGCGCGGGGCTGATGTGATCAAGATCGCCACCACCGCCGGGGTCAACAGCCGCATCGGGGCCGGTCTGGGGGCCCAGATGTTCGAGGACGAGGCCCGGGCCCTGATCGAGACCGCCCATCTGTACGGCAAGAAGGTCGCCGTCCACGCCCACGGGGCCGACGGCATCGACATGGCCCTGAGGCTGGGGGCCGATTCGATCGAGCACGGCACGATCCTGAGTGAAGACACCATCCCCCTCTTCCTGCGCTCGGGGGCCTATTATGTGCCCACCCTGTCGACGGTGAACGGCTACCGGGCCCGCCTCGCCGCCGATCCCAACGCCTATCCGCCCGCCGTCCTGCCCAAGATTCTGTGGCGGATCTCGATCACCGGCCAGTCGTTGCAGGCCGCCTACCCCGCCGGCGTGCGCATCGCCTTCGGCACCGATGCAGGCGTCTCCCTGCACGGCCGCAACGCGGACGAGTTCGAACTGATGGTCGAACACGGCATGACCCCCATGGCCGCGATCGAGGCCGCAACCGTCAACGCCGCCGACCTGCTGGGCCTGTCGACCGAGGTCGGCTCCCTGGAACCGGGAAAGCGCGCGGACCTGATTGCCGTCGAGGGAGACCCCCTGGCCGACGTGACCGTGCTGAAGTCGGTCGGATTCGTCATGCGCGACGGCCGGATCTATCGCCATGACGAGGACCTCTAGCGGCCGCGCGACGCTCCCCCGCCGCGCCGTCCTCGCCGCCGCCCCCGCCCTTGGTCTCGCCGGCCTCGCCCGGGCGCAGACCGCACCCCCGGTCCCGTCCGTCGAAAGCTTCGAACGCCTGCGCGGCGGGTGCCTGTCGATCCCCGTCTTTGTCGACGGCCTGGGTCCGTTCGATTTCGCCGTCGACAGTGCGGCCAACGCCTCGGTCATCGCCGACGACCTCGCAACGCAGTTGGCCCTGCCGTCCGCCGGACCCATCGGCATGCACACCCTGATCGCGCGCGAGATCGTCGAGACGGTCAGGGCTCGCAACGTCCGCTCCGGAGCCCTCAACGCGGAAACGGTCCGGTTCGCCCTCGCGCCCCGCTCCGGCCTCATCGGCGCAGACGGCCTGATCGGCCGCGACCTGCTGGCGGATCATCGACTGCTGCTGAACTTCCGGGGAGTGGCCCTGGCCGCGATCAGCCGGTCGCGCCGCGTGGGCGACAGCATCCTCGATCCGCGCCGACCGACCGCCCGCTTCCAGACTCCGGCCGAGGAGCGGCTGCGCGGCCTGCTGATGATCGACGCCCGCTCCCGCACGGCCCAGGCCAAGGCCATCATCGACACGGGCGCAGAGGTCACCATCATCAACACCGCCTTCGCCCGCGCGGCCCACGCCTCACCGCTGGTCCTCGACGACGGGTCGACCAGCCACACCCTGACCTCGCCCACCGGTCTCAGCGTCGAGGCCTGGCCGATGCAGCTGCGCAACCTGCATTTCGCCGGCATCGGTCTGGAGTACGTCCCTGTCCTCGTCGGCGACTTCCACACCTTCGACCTTTGGGGCCTGTCCGACCGTCCGGCCGCCCTGCTCGGCACCGACGTCCTCGGCCTGTTCGAGACGGTGATCATTGATCTCAAACGCGGGGAGCTGATTCTGGAGATCTGACGGCTTGCGTCCGATCGCCGACTGAGTCACCACCCGCCCATGACCGACCTGTCCCTGCCCCGTCACGACTGGACCCTGCCCGAGGTCGAGGCCCTGTTCGCCCGTCCCTTCATGGAACTGATGTTCGAGGCCGCGACCGTTCACCGCCGCTGGTTCGATCCGTCGGAGGTGCAGAAGTCCCAGCTGCTGTCGATCAAGACCGGCGGCTGCGCCGAGAACTGCGGCTACTGCTCGCAATCGGCCAGTTTCGACACGGGCCTCAAGGCCGAGAAGCTGATGGACACCACCGCCGTCCTCGCCGAGGCCATGGCGGCGAAGGCCGGGGGCGCGTCGCGCTTCTGCATGGGCGCGGCCTGGCGTGAGCTGAAGGATCGCGACACGCCCAAACTCGCCGCCATGATCTCGGGCGTGAAGGCGCTGGGTCTGGAGACCTGCGCAACACTGGGCATGCTCACCGCCGACCAGGCGAGGCAGCTGAAGGCCGCCGGCCTCGACTACTACAACCACAACCTCGACACCGGTCCTGAGTACTATGCCGAGGTCGTCACGACCCGGACCTATCAGGACCGTCTCGACACCCTCGAACACGTCCGCGACGCCGGAATGTCGACCTGCTGCGGCGGCATCGTCGGCATGGGCGAGAGCCGCCGCGATCGCGCCGGCCTGCTGCATGCCCTCGCCACCCTTCCCGTCCATCCCGACAGCCTGCCGGTCAACGCCCTGGTCCCCGTCACCGGCACGCCGCTGGGCGAGCGGGTCCTGAAGACCGGCGAGATCGATCCGATCGAATTTATCCGCACCGTCGCCGTCGCCCGTCTCGTCTGCCCCCGCGCCATGGTCCGCCTCTCGGCCGGGCGCGAGACGATGAGCCCGGAGATGCAGGCCCTGTGCTTCCTCGCCGGCGCCAACTCCGTCTTCGTCGGGGGCAAGCTTTTGACCACGCCGAACCCCGAACAGGACGAGGACGCAAGACTGTTCGCCCTCCTCGACCTCAAGCCGATGGAGCCGGCGCGGGTCGAAGCGGCGGCGTAACCGGACCTTAAGCGAGCCCGTGCCACAAGGTCGGGCATGAAACGTCGCGCCCTTCTCCTCGCCCCTCTCGCGCTCGCCGCCACACCCGCCCTCGCGTCGGGCGGCGGAGGCGGAGGCGGATCGTCCGGCGGATACATCCGCTATCCCACAGTCACCGCCACCACGATGCGCTCCGATGGTCGCCGCGGCGTGATGACGGTCGAGACCGGGGTCGATGCGCCAGACGCCGCGCTGAAACTGCGCGCCGAACAGTCGCAGCCGCGCATGCGGGCGGTGTTCAACATCCTCGTCCAGCGCGAGGCCAACACCCTGCTCCCCGGCGGCGTCCCGAACGTCGAACGGCTGGCCGCCCAGCTGCAGTCGGCGACCAACATCATCCTCGGTCAGCGCGGCGCCCGTCTGCTGATCGGCACGGTGATGATCGTCTAGCTTGACGGCGGGCGAGGCGTCAGGCCCCTTGCGGCCATGCGCATCCTCGCCCTTTCGACCCTCCTGCTGCTGGCAGCCTGCGCCAGCACGCCGCCACCGCCCCCTCCGCCGCCGCCGCCGCCCTCCGGACCGGGCATGGTCGAGTTGCGGGACTGGCGCAGCATCATCACCGCCACGGACCGGGACCGTTACGTCCGCCGTGACGCCGCCTGGCGACTGGCGCTGGAACAGGCGCGGCGTCAGCCCGGGTCGGGTGATCTCCGTTCACTGGGCGATCTGATCGAGCGTGACGCCGCCCGAAACAGCGTCCCGCCGCCGCCCGGAAACTATCGCTGCCGCACCGTCAAACTCGGCTCCCAGGGCGGAGAGACGGGTCTGGGCTTCGTCATCTACGGCTGGTTCCAGTGCCGCATCGAACAGACGCCGCGCGGCCTGAAATTCTCCAAGACCACCGGCTCCCAGCGCCCCTCGGGCCTGCTGTTCCCCGAGGATCCGCGGCAGATGGTCATGCTGGGCTCGGTCGCCCTGGCCGCCGAGCCGCCCGCCAACTCCTACGGCCAGCGCCCTGACCGCGACATCGTCGCCGTGCTCGAGCGGATCGGCGACGCCCGCTGGCGCCTCGTCATCCCCTGGCCCCAGAACGAGTCCAACCTCGACCTGATCGAACTGGTCCCGAACTAGAATGGCCCCGTCGGTCGCCGTCGTCGGCGCCGGCCCGACGGGTCTGGCCCTGGCCCTGATGCTGGCCCGTCAGGGGCGGCGGGTCGTGGTGCACGAACGGTTCGACGAACCGAAGCCCATCGGCGCCGGTTTCATGCTCCAGCCGACCGGTCTGCATGTGCTGGATCGCCTCGAACTCACCGACAAGGTCGCCGCCCTCGGCCAACCGCTGAACCACCTCTTCGGGCGCGAGGCGCGTCGACGTCGCATCGTCCTCGACGTCAGATATTCCGATCTGAAGTCGCCCCGCCCGGACGGCGTCAATGCGCTCGGCGTCCACCGCGCCGCCATCTTCCACGTCCTCCATGACGCCTGCCTCGCCGAAGGCGTGCAGTTCGAGACGAGCCGCGAGATCGCCTCCGCTTCCGACGGCCGCCTGACCGACGCAAGCGGCGCGATCGGTCCGCAGTTCGACCTCGTCGTCGACGCCTCGGGCGCCCGCTCGCCCATCGCCCGCGACCTGCTGGCCAAACAGGGCGGGCGTCGCCATGAGCTGGAGTGGGGCGCCCTGTGGGCCACCGTGCCCTGGCCAGGCGATCCGTTCGACGCCACGGCGCTGGAACAGGTCTATCGCGGCGCCGCGCGCATGATCGGCGTCCTGCCCGTCGGCGCCCGCCCGGACAGTCCCGATCGGCTCGCCACCTTCTTCTGGAGTCTGAAGTCCGCCGATCACGACTACTGGCTCCGGGCCGGGATGGAGCGCTGGAAGGCCGAGGTGCGCGGCCTCTGGCCCGAGGTCGCCGGCCTGCTCGAGACCATCCCCGATCCCGAGGCCCTGACCCTGGCCCGCTACGGCCACCACACATTATCTCTGCCGGTCGCCGACCGTCTCGCCGTCGTCGGCGACGCCGCCCATTCGACCAGCCCCCAGCTGGGTCAGGGGGTCAACATGGGCCTGCTTGACGCCTTCACCCTGGCCGAGGCTTTGGCGACCCACGCCGAACTCGACGAGGCCCTGACCGCCTACGCCCGCATCCGCCGCTGGCACGTGCGGCTCTATCAGGCCCTGTCGATGGGCTTCACCCCCTTCTACCAGGCAGACGGCCAGGCCCTGCCCTGGGTCCGCGACCATGTGCTGGGCAAGCTCGCCCGCCTGCCGTTTGCGGCGCGGATCCTGGCGGCGACCGTGTCGGGGGTATTGCTGGATCCGAGACCGCGTTGAGCTGAACGCTTTGATCACACAGCGATTTACGACCTAGGCAGAGACCCTGAACCGTGACCAAGATCGGCCTGCGAGACGGTTCGCGGGGGAAGACGGTCCATGCGTATGTTGATTGCGGCGGTCGCTCTCGCCTGCCTGCTCGGCGCCTGCGGCGACAAGGCGGTCCCCTCTCCCGCCGCCGGGGCGACCGTCGCGACGGGCGCGATCCAGCCGCTCGGTCGCACGGTCGAGACGTTTGGCGACTGGGTCGTCACCTGCAACCGCGCCCTGCATTGCGAAGCCATCGGCCCGACGGCGGACAAGACGGCGGTCGGGGTCCACATCTATCGCGACGCCGGCCCTGACGCCCAGCCGGGCGCCATGCTGACCTTTGGCCTGGCGGACAGCGCCGCCTATTCGACGGTGACAGCCAATGTCGGGGGGAATCGCTTCGCCACGAGCAGCCCGACCTCGATCACCGACGGGGTCGCGAACGTCGAGGACGACGCCGTCCCGGGCCTCGCCCGCGCACTTGCCGCCGGCGGCCCGGCCACGCTGACGCGCGCGGATCAGCCGCCGATCACGATCTCCACCGAAGGGGCCTCCGCCGCGTTGCGCTGGATGGACGAACGACAGGGTCGGACCGGGACCGTCACAGCGCTTGTCGATCCCGGCGACAGACCCGCCAGCGCCGTACCCGCTGCGCCGCAGGTGCAGACGCCGCAGGCCGCCCCGGCGGCGGATCAGGCCGGCCTGGAGGTTGACGCCCTGATCGAGGCCGTCACCGCCCGTCTGCGCGCGCGATCCGATGTCCAGACATGCGGCGCTCTCGACGGCGCCGCCGGCGGCGTCTGGGGCTATCGACTGAACGCGGCGACCGAGCTGTGGGGCATCGGCTGCAACTCGGGCACGGCGAACGATACCCGCCTGTGGTTCCTGACCGGCCCGAACGGCGCTGATCCCCAACCTCTGATCCTGCCCCTGACCGACGACGTCGTCACCGAATTCGATGGCTCGGAGTTCAACCCGGACCAGCAGACCCTGTCGATCTCGAGCCTGGCGCCAAGCCAGTGCGGCGTCCGCGCCCAATGGGTCTGGACCGGCGCCGCCTTCGCGCTCCAGAGCGAGAACGCCATGAGCGAGTGCTGGAACCTTGAGCCCGACATGTGGCCCTCGACCTGGTAGGTCGCCAAGGCTTCAGACCTTCGTCAGCCTCAGGTTCTGATAGTCGTAGCTGAAGTCGATGTCGGGGCTGACGCCCTTGACCGTCGCCCGCACCGGCTTGCCGTCCACGATCTCGAAGGTGAAGAAGGCGTCCTCCTCCCGCTTGTCGGGGAAGCGGGTGCGCAATGTGTTCCCGTCATAGGCCTCCAGCTCGCCCTGCAGCGCCGGATTGTGAGTGAAGCGCAGCCATAGAGTCACGTCGCGCGCCTCGATCGTGATGTCGCCGTACCAGGGGTCGCGCCAGGTCCCGACGAAGGCCGACAGCGGCACGGGCGGCGGCGCGCCGGCCGCCTGTTTCGCATCGATCTCGGCCGCCGCCTTCAGCGAGTCCTCGATCCCCTTCGCCTCCAGCGCCTTCGAATCCGCGATCCAGTCGAAGCCCTGCTTGCCCATGATGATGTCGACCAGGCCGCTGCGCAGGGTCCGCAGCAGGAAATTCTCCTCTGCGTTCGAGAAGACCGACACCCCCGCCTTGCGGCCCGGGATCATGACCGTGAACGAGTTGCCCCCCGGCGAGCCGCCGCCGTGGCTGACGATCCGCTCGCCGCGATAGTCCTGCACCTGATGCCCCATGGCGTAGGTCGAGGCGATGGCCCGGCCGGGCAGTTCGGCCGTCGGTCCGGGCGTGCCCGAGACGATGATGTTGGGCCGCCACATCTCGGTCGCCCGCGCCTCGGTGAACAGACGCTCACCCGAAGGCAGGGCCCCCATGTTGAGGCGCAGGATCATCCACCTGGCCCAGTCGGCGGCCGAGGCGCAGATGCCCCCGGCGGCGGCGGCCGAATCCCAGTCCCAGATGCCGACGATGCTGTCGGAAATCTTTGTCATCGGCCCCTGATAGCGCAGCGGCGGCCCTATGCGGGCGTGCGGCAGGGCCGACTTCGCCGGGTCCGCCAGACTGGCCATGGGCACGCTCTGGCCCATCCCCAGCCGGTCGAAGATCCGGGTCTGGACGAAAGCCTCCCAGGTCATCCCGGACACGGCTTCCAGTACCGCCCCGGCCACCACGAACATCAGGTTGCAGTAGTGGTAGTTGGCGCGGAACCCGTCCTCGATCGGCACGAACGGGACCCGGGCCAGCACCTCGGCGCGGCTGCGGTTCGAGTTTGGCCAGAACAGCAGGTCCCCGGCGCCGAGGCCGAAACCAGCCCGGTGGCTCAACGTATCGCGCACCGTGATGTGCTCGCCGATATAGGGGTCCGACAGGGTGAAGCCGGGCAGATAGGTCTTCACCGGCTCGTCCCACTTCACCTTCCCCTCATCGACCAGAATGGCGAGGGCGGCGGCCGTGACGCTCTTGGAGTTCGACGCGATTGCGAACAGGGTGTTCTCGTCCGCCAGACCCGGCCTGCCCATCTCGCGCACGCCATATCCGCGCGCCAGGACCGTCTCGCCGTCCTTGACCACGGCGACGCCCAACGCCGGCTGGTCCGGCCAGGCCGCCATCGCGGCTTTCACATAGGCGTCGATCGCCTCGGCCAGCCCCGCGTCGTCATTGGCGGCTGACCGGGCCCAGGCGGTGGCGGGCAGGGCGGCCGCGCCCGAGGCGAACAGGGCGGAACGGCGGGTGAGACGCAGCGACATTGAACTCTCCGGGCGGGGGCAAGCGGACGCTATCGCGCGCCCGCCACGGCGTCACCCCCGCGTCGCCCAGGCCATCCAGATCGCGACGCCTGCGATGCCGATCGCCATCGTCCGGCCCGCCCAAAGCCCCTGCATCCGTCGCATCATGACGCCGCCGGCCGTGGCCGCGCCGAGGACGATCAGCGAATGCACGATGATGCTGACCCCCAGATGGAGCCCGCCCAGGGTCAGCGCCTGGATCAGCGGCACACCGTGGTCCGGCCGGATGAAGGTCGGCAACAGGGCGACGTAGAAGACCGCCGCCTTGGGATTCAGCAGGTTCCCCGTAAGCCCTCTCAGGAACAGGCCGCGCAGCTTCTCCGGGTCGTGGCTCGCTCCCGAGGTCGCCTTGCCCGCTCCCGCCCAGGCCTCCCACGCCAGCCACAGCAGGAAGAGGACCCCCGCCCAGCGCACCGCCTGATACAGCCATGGAAAGACCAGCAGGACGGACGTCAGGCCGAACGCCGCAGCCACCATCCAGACCGCCAGCCCAAGCGTGATTCCGGCCACCGCCGCCAACCCGGCCAGCCTGCCCTGATGCATCGACACCAGCGCCAGCCAGCCCATGTTCGGACCCGGGGTCAGCTCGATCAACGACACCGCCAGAAGGAAGGGCAGGATCACGGACGGGTCGACCAACCAGGCCATACTGGCGGTCATCCCGTCACGGAATCCAGCCGCCGCGCCGTTTCGATCCGGTCAGCCGAGGTCAGGTCCAGACCCTGCGCCGCGCGATACCGCTCCGCCGCCTGATCCCGGCGTCCGCGCGCCTCCAGCGCCCGGCCCCAAGCCAGTTGCAGGGCGCCCCAACGATCGTTGAGCCGCGCCGCCGCCTGATACTTTCGGATCGCCTCGCCGGGATCATCCTGCGCCATCAGGGCGTCACCCCACAGCTTCAGCGGATCCGCGAAGCGCGGCGCGAGCCGGGCAGCCGCGCGCGCCTTCTCAATCGCTCCCGCCGTATCGCCCCGCATCAGCAAGGCCTTGCCCCAACTCAACCGCGCTCGGGGCAGGGAGGGCGTCATCGCGGAGGCATGAGCGAACAGCCGGTCCGCCGCGGCCTGGTCGCCACGCGCTTCGGCGGTCTCCGCACGGACGAGCATGCAGTCGGCGCAGTCCTGAGGCAGGGCCGCGGCCAGCGCCGTCGCTTCGTCCAGTCGCCGCAGCAGGATGAGGCTGCGGATCCGAAGCGGCCCACTTCCCACCGGGATCGTCGACTCCATGCCCGCTGTGGTCACGGCAGCGTCGGTGAGGTCAAGCCACCGGAGGGCGCCGACCGGATCAGCGCGCTCGAGGGCGGCGACGGCCAGGGCGCCGTAGTTGCTCCAGATGTATTCCGGAGAGGCTTCCTCGATTCCGTCCATGGCCGCTCGCTCCAGGGCGCCCGGACGATGGCCCACGGCGTCCGCCCCGCCCGTGGCGTCCATCTGCTCAAGCTCGGCGGTCAGCCGGTCGGCCAAGCCGATGTCGCCGACCATGACGGCCGCCTCGATCGCTTCCAGTCGCGCGTAATCCTCGCGCAGCAGCGGATCGACCTCCCGCGATCGGCCGATCAGGTCGGCGGCGCGCACGTAGGCCTGGTAAGCGGCCTCGTCGTGGCCAAGGTAAGACTCCGCGTCGCCGATTGTCTGGAACAACGGCCCCATGTCAGGCGCCTTCGCCTCGACTTCACGATAGAGCTCCAGCGCCCGCGGGATTTCGCCCCTCGTCAGGAAGACGATGCCCCAGCCGCGCACCAGCCAGGCCTCCTCTGTCTCGCCGTAGCTGGCCGCCTGCCGATAGATTGGCAGGGCCTCATCCTCCCGCCCGGCATTGCCCAGATAGACGGTGAACCGATACGGCTGGGTCCGGGCGTAGACGCTCTCGGCCGCCTTCTGCATCAGGTCCGGCAACTCGTCGTCCGTCCCTGAAAAGGTGACACCCGAGGTTCCCCCGGTCCGCGCCGTGACGAACAGCCGCCCGTCGCGCGCCCGATAGACCACGCCGGAAATCCGCGTCTCCTTGCCCAGCCACGAGCGCAGGAACCTCTGCAGCTCCCCAATGGACACCCCCGTCTGCGGGATCTCGACCTCGACCGATGAGCCCCAGTCGATCGCATAGCTGCCGGGCGCCCGGACCGAGTCCGTCTGTTCCTGCATCGACACCAGCCGGTCCAGCAGATCGCCGGCCAGGACTTCGCCCGTCAGGCCGCGCTCGGCCAGGTCCGGCGCGACCGAAAGCGGCTGGACCACCAGCCCCTGATAGCGCACGGCGCTCCACACCAGATAGATCAGCGCCCCGGCGACCAGCACGCCCGTCAACCCCGTCAGGACCTTCAGCGCCACGCTCATCCGTTCGGAGATGGTCTGCCAGCGCAGCAGGTCGCGATGACCACGCAGCACGGCGTGCGCCGGCCCGTCCTCGGGCTCGCCGGCGATGATCCGGTCCATAGCGATCTCGACCGCATCCGCCGTCGTCGGCGCCGCCTCGCGACGTTTGCGGGAGCGCCGCCCTTCGGTCTGGTCACTCATCGTCCCGCCCCCGTGAACCCTGTTCCCCGACCAAGCTTTGCGGGTTTTCGTTTGCAACACAACGTTCAGGCTCGCCTTGACCCAAGCCCTTCGACGGCCTCTGCTGTCGCCTTCAGGGGAGGGCGAGTGCATGGATCGCAGGGAATTGATGGCCGCGGCCATGGCCGGGCTCGGCCTCGCCGGGATCGGCGGAGGCGCGCTCGCGGACGACGCCGACGCCACCGTCCCCGACCTGCCCGAGGGCCTCGCCGGCAGACTGGCCGGGATCGTCGCAGACAGCGGCGCGGTCGGCGGCGTGGTCGCGGCGGCGCAGCATGGACGCCTCGCCGGCGTTTACGTCTGGGGTGACGCGCGCCGCGCGCCCCGACAACCGGTCACGCCCGACACCCTGTTCCACGTCGGCTCCAACGGAAAGTTCGTCACCGCCGTCGCCGTGCTCCAGCTGGTCCAGGCCGGAAAGATGACCCTGGCCGATCCGCTGGGCCGCCACGTCCCCGGCCTGCCCGCGATCCTCGCCCAGACCCCGATCACCCATCTGCTGCACCACACCTCGGGCCTGCCGGACTATCTGGACGTGGTCGAGGACTGGTCCCTGCCGGTCACGCGCCAGATGGTCTTCGACGCCGTCTCCGAGGGTCGCGACTTCGGGCCCGGCGAGGCCTGGGCCTATTCCAACACCAACTATTTCGTCCTCGGCTGGCTGATCGAGGCCCTGTCCGGCATGAGCTACGCCGACTATGTCTCGGCCCGGATCTTCCGCCCCTCGCGCATGCCCCACGCCCGCGCCGACTCCTCCGTCGAGCCCATCCCGGCGCGCGCCATCGCCTGGACACTGGACGGCGAGCGTCTGGCCAAGGCTGACGAGATGGAGGACGAGATGAGCCGGGCGGCCGACGGCGGCGTCCTGTTCTCAGCCCGCGACATCGCGCCGTGGGCCTCAGTCCTGGCTGACGACGGGCTTCTGGCCGGGCTTGCACGCAACCAGCTCTTCGCCCCTGCCCTGCTGACCACCGGACGCGCAGCCCCCTACGGTTGCGGCGTCTTCATGGAGGAGTGCCGTCGCTCGGCCTTCCACCACCACACCGGCGGGGTGCCCGGATTCGTCTCCCAGCGCATGGCCTTCGGCGGCTCGGGCATCCAGGTCTGGGCCGTCACCAACACGGACGGCGACATCGATCTTCCGCTCGGCAAGCTGTGTCTGGAGATGGCCGAAGGGCTGGCCCCGAACTCCACCTACGCCACCCTGCCGCTGCTCCCGGCTGACGCCCGCACCGACATCCTGCGCCGGGCCTTCGCCAGTGGCGGGACGCCCCTGCCGCCCGGCCTCCTGGCGCCTGAGCTGGTCGCGACGGGCGGAGCGAGCGCGCCCGGCCGGGGTATCCAGCCGGAGCATGAGTTCGCCCCCGTGGAACGCTGGCAGGGCGTCGGAGGCGGTGACTTCGTCCGCTACCGCCGGGTCGGCGACGGGGGTGAGACCGGTCACGTCGTCGTCGGCTGGACACCCGACGACAGGGTCTTCTGGATCGACTGAGCGGCCCGCCCATTCCGACGAGCCGGATCCGGGCTCAGGTTAATTCGCCGTAAGGTGGCGGGATTCGTGGTCAGGGCCGATTGACGGAACGGGCCGCACTGATAGTCAAGGACCCTTGACGGGCGCGGTCAGCGCACCCTGCAACCGGAGTCCGGGGCATGACCTCCTTCAAACTGTTTCTCCTCGTGGGCGCGGCCATGACCGCAACCGCCGGGACCGCCGTGGCCCAGTCTCAGACTCCGGCCCAGAGCCCTGCCCAGAGCCCTGCCCAGGCGCGGCCCGCCCCCCAATCCCCGGCCCCCGCCCCGGCCGCGAGCCAGGAACCCGCCTCCGCCGTGGACGATGTCGTCGTCACCGCCCGCCCGACGGACATCCGGACCTCGAGCGAGGGAACCAGCTACAGCCTGGCCGACGACCTGCAGGCCGCGACCGGGACGCTGGCCGAAGCCCTTCGCAACATCCCGTCGGTCGAGGTCGATCCCGACGGCAATGTCAGCCTGCGCGGCGATGCCAATATCACCATCCTGGTCGACGGCCGGCCCGCCAGCCAGTTCAACGGACCCAGCCGGGGCCAGCTGCTGCAGCAGATTCCGGCCGCCCAGTATGCCCGCATCGAAATCCTGACCAACCCGTCCGCCGCCTACAGCCCCGAGGGCTCGGGCGGGGTCATCAATCTGATCTCCAAGCCGACGACGGTGCGACCGGGACGGACCACGACCGGCTCGCTGCGCTCCAGCGTTGGCGACACCGGCCGGTATACCGTCGGCGGCAGCCTTTCGCATGTGAACGGACCCACCACGGTTTCCGCCGACGTCGGCGTCCGCCACGACGCCTATCTGCAGGAAGCGCAGCGCCTGCGGACGCGACTTGACGCCGGCTCCGGCCGGTTCCTTGAGTCGCGTCAGAC
>NZ_JANODA010000049.1:0-17094 GCF_031412435.1 Brevundimonas sp.
TCCATCTGGTTGACGGCGGTGTTGACCTGCTGAAGGCCCGTGGCCTGTTCCTGGGCCGAGGCGGCGATCTCCGACACCAGGCCGTCGATCTCGGCGACGCGGCTGACAATGCGTTGCAGCGCCTCGCCGGTCTGGCCGACCAGGGTGACCCCGGCGTTGACCTGGGTGGTCGAGGCCGAGATCAGCACCTTGATCTCCTTGGCCGCTTCCGCCGAGCGCTGGGCCAGGGCCCGGACCTCGGAGGCCACGACCGCGAAGCCGCGGCCGGCGTCGCCGGCGCGCGCCGCCTCGACGCCCGCGTTCAGGGCCAGCAGGTTGGTCTGGAAGGCGATCTCGTCGATCACGCCGATGATCTGGCTGATCTCCTGGGCCGACTTCTCGATCGCGCCCATGGCCCCGACGGCGTCGCGGACGACGTTGCCCGAGGTCTCGGCGTCGCCCTTGGCGGCCTGGACCGTCTCGGAGGCCTGTTTGGCGCCCGAAGCGGTGCGGTTCACCGTGGCGGTGATCTCGTCCAGGGCGGCGGCGGTCTCCTCCAGCGAGGCGGCCTGTTGTTCGGTGCGTCTGGACAGTTCCTCCGAAGCGGAGGCGATTTCCTCGGAACCATTCAGGACGGCGCCGGCGGAACCGGAGATGGATCGGATCGTCGCCGCCAGGGTTTCGACGGTCTTGTTGAAATCATCCTTCACGCCCTGGAATCGGGGTTCGACCTCGATTTCCAGGCGTGTCGCAAAATCACCGGACGCCAGCCTTTCAAGGCCTTCGGCAAGCGCGGCCATGACACGGTTCTGCTGGTCCTCGGCCTCCTGCCGCTCTGTCTCGGCGATCTTCCGCCTGGTCTCCTGAGCAGTCAGGTAGACGGAGACCGCAAGATCCATGTCCAGCAGCGTCGCCTTGATCAGGGCTCCCAATTCACCCGCCGTGGATCCAGCCGTCACGCCACGGGCATTCAGGGCGTGTTTGGGCCAGCGCGCCTCGATGACCTTCGCCACCAGGGCATCCAGCACCAGGGCGTAGCCGCCGATGTACCAGCGCGGTTCCAGGCCGATGCGGGCATGGACTTCTCCCACCTTGGTCACGCCGTCCGCATAGCGGTCGTCGTAGAGGCCGCCCGAAATGATGTCCCAGTGCGCCATCTGTTTCTTATGCGCAGCGTCGATATGGCCATCGTCTTTGAAGAAGGCCCTGGTCTCGGGCGTGGCCCGGACCTGGTCATAGAACCCGTCCAGAGCCGCCGGCATTTCCTTCATGATGAGAGGCTTGATCGACTTGATGCGCGAACGCGCGGCCTCATCAAGTTTCATGAACTTGATCCGGCCTTGTAAGGCTTGACTGGACACGGGTTGACCCCTCCTGGACTAAGGGCGGCCCTCGCTCGTCCTTCGCGTTAAACCCTACTAACGCCATGGATAATTCGGACTTACCGGCGCGCTACGGGATGTTCCGTAGGCAAAGGGAATTCGCGCCATGCCTTGATGTACGGATGTGTCCTGGCCACCCATGACGGACACCTAGGACGACCGCTCACCGGCGCAGGCCGCGACGCTTGAAAACAATCGCCGCAAACGGAAAAGGCCGGACGAGGTCTCCCCCGTCCGGCCCAATTCATTTCGACGGCGCGCTCAAGCAGCGAGCGACCGCGTCGTGAGCGGTAGCGCCCTTACTGGAACAGCGTCCCGACCCAGGTCCGCACGGCGTTCTCGTCCGCCGGGTTGCCCGTGTAGACGAGGCCCTGCGCCGGGGTGAACGGCGCATTGTTCGGGCGCTCGCGGCTGGTCCAGGCCTTGTGGCCATAGCTCAGGTCCGAATAGTTCGACGGAAGGCGGGCCACCGTGGGCTCGATGAAGATGGTGTCGGTCGCCGTCGTCGAACCGGCGATGCGCACGTTCGGCAGCTTGGACAGCAGGTCCAGCGTATCGAGGCAACCGCCCGAGCAGCCCGCATCGACCAGAACCACGACCGGGCCCTGAACCGGGTTGGCCGCACCCGTGTCCGGCACGGCCGCGCGTCCCGCCAGGGTGAAGGTCTGCTGACCGGAGGCGATGGCCGTGTCGAAGGCCGCAACGATCTCCTGGGTCTGTGCGATCACGGGAGCGGCTTCCTGGACGAAGCGCGGGTCGGCCTGCATCCGGCCGAGGGTGTCATTGTACCAGGTGCGGTTGCCCGGGGTGGCGCGATAGGTGATGGCGCCGGCGGCCGGCTGGCGGCTGACGGTGAACTCCGGCGTCCAGATGCGGTTGGCCAGGCCATAGCCGCGTGCGGTCGAGGTATAGGCCGAGGCGCCCGAGGCGGCGCGCAGGTCCAGCACGAAGCCTTGCGGGCCGCGCAGGGCTGCGGCCTGACCTTCGACCAGAGAGTTGAAGGCGTCCCAGCCCGCGCTGTCGGCGAACGAGTGGACATGCACCCACGGACGGCCGTTGACCGTCTCGACGTTCAGCGGCGTCGCCGGCGGCATATAGACGGTGGCGCGATAGGCGGTTTCCAGATCACCGGCGACCAGCGGCATGGGGCGCAGTTCGACGGCGCGCGGACGACCGCGCTCGCCACGCTTGAACTCGCAGGTCGAGGGCGTGCCGGCCGCGAACGGGTTGTTGCGGTTCCACAGCAGAT
The DNA here is from genome assembly GCF_031412435.1 of Brevundimonas sp. Lineage (GTDB taxonomy): Bacteria > Pseudomonadota > Alphaproteobacteria > Caulobacterales > Caulobacteraceae > Brevundimonas. The sequence continues at coordinate 2,611 of NZ_JANODA010000049.1, forward strand.
AGGGGGCCGAGGTGACGCGGCCGGCCTCGGTGTCGAGGTTGCCTTCCCACTGGTCGAGCTTGCCGCGGGCGTATTCCTCGATGGGCGTCAGGTTGCAGCTGACGACGATGTCGCCGATGCGCGGCGCATTGCGCACGCCCTGCTTCACATAGGTCACTTCATAGCGGCCGTTGCGCCAGCCGGTGGTGATCCCGGGCCAGCTGATGCCGAAATAAGGGCCGAGGCCTTCGAACGTGGGGCGGATCGAGATGTTCGAATCACGGAAACCGGCCGCGTAGTAGCGCATCAGATAGGCGTGGGCGTCGCCTGAGTTGACCTGGCCGATGCGGCCGTTGGCGTCCGTCAGGCCGGCGTCCAGCCAGCTGCGGAAGGTGTCGCCCGGCGCGCCGGGGATGACGGCGGCGGGGTGGTTGTCACGCAGCGCGTCATGCGCCGCCTGCAGGTCGGTGCGAGCCAGGGCGCGGAAGTCCTGCGCGGTGGCGGTCCCCGCGACAAGCAGGAAGGCGGCCGCCGAAACGGCGGTCAGAAAGCGGGTCATGAACGAACTCCAGGCCGGGGATGCGAATGGTTCGGCCGCGAGTTAAAGCCGATCCACCCTGATCTTGCCAAGCCAGAACGGCAGGGATGTGACGGTTCGCCCGACGCGCGAGCGGACGCGGCCCCCGTTTACACGCCCGCGACGCCCGCCTAACGGTCCCACATGTTCTCAAAGATCCTGATCGCGAACCGGGGCGAGATCGCCGTCCGTATCATCAAGACGGCCCGCCGCATGGGCATCGCGACCGTTGTGGTCCACTCGGACGCCGACGCCGGCTCCATGGCCGTGGAGATGGCCGACGAAGCCATCCACATCGGCCCGTCGGCAGCCGCCGAGAGCTATCTGGTCCAGGACAAGATCGTCGAGGCCGTGCGTCGCTCGGGCGCCGAGGCCGTCCATCCGGGTTTCGGCTTCCTGTCGGAGAACCCCGTCTTCGCCCGCAGGCTGGAGGCTGAGGGCATCGCCTTCATCGGGCCCAACCCCCACGCCATCGAGGCGATGGGCGACAAGATCACCTCCAAGAAGTTCGCCGCCCAGGCCGGGGTCTCGACCGTGCCGGGCTATATGGGGCTGATCGAGTCCGACGAACACGCCATCCAGATCGCCAATGAGATCGGCTATCCGGTCATGATCAAGGCGAGCGCCGGCGGCGGCGGCAAGGGCATCCGCGTCGCCCACTCCGACGCCGACATGGCTGAAGGCTTCGCCGCCGTGAAGGCCGAGGCCCTGACCGCCTTTGGAGACGACCGCGTCTTCCTCGAGAAATTCATCATCGACCCGCGCCACATCGAGATCCAGGTCCTGGGCGACAAGCACGGCACGATCGTCTCCCTGTTCGACCGCGAATGCTCGATCCAGCGCCGCAACCAGAAGGTCATCGAGGAGGCGCCCTCCCCCCTGCTGGACGACGCCACCCGCAAGGCCATGTCCGAACAGGCCGTCGCCCTCGCCCGCGCCGTGAACTACGACTCGGCCGGCACGGTGGAGTTCGTCGCCGGTCAGGACCGCAGCTTCTTCTTCCTGGAGATGAACACCCGGCTTCAGGTCGAACACCCGGTCACCGAACTGATCACCGGCGTCGATCTCGTCGAACAGATGATCCGCTCGGCCGCCGGAGAGACCATGGCCTTCGGTCAGGACGACCTGAAGATCAACGGCTGGGCCATCGAGAGCCGCATCTACGCCGAGGATCCCTATCGCGGCTTCCTGCCGTCCATCGGCCGCCTCGTCCGCTACGACCAGCCCGAGGAAGGCGAACAGGGCGGCTATACGGTCAGGAACGATTCCGGCGTCCGCGAGGGCGACGAGATCTCCATGTTCTACGATCCCATGATCGCCAAGCTGAACACCTGGGCCCCCACCCGGATCGCCGCCATCGACGGCATGAAGCGGGCGCTCGAGGACACCCACCTGCAGGGCGTCGGCCACAATGTCCCCTTCCTCGCCGCCGTCATGGACCAGGAGCGGTTCCGCTCGGGCGCTCTCTCGACCTCCTACATCAAGGACGAGTTCCCCGACGGCTTCAAAGGCGCGGCCCCGGATCGTCGCCGCACCGACATCCTGATCGCCACGGCCGCGGCCATGAACGAGATCCTCTCCGAACAGTCCGGCGACCCGTCCGACCGCACCGACTGGATCGTCCTGATCGACCGGCCAGAAGCCCCTAAAGAGCCCCACGGCGTCTCACTCGGCTATGACGAGGAGGAGGCCCTGACCTTGGACCTCGCCGGCGAGGACCGCGCTCTCCAGCTCTCCGACATCGACTGGCGCCCGGGCCTGGCCCAGTTCCGCGCCGTCCTCGACCACGAGCCCTTCACCGCCGAGGTCGGCCGCATCGCCGACGGCTTCTCCATCCGCACCGGCGCGACCCGCGCCCGCGTCCGCGTCCTCACCCCCCGCATGGCCGAGCTGTTCGCCCGCCTGCCCGAGAAACAGGCCGCCGACACGTCGAAGCTGATCCAGTCCCCCATGCCCGGCCTCGTCGTCTCCATCGCGGTCGAGGTGGGCCAGGAGGTCAAGGCCGGCGAAACCGTCGCCGTCATCGAGGCCATGAAGATGCAGAACATCCTCAAGGCGGAACGGGACGGGGTGGTGAAGGCCGTGGGGGCGAAGGCCGGCGATCCGGTCGCGGCGGATGATGTGCTGGTGGAGTTCGGCTAGCCGCCGCCTCGCCGACGCCTCTCTTTCGGATCCGGCCCGCTTCCGGCCGGTGCGATCAGAACTTTACAAACGCGGAGGCGACCAGCGCGCCGGCATCGACGTCGCTGTCGACCCATGTCAACGCCAGCGTCGCGGGGCCCAGATCATGCTCCGCCCCCAAGGCCCAGTCGGACTTGCCGTCCGGCGCGAAGGCGCCGTCCTCATAGCCGAACACGCCAGACAAGGAGATCGGCCAACCCTCGGGCGAGTAGCTCAGCCCGGCCCAGCCGTACCTGTTGTCCTCGTCGGACAGGGCGTCCTGCGCCGGCGCATAGGCGACGCCGACGGTCCAGGTCAGGGCTCCGACAGTCTGGCCGATCTGCACCGGCGCCTCGATGTAGTTGACGTCATCCCCATCCGGATACCGATAGGCCGATACAGCCGCGTCGACATCGAAGTCACCGAGCATCCCGGCCCATCCGAGCGAGCCGGTGACTTCGACCTCCGCGCCGTCACCATCCGCGCCGATGCCATACTCGTCGATCGAAGAGACGAAGACGTCGCCGTAAAAGCCCGAGCTGTGGCCCAGGGTCAGACCGGCCTGCAGTGCGGGATCGCCGTCGGATAGCGAATAGCCTCGATAGCGGTAGTCGCTGACGACCCCGACTGTTCCCTCAAGCGACCAGTTTGACTGCGCGAGCGCGTTCGAAGCCGGCATCAGGAGAACTGTGGAAACGAGAATTGTCTTGATCATGATCAGTCTCATGCGGTCGCGGCCGCAGCGTGGGAGCGGGACCGAGCGATCAGGGCCTTCACGGCCTCTATGAGGGCCGCAGGCCGGATCGGCTTTGGAAGGTGAAGGTCCGAACCCGCCGCCAGGCTTCGTCTGACATCGTCCTCCATGGCGTTGGCGGTCAGCGAGATGATCGGCGTGCGAGCCAGCCCGTTGTCGATCTCGTGCTGCCGGATCAGGCGTGTCGCCGTGAGGCCGTCCATACCCGGCATCTGAACGTCCATCAGGATCAGATCGAAATCCGAGGCCTGCACACGCGCGAACGCCTCCGCCCCGTCCTGGACCAGGGTCATCATGGCGCCCAGAGGCTCAAGGATGAGGCTCACGACCTGGCGGTTCACCTCATGGTCATCCGCATAGAGAATCCGTAACTCGCCCGCGTCTTTCGGCTCTCGCACAGCCGTCACAGCCGAAGCCGCCTTTTCGCCGTCTGGCAGTCGCTCCAGCTGAAGATGTGCGAAGAAGGTCGATCCCTTGCCGGGAACGGATCGGACCGAGACAGACCCGCCCATCATCCGCGCCAGGGACGCGCTGATCGCGAGGCCAAGCCCGGTCCCGCCAAAGCGACGGCTGATGGAGGCGTCAGCCTGCTCGAACCTCTGGAACAGACGGGCGGCCGTCGCACGATCGAAGCCGATTCCGGTGTCGCTGACCGAGATGCAGAGCTCGCCGTGCCGATGACGACGCGCCGTGATCCGGACGCTGCCGCAGTCGGTGAACTTCACGGCGTTGCCGATCAGATTCGAGACCACCTGCGACACCCGCGTAGGGTCGCCCGCATAGAGGCCGGTCGCATCCGGGTGGATGGTGAGCGTGAGCTCGACGCCCTTGGCGGCCGCCGTCGCGCCATGGAGCTCCGCCGCCGACCGAAGCACGTCGTCCAGCGCGAACGGTGCGATGTCGAACTGCAACATGCCGGCTTCGATCTTCCCGACATCCAGGATGTCGTTGACGACATGTTCCAGGGTGTGGCCGGACGACACGATGGTCCGCGCCATCTCCCGCCCTCGATCGTCGGTCTGGTGCTGATGAAGCAGCTCGCTCATCGCGATGATGCCGTTCAGCGGCGTCCGCAACTCGTGACTCATATTGGCCAGGAACTGCGACTTGGCCGCGTTGGCCGCTTCCGCCTCGGCGAGCGACCGGTCCAGGGCCTCTTCGTTGTGGGCAAGATCGCGGACCAGACGGTACACGCGCACGCCCCCGAACAGGAGCGAAGCCAGCAAAAGCGCGACCAGCGCGGACAGTCCCGGTATGGCGCCGAGGAGGAGCGCGCCGCCCGGACGGTCCGGCGTCCAGCCGATAATGCCGATGACCCTGCCGTCGGCGTCCACGAGCGGCAGCTGCGCGGGCGCGCGGGGGGCGGTCGCAGGAAGGAGCCGGGGATCGGACAGCATGAGGTCCTCCGCCAGCGTTCCGATAAAGGTCCTGACCCTGACCCCCGAGATGACGATCGGGTCCATTCCACCGGGACGATCATGCGCGGCGTCCTCGGGAACCACGCTCGAAACTGCGACGAAGTAGGGCTCCGGCCCGACCTGTATGACCGCATCGCGCGTACTCACCGCGTCCAGCCCGAAGGTCGTCCTGCCTTGTCCGGACGGTCGGTACTTCGGGCTTCGTCGAACTTCGTCGACGAGCGGCCGCACAGCCTGGAGGAAGGCCTGTTCAGCCTCTGGCGAAACCTGTTCGCTGTCACGGGACGCGTAGATGGCCTTCCCGTCGCCATCGAGCGCCACGGTGACTTCATGGTTCATGTAGTCCGCGTAGTAGTCGCCGAAGTTGGCCTGCATCCAGTCCAGATCGCCGGCGAGCGTCCTCGCATAGGCCTCGTTCCAGACGGTCGCAGACGTCACATTTACGTGCAGAGCCCTCAGACGCCGCTCTACTCGCCGTTCCGTCAGCCTGACCTGATTTTGAATGCTCACGTCGTCGAGAACGGCAGCCGAATAGGCGACCATCCCTCCTACGGACAACATCAGCGTAGCGACGGCGACGATCGCGAAAAGCAGAATGCGAAGCAGTTGCGCACGTGTCAGTGCTGATTGTTCAGACATAGTCCCTCACCCAAAGACCAGCTTGGGGACTTGCGCTTAAGCCGAACTTAATCGGACCCTGAGTAGTATGCCTGATAACCTACACTGGATCGCAACCGGGTGGCGAGAGCCCTGAGGCGGCCTCCGTTACTGTGAAGCTTCAGGATGTCACGGAAGTCTGGCGATGACGACACGCCCTCCTGACTTACGGCTACCCCGGCGACATCCGCCGCGTCCGACCTGATCCAGCCACGGCGCACCGTCCGACGGTTGCCCGACGGCCGAATTGCTGCATCTGCACAGATGTCATCAGGACCCCGCGACGGGTGGCTGCCCCGGGCGTCGATCCATCAGGAATGAGAACGACGCATCGCCGCGCGCGAGCCGTTCAACCGACAGACTGAACCCATGATCCTCATCGCTTCGGCGCGCCAGCAGTGGCTCTCCAATCCGCGCCGTGATCTGCTGGCTGGGACCGTCATCGCCCTGGCTCTGATCCCCGAGGCGATCTCCTTCTCCATCATCGCCGGGGTCGATCCGGCGGTTGCCCAGGAGGTCAAGGCCGGCGAAACCGTCGCCGTCATCGAGCCTATGAAGATGCAGAACATCCTCAAGGCGGAACGCGACGGGGTGGTGAAGGTCGTGGGCGCGAAGGCGGGGGACCCGGTCGCCGCCGATCACGTTCTGGTGGAGTTCGGCTGACCCGCCGCCGCGCGGACAGGGTGCGCTGAACGAAAGCCCAGGACGCCCTGATCGCGGCTCGGCCCGTTTTCCAGGCGGAAGCCCCGATCACACGCGCCCGACCGCCTGCAACAAAGGAAACGGTGGTTTTTCCACGGCCCGAATGCTACTGATGCGCCGTCACGTGGGGAGTGGGTCATGAGTATCTTCGGGGCCTTTATGACCGGCGACAATCCTCTCTCCAGCGAAAGCGACGATACCTTCGTCTGGACCCGGGCTGAGACAAACCCTGTGGTGAATGGAGGCGGCGGCTTCGACACCTGGGATTTGACGGCCTATGCCGCCTCCAGCTTCTTCTACACCCAGCCGGTCACGATCCGACTGAACGCGCAGGGCGGAATCGACCTCGTCGCATCCATGTATGTGCGCGGCGGCGGGTTTTACGAGGCCGTCATCGGCCAGGGAACCTCTATCGAGCGCCTCTTGCTGGGCACGGGATTCAGCGTTGATCTCGCCGGTGCCGGGACCGGCCTCGTGATCGTCGGCAACAGGGACGGCGACACCATCGCGACCGGCTCGGGTGACGATACGATCAACAGCGGCGGCGGCGACGACCTCATCCGTCCGGGCGCAGGCAACAACACGATCGACGGCGGCGCTGGCGAGGACGTGGTCCACCTGAACTACGCCTACTCCGCGTCATCGATGTCGATCCAGGGCGGCGCCCTGAACATCGTCAGCGGCGGCACGGCGCGCAACATCCTGATGGGGATCGAGCGGATCGTCTTCACCGATCGCACCGTCGATCTGACGCGCACTGGCGCGATCGTTCCCGACACGGTTCGGATCGAAAACGGCCTCGGCTTCGGCGCTGACAATCTGGTCGGACAGGCAAGCGCCGACAGCCTGTTCGGCCATGCTGGCAGCGACTTCCTGGATGGCGCGGCCGGGAACGACTGGCTGTTCGGCGGCAGCGGCACGGACAGGCTCGTCGGGGGCGCCGGCGACGATTACCTCGACGGAGGCGACGGGGCGGACGCCGCCCTCTACACCGGCCTGCGTCGCCAGTATGCGGTCGGCGAAACGACCGTGTCGGGCGGCCCCGGAGGAACAGGGGCAGACACGCTCGTCAGCATTGAGGAACTGCGTTTCGCCGACGGCGTGCTGGTGCGCGATGTCGGCGACAGCAACACCCTGCGGGCGTTGCGCCTTTTCGACGCCGCCCTGGGCCGCCCGGCCGATTCCGCCGGCCTGTCGAACCTGGTCGGACAGCTCGACCAGGGCCTCACTGTCTCACACCTCGCAGGTACCCTGTTCTATTCGGCGGAGGGCCAGGCGATCTTCAGAGGCCTCTCGGATCAACAGTTCGTCGCCCTGCTCTACCGCAATGCCCTGAACCGCGAGGCCGACCCTGCGGGTCTCTCGTTCTGGACCGGACAACTGTCTTCCATGCAACGGTCCGAAGTGATCGCCGTCTTCGCTGAGAGCGCTGAGCATCGGGCCGTCATGGGCGAGCCGGCCTCGGGTCCGATGTGGGTCGCGGACGCGGAGGCCCTGTTCATCGCCCGGCTCTATGACGCCGCTCTTGGCCGCGCGCCGGACGCCGCTGGGCTTACGCAGTGGATCGGACTGCTGGACGGCGGCATGAACCACGTTCAGGTCATCGACGCCTTCATCGGATCTCCTGAATTCGCCCTTCGCTTCGGCGCCTTGGACAACCGGGATTTCGTCGAACTGCTGTACCGGACCTGCCTCGACCGGGACGGCGACACTGCGGGCGTCAACTACTGGACCGGCCAGCTCGACAACGGCGTCGCCCGTTCGTCGTTGGTGTTCTCCTTCTCCGAAAGCCCCGAGCACATCGCCCTGACCGCGCCCCTTTGGGCAGGCGGAATCCGGTTCGACGGCTCGAGTGGGGCCTGGGTCGAGACGGTCCACGGCAAGGGCATGGACGTCACCCTGGTCCTTCCGGGTCTGGCCGTTCATCACGAAGCCTTCCTGTCCCTCGATACGGATCACACGGCGCTCTCAAGCGTCCAGGCGGATCAGGACGTTCACAGCTTCGGGGCGGCGCCTGTCACAAACATCATCACGCCGATCGACCTGGTGACCGAAGACGCGGCGCTTGTCCCCCAAAGGGATTTCCTCGACCTCGCCTGGGCTTGAAGTGGACGACGTGCCGACGGAGTTCGCCTAGGCCATGGCGGACGCCGCCGGCGCTTCCAGGGCATCCCGCACCGCCGGCAGCCGGTTCCGGCTGATCGGCAGCGGCGCGCCCTCGCCCATCAGCAGCCGCCCGCGCCCGCCGTCGCGCTCATACCCCTGCACATGGGCCAGGTTGGCGATCACCGACCGGTGCACCCTCAGGAACCCGGCCGGCAGTTCCGTCTCCAGCCGGTCCAGCCGCGCCGCGTGCAGCAACCTGCGCCCGTCGGCCAGCCTCAGCTCGACATAGTCGTCGGCCCCGACCACGGCGACGATCTCCGCCAGCGGGACCCTCAGCACCCCGCGCGCCGAGGCCACGGTCAGACAGTTGGGCCGGGCGGCGGCGCGGGTCAGGGCGATCTCGCGCTCCTGATCGTCCCGCCCCAGCCGCACCACCTCGGTCATCAGCAGAGGCAGGACCAGACCCGCCGCGAACAGGAAGTAGGACAGGTCGACCAGTCCCTCAGGGAAGGCTAGCCCGACCGCCACGAACACCGCCAGATAGGCCAGGGTCAGCCGCGCCCCCGGCTGGCGACGCGATACCGCGACGGAAGCCGCCACGGCCGCCAGCCCCACCCCGACCGTCAGGGCGGCTATGGTCTTCAGATCGAACCCGGGAACCAGCCAGCTCAAGGCCATGCCCACGGCCGCGACGCCGATCATCGCCCGCCGCGCCCGGGGCTGGAACCGCGATCCGACATACGACACCAGCAGCAGGGCGAAGACCGCCGTCAGCCCCCAGATCCCGACCAGCCGCCAGACGTGGACCGGATAGGCATAGGGAACCAGCGTCCTCAGCGTCTCCAGGATCGCCTGCGCGCCTGCGACCCCCGCCATCGCCGCCAGCGTCAGGCTGGATCCCGTCCGCCTCAGCGCATGGATGACCCCGAACCCGAAGGCCGCCGCCAGCAGGGCTCCGGCCGCCGCGAACGTCGCCGCCAGCGTGATGGCCCGCGACGGCAGCGGATAGTCATGGACGACCAGTCCCGTGATCGGCTGGTCCAGCCGCAGCCCGCCATGAAACGACGACATCCGCACGACCAGCTCATTACCCCCCGCCCGCCAGGCGGTCTCGCCGATCGGAAACGCGACCTGATACCGCCCCGGAACCTCCGCCTCGGCCGACCCTCCCGGCCGGCCGTTCGCGCCCAGCTTCCGGCCGTTCAGCCAGACCTCCGACGACGCGATCCCGCCGATATAGAGCGCATGCGGCCCCTCTCCTGCCGGACGCTCGACGACGGCGCGCAGCCACAGCTCCCGCCCCTGCGGATTGATCACGCCCTCCACCGGCCGACAGTCGCCCAGAACCGGCCCCGACGCGCCGGGCGACCCGCGACAGGCCTCCCAGTCCTGCGCCCCCGCCACGCCGGGGAGCCAGATCAGAATCAGTGCGAGAAGCAACGTCCGTGTCATGGCGACCCTGTATCGCGTCGTTCGCCGGAATGCGCCGCCGTTCGCCGATCCAGCGGCGCCGTTGGCCGAAGCGGGGCTGCGAAGCCTGCGGGTCTGGGGCTGGGTATGGCCATGACCCACATATCCCTGAACCGCCGCTCCCTCCTCGCCGTCGGCCTCGCGCTCCCTGCCCTCGGCCTCGCCGGCCGCACCCTGGCACAGACCCAGACCCCGGCCGGCCCCTTCACCTTCACCAGCCGCTCGGGCGAGACGACGCCGGCCGAACGCGGCTTCTTCGACGTACCCGAGGATCGCCGCGATCCCGGTTCGCGCTGGATCCGCCTGGGCTATGTCCGCTTCCCCTCGACCTCGCCGAACCCGGGCCCGCCGATCGTCTATCTGGCGGGCGGTCCGGGCGGCAGCGGCGCGGACGCGGCGACCGGCCCCCGCTTCCCCATCTTCATGGCCCTGCGCGCCGTCGCTGACGTCATCGCCTTCGACCAGCGCGGCACAGGCCTCTCCGCCCATATCCCTGCACGCCCCGAACCGACCGGCCCATTCCCCGACCTGACCCGCGCGGGACTGACGGGCTACTACCGCGACGACATCCAGAAGGCCTGGGTCGACTGGACCCGGTCCGGCGTCGCCATGGCCGGCTACACCACCGAACAGAGCGCCGATGACATCGAGGATCTGCGTCGCCATCTCGGCGTCGACCGGATCAATCTATGGGGCATCAGCTACGGCACCCACCTGGCCCTGTCGGTGCTCAAGCGGCATCCGGACTCGATCGGCCGCGTCGCCCTGGCCAGCCTCGAGGGTCAGGACCAGACGGTCAAACGCCCCGCCCATATCGACGCCTTCCTCGACCGGGTCGACGCCGTGCTGGGTCAGGATCCGGTCGCCCGCGCCGCCGTCCTCGACCTGCCGGCCCTGATGCGCCGCGTCCATGCCCGGCTGGACGCCGACCCGGCCCCGATCACCCTCGCCTCCGCCGCTGGCCCGGTCGAACTGAAAATGGGGGCCCTCGGAGTCCAGCTGATCAGCGCCGCCCTGGTCGCCAATCCCCCGACCCTCGCCCGGCTCCCCGGCCTGTATCTGGCCCTCGACGCCGGGCGGACGGACGGCGCCGCCGCCTTCTTCGGCGGCGTCTCGCGCGTGTTCGGCGTCTCGGGCATGTCGGAGGCGATGGACATGGCCTCGGGCATCTCCCCCGCCCGTCTGGCCCTGGTCGAACAGGAGGCGCGCACGGCGGTCATGGGCGACGCCCACAACTACCCCATGCCCCACCTGCTGGGGGCCATCCCGGGTCTGGATCTGGGCGAGGACTTCCGCAGCCCCATCCGCATCGAGACGCCCGCCCTCCTCGTCGCCGGCTCCCTCGACGGCCGCACCCCGCTGGAGGAACAGGCCGAGGTCATCGCCCAGTTCCGGAACAGGACCCAGGTCCTCGTCGAGAACGCCGGCCACAATGTGTTCGAGGCCCACCCCGACGTGACGCCCCTGCTGGTCCGCTTCTTCGGCGAACAGCCCGTCGCCGACACGCAGCTGCCCCTCCCGCCCCCGACCTTCCCCCTCTCCTAGAGCCTCCGGATCCTCGGCCCCTCGCCCGCCCCGTCCAGCATCAGGGCTGACACCGCCCACACCAGGGCGTCGGCGCGGTCGAGGGACAGGCCGCCGTCGTCCTCCGCCCCGATCGCCATCAGCTCCTCCTCCAGGGCGTCGAACACTCCCGCGTGCGTCACCCGTCCCTGTTCGTACAGGGCCGCCACCGGCTCGGCCCGCGCCCGTTTGCCGACCGAGGCCCGCACGTCGATCACCGGCGTCCCGCAGCCGACCGCCCTGAACACCGCCCGCACCATCTCTCCGCCCTGGTTGACCTCGGCCACGATCGAGGTCGCGCCCCAGGCCAGGGCCGCCGCCTTGGCCCGCCGCGCCCAGCCGTCCGGCGACAGTCCCCGCGCCGACCGGTCGGCCAGCACCACCGCCCGCGTCACCCCGTCGATCCGCCGTCTGCCCACCACCACGATGCCGCAGGCGTCGCCGCCCGCCGTCGTCGTCGGGTCCACCCCCACGACCACCCGCTCGAACCCGGCCGGCATCGACGTCCCGCCCTCGCCGCTCCGCACCCCCAGGGTCCCCCACGGCCGGAAGTCCTCGGGCGCGCGGCAGTCCGCCATCATCACGGCGGTGAACAGGGCGCCGTCGATCTCCACGACCCGCCCCTCCAGCTCCTGCGCCGCCCGCCGCGTCCCGCCGTAACGGGCCGTCAGCTCCTCCAGGAAGCCGGGCGACAGATGCGCCGCATTGTCCGCCGTCGTCGCATGGGTGGTCACGCAGGACGCCTCGTCCCGCAACCGGATCAGCGCCCGCGTCGGCCGGGGCGTCGTCGTCACCACCAGCCTCGGCAGCGCGCCCAGCCTCAGCCCCATCCGCAACAACGCCAGCGTCTCCCCCGCCCCGCGCGCGCCCGTCGCCGGCCAGGCGCAGAACTCGTCCGCCCAGGCCTGCGAGAACTGCGGCCCTCTCAGACTGTCCGGGTCCTCGGCCGAGAAGGTCTGGGCCACCGCCCCGTTCGAAAACAGCAGCCTGCGCCGCGACGCCTCGAACCGCGGCCGGTCCGCCCGCGACCAGCGCGCCAGCGACCGGATCCCCGACACCCCCTCGATCATGACCTCGCGCACGTCGTGCAGGGTCGGCCCGATCAGCGCCAGCCGGCCTCCGGACGCCTCCATCGCCCGGTCGCTCAGCCACATCGCCCCGGCCAGGGTCTTGCCCGCCCCGCGCCCGCCCAGGAACAGCCAGGTCGCCCAGTCGCCCCCGTCGGGAAGTTTGTCGGGCGCCCGCTGCGCCGTCGTCAGCTTCACCGGCGCCGACGCGACCTCTTTCGCCTCATCCTCTTTCGCCTCGTCCTCCGGCGGCGCCCCGATCCAGCGCACCTTCGGCTTGCGCCATCCCGGCTCCATAAGGTCCAGCACCCCCTTGCCCAGGGTCACCAGCCCGCGCCCGTCCTGCCACCGACCCGCCTCGATCGCGTCTGACAGGCCGTCCAGCACCGCCTCGCGCGTCGCCCCGGGATCGCGCCTGTCGATGGTCATCGCCAGGTCGCGACAGGTCATCCGCAAAGTCCCGTCCGCCTGCACCTCCGCCACCGCCGGCGGCGGCCCCTTGGCCAGACGCACCGCGTCCGCCCGGTCCTTCTTGCGCATCTTCAGGACACAGGCGTTGCGATGGATCGAGGTTGGCCTGACCCCGTACTCGGCCGCCAGCACCCCGGTGGGCTCCCCGGCCAGCCACCGCTCCAGCAGCTCATGCCAGCGCTTCGGGCTCATCCCCGACGGGCTCTGCGCCAGAGGCCGGTCGTCGTTCCTGTCGTGCAATCTCCCCATGCCCCCAGTATCGGGGCGCCGCAGACCAGGGCGCGGATAAAGCCTCTATTTAGAGCGGGGCCTTGAATTCATTGGGGTCCTGGGTCGATCCGTTGATGGGTTGCGGCGGATATGCGGCGCTGGGCGCCGCATTCGTGACGGCGTCATGCCTTCGAGATCTGCCCGGCCAAGGTCACCATCCTGCCGGGGCAGTAATGGCCGCTTCCGACCCTGGCGGTCGTTCGCGCTCAGGCCAGCGGGGCCCGGCATTTCGTTTCCGATACCGCGAGGGGCTACTTGCGCGGCTGAAACGCCCTGCCGCGATTGCCGATCATTACCCAGCCGGCATTCGTCGGCTCATAACCGCCTTTGGCTTTCGCGACGGCCAGCCCCAGAACGGTAAGTTCCGGTCCCCGGCTCTCGTTCGGCATGCGAGCAGGATCGACCATGTCGAGAAGCGCATCAATGCGTTCGAGGTCGGTCATCATTGTGCGAGGTCTCGGTGAGGGTGAGGAAGGGGCGACGCGCCAGTCCTAGCCTATTCCTCGTTCCAGGGGGGCGGTAACTGACCCGCCTTGAACAGGATCGTGGGGTTCTCATCATAGTCCCCCATCTCTGTGTCGGCTGACGCTGCGAATGCGACCACGCCGAGCCGCAACGGTGCGAGACGTTCGGCCTTGCGTCGAGCCTCTTCGGCGGACTTGCAGCCCTGCTGCTGCTCAGCCTTCAGACCCTTCCCGCGACCCTGCACATAGGTCTGAATGATGTAGACGGTCTCGACGGCCATATGCGACTCCACTGGGTGGTCGCCTTAGAGCACGTGTCGGTTCTCCGACCGGGGTCAAATGACCGCTATCGACCTTTTCGAACTTGTCCCCGCTCGCGAGTAACAACCCTTGTCTGGGAACATGGTAAAGCGTCGGCAGTTCTATGTGGCCCTTCAACAAAGGACACGCCTCAATGCACACCGACAATCATCGCGCCATCAAGACGCTCAACGATCTGATCGAGACGACGCTGGATAGCGTGAACGGCTATCGCCATGCGGCCGAAGGCGTCAGCAATCCGGAACTGAAAACCCTGTTCACGGAGCGCGCCGGCAAGCGCGAAGAACTCAGCCGCCGGCTCCAGGCCGAAGTTCGCACCTTTGGCGGTGAACCAGAGGATGACCAGTCTCTGCTGGGTCGCATCCACAACAAGTTCGCGGAGATCAGAGGCGAACTCATGGGCCGTGATGACAGCGGGGTGATCGACGAGGTCGAGCGTGGCGAGGACGTGATCAAGGCGCGGTTTGAAGACGCGACCAAGGACGCCGATCTTCCCGACACGCTC
>NZ_JANODA010000050.1:0-50022 GCF_031412435.1 Brevundimonas sp.
CGGCGAGGACCTGGATCTGTGGAGGCACGAACCGGCGCGGATGCAGGACTGTCCATGGGGTGACAAACCGTGGAGCCCGGAGGGGCCTGAAACCCTCCGCCCGTCGCGGGCCGAGGTCGGACTGGGTTTAAGCGGCGCAAAGCGTGGGGGTCGAAAACGACGAAAACCCCACAGGCTGCACGAAGCCCGTCACCGGCCGCTCGCGTGAACCGGTCGCGACGGAGCCCCGGCGCGAGCCGAAAATTCTCAATCGGTCCCCGTAACGCGAAAGCAGGGGGCCACATCGGTTCCGGGCGACCGCCCAGGCTCCGTCCGCTTCCCCGCAACTTCCGCCCGACGGGCAGGGAGTGATCAATCACGCCTGCATCCCGGTGCGGGGGTGGGACAACCCCGGTTCACCTGCGGTTCATCGCCGTCTTGTGACGGTTCGGTTATCCATAAGGCTTGTCCGGTCTTGCCCGGCGTGCTGCTTATGCCGGCTTGAGCGCGCCCGTTCGGCGCGGCGTTAGGGAGTGAGATTTTGAGCGCGACGGATGGGGGAGGCGCCGCGGCGCCCCAGAAGCAGTTCCTGGGTCACCCGCGAGGGCTGGTGATCCTGTTCTTCACAGAGATGTGGGAACGGTTCTCCTTCTACGGCATGCGGGCCCTGCTGGTCCTGTATCTGACGCAGCATTTCCTGTTCGGCTCGGCCGAGGCGCAGGGCATCTATGCCGCCTACGCCGCGCTTGTTTACCTGATGCCGGTGCTGGGGGGCGCCATCGCCGACCGGTTCCTGGGCTCGCGTAAGGCGGTGACCCTGGGGGCGCTGCTCCTGGTCGCGGGCCACGGCATGATGGCTTTCGAGGGTTCCGGTGGCCGCGAGACCATCCAGTACCAGGGTCAGTCCTACGAGATTCAAGTCCAGGGCCGCGACACCGATCGACAGTTGTTCGCCCTGGTGGGTGATCAGCGCGTCCCGATCCAGGTGACGCCCGAAGGCATCCGCGTATCCAACTTGCCAACGACAGTCGAAAGCGACGCCTCCGTCGCCGCCGCCACCTCGCCAGCGACCGACCCGGCCACCGGGACCGTGGTTGACGGCGCCTTCACCGGCGACGGCGCTCGCGCAGGCCTGCCGGCCCTGATCGCGCCAGGCGCCTATGAGATCGAGAAGACGGTCGATCTGGCAGGTCAGTCGGTGCTGTTCTTCGCCCTGGCCCTGATCGTGGTCGGGGTCGGCTTCCTGAAACCCAACATCTCCACCGTCGTTGGCTCACTCTACGAACAGGGCGATCCGCGCCGGGACTCCGGCTTCACCATCTTCTACGTCGGCATCAACCTGGGCTCGTTCCTGGCCTCGGCGGTCTGCGCCTGGTTGGGGATCAAATACGGCTGGAAATACGGCTTTGGCCTCGCCGGCATCGGCATGCTGGCGGGCCTGATCACCTTCTGGGTCGGTCAGTCCTGGCTCGGCAACCGTGCCGATCCGCCCGCGACCGCGCAGCTGGGCAAGACGACGCTGGGCATCCCGCGCGAGGCCTGGATCTACATTCTGGGCATCCTGGCCGTAATCCCGATGTGGCTGATCGTCCAGCAGCACGACGCCGTCGAGGCCTCGCTGCTGTATCTCGTGCCGACCATCTTCGCCGGCCTGCTGCTGTACTCAATCGTCTTCATCAAGGGCGACGGTCGCTGGCGCATGCTGGCGGCGATCATCCTGACGATGTTCTCGGTGCTATTCTGGACTCTGTTCGAACAGGCGGGTTCCAGCCTGACCCTGTTCGCCGACCAGTCGACCTCGATGCCGAACGGCTTCAATGCCGCCATGACCCAGACCTTCAACCCGGGCACGATCATCGTCTTCGGTCCGATCCTGGCCGCTCTGTGGCTGTGGCTCGGCAAGAAGGGTTTGGAGCCCAACGTCCCGGTCAAGTTCGGCCTGGGCCTGGTCTCGGTCGGCGCGGGCTTCCTGTTGCTGGTCTGGGCCGCCAACACCCAAGCCAACGACCTCTACAAGGTGCCGCTGATCTGGCTGTTCCTGGCCTATTTCCTGCACTCGATCGGCGAGCTGATGGTGTCGCCGGTCGGCCTGTCGATGATCACCAAACTGTCGGTGCCCAAGATGGTCGGCATGATGATGGGGGCCTGGTTCATGGCTTCGGCCCTGGCGCACATCATCGCCGGGATCGTAGCCAAGTCGACGGCGACCGAGACTGTCGGCGGGGTCGTGACCAATCCGGAACTGGCGCTGTCTACCTATTCCGGCGTGTTCCAGACCATCGGCATCTGGGGCGTCGCGATCGGCGGCCTGCTGCTGGTCCTGTCGCCCGGTATCAAGTGGATGATGCGCGGCGTGAAGTGAGAAAGATCGGGGCGGCGTCCTTCTGGATACCGCCCCAACGATCTCAGAGCGTCTTGCGGATCTGGATGAACAGCCACGGGCTCATCGTCGTGCCCCGCTCCTCGCGGAACGACAGGGGGGCGCTGTTGCGGGGGCCGGAATAGACGAAGCGTTCGCGGCGTTGCTCACGGTCCGTGGCGTTGCCGACGTCGAGACGGACGGTCAGATCGGGACGGGGCTTCCACTGGCCGTAGACGGTCACGAATGGCTCGTCCTCGAAATAGCGCACCTCACGGACCCGATACTGGATCGGGTCGTCGACATTGCAGCCGTGTTCGAAGCCCCAGGACCAGCGCCCGCCGCGAAGGTCCTGGTTGAACTCGACACCGCATCCGAACGGAAGCCGTCCGCCGATACGGCGCTCCTCGCCGGTCAGGGGATCGGTCACGCGGGACTGGTCGAAGCTGACGCGTCCCGACAGCCGGGCGTTGGACAGGCCCAGACGATCCATGGGCAGGGTCAGGACGACCTGCTGCTGGTTCGACCAGCCGTCGCCGATGTTGCCGACCGCCTCGAACCCGCCGATCAGGGGGATGACGTCGATAATGTCTTCCAGCTGGTGGCGACGCAAGGTGACGGTGAGGGCTCCCTCGCCCCAGAAGCGGCGTTCGTAGACCGCCTCATAGGTCCAGACCTTACCCGGCTCCAGCTCCGGATTGCCGCCCTCGACCTGGTTCAGATCAACGTCGGCCGAAGCGACGAAGTCGCCGAAGTCGAGCTGGCCCACCTCGCGTTCGACGCGGAAGCGGAACTGGTGATCGGCGATCGGATTCCACGTCACTTGAAGGCGCGGCTTGGGATAGACGAAGGTCTCGCTCAGGTCTGAGTCGCCCGACTGGCTGATCTCCGACACCTCGACGCGAAGAGCAGCCTCGACCGTCAGTTGCGGGCCGGGCCGCCAGGTCGTCTGGCCGAAGACCTCGCCGCGCAGCTCCTCGACCTTCACAGAGGCCGACGGCAGGGGGACGGGCACGCCGTTTTCGGCATAGGTCGTGGCGCTGTCGAGGAAGTTGTACGCCGCCTCGCCGCCGCCTTCGAAGGCCCAGCGATCCGACTGACGCAACCGCAGAACGATTCGGCCGATGGTTTCGCCGGCGGTTCCCTCGCCGCCGAAGGCGACGCGGTTCAGGCCGGAGACGGAGCGGGATTCGTCGGTGTCGACCTCGTAGCGCTGGAGGCCGGTCAGTTCGATTTCCGTCCGCTCCCCCAATGCACGGGCCCAGTTCAGGCCCAGTTCCGCCTCCACCTCGTCGCCTTCGTTCTCGACCCTTTCGTCCCGGCCGGCTCCGGTGCGGATCAAGGTATCGATCGAGTTTTCGGCCTGGTTCCAGCCCAGCACGCCGTTGACCCTGAAGCGGCCGCCACCGGCCAGTCCCTGCCAGGCGGCCGTGCCCCGCACGTTGCGGAACCGGTCCCAGCGGTCGAGCTCGGCGGTCTGGATCGCGACACCCGCCGCGTCATAGCGCCGCCGATAGCCGTCGCCGGTGTCGTCGGTCCGGTCGGTGGTGGCGCTGAGCGAGGCCTCCAGCTGGTTCTCGCCCTCACGCCGCGACCAGGACGCCTGCAGCACCGGCCCCAGATAGCCGTCAGGATAGACGTAGGTCTTGGCTTCCAGAACGGTCTGGATCTGGACCGTGCGCTTCAGCACCACATTGGCGATGACCGAACGTCCCTGCATGTCGATGCCCGGAGCCCCGCCCCGGATCAGCTCGATCCGCTCCACGCTGGCGGCCGAGATGCGACGCAGGATTCCATCCAGACTGTCGGACTTGGACGAGGGGCGGTTTCCGTCGATCAGGACGTTACCGGCCGCCCCGGCGAAACCCCGGGTGTCAGTGTCGCCCGTGTCCAGGCCGAAGCCCGGCAGGCGGGCGATCATGTCCAGCGCCGTATTCGGACTGCTGTCGGCGAAGAAGGCGGGTTCGAACACGAGGACGCCCTGTTGCGCCGCATCGACGGCGGGCGCCTGGGCAGCGGCGGTGAACGGAGCCGCGACGAGGATCGTCGTCGCCAGCAAGAGCGCCTTGGTCATATGGGTTTCCTCTCCCTGAGAGGACCCATACGGCCGGCTTCGTTCACCGCCAGTTACAAGCGGGACAGGTGGATTACATCGCTGAAATATTCGCGGCGATGATGTGGCTGGGTCCCTCAGAAAGTCTTGCGGACGCGGATCTGCCAGAAGGTGCGCGGATCGACGGGGCGCAGTTCGACATAGTCGATCGGGCGCGCGGCGGTCCGGTTCGCGAAGACCGTCCGCTCGACGACGAAGTCGTTCCAGACGTTGACCTGGGCCCGGATCGAGAGGGTCGGGGTCGGCTTGTACTCGGCGAAAGCCTCCAGATAATCGTGGCCCCGGAAGCCGGAGGTCTGGTCCGGGTCGTAGGAAATCTGCTGCAGGCTATCGAGATAGGTGACCGACCAGTTCAGCTTCCAGCTCGTGATGTCCTGGGAGATGGTGAAACCCGGCTGGGACGGACGGACCTGGGAGATGGGGCGCGTCAGGCCCGTGGTTGGATCGGTGACTTCGGTCTTGTTCCAGGTGTTGCGGAACTGGAACTGGCCGCCGGAGAAGCCTGTCCAGTCCAGCGGAACCACGACGTTGACGGCCAGCTGGTCCAGGGTGCCGTCGCCGATGTTGCCGGTCGCCGACAGGTTGCCGGGCAGGGGCAGGCGGTCGATGACGTCGATGATCTCGTCGTGCCGGTAGCCGATCGAGACGATGCCGTCGCCGAGGAAGCGGCGCTCGTAGGTGATCTCAGAGATCCAGCGCTGTTCCGGCTCCAGGTCGACGTTGCCGCCGAAGACGTTCTCGTCTTCCAGCTCTGAAGAGGCGGCGAAGTCGCCGAAGTCGAGCTGGCCCAGCTCGCGCTCGAAGCGGAAGCGGACCTGGTTCTGCGGACGCGGGGTCCAGGTGATCTGAACGCGCGGCTTGGCGAAGAAGAAGCTCTTCTCCTGATTGGCGTCGCCCGATTGCGTGATGGTCGAGCCTTCCAGGCGCAGGCCGCCCTCGACGGTCAGGTTTGGACGCACGCGCCAGGTCGCCTTGCCGAAAGCCTCGCCGCGCGTCTCTTCGACCTTCACGGAGGCCGACGGAAGAGGCACGCCGACGCCGCCGACGCTGAAGGCCTGTTCGACCTCCAGCATGTTGTAAGCGACCTCGCCGCCGGCCTCGACAGTCATTGAGGACGACCGTTCCCAGCGCAGCAGGGATCGCAGGATGGTCTCGGACGCGTTTCCGGTAGACTCGAAACGCTGTTCCGGGCTGGTGACAGCACCCAGGCGGGTGGAGGACACCGAGGCGCTGTCGAACTCATTCCACTCGCGGATGAAGCGGGTCTCGGAAACCAGTCCGGTGCGCAGGGGATGGGTGAAGACCACGCCGACCTCGCCGTTGGTCTCGTCCTCGTCGTATCCGTTCTCGCGCAGGACGTTCGGGGCGTCCTGGCGGCTCCACTGGCTGTAGTCAAACTGGCCGAGGCGGGCTGTCAGGTCGATCTTGCCGCCCAGGAAGGCGTTGGCGTAGTTGCCCCGGATGCTCTGGCCGCCGCCCTGCTGGTCGTTGAAATAGCCTTCGTCACGCAGGACCGTACCGTCGGGGCGGGTGCGGGTCACCCGGCCGACACCGTTGGAATCGCTGACGCTGACGCCGTCCGACAGGGTGAAGCCCATGACCCGGTCGCCGTCGCGGGCCGTGAACTGATAGCTGCCGTTGGCGGCGTCCTGGCCGCCCTCGAACAGGAAGGCCGTGCCGGTAAGGATGTGCTCACGGCTGGACTGGGTCTTGGTGATGACGTTCACGACGACGGAATAGCCCTGCATGTCGATGCCGGGGGCGCCGCCGCGGACCAGTTCGATGCGCTCGACCTGGGCGACCAGGGTACGGCCCAGCACCGAGGAGCCGGCGTCGTTCTTGGAGGCCGGGCGGGCGCCGTTGATCAGGATGTTGCCAACCGCGCCTTCGAAGCCGCGCGAACCGTCGCCGTCCTGGACCGAGAAGCCGGGAATGCGGTTGACCATGTCGAGCGCCGTGTTCGGGCGCTGGTCGGCGAAGAAGTCGGGGGTGAAGACCAGGACGCCCTGCTGGCCGGCGGCGGCCTGGGGCGGATTGGCCGCCTCCGACGGCGCGGGCGTGGTCTGCGCGAGGGCGCTGCCGCTTGTGAACAGTATGGCCGTCGTGGCCAGAAGAATGGTCTTGGTCATCGCCTGGGGTTCCCCTCGTTGCTGGGGGAAGGTGTGACGACCGGCCGCATTCATCTCCAGTTACAAGCGGGACAGGTGGATTACATCTTCGACAGCATTACAGCGTTGCAATCTTCATGGCTTATTGCGGCGAATACTGTGGCGCATCACCGCCTTCATTCCCGGTTTCGGCGGTTGCACTTTGCCGTTCCGCCGGTTCCATCCGACCCCAGCGCAGGGCGCGTTCGGCGGCATAGTCCGGGCGGGGCTGGTCGAAGCCGAAGGCGCGCGACCCGTCGGCCAGGGGATCGGTCGATGGTCCAGCGACTTCGACGACCCGACTCGGGCTGACGGGCGTCGGCATGGGCATTCGGGGCGTTGGGTCCCCCAGTGATTCGTCGCCGACCCAGGCGGGCGAAGGCAGGGTGTCGTCCAGTGGGAGTTCTGCGACCCGTTCGAGAGCCGCCCGGTCGAAGCCGTCGCTCAAGGCCCCGACCTCCATCGTCTCGCCGGGCAGGACCTCGGGCTCGACCGCAGGGATGACGGCGATGGCGAGGCCGCGTCCGAACGACCGGCCGGTCTCCGATCCGCCCAGGATGAAGGCCCCGGCGCCGATGAGTCCAGCCAGCGCCAGGGCTGCGAGGCCAAGGCGGACATCTGTGCGGGACAGGGGGTGGGCCATGACGGGCGGGACCTGGACAAGGAAAGGCGAGAGCGAAACTCGACGTTGGCGGTACGGTTCCGTCGCCACCGCCACGCTTGAGCCACAACCGCTGCGGATGGTCCAGTTCGACATCGGGCAGGGAATTCGAACATGAGACAATGGCTGACCGGACTGGTGCTGATCGCGACCCTGGCAGGGGCAACGCCCTCCCTTGCCCAGGACGCAGTCGCGGCCCAGGAGGAAGACCGGGTCGACGACATCGTGGTCACCGCGCGCCGGGCCGGAGCGCCGATGTGGACGGTGGAGCGGGGCGGCTCGACGGTCATTCTGGTCGGATCGATCCGTGGCCTGCCGCGTGATTTCCAGTGGCGGCCCGAAGCGCTGGAGGAGGCGACCGGACGGGCCGACCGGATCCTGTATCCTCCCTACGCCCGTGTCTCGGCCAGCGACTTCATGCGTCTGATCTGGCGCAGTCGCACGATTACGAGGCTGCCCGACGAGACCACTTCGGCGGACCATCTGCCGGCCGCTCTGCAAGCGCGCCTGGAGGCGGTGATGGCCGGGGAACGCAACGAGGACTGGCCCCGCCGGAGTTTCCTCATCACCAGCGACGACCTGCTGAAGAAGGCCGGCCTGGTGCGGGGGGGACGGGACGCGGACGATGTCGTCCGTGGCGCGGCGCGGCGGGCCGATGTGGAGGGCGAGGCCGTGGGCTTCGTGCGGGGGGACGAGATCATCGACAATCTGATCACCCAACCCCCTTCGGCCTACGAACCCTGTATGGCGGCCAGCATCGGCGCGGCGGAGCAGGGCGATGGTCTTTTCGCCGAACGGGCGGATGACTGGCGCGGTCTGCGCGTGGCCGAGGTGATCGGCAATCCGCTGGATGTCGCACTGGGCCAGTGCTGGCCCTGGGGCGACCCGGCGATCGGGCCGCAACTGAGGGGGCAGTGGCTCACGGCCCTGTCGAAGGCGCTGGATGCGCCTGGCGTGACCCTCGCCGTGGCGCCTTTGCGGTTGCTCGCCGAATCGGGAGGCGTGCTGGACCAGCTGGAGGCCGAAGGGCTGGACGTTCGGGGCCCGGACTGGAAGGTCGAGCCCTGACCGGACTCCAAAACACCGTCCGAAGCGTCCGAAGCGTCCGGCCAACTCACGATCTCCTCAGTTCCCGGGACGCACGGGGAGAAGTGTAAAGCCGATTCAGACAGCGATGGATAAAAGGCGCTTCAGTAGAGCCGCGCCTTGATTCGATCGAGGGAATCGGCGCGTCTGATGATGGGTATGGGCGTCAGACGGCCGTGCCGCCCACCGTCAGGCCGCCGATCTTGAGCGAAGGCTGGCCGATGCCCACGGGCACGCCCTGGCCCGCCTTGCCGCAGACACCGACGCCGGGGTCGAAGGCGAAGTCGTCGCCGATCATCGAGACATTGGTCAGGGCCGTGGCCCCGTCGCCGATCAGTGTCGCGCCGCGCACAGGAGCGGTGATCCTGCCGTCCTCGATCAGATAGGCCTCGGTGCACTGGAAGACGAACTTGCCGTTGGTGATGTCGACCTGGCCCCCGCCGAAGTTGGCCGCGTAGAGACCGCGCTTCGTCGAGGCGATCATGTCGGCCTGTTTGGCCGAGCCGCCCTCCATGAAGGTGTTGGTCATGCGCGGCATGGGCTGGTGGGCGAAGGACTGGCGCCGGCCGTTGCCGGTGGCGCGCTGGCCCAGCTGACGCGCCGACAGCCGGTCATTCATCAGCCCGACCATGATGCCGTCCTCGATCAGGACGGTGCGCGAGGTCGGGGTGCCTTCGTCGTCGACCGACAGGGACCCGCGACGTCCGGCGATGGAGCCGTCATCGACGATGGTCACGCCCGGCGCGGCGACCCGCTTGCCCATCATGCCGGAAAAGACCGACGAGCCCTTGCGGTGGAAGTCGCCTTCGAAGCCGTGGCCGATGGCCTCGTGCAGCAGGACACCGGGCCAGCCGGCGGCGAGGACCACATCCATCTCGCCGGCCGGGCAGTCGACGGCCTCCAGATTGACCAGGGCGCCGCGCAATGCCTCATCCACCTGGGCCTGCCAGCGCTCCGGGGCGATCCAGCTTTCGAAACCGGCGCGGCCACCGGCGCCCGAGGACATGGTCTCGCGACGGCCGTCGCGCTCGACCGTGACCGACACATTCAGCCGCACCAGCGGCCGCACGTCGCGCACCGTCAGGCCATCGGCCCGCAGGATCTCGATCGCCCGGCGCTCGCCGACGATCGAGGCCGAGACCTGCACCACCCGCGGATCACGCGCCCGGGCCCAGGCGTCGATCTCCTGGAGCAGGGCGATCTTGTCGGAAAAGGCGGGCGAGGCGAGGGGGTCGACCGCGTCGTAAAGCTTCTGATTGGTGGCCCGGGGCCCTTCCGCGGCGACGCCCGCATGGCCTGACTTGGCCAGGGCCGCCGAGTCTGCCGCGCGGCGCAGGGCGGAGGTCGAGATCTCATTGGCATGGGCATAGCCGGCGGTCTCGCCCGCCACGACCCGCAGGCCAAACCCCTCGGTGGCGTCATAGGCGGCCGACTTCAGCCGCCCGTCGTCGAACTGCAGCGATTCGGACTCGGAGCGTTCGAGGAACAGTTCGCCGTCATCGGCGCCCTGCAGCGCGCCCCGGAGGATGGAGAGGGCCTCGACGGGATCGACCCCCGAGGTTTCGAGCAGGGGCGGCGGGGGGATGTGGAGAGTCATGGAGGTACAAGTAGGCGCTGCGCGGGTTCGCGCCAATCCTCCCCCGATGGGGAGCCATCGACCACGGATTGGTGTAGGGGGCCAGCCGCAGACGCAAGGTCTGAGTTGGCCCCCTCCGTCACGACGCTGAAGAAGCGCCGCGCCACCTCCCCCTAAAGGGGAGGATTTTGGTCGCGCTCAGCGCCCGGGCTCGGTGTTGCTCGTGCTGACCGAGACGCCTGGCGCCAAGGCAACCTCCCGACTGGTCGTGATGGTGGTGGAAATGCTGGCGAAGTCCACCTCGCCCGAACCCGAGACCTGCTGATTGACCGTCGCGGGCCGCGTATTCAGCACCACGTCGCCCGAACCGGCGATGGTGATGTCGGCCCGGCCGGTCGGGGCGACGACGGCGTCTCCCGAACCGGCGATAGCAACGTTGGCGTCGGTGGCTGCGAGCGAGCCCAGATCGGCGTCGCCGGAACCGGAGATATCGACTTCCAGAGCTCGGGTTCGGCCCGTCGCCGAGACCTCGCCTGAGCCCGAGATGTCGACCGACAGAGTGTCCTGATCATAGTCGCGCAGCAGGACGCTGGCCGAGCCCTCGACGTTGAAGGTGTTGATGTTCGGAGCGGTGACGACGATCTTCACCTCTTCGGAATGAACCCAGATGCCCCGACCGTGCTCGTTGCGGCCGAAGACGACCGTCTCGTGGTTGGTCCCGTCTGTTTCCGCCCAGGTCAGTCGGCCGTCGACCAGTCGCACCCTCTCGACCAGTTGCGCCGGACCGGTGACGGTGACGCCCGGCGTATCGCCCTGGACGTACTCGACGTCGGCCGACAGATCGACAGTCAGGGTCTGGCCGCCGGTCCACTCCAGGGTCCGGGTTGTATCGGGACCGCGTGTGCCGTCGTCCCGCTCGAACGAGACAGTGTCGCCGTCCCGGTCGCGGAAGGTCCACTCCCAGCCGTGGCGGGCCATGTCGCGACCGCCGAGGGCGAAGGCGCCGCCGAGAGAAGCCGTGGCCAGAACCAGAGCGGCGGCGGCGATGATGAGAAGGGTCCGGATCATGCGGGATCTCCCGTGACGGTGTTGGATTGGGGCTCGAGCGCGGGCTTGAGCAGGCGGTAGTGGAGGCGGGCGAACCAGACCAGGGCGTTGACCAGGCCGATTGTGACCACGGCCAGGAGCGCACCTGCGGAGGTGGCTCCGGCCATCAGGCCGAGGCCCGCCAGGATCGCGGCGCCGGCGCCGCCCGGGATGTCCATGAAGGGACCGCCGACCATGATGCCGCCGCCGGTCACAAAGACGGCGATGACCGCGATGCCGACGCCGAACAGGGCTCCGACCACACCCATCAGGATGGGCAGGAGGATCAGGATGTCGATAGCGCCCAGGCCCAGCACCGCGAACACGGCGGCGGCGGCGGCGGAGGGGTTCTTCTCCTGATGCCAGCGCTGCGCGCCGGCTTCGGCGCGGAGTTCGCGGGCGAGCCGGGCGGGATCACCGAGCGCGGTCGCCACTTCAGCCTCGGAACGACCGGCGGCGGCGCCGTCGGCGAAGTGAGTCTCGTAGTCGGCGACAATATCGGCGGCCACGGACATCGGCAGGCCGACAAGGCCCTGTCTCAGTCGACTGAGGAATTCTGTACGGGTCATGCGGGCTCTCCAGGCTCAGCGACGACGGGGGGGGCAGCGGCAACGGGCGCATCGTTCGCAACGATGGCGTCCACGGCGCGGGTGAAATGGGTCCATTCGGCGGACTGGGCGGCCAGCGCATCGCGGCCGGCCGGGCTGAGCCGATAGTATTTGCGCGACGGCCCTGACGATGATTCGACCAGATAGGTCTCCACCAACCCGTCGGTCTGCATGCGGCGCATGAGCGGGTAGATTGTGCCTTCGCCCATGTCGATCGCATCCGACAGGCGGCTGGCGATCTCGTAGGCATAGCTGTCGGCGCGGGCCAGGAGCGCCAGGACACACAGTCCCAACACCCCCTTCTTCAACTGAATCTCTATGGTTTCCGGCATGTCCGAACACCTCCTTTGATTTTCATAGGCTATCGCAAGGTATCTGTCGTTGCAAGGTAGCTGTTCAAACATGACAGCGATTTAAGAATCCCGCGCCGTCGCTGCGGCGCTACGAAATCGCGCATGCGACGCCCAATCGCTTGGCAACCGCGAACCGGGGCGATATGGACCGGCCCTGAAACGCCGCGTCTCCCGAGAGCCCGGCCAGGTATATGCGAGTGGATCGCAAATACTTGATGCAGATGACTTTGATGAGGATTTCTCGCATGGGACTGGGCAATCGAGCCCTGAGCAAGGCCGGTGGCGTTCTGGCCTCCGCATCGCTCGCCGTCTTCTTCGCCACACCGACGTGGGCGCAGGATCTGATGGGCCAGCCGACGCCGGGCGGGATCGGCCTCCAGCCGGCCGCCTCGCCGCTGAAGCATGAGGCGCACATCTTCCACGATGCGATCCTGATGCCGATCATCACTGCGATCTGCGTGCTGGTGCTGGGCCTGATCATCTGGATCGTGATCCGCTACAACGCCAAGTCCAATCCGGTGCCGGCGAAGTGGAGCCACAACACCCTGATCGAGATCATCTGGACGGTCCTGCCCGTCATGATCCTGGTCGGGATTTCGCTGTTCTCGTTCCGCCTGCTGTTCGCCTATCACGACATGCCGACCCCGGACCTGACGGTGAAGGCCACCGGCAACCAGTGGAACTGGGCCTATGAGTACCCTGACCAGGGCATCGCCGAATACATCTCGGCCATGCTGCCGGAAGACGAGGCCCGGGCGCAGAACGTCCCCTATCGCCTGGCCGCCGATGAGCCGATCGTGGTGCCGGTCGGCAAGACCGTCCGCGTGCTTGTGACCGCCGCCGACGTGATCCACGCCTTCGCCCTGCCGGCCTTCGGTCTGAAGACCGACGCCGTCCCGGGTCGGGTCAACGAGACCTGGTTCCGCGCCGAGCGCACCGGCGTCTTCTACGGCCAGTGCTCCGAGCTGTGCGGCGTCGATCACGCCTTCATGCCGATCCAGATCAATGTCGTGACCGAGGCCGAGTTCGCGGCTTGGGTCGCCTCCAAGGGCGGCTCGATGACTCCGGCCACGGCCGCCGAGGCTCCGGGCGGCACCGCCGCCCAGGTCGCGGCCGGCACGACCGGCGCGACCACGGCGACCGACGCCGCGGCTCCGGCCGCGATCCCGACCGCCCAGACTGCAACCACGCCGACGGCTCCCGCCGCCGGAACCGCTCCCGCTGCGACGGCTCCCGCCGCCGCCGCCCCGGCCGCCCAGTAACCGCGAGCCAGAGACCGACATGGCCACCGACATCACCGCCGACACTCACGCAACGCCGGGCCACGACGCCCACGCGGAGCACGACCACAAGCCGGGCTTCTTCACCCGCTGGTTCCTGTCCACGAACCACAAGGACATCGGCACCCTGTACCTGCTGTTCGCCATCATGGCGGGCATCGTGGGCGGCTTCCTGTCCGGGCTGATTCGTCTGGAACTGGCCGAGCCGGGGATCCAGTATTTCGTCGAAGGCGGCATCATCCAGCAGCTGGGCATCGTTGAAGCCTCGAAGCACGGTTACAACGTCACCGTCACGGCCCACGCCCTGATCATGATCTTCTTCATGGTCATGCCCGCCATGATCGGCGGCTTCGGCAACTGGTTCGTTCCGATCATGATCGGCGCGCCGGACATGGCCTTCCCGCGCATGAACAATATCTCGTTCTGGCTACTGGTCTCGGCCTGGGTGCTGCTGTGCCTGTCGATGTTCGTCGACGGCGGCCCAGGCAAGGGCTTCGGCGGCGGCTGGACAATCTATCCGCCCCTGTCGACCATGGGGCACACCGGCCCGGCCATGGACCTTGCGATCTTCTCGCTGCACGTCGCGGGCGCCTCGTCGATCCTGGGCGCGATCAACTTCATCACCACCATCTTCAACATGCGCGCGCCGGGCATGACCCTGCACCGCATGCCGCTGTTCGCCTGGTCGGTGCTGATCACCGCGTTCCTGCTGCTGCTGTCGCTGCCCGTCCTGGCCGGCGCCATCACCATGCTGCTGACCGACCGCAACTTCGGCACCTCGTTCTTCGATCCCGCCGGCGGCGGCGACCCGGTGATGTTCCAGCACCTGTTCTGGTTCTTCGGTCACCCCGAGGTGTACATCCTGATCCTGCCAGGCTTCGGCATCATCTCGCACATCGTCTCGACCTTCTCGAAGAAGCCCGTCTTCGGCTACCTCGCCATGGCCTACGCCATGGTCGCCATCGGCTTCGTCGGCTTCATCGTGTGGGCGCACCACATGTACACGGTCGGCATGAGCGTGAACCTGCGCGCCTATTTCATCGCCGCGACCATGATCATCGCGGTGCCGACAGGCGTGAAGATTTTCTCGTGGATCGCCACGATGTGGGGCGGCTCGATCAGCTTCAAGACCCCCATGCTGTGGGCCATCGGCTTCATCTTCCTGTTCACCGTCGGCGGCGTGACCGGCGTGGTCCTGTCGAACGCCGGCATCGATTACAGCCTGCACGACACCTATTACGTCGTGGCCCACTTCCACTACGTGCTGTCGCTGGGCGCCGTATTCGCGATCTTCGCCGGCTTCTACTACTGGTTCGAGAAGATGTTCGGCGTGAAGTACAACGAGTTCCTGGGCGCGACCCATTTCTGGATCATGTTCGTGGGCGTGAACATCGTGTTCTTCCCGCAGCACTTCCTGGGTCTGCAGGGCATGCCGCGCCGCTACATCGACTATCCGGAAGCCTATACCCTGTGGAACCAGGTCTCCTCGTTCGGCTATCTGATCACGGTCGCCGGCGTGGTGGTCTTCCTGGTCATGTTGGTCGAGGCAGCCGTGCGTCGTCGTCCGGGCGTCGCCAACCCCTGGGGTGAAGGCGCCACCACCCTGGAGTGGACCCTGTCGTCGCCCCCGCCCCACCACCAGTTCAACGAACTGCCGGTGGTCAAGGACGACAGCCACTAGGCCTTTCCTGTCCGTGTTAGGATGAGGGCCGCCTTCCGATCCCGGGAGGCGGCCCCTCTCATTTGATGACCCAAGCCGAACTCAACGCCCCGTCGACCACCCAGCCGGAAGACTTCTTCCAGCTGCTGAAGCCGCGCGTCATGTCGCTGGTTGTGTTCACCGCCGCGACCGGACTGGTCGTCGCGCCGGGCGCGATCAATCCAGTGGTCGCCGCCATCGCCATCCTGTGCATCGCCGTGGGCGCCGGCGCGGCAGGGGCGCTGAACATGGCCATCGAGGGCGAGACCGACGCCCTGATGCGTCGCACGCGCGGACGCCCCGTCGCGGCGGGGCGCCTGAAGCGCAACGACGCCATTACGTTCGGCATCGTCCTGTCGGTCTTTTCGGTCATGCTGCTGGGCATGAACACGAACTGGTTCGCGGCCGGTCTGCTGGCCATGACCATCGTCTACTACGCCGTCTTCTACACGATGATGCTGAAGCGCCGGACGCCCCAGAACATCGTGATCGGCGGAGCCGCCGGGGCCTTCCCGCCCGTGATCGGCTGGGCCGCGGCGACCGGCTCGGCGCCGTGGCAGGCGTGGCTGTTGTTCGCCATCATCTTCCTCTGGACCCCGCCGCACAGCTGGGCGCTGGCGCTGTATTCGGCCGGCGACTACGCCAAGGCGGGCATCCCGATGATGCCCGTGGCCAGGGGCGCGAAATCGACCCGGCTGCAGATCCTGATCTACAGCCTGATCTTCGTGCCGGTCGCGGTCGCGCCTGGCTTCGTCGGCATGGGCGGCATGATCTACAAGGTCGTCTCGATCTTCGGGGGGCTGGGCTTCCTCGCCCTCGCCGCGCGTCTGTGGCGTTCGCGGGCGGGGGATGAGCCCGACAAGGCCGAGGCGGTGGGACGCGAGGCCGCATTGTATGACGTCCGCGCCGAGGCCAAACCAGCGCGGAACCTGTTCGCCTTCTCGATCCTGTATCTGATGGCGCTGTTCGCGGCCCTTCTGGTCGAAAGCTTCGTCGTTTCCGGAACCTGACCATGCCCGTCTATCTGACTCCCGAACAACTCGCCGCCCGCAACAAGCGCAGCCTGTGGATCGCCCTGGGGCTGGTGGGCTTCATCGTTCTGATCTTCACCACGACCTTCCTGCGCATGCAGGCGAACCTGACGGCCCGCACGGCCCAGGACCGCGCCATGGCGACGGCGCCGGCTCAGCCGGCCTCTATGTCGGAAGCGTCCAACTGATGGCGGCGCCCCGGTCCGCGAAGTTCATCGCCCTGCTGTGCGCGGGCGTCGTCGTCACCATGACCGGCGCTGCCTTCGCGGCGGTGCCGCTGTATCGAATGTTCTGCCAGGTCACCGGCTTCAACGGCACGACGATGAGAGCCGACAAGGCGCCGACAGAGACCCTGGAACGGGAGGTGGTCATCCGCTTCGATACCAATGTCCGCGGCCTGCCCATGGTGTTCAAGGCAGAGCAGGTCACCCAGCGGGTCAAGATCGGCGAGACCGGCATCGCCTATTTCGACGTCACCAACACCTCGGACAAGCCGATCCTGGCGCGCGCCAGCTATAACGTCGTGCCGGAACAGACAGGCGCCTATTTCCAGAAGCTGGAGTGCTTCTGCTTCGACGATCAGACGATCGCGGCGGGCGAGACCCGCCAGTTCCCGATGCAGTATTTCATCGCGCCCGAGATGGTCGATGACCGCGAGGTCGAGGGCGTCAACGAGATTACACTCAGCTACACATTCTACCCGGTGACGGACGATCAAGCTTCCAGCACTGGCGCGGGCCAAGCGGCGACGCTATAGCCCGTTCAAACCCTTCTTCTCTCGCCGATTCAGAGATCCGACGCATGGCCCACGCCGCTCCGCATCACGACTATCACCTGGTCGATCCCAGCCCTTATCCGCTGGTCGCCTCCATCGCCGTGACGGTGATGATGGTCGGCGCCGTGGCGTGGATGAAGGGCGTCTTCGGCCTTGAAGAAGGCACGTCGTGGCTGTTCTTCGCCGGTCTGGCGGGCGTGCTCTATTCGGCCTTCGGCTGGTGGGCGGATGTCATCAAGGAAAGCCGCAACGGCGATCACACCCCCGTGGTTTCGATCGGTCTGCGCTACGGCATGGTGCTGTTCATCGCCTCGGAAGTGATGTTCTTCGCCGCCTTCTTCTGGATGTTCTTCGAGATGGCGGTCTTCAACGAGGCCCGCGCCCACATTCCGGAAGTCTCCAACTGGGCCGACACCGCCGCCGCCTGGTCGACCTGGCCGCCGAAGGGCATCGAGGTTCTGGATCCGTGGCAGCTGCCGCTCTTGAACACCGTCATCCTGCTGCTCAGCGGCACGACGGTGACCTGGGCGCACCACGCCCTGCAGGTCGGTGATCGCAACGGCGCAAAGATGGGCCTGATCATCACCGTGGTCCTGGGCGTTCTGTTCACCGCCGTTCAGGTCTACGAGTATCAGCACATCCTGCATGAGAACCTGTTCTTCAACGAGGAAGCCGCCAACTCGGGCCTGTACGGTTCGATCTTCTTCATGGCGACGGGCTTCCACGGTTTCCACGTCCTGCTGGGCACCATCTTCCTGGCCGTCTGCCTGCTGCGCCTCCTGGCCGGCCAGATGACGCCGCAGAAGCATTTCGGCTTCGAGGCCGCCGCTTGGTACTGGCATTTCGTGGACGTTGTCTGGCTGTTCCTGTTCGCCTTCGTCTATGTGACGTTCGGCTAGGGACGGCGTTGGACAGCGGTCCGCCCCAACCTGACACCCCAATGCCGGCGCGGATCGACCCGATCCGCGCCGGTTTGCTTTGTCGCTGCCCGAACTGCGGCAAGGGCCCGCTGTTCTCTGGCTTCCTCAAGGTCGTCGAGCGCTGCGCCGTCTGCGGCTTCGACTTCACCCGGCTGAACACCGGCGACGGGGCCGCGATCTTCATCATGCAGATCGCCGGGGGACTGGTGGTGTCCGGGGCGCTGTTCGTCCAGGTCGCCTACAATCCGCCTATCTGGGCCATGCTGATCGTCGCCCTGCCGCTGGTCGTCGGTCTGTCGCTGGGGCTGATGCGGCCGGGCAAGGGGGTGATGATCGCCCTGCAGATGCGCAATCGGGCCGGACAGGCGCGCACTGATGACTGAAGCCAGGAAGCGCTTCCCGATTCTTCTGACCCTGTTCATCGCCGCCTGCGTGCTGGTCCTGTGCGGGCTCGGCACATGGCAGGTGCAACGGATGGCCTGGAAGGAAGGCCTGATCGCCCAGGCCGAAGCGGCCGCCCAGCTGCCGCCCGCACTCCTGACCGAGGTGCTGACCTCCGCCGATCCTGAGTTCAGGAAGGCGCTGGTGGTGTGTCGCGGCCTGCCGACGGCCCCGTTCGTCGAACTCCAAACGATCCACGACGGCCAGCCGGGCAGCCGGTTGCTCTCGGCCTGCGTGCCCGAGGGGATGAGCCAGACCTTCCTCGTCGATCGCGGGTTCCTCGCCGACAGCATTTCGGCGCGACCCCGGGTGCTGGACTCAACCCTGCCGCTGGCCATGGCGGTTGAACTGCGGCGATCGCCCGCACCCGGCGGCATGACCCCGGCGCCGGAGAACGGCCGTTTCTACGGCCGGGACAACGCCGCCATCGCAATGCAACTGGGGGCCGGTGCGCCGTCGGAGTTCACCCTGTTCGCCCTGACGTCACCCAATCCGGAGATCGATGCGCTGGTCGCCTCGGCCCCGCCGGCCGCCTTCTCCAACAGCCACCTCGGCTACGCCCTGACCTGGTACGGACTGGCGCTGGCCCTTGCGGGTTTCTATGTGGCCGTGCTCGTTCGCCGATACAGAAGGCCCATCCCCTGACTGCGACCCTTCACACGCTTTCCAACGGCGTCCGCGTCGTCTGCGATCCCATGCCCGGCCTGCGGACCCTGGCCCTGACCGTGGCGGTCAAGGGCGGGGCGAGATGGGAAACCGAAGCGCGTTCGGGCTGGTCCCATCTTCTCGAACATCTGGTCTTCAAGGGCGCCGGCGACATGGGCGCGCGCGACATCGTCGAACGGATCGAGGCCGAGGGCGGGTCGATCAACGCCGCGACGGGATACGAGCGGACCAGTTTCGAGATCCGGGCCCTGCACGGGTCGCTGGGTCTGGCCATGCAGGTCGTATCGGATCTGGTCTTCCGCCCCACGCTCGATTCCGCCGAGATCGAGCGGGAGAAGGACGTCGTGGCCCAGGAGATCGCCGAGGCCTTCGACACCCCCGACGACCACGTCTTCGAGATGGCCCAGACCATGGCCTTCTCGGGCCAGCCGCTGGGGCGACCGATCCTGGGGTCTATCGCGAGCCTGAAACCCGTCGATCGCACGACCATTGGCGACTGGCGCGCGCGACTTTACTCGCCCGACCGGATGGTGGTCGCGGTGTCGGGTGCGGTCGACGAGACCGAGCTGCTGGCCCTTGCCGAGCGCTGGTTCGGTGACGCGGTGGCCCAGCCCGCCGATGCGCCGGAAGCGGCATCGTTCGTCGGCGGCACGGCTGCCCTGACGCGCAAGATCGAACAGGCCAATCTGGTGTTCCAGCTGCCGTCGCTGGCGGCGGGCGATCCGGCGATCCCGGCGCTGCGGCTGTTCACGGAAATCCTCGGCGGGGGCATGGCGTCGCGCCTGTTCCAGAGCGCGCGCGAGGAGCGCGGCCTGGCCTATGCGATCGACGCCTATCAGGAGCCCTATGACGACGGCGGGGTGCTGGGCATCTACGCCGGGGCAACGGCGGACCGGGCAGTCGAACTGGCCCAGGTCTGCGCCGATGAGATGCGGGACCTGACGCTGAAGGGACCGACCGACGCCGAGCTGTCGCGCGCAAAGGCGGTGCTCAAGGGCGGGTTGTGGATGTCGGACGAGAGCCCGGCCAGCCGCGCGGGACGCAGCGCCGCCCAGACATTGATGTTCGGCGCGCCCGTGCCCTCAGACGATACGGCGGCGCGCATGGAGGCGGCGACGGCTGCGGACCTGAAGGAGGTCGGCGAGCGAATCCTGTCGTCCGGCAAGGCGGCGACGGCGGTGCTGGGGCCAAAGGCGGCGGCGCCGGCAGGACGGGCGTTCGCTGAAAGAGTCGCTCAGTAGTCCTCCCCCGTTGGGGGAGGTGGCACGGAGCGCAGCGCAGGGGCGGAGGGCGCAGCTCCGGATTCCGGCATGTGACGCAGGCCCCCTCCACCGCTTCGCGGTCCCCCTCCCCCGACGGGGGAGGATTTGATCTCGCCTTCGAGCGTCTGCTCGCGCTATCTCTCTCTCCATGGCCCTGCTGGACTGGATGACGGATGCGACCGGTCCCGTGGTCGAGGGGGCAGGCGTCCTGCTGCGGCCGCCGCGCACGGGCGACTATTCGGCCTGGTCCGATCTTCGTGAGCATTCGCGGGACTATCTGCAGCCGTGGGAGCCGTCCTGGCCCGACGACGACCTGACCCGGGCGGCCTATCGGCGCAGACTGGGGGTCTATGCGCGCGAGATGGAGCTGGGCCACGCCTGGCCGTTCTTTATCTTCGATGCGCAGGGGCGGTCCCTGATGGGCGCCATCACCCTGTCGAACGTGCGGCGCGGCGTCGCGGAGACCGGAACCCTGGGCTACTGGGTCGGACAGCCGTTCGCGGGGCGTGGCGTCGCGACCGCCGCCGTAAAGGCCATGACGGGGTTCGCCTTCCGCTCGGCGCGCCTGCACAGGCTGGAGGCGTCGTGCCTGCCGACCAACCTCGGATCACGGCGAGTGCTGGAAAAAGCCGGCTTCGTGAAGGAGGGCGAGGCGCGAGCTTATCTTAAAATTAACGGCGCATGGGCAGATCATGTTCTGTTCGGCCTCGTGGCGGACGACGTCGCCGTGTCCTGAAGGAACGCCTGCACCCGTGACCCCGCGACCCCGCACCATGACCTGGGACGCGACCACGGCCATCGAGGCGCTGGCCGCCGCAGATTCCGCCCTGTGGATCTGGACGCCAGGCGAGGATTCAATCCGCTTCACAGGGGCGACCCGTTCGCTGGGCCTCGGCCCTCTGGCTCCGGAATGTTCGGGCGCAGCCTTCATCGCCCTGGCCCTGCCGCAGGACCGGTCACTGGCCGAACGCATCCTGAAACCCGCCGCCGAGGGGACCGAGGTCGCCGTGCGCCTGCGCATGCGTGGGTCCGAGACCTGCCTGTGGCGCGGCGTCTGGCTGGAGGACGGGCTGCGCGCTGCCGGGATGGTGGCGCTGGAGACCAAGATTGCGGGATCCGACAAGGACATGCTGACGGGCCTTCTGGACCGCAAGAGCTTCCTCGGGCGGGCCGCTGAGGCCCTGACCGCGCCGGGCGAATACGACATGGTCGTCGCCGACATCGACCGCCTCCGCCGCCTCAACGAGGCCCTGGGCCACGAGCGCACCGATATGGTGATCTCGGCACTGGGATCGCGCATGGCCGCCGCCTTCTCGTTCGACGCCAACCCCGCACGCATCGGCGAGGACGAGTTCGCCGTGCTGGTGCCGCGCGGCGTCGGCAACGCCGCCGATCGCCTCAGGGACGCGCTGGAACAGCCGCTCCGGGTCGCGGGCTTCGACATCTATCCGACCGTCTCGATCGGCTCGGTGACCTTCGAGGGCGGACCGGACGCGCCGGACGCGGCCGAGCTTCTGCGCCGGGTAGAGCTGGCCGTCGGCGCCGCCAAGAAGGCCGGGCGCGGCGGCTGCGCCGCCTATGGCCGGGCGATGGAGAGCGACTCGCTCAGCCGTCTCGCGCTCGAGGCTGATCTGCGCAACGCCTTCGTGCGCGGCGAGATCGAACCCTTCTTCCAGCCGATCGTGAACCTGAACACCGGCGCCGTGGCCGGGTTCGAGGCCCTGGCCCGCTGGCGCCACCCCAAGCGCGGACTGGTGCCGCCGGACGAGTTCCTGGGGCTGACCGACGAGATGGGCCTGATGAACGATCTGGGCCTGATGATGATGACCCAGTCGGCGCGCCAGCTGGCGGAGTGGCTCAAGCGCCACCCCTCGGCCGGCAAGCTGTTCTGCAGCGTCAACCTGTCGGTCGGCGAGATCGAACGGCCGAACCTGATCGAGGACGTGGCGCGGGTGATCCAGGAGACGGGCCTGCCCAGGGGCGCGCTGAAGCTGGAGGTCACCGAGGGCGACATCATGCGCGACACGGCGTCCGCCGCCGTGATCCTGCAGAAGCTGAAGGACGTCGGGGCTTCGCTGGCGCTGGACGACTTCGGGACGGGCTTCTCGTCGCTGAGCTATCTGGCGCGGTTGCCGTTCGATACGCTCAAGATTGACCGCTATTTCGTGTTGACGATGGACAAGGACGAGGGCTCGGCGAAGATCGTCAAGTCGGTCGTCAACCTGGGTCGCGACCTGAACCTCGAGGTCGTGGCCGAAGGAGTGGAGAACGCCGGGCTGGCGGCCCTGCTGCTCGACGCCAGTTGCCACTATGGTCAGGGCTTCGGCTATGCGCCCGCCTTGCCGGCGCAGGAGGCTGAAGTCTACCTCAATGAAAGCCTGTCCGACGGCGTCGCGCCGTTGAAGGCGCGTTCGGGCTAGGCCCTTCCCGACTGCCCCGACAACATGGCGGCATCGACCCCGAGTCCTGCCAAGGCGCGGGCCCATTTGGTGTCGAAGTCGGTGTCGAACAGCAGCTCCAGATCCGCGTCGGCTGTCAGCCAGACGTTCTCGCCCAGCTCCTCTTCCAGTTGGCCGTCGCCCCAGCCGGCATAGCCCAGCAGTAAGGTCGAGCGGCGCGGGCCGGTGAGGGGGTCGGTCATGGCCGCCAGGGCCTCGCGCGTGCCGGTCAGGGCCAGACCCTGACCGAAAGGCGTGGAGGTGTCGTCGATCATCCAGTCGTCGGTGTGAAGGACGAAACCGCGCTCCTTCTCCACCGGGCCGCCGACCATGACGGGGCGACCTTTGGAGGCGTCGGGGGCCTTGACCGACAGCCTGGTCAGTACGGCCTTCAGGTCGATCCCTGGGGCCGGGCGGTCGACGCGCACGCCCATCGCATGGTCCGGACCGTGGGCGCAGACCAGAATGACGGCATGTTCGAAGCGCGGATCGCCGATGCCGGGCATGGCCACCAGAAGCCGGCCGGCGAGGGATTGGAATTCGTCCATGACTGAATGATCGGTGCGACCGCGCCGTTCCGCAAGGCGGGGCGGATCACGTTCGCGCTTGGCGAGGGCCGGCGGTGCGCCTATCTGACCGAAGTCGGCGCACGCGCCTTATTCAAAGACCTCCCGGAGCCTTCCATGACGATCCAGATCGGCGACCGCATTCCCTCGGCCACCCTGTCGCAGGGCACGCCGGAAGGCCCGAAACCTGTCCAGACAGACGCGTTCTTCGCAGGCAAGACCGTCGCCCTGTTCGCCGTGCCCGGCGCCTTCACCCCGACCTGCTCGGCGCGCCACCTGCCCGGCTATGTCGACAACAAGGCTGAGCTGGCCGCCAAGGGCGTGGATGTGATCGCCTGTCTGTCGGTCAACGACGCCTTCGTCATGAACGCCTGGGCCGAGAGCCAGAGCCTGACGCCCGACGACGTGGTCATGCTGGCCGACGGGAACGGCGACTTCACCCGCACCGTCGGCCTCGTCCTGGACGGCAAGGGTTTTGGCCTGGGCGAACGCTCGCAGCGCTATTCGATGCTGGTCAAGGACGGCGTCGTCACCCAGTTGAACATCGAACAGGGCGGCGAATTCAAGGTGTCCTCAGCCGAGCATCTGCTCGCGCAGCTCTAGGGGCGCCACCGTCCGCGACGCAGTCGCTCGCTGCTTGAGCGCGGCCTCAAGAGCGCTATCGCTCGCCGCGCGGCGGCTCACTGCTTGAGCGCGAGGTGTCGATGACCACCGACGTCTATTCACCCGAGAAGCGCAGCGCCGTCATGCGTCGGGTGAAGGGGCGCGACACCTCGCCCGAGATCGCGGTGCGGCGGATGCTGCGCGCGGCGGGGATCGGCTATCGGCTGGGCGGGCGAGGCCTGCCCGGCAGGCCGGATATCGTGATGCAGGGGAGGCGGACCGTCGTCTTCGTGCACGGCTGTTTCTGGCACGGTCACGACTGCGCGCGGGGGTCGCGAAAACCCAAGGCCAATGCCGACTACTGGTCCGCCAAACTGGCGAGAAATGTCGCCAGGGATCGCGAGGTCATCGCCAGATTGACCCACGCCGGCTGGCGCGTGGTCACGGTGTGGGAGTGCGATCTGAAGGCAGCGGACGCCGGGGCGAAACTGGTTGCCCAGGTGACCGGTCAGGCGGCGGCGGTCTCGGCCTCTTCGGCGTCGGAGGCCTCGCCGGCCAGGACGTGACTGAGGGCGCCGAGCAGGGCAGCCGGAGTCAGGGGCTTGGAAACGAAATAGGTCATGCCGGCGGCCATGCAGGCGGCGATATCGTCGGGCGAGGTGTCGGCGGTGACGGCGATCACGGGGATCATCGCGTTCGGTCCTTCGCCGGCGCGGAGCCTGCGGGTGGTTTCGCGACCGTCCAGCTCGGGCATCCGCACGTCCATGAAGATGACGTCGAAAGCCGAGGCCTCGCACAGGGCCAGGGCCAGAAGGCCGTCGGCGGCCGTCGCGATATCGCAGCCCAGCGGGGCCAGGATCAGCTCCACCGCGCGGCGGTTGATGTCGTGGTCGTCGACGACGAGGACGCGCAGGGGACGGTCGGCGTCCTCGTCAAAATCGTTGCTGCTTTCGATGGCTGTGACCTCGATCCCGGGCTCGACGACCGGTGGAGGAGCTCCCACGACCGGTGAGGGCGCAGGCATCGCCGGTCGCGGAGCGCGAGGCGCCAGGCTGCGAACGATGTCGCCCCGGCTCTCCTCATTGAAACCCTTGGGGGCGACAACGACGTCATCGGCGCGCGGCAGCAGGAGCGACAGGGTGAAGGCGGCGCCCTCGCCCGGACGGCTACGGGCGGTCAGACGACCTCCCATCAGTTCGGCGAGGTCGCGGCTGATGCTCAGGCCCAGACCTGTGCCGCCGTGGCGGGCGCTGACGCCTTCGGCGGTCTGGTCGAACGGGGTGAACAGACGGGTCAGCTGTTGGTTCGTCATGCCGGGACCGGTGTCGGCCACCTCGATCAGGATGGCGTAGTGCGACGGCTCCTCGAACCAGGCCGACAGGCGCAGGGTGACCGAGCCCTCGGTCGTGAACTTCATGGCGTTGGAGATCAGGTTGTTCAGCACCTGACGCAGGCGCATGGGGTCGCCCTTGACCGAGTGCGGCATGCTGGCGGAACCTTCGACCCGCAAGGTCAGGCCCTTGGCGCGGGCCTCACCCTGCCAGAACATCAGGGTCTGGGCGAGAATTCCGCGCAGGTTGAAGTCGACGGTCTCGACCGTCATCCGCCCGGCATCGAGCTTGGCATGATCCAGAAGATCGTCGAGCAGGGCCTTCATCATGATGCCGGCGTCGGTGATGAGGGCGGCCTGGGCGCGAGCGGCGCCGTCGGTCGCGCCGCGTTCCAGCTCGGCTGCGCCGGTCAGGATCGCGCTGATCGGGGTGCGCAGATCGTGGCCCACGGTGGCCAGGAAGACGGATCGGCCGGCCATGATGCGTTCGGCCTCGGCGCGACGATGGTCTGCGTCCAGGCGGGCGGCGGTTTCGGCTTCGGCAGCCTTGTTCATTCGCTCCCAGGTCGACAGGCAGTAGACGCCGAACACCAGGAAGGCGATCGTGGCGGCGGTCACGAAATGGGTCGTGGCGCCGTACCAGGCCATCCAGAACGGCGTGGCCAGCATGTAGAGGAAGTGCGGCGTGACGGTGATCGCCAACACCTGCTTCGAACGGGGTGAGTTGATCACGCCATAGATGGCGCCTGAGGCGGCCAGGACGGCGGCGCAGACCCCGCCCATGGGACCGCCGGTCAGCCACAGCGGGATGGACAGACTGCCGAAGGCGGCGGCGTTGAGGAAGAGCATGACCACGCCGGCAGCGGACCGGACCGGGCCCATCCGCTCGACCTTGCCGCTGTTGATGGGGCCGAAGACGATCAGGTCCAGCAACTGGACAGCGAAATAGACGCTGACCCACAGGCTCGAGAAGGTCCAGCCGAACAAGGGGCTGAAGACCATGGCGGTGGCTACGCCCATGGCGAGGCGCTGCAGCAAGGCTTTGCGCCGGCGGCGTATCGCTGTCGCCCACGTCGGCGCCGTGTTCGTATCAGCCTCCGACATTGCGCCCCCGATAAAACGCGCGGTCGTCGCCACGCATCGGAAGATTATGCCGACCTTGCCCCTAACGCTCCGTCAACGGGCCGGCCGAAACTGCTTCGGCGATAGATGCGAAGCCCTCGGCCCGCAGCCGTGCGGCCAGGTCGCGCTTGATCCGGCCGACCAGACCGGGGCCGTCGTAGATCAGGGCGGTGTAGATCTGGATGGCGGAGGCGCCGGCGCGGAGCCGCTCCCAGGCGTCTTGGCCCGAGGCGATGCCGCCGACGCCGACCAAGGGCAGACGGCCCTGAGCCGCCTCGGCGGCGTCACGCAGGGCGGCCAGGGCCTTGCCGCGAAGGGGCGCGCCGCTGAGGCCGCCCGCCTCGGCGCGATGGGGCGATGTCAGGCTGTCCGGGCGATCCAGCGTCGTGTTGGAGACGATCAGGGCATCGATCCGGTGGGCCAGCGCCGCCTCGACGATCATGGTGATCTCGGTCGAGGCCAGGTCCGGCGCAATCTTGAGGAAGACCGGAGCTGGCGTGGTCCGCGCTTCGGCGATCCGGCCCAGCAGGTCGTCCAGCGCCTCGCGCCCCTGTAGCGCGCGCAGGCCCGGCGTGTTGGGCGAGGAGATGTTGATCGTGAAATAGTCGCTGAGCCCGGCGAGCCGTTTGAGGCCGGTGACGTAGTCGGCGGCGCGGTCCTCCGTGTCCTTGTTGGCCCCCAGATTGGCGCCGACGACGGCGTTCGGACGACGTGACAGGTTGTCGGCGAAGGCCTCCAGCCCCGCGTTGTTGAAACCCATCCGGTTGATGATGGCGCGATCCTGCGACAGGCGGAACAGGCGGGGCTTCGGGTTGCCGGCCTGGGGCAGGGGGGTGACCGAACCGCATTCGACGAAGCCGAAGCCAAGGCGGGAAAGGCCGTGCAGGGCCTCTCCGTTCTTGTCGAGACCGGCGGCGAGACCGATCGGATTGGACAGGCTCAGCCCTGCGATCCGGGTCGCCAGAATCGGATCATCGACGCGGGGTGGGGGAAGGGGAACAGACTTGAGAGCGGTGATGGCCAGTCCGTGCGCCGTCTCCGGATCGAGCCGACGCAGGATGGCGGCGCCGAAATCGGGGACGGGCATCAGGCGGGGACCGTGAAGGGCGCGGCCTCGGTTACCGCCTTGACGGGCAGCGACCCATAGATGTGCGGGAACAGGGCGCCCCCGCGCGAGGGCTCCCAGACGACCGTGTCGTCGAGCGCCGTCAGATCGACGGTCAGCAACATCAGGTGATCACGCCCGGCGTAGTGTCTGCGCGCGGTCTCATCGAGCTGGGCGGCGCTCGACAGGTGGATGTAGCCGTCGGCCAGATCGACGGCGGATCCGGCGTAGGCGCCTTCGGCCACGGCCTCGCGCCATTCGGCCGCGTCGATGATCTTGTAGGCCAGGGTATCGGTCATCAATCTTCGGCCCCGCCGCCGAAGGCCTTGGGCGTCAGGAAGCCGTCGTAGGCGCAGCGGCCCGCGACATCGACCTCAAAGATCGCCGCCGCCCCGGTCGGAAAGCCGCCCGCCATCCGGTCGAGCACCGACGGGGAGGCAGCGCTCTCGGTCAGATACTCCATACCCAGAAGCTGGACGCCCGGATTGTGGGCCATGATCAGCAAGCAGCCGGTCGAGTCCTCCAGGCTCTCGACCAGCCGGCGGATGGTGTCGGTCGAAGCGTCGTAAAGGCGGGGCTCAATGCGAACCTCGACATCGCCAAAGGCGTCGTGCATCGCCTCCCAGGTCTGGCGCGTGCGGGTCGCTGAGGAGACCAGGGCAAGGTCGGGACGAAGTCCCTTGTCGGCCAGGATACGGCCCATCAGGGCGGCGTCGTCGAGGCCGCGGGGCGTCAGGGCGCGGTCGCGATCAAGGCCGGTGGCGGCCGCCCGCTCGGTCTTGGCGTGGCGCATCAGGATCAGGCGGTGCATGGCCCGCGCTTAGCCGGGTTCGGCGTCTCTATCCAGCCCACGCGTGGCCGGCTGCGGCTGTAGGCCGGGCGCCTCGGCGCGGACTCGTTGGGCCGAACCGCTCGGGCGGAGGCGGGCATAGGCCTGGCGCGTGGCTTCCAACAGGATGACGCCGGCGGCGCCCGGCGCGATGCGGCGACCGATCTGTTCGAATCCGTCGGCCATGCCCAGCAGAGGCGTCCACGGCGGGACGTAGAGGGTCTGTGACCAGGCTGTGGGCTCCAGCCCGGCGGCGCGGACAAGCCTTTCCAGCTGGCCCCGGGTGAAGGGACGGCCATGGCCGAAAGGGGTGCTCTCCGCACGGGCCCACATGCCGCCCCGCGCGGCGGCGGCCAGGATGATGCGTCCGGCGGGGGCGAGGGCGCGCACAGCCTCGGTCAGCAGCTGGGTGGGATCGTCCGCTTCCTCCAGCGCATGGACCAGAAGGACGCGGTCGAACGATCCGGCGGGGAAGGGCAGGCGTTTGTCGTCGACCAGAAGGGTGCGGTTGCGCCCGATGGCGGGCCAGGCCTCGACTCCCTGTCCGGAGGGCATGGCGGCGATGACGCGACGGGCGCCGACGAAGGCGTCGAGCCACGGGGTGGCGTAGCCGATGCCGAGCACGTCGCAGCCGGGCGCCTCGCCCCAGGCGTCCTCCAGCCGTTTGGCCAGCAGACGGCGCACGAGCGCCCCGGTCGGCTCGCCGTAGAAGGATCGCAGGTCTTCGATGGCGCGACGCATGATGCGACTTATATGGCGAGGAGCCTTACCGAACCAAGGACGACCCCATGCCCCTGACCGTTCATCTGTTCCCGGCGCGGACCGACAACTACGCCTTTCTGGCGCGGGACGAGGCGACGGGGACGGTCGCGGCCATCGACACGCCGGATGCGCAGGTGATCCTCGAC
Source organism: Brevundimonas sp. (assembly GCF_031412435.1). Lineage (GTDB taxonomy): Bacteria > Pseudomonadota > Alphaproteobacteria > Caulobacterales > Caulobacteraceae > Brevundimonas. The sequence continues at coordinate 28,944 of NZ_JANODA010000050.1, forward strand.
GGCATCGCGAGCCTCGGCTGGGGCAGGCTCGACCGGATCATCAACACCCACTGGCACCCCGACCACACCGAGGGGAACGCGCGGCTTCAGGCCGAGACGGGGTGCGACATCTGGGGCCCGGAGGAAGTGCGCAATGTCGCGCCCCTGGACCGGGTGGTGGAGGAGGGCGATCTGGTCATGATCGGCAAGACGCCCCTGCATGTGACCGCGACGCCGGGCCATACCCTGGGCCATGTCGTGTTCCGCTCAGCGGCGGACGCGATCGCCTTCACCGGCGACACCCTGTTCCCGCTGGGCTGCGGTCGGCTGTTCGAAGGCACGCCCGGGCAGATGTGGGACAGCCTCAGCCGGCTGCTGACCTGGCCCGACGAAACGGTGCTGTACGGGGCGCATGAGTATACGGCGGCCAACGCCCGCTTCACGGTGAGCGTCGACGACCGGCCCGAAACCATGGCGCATGCGCAGGCCATCTTCGCCGCGCGCGAACGGGGCGAACCGACGGTGCCGACGACGATGAAGATCGAGCGGGCCTTCAACCCGTTCCTGACCGCCGGAAATGCCGAGGCGTTCGCCCTGCGGCGGGCGGCCAAGGACAGCTTCGCCGGCTGATCCCCGGTTACTCCCGGGGCGCGACGGCCCGGATGATGCTGGAGGACGACGGCCGTCCGGCCTGGCCTTGGCGAGGATCGACCACAACCCGCAGGTCGCCGCGCGCGAAGGTCACCGAACTGCGCGGGCCCTCGACCAGGGTGATGCTGCGAAGCCCGTTGACCCGGTCGCGGAACGTCGGGGTGCGGGCCATGCGGATGACCGCCTCGGTGGTCACGATCAGGGCGTCGACCATCAGGGCTTCGGACTGTTCGCCCGTCAGGTTGATCACGATCAACCGGCCCAGAGCCTGGCTGACCAGGCTGCCGCGCTGGTTCATCAGGGTGAACAGACGGATCGGGCCGAGCGTCGGCAGCTCCAGCGCCGGGGCCGCGCCGATGCGCGAGGCCGGAGAGCCGTTCGGCGTCCGGGTCGTATACAGGGTCAGTCCGCCGTCGGGCGTGACGCGCAGGATCTGTGCGCCCGCATCGTTGCGATAGATGACGTCGCCGCGCGGCGCGGGCGTCGAACGCAGCACCCAGGTCTCTTCCCGGCGCTCGAACCGGAACAGGGGACGCGTGCCCCGGCCGTCAAAGATGAACCGCTCGCCCACATCGGAGGCATAGAGGCCGTTGGCCGGCAGGCCGCGCTGGCTATCGTTCTGGAAGGTCTGGTTCTGCTCCGCCTGCGCGTTGCTCCGCACCTGGGCCTGGGCGGCCGAAGCGAGCGTGATCGCCAGAACGACGCCGGCAAACGCCATCGTCGCCGGGACCGGCGATGGCGCCGTCTCGTGCCTGACCCTTGAACTCATGACGGAAAGCGTTGCGCGGGAGCCGCGGCGGATTTTGGGCGGCTCCTTGTCAGCCGACCAGGTATTGACCGCCGTTCAGCGACAGTGTGCAGCCTGTGACATATCCGGCACGCTCTCCCGACAGCCAGGACACCATGTCGGCGATCTCCTCGCCCTTGCCGAGACGGCCCACGGGGATCTGGGCGATGATGCCGGCCAGCACCTTTTCGTCCATGGCGCCGACCATCTCGGTATCGATGTAGCCAGGCGCGATACAGTTGACGGTCACGCCCTTGCGCGCGTTCTCGAGCGCCAGGGCCTTGGTGAAGCCGATCATGCCGGCCTTGGCGGCGGAATAGTTGGTCTGGCCGATCTGACCCTTCTGGCCGTTGATCGAGGAGATGTTGACGATCCGGCCGAAGCCCCGGTCGCGCATGCCGTTGATCACCTGGCGCGTCATGTTGAAGACGCTGTCCATGTTGACCCGGATGACGTCGCCCCATTGGTCCGAGGACATCTTGTGGAAGAAGCCGTCGCGGGTGATGCCTGCGTTGTTGATCAGGACGTCGATCGGGCCCAGCTCGGCCTCGACGTCGGCGACGGCGCGGGCGCAGTCGTCGTAGGAGCCGACATTGCCCTTCACGACCATGACGCCCAGCTCGCGTGCCGTGGCCTCGGCGGCCTCGGCATTCCCGGAATAGCCGGCCGCGACGGACATGCCGTCTTCCTTCAGGCGCTGAACGATCGCCTTGCCGATACCGCGGGTTCCACCCGTGACGAGAGCCACTCGAGCCATGTGCGTTCCTGTTTCCCTGACGGCCGTGTCTGATGCGCGGCCTGTTCATTAACCGGTGTAGCCGGTGGGGAGTTGCGCGGGAAGGGCTCGAGACCGGCGGCGCGGGGGCTCCGGCCGCCGGTCGAGGGATCAGACGATGCGGGCCGCCTCGTCGAACGTCAGCCGCGGGCTGCGCGGGAACAGGTTGTCATCGTTGCCGTAGCCCAGGTTGACGATGAAGTTCGGCTCCATGTCGCCTTCCGGGAAGAACTCGGCCTTCACGCCCGCCGGATCGAAGCCGGACATGGGGCCGACGTCGAGACCCAGGGCGCGGGCGGCCAGCAGGAAATAGCCGCCCTGCAGCGACGAGTTGCGGAAGGCGGACTCACGGCGGCCCGTCTCGTCGCCGAACCAGTCGCGGGCGCCCGGGGCGTGCGGGAACAGGTGCGGCAGGTGGTCGTGGAAATTCATGTCGTAGCCGATGATGACCGTGACCGGCGCCTGGGCCGTCTTGGCCTGGTTGCCCTCGGACATCAGCGGGACGAGGCGCGCCCTGGCCTCCGGCGAGGTTACGAAAACAAAGCGGGCCGGGGTGTTGTTGACCGCTGTCGGACCGAATTTGGTCAGGTCATACAGGCGGTGCAGCAGCTCGGTCGGCACGGGCCGGTCGGTCCAGCCGTTGCGCGTGCGGGCCTCGGTGAAGACCTGGGCGAGAGCGGCATCGCTCAGCGGCGTGTCGCGGGCGGTAAGAGAGTCGAAAGCCATTTGGGAAACCCCTGAGATCTACAACTGCATCAGCAGCGGTTGCATATAAGGGGCGAGCCTGAAGCGAGTTCAAGACGATTCGCATCACAAACCGTTGCTAATTCGCCGGGCTCTCCTCGGGATTGCTCCCCGACGGTGTGATCAGCTAGGCTGGGACGTCGAAAAGGACCTGTGCGGGCAGTTGGTAAGCCCCGCGCCCTTCTCCGGAAGGCTCCGTCGCCGCCCTGCGCAGCGACCCTCGGCAAGCCTGACGCATGTGCGTCGTCCGGCTTGTCGGGAAGTCGCGACGACCTCTCCCGCCGAGCCCTATCGAGGAGAGTCTTCAATGCCGACCATCACCACCCGTGACGGCCTGATCACCCAGATCAATGTCTTCGACATCGTTCCGGGAAAGCAGGCCGATCTGCTGATCCTGCTCACCGAGGCGGCCGAATCCTGCCGCGACGCAGTCCCCGGATGGGTCTCCGCCAGCCTGCACCTCAGTCTGGATGGAGCGCGTCTGGTGAACTATGCCCAGGCCGAGGACAAGGCGGCGATGAAGGCCGTCTTCGCCCATCTGAATGACGGTGGCTGGCTCGAGCGGAACCGGGCCTTCGGCGTAGCCCACCCCGGTCTCTATCGGGTCATGCGAACCTTGGAACGCTGACGGGTCGGCGGCGTCCGGCTATTTGACCTTCTCGATGAGAGCCTGCGCCGCCGCCGGGTTCCGCACCTTTGCGCCGGAGATGAAATAGGCGAAGACGTCGCCCCGCTCCGCCCAGGCCTTGGTCTGTTTGGCGATAGCGTTCAACTCCGTAGCATTCATGCCCGTCAGTTCGTCCTCGCGGCTGGACATCAGGCGGGCATAGGTAAAGTCGGCGGTCGGCTCGTCGATCCGGGGCCAGGTCGGCTCCTCGTCGTCGACGGCATAGACGATGGCGGCGCCGTATCTTGCGGCCAGATCGTAGAACTGCTGTGTCGCGAAGGTCGGGTTGCGGACCTCCAGCGCGTGTCTCAGACGGACGCCGTCCTTCTCCTTCGGCAACAGCTTCAGGAAGCCCTCGAAGTCCTCGGGATCGAACTTCTTGGTCCCCATGAACTGCCAGTTTATGGGCCCCAGCCTGTCGCCCAGCAGGGTCAGGCCCTGGTCGAGGAACCGCGCGAAACTCTCGCCGCCTTCGGACAGCACCTTCCGGTTGGTGCAGTAGCGGCTGGCCTTGACCGAGAAGACGAAGCCCTCCGGCGTCTCGTCGCGCCATTTCATCCAGCTGTCGGGCTTGAACGTCGAATAATAGGTGCCGTTGATCTCGATCGAGGTCAGGGCGCGCGAGGCAAACTCCAGCTCACGCTTCTGCGTCAGGTCCGACGGATAGAAGACGCCGCGCCAGGGTTCGAAGGTCCAGCCGCCGATGCCGATATGGATGGGGTGGGTCATGGGGTGTCCTTGCCGTCGTCGAAGACGTCGTCGTGCCAGTCTTCAAGTCCGTGACGGAACCGCAGGATCAGAACGCCAGCCTCATCCACGGTGTAGATGATCACATGCGATTGAAAAGGGCGGGCGCGGACCGGCGGCTCGATCGTCTCTCTCAGCCGGCAAGCCAGAGGAAAATCTGCGATCATCTGAACGGCGCCGCGCAGACCGGCGACATAGGCTTCAGCCCTGCGCGTTCCGAATGATTCCGAGCCGACGAGGTAGATCGACCTCAGATCGGCGTCGGCTGCCGCCGTATAGCGGACATTCAAGGTCAGGCAGCCTGAGAGCCGGATCGTGCTTCCGCCTCGGCCCGAGCCGTGGCGATGATCTCGTCGAAGCTGCGATCGCTCATGCCCGAAGCGTACGCCTCATCGACCAGTCGCTGCATGTTGGCGATCTTCTCGGCCTTGACCTGATCCCGTCGGATCAGATCGCGGACGTAGTCGCTGGAGTTCGAATAACGGCCGTCACGGGTCTGATCTTCGACCCAGGCTTTCATGGGATCAGGGAGGGAGATGTTCATTGTCGCCATACCTTGACGATCTCCCCAATGGCAAACCTTGTCAAGAACCGTAGTCGACGCCGGTCAGGTACAGACCGTCCGAAGGCGCGACCGGACCGCAGGCGGTGCGATCCTTAGCCTCAAGCGCGGCCTTCACATCGTCGGGCGTCCAGCGTCCCAGCCCCGCCTCGACCAGGGTCCCGGCCATGGATCGGACCTGGCGGTGCAGGAAGGAGCGGGCCTCGAACACCAGATGCACCTCCTCGCCGACACGGGTGACGCGGGCGACATCGAGGGTCTTCTCCGGCGATTTCGACTGGCAGGCCAGGTCACGGAAGGTGGTGAAGTCGTGGTGGCCGATCAGGTGGTTCGCCCCGGCCTGCATCGCGTCGGCGTCCAGGGCCTTGCGGACGTGCCAGACCTTGCCGCGGTCCAGCGCCGGGCGGCCGGGGCGGTTGAGGATACGGTAGAGGTATTTGCGGCCCGTGGCCGAGAAGCGGGCATGCCAGTCGTCGGCCACGGCCCGGCAATCAAGGACGGCGACACCCTCCCGGATCAGGTGGGCGTTGAGGGCGTTCATCACTGTGACGGCGGGCCAGTCCCTGTCCAGATCGACATGGGCGACCTGGCCGGTGGCGTGGACGCCGGAGTCTGTCCGTCCCGCGGCGGCGATCCGCACGGTCTGGCCGCAGAAGGCGTGGATGGCCGTCTCGATCGCGCCCTGGACCGTCGGCTGGCCGTCCTGGGCCTGGAAGCCGTTGTAGGGGCCGCCGTCGTATTCGATGTCCAGCCGATACCGGGGCATCAGCCCAGGATCGTCCCGACCGGCAGGGCGAAGCCGTTGAGGAAGTCGGCCGGCGACTGCTGCGCCTTGCCCTCGCGCTGGACCCGAAGCAAGCGGACGGCTCCCCTTCGTCCTTCAGAGTCCGGGCCGCAGGCGATCAGCAGCCCGCCCTCGAGCAGTTCTCCAGGCGCACCGGCGCCCTCGCTGGACAGGCAGGACAGCAGGGCCTTCACCCGCACCGGACCGTCGGGGCCGGGGGCCTCGAACCAGGCGCCGGGGAAGGGGGACAGGCCGCGGATGTGGGCGTCGATCTCTGCCGCAGGGCGGGTCCAGTCGATGCGGGCCTCTGCCGGCGTGATCTTCTTCGCATAGGTCGGTTCGCCGACCTGCGGGGTCTCGGTGACGCCGCCCCGCTCAATGGCCGCCAGGGCCCGGGTCCACAAGGTGGCGCCGACCGTCGACATCCGCTCCGACAGGCTGGCGGCCGTGTCGTCACGCTGGATCGGCAGGATCTCGCTGAGCAGGATCGCGCCCTCGTCCAGGCCCTCGGACATGCGCATGATCTGGACGCCGGTCTCCTTGTCGCCGGCCATGATGGCGCGCTGGATCGGGGCGGCGCCGCGCCAGCGAGGCAGCAGCGAACCATGCAGGTTGAAACAGCCGAGACGCGGCGCCTCCAGCACGGCGGGCTTCAGGATCTGGCCGTAGGCGACGACGCAGGCCGCATCGAGATCGAGGCTGGCGAAGGTGTCGATAGCGTCCTGGGCCTTCATCGACTCCGGCGTGAAGACCGGCAGACCCATGGCCTCGGCGAAGGCGTGCACCGGCGACGGCGTCAGCTTCTGGCCGCGTCCTTTGGGTCGGGGCGGCTGGGAATAGACGGCCACGATCTCGTGGCCCGAGGCGATGAGCTCGGCCAGGGACGGCACGGCGAATTGGGGGGTACCCATGAAGGCGAGGCGCATGGGGCCGCCTTTAGACGCTGGGGACGGTTACTGCCAGCGGGTGGAGACGCCGCCGCCCTCATCCCATTCGCCGCCGGCATCGAGCGCGTCGTCGAACACCAGCAGACGGTCCAGCAGCACGCCGGCGATGATGCCGAGCGCGGCCACGCCGACCAGAGTCGCGACCGAGCCGATGCCGATCTTTTCCGAACGGGTCAGGCGGCGACGGCCGGAGCGGTCGACGATGCGGTCGCGGAAACGGGACATCAGGCGTCCTCTCTCAGGCGCATGGTCTTCTTGACCTTGGACATGGCACGGTCCCGACGCAGGCGCGACAGGTGGTCGATGAACAGCACGCCGTTCAAATGGTCGAGTTCGTGCTGGTAGCAGACGGCGTAGAGACCCTCGATTTCTTCCTCGATGCGGTTTCCGTCGCGATCCAGATGGCTTACGCGGACACGCGCCGGGCGCTCGACCTCGTCGAAATACTCCGGAATCGAAAGGCAGCCCTCTTCGTAGCAATAGGTGTCGTCAGAAGCCCACAGGACTTCCGGATTGACGAAGAAGCGCGGGTTGGGGACGCGGGTCTCCTCGCCCTCAGCGAGGGGCTCGGCGCCTTCCGGAAGGGGGCCGTCGCCCAGGTCCATGACTACGACGCGGTGCAGTTCCCCGATCTGCACGGCGGCCAGACCGATGCCCGGTGCGTCGTACATGGTCTCCAGCATGTCATCCATCAGGGTGCGCATGGCGTCATCGACGACCGACACGGGCTTTGACACCTGCTTGAGGATCGCCAGGTCGGCGGCGTTGTCGATGGTCAGGATGCGTCGGATAGCCATGGCCGTCAGGTAGGCGCGAGGGCCGAAGGGGTCAAGTTTGGCGGATCAGACCTGACCTGGCAGGGGCCTCGGCTTCCGGTCCTGATCGATGGCGACATAGGTGAAGACGCCCTCGGTCACGCGCGACACAACCTGCATCGAGCGCGGCCGCTTCCACGCCTCGACCCGGACGCGGATCGAGGTACGGCCGGACTTGATGACTGTGGCGTACAGCGACACCTCGTCGCCGACCGAGACCGGCTGGTGAAACACCATGGCGTCGACCGCGATGGTGGCGCAGCGGCCTTGGGCCAGGTCGAATGCGGGCGTCGATCCGGCCAGGTCCATCTGGGCCAGCAACCAGCCGCCGAAGATGTCACCTTCGGGGTTGGTGTCGGCCGGCATGGCAATGACCCGCCCGACGAGTTGACCGTCGGGCGTTTCCGGGGAGGGAACGGTCATGCGGTCAGTCCTGCGGCTTCAGGTGATCGTCCAGCCAGTGGAACACCTCGTTGTGCCACTGCAGGCTGTTCTGGGGCTTCAGCACCCAGTGGTTCTCGTCCGGGAAGACGATCAGCCGGCTCTCGATCCCGCGACGCTGCAGGGCGGTGAAGGTCGACAGGCCCTGCGAGGTCGGGATGCGGTAGTCGAGGTCGCCCTGGATCACCAGCATCGGCGTCTTCCACTCGGACACGTGGTGCACCGGGTTGAAGCGCTCATAGCCCTCCGGGTTGTCGTAGTGGGTGCCGCCGTATTCCCACTCGGTGAACCACAGTTCCTCGGTGCCGTAGCCCATGCCGCGCACGTCGAAGACCCCGTCGTGGTTGACCAGGCATTTGAACGCGTCCGACCAACGACCGGCGATCCAGTTGATCATGTATCCGCCATAGGAGGCGCCGAGCGCGCAGGCGTTGTCGCCGTCCAGGAAGCTGTAGCGTTCCTGTGCCGCCGCCCAGCCCTTTTGAAGGTCTTCCAGCGGGCGGTCGCCCCAGTGCTGCGAGATCGCATCGGTAAAGGCCTGGCCGTAGCCGGTGGAGCCGTGGAAATCGATCATCACCACCGCATAGCCCGCGCCGGCATAGGTTTCGGGATTCCAGCGATAGGACCAGCTGTTGCCGAACGACCCCTGCGGCCCGCCGTGGATCAGGAAGGCGACCGGGTATTTGCGGCCCTCGACGTAACCGGCCGGCTTGATGACGTAGCCGTGGACGGTCTCATTGTTCCAGCCGGCGAAGGTGAACTGCTCGGCATCGCCGAACAGGCGGCTGTCGAGTTCGGGGTTCACATCGGTGATCTGGCGCGGCATCTCGCGACCTCGGAACGTCTTGACGTAGAGTTCCGACGGCGAAGTCAGGCTGTCCTGGGCAAAGACGAAGCCTGACGGCGTCTGGTCGAAGGCGGAGACATGACCGTCGCCCGTGATCGGCACGACGGTGTCGCTCTCGATGTCGATCGCCGACAGAACGGTCTGACCCGTGTCGCCGGCGATGACGTACAGGCTGCGGCCGTCGGCGGACCATTGCAGGGTGTCGGCGGAGCGGTCCCAGTTGGCGGCGACTTCACGTTTGGCGCCGGTGGCCACATCCATCAGCACGATCTGCCAGCGGTCGGCCTCGAAGCCCGGGCGGGCCATGGCCCGATAGGCCATCGTCTTGCCGTCGGGCGAGAAGACCGGGCCGGTGTCCCAGGCGTCGTTGGCGTCGGTCAGGTTGGTGAAGCCTTCCCCGGTCAGGCCGTTGGTCCGGTAAAGGTCGAAATTGGTGCTCCACGGTTCGGTCTGGCCGGCCAGGCGCGCCGAGAAGACGATGGCGTCGCCCCGGGGCGTGAAGGTGAACTCGCTCTCGTCGCCGAAAGGCTTGGACGGGGTGTCGCCGTCGAAGCCGTGGGTGACCCAGACCGGATCGCCCGAACCGTCGGCATTGACCACGAACAGGTGGTTCTGGGTGCCGTCGTTCCAGGTGTCCCAGTGACGCACGAACATGCGGTCGAAGACCATGCCGGTCGACTTGCGCTCGCCGGCCTCGGTCCCGCGCGCAACGGAGCAGTCCAGGTCATCGCAGCTCGGATAGACGGCCAGCGACACGACGACCTTCGTGGCGTCGGAGCTCAGGCGATAGGCGTTCACGTCCAGCGGCAGGTCGGTGACCTGGGTCGCCGTGGCGCCTGTGCTGTCGGTCTTCCAGACCTGGCTCGTGCCCGACCGGCCCGAGAGGAAATACAGGGCGCCGTCCGAACCCCAGCGGGCGGTGTTGGCGCCGCCGTCGGAGATGGCCAGGCGACGGGCCTCGCCCTCGCCGTTGAGGTCCTGGATCATCAGGCTGGAGACGCCGCGGTTGGCCTCCATGTCCGTGGCGCGCACATTGTAGACGACGTGTCGTCCGTCCGGCGACACGCGCGGGTCCGACAGCCGGTTGGCGTTCAGCATGTCAGTGTATGTGAAGGCGCGTTCGGCAGCCTGAGTGGGCGCGGCAGGCGCTTCGGCCAGAACGGGAAAGGCCGTCAACACAGCGAGGGCGGCGCAGGCGGGCAGCAGGGAACGGTGACGCATCGGACGGCTCCTGGGACTTCGTTGGCGCTGGCGTAGCACCGGGCGAAGTCCACAGGAAGCAGTCGTCAGATCACGGCGTCGGCGCCGTCCACCGCGCGGTCCAGTCGAGAATTTCCCTCTGCCAGTCGACCCAGTTGCGCGGCTTCAGAACCCAGTGGTTCTCGTCCGGCACATGGACGAAGCGGCTCGGGATGCCCTGACGTTGCAGGGCGGAGAAGGTGGCCAGGCCTTGATCGATGGGCACCCGGAAATCTCGCGATCCGTGCAGGACCAGCATGGGCTTCTCCCAATCCCCGGCGAAGTCGCCGGGCGAAAACGCGCGATAAAGGTCCATCCGTTCCCACGACGGCCCGCCGAACTCCCAGATGAAGTTGCCGATATCCATGGCGTTCATCAGCTGGGGCACATCGAAGACGCCGGCGTGGTTGACCAGACAGGCCCACGGCCCGTTCCACTTGCCGGCGATCAGATTGACCATGTATCCGCCGTAGGAGGCGCCGAGCGCGCAGGCGCGATCCCCGTCGATGAAGCTGTTGGACGCCAGCGCCGCGGCCCAGCCCTTCTGCAGATCTTCCAGCGGCCGGTCGCCCCAGTGGTCGTTGATGGCGTCGGTGAAGGCCTGGCCGTACCCGGGCGAGCCGTGGAAGTTGATCATGACGACGGCGTATCCGGCCGAGGTGTAGATCTGCGGGTTCCAGCGATAGGACCAGCTCTCCGTCCAGGGCGACTTGGGTCCGCCGTGGATCAGATAGACGGCCGGATAGGTCTGGCCTTCGACATAGCCGACGGGCTTGAATACCCAGCCGCGCACGTCCCCGCCGTTCCAGCCCGCGAAGGTGAAGGCCTCGGCCTCGGGCAGGTCGAGCGCCGCCATGGCGTCGGCGTTATGGCTGGTCAGGGCGCGGGCGCCGTCGCCTGTCGCGATCATGATCTGGGCCGGGGCTTCGAAGCCGTCGCGGGCATAGACGAGGACGCCGGCCCGGCTTTCCACGCCGGAGATGGCGCCCCGTCCGCTGAGGCGAGCCACGGCGCCGGTGCGGGCGTCGACCTCGAACAGCCTGTTCTGGCCGTCGTCAGAACCGGTGGCATAGAGACGGCGGCCGTCCGAAGACCAGGTCAGCGAGCCGAACCCGCGATCCAGGTCCTCCGTCACGACCCTCCCGTTGTCGCCGTCAGCGTCCGCGAGGACCAGCATGGCCTGGTCGCCGCCGACGTTCTCACGCCCGGACGCGAGCCAGGCGAGGCGGCGGCCGTCCAGGGAGAAGACGGGCGATCCGTCCGGTCCCGGGTTGTCCGAGGTCAGATTGGTTGCAGCGCCTCCGTCGAGCGACACACGATACAGGTCCGAATTGTTGGTGAAGGCCTCGTCGGAGCCCTGGGTCTGGGTCGAATAGACGATCGTCCGCCCGTCGGGGGAGATGGCGAACTCGTCCTCGGTCCCCTGAGGTTGGGACGGCGTGTCGGCGTCGATCCCGGCCATCAGGTCGCGAGGCGAACCGTCCGCGAGGCCCGATCCATTCAATGCCTGCACGAACAGATGCTGGCGCCGCCCGTCATTCCAGTGGTCGAACTGGCGCAGCGGCATCCGGTCATGGCCGGTGACCGTCGAGGGCGAGCGGTTGTCCGCGTCGATCCGGTCCTTCGTGCACTGAAGCGTGTCGCAATCGATGAAGATCGGCAGGCTGAGGATCAGGTTGCGCCCATCTGGTGAGACCTTGAAGGCGACGACGTCGACCGGATAGGTCGTGACCTGCACCGCCGCATTGCCCTGCGCATCCGCGCGCCACACTTGGTTCGACCCCCCGCGCGCCGACAGGAAATAGATCGCCTGCCCATCGACGGCCCAACGCCCGGTCGAGGCGCCGCCGGTCGAGACAGCGAGCTTGCGCGGCTCCCCGCCGCTGACGTCCGCGACCCACAGGGCGCTGACCCCACGATTGCCGTCCCAGTCGGTCGAGCGGACGGAATAGAGCACGCGTCGTCCGTCCGGAGACAGGCGCGGATCGGATACCCGGTCCATCATCGCCAGCGCCCGCATGGAAAGTCCGCCGGGCAGGGCGGCCACATCGGCGCCGGAAGGAGAGGCCAGCTGGGCCGAGGCCGTCATCGGGGCGGCCGCCAGCATCAGTGCTGCGGCCGCCGTCGTGATCATCCAGCGCATGGTGGTCTTCCCCTGTTCGCAAAAGACTTATCACGCGACCGCCCCGAGCCAAGCCGCGCGCTTGCCTGCATTCCCGCCAGAGGCGACAAGGGGTGCGGATGACTGCTTCGCCGCCTGCCACGACCGAGCCTGACGACGCCCCCGCGCGGCGGCCGGACCACGTCGTCGATGTCCTGATCGCCGAGCGGGCCCCGCGTCTGACCGGCTCGGTCGTCTGGCCGCTGGTTCGTCCGGCGTTTCATTCGATCCTGGGCTACAGGCAGGCGCGGGAACTGGCCGACGCCATCGGTCCCCTGCGGGGACAGGCGGCGCTGGACCATGTGTCGAACCTGCTGGATCTGAAGGTGTCCAGCCTGAATCTGGACCGCCTGCCGGCGACCGGCCGCTGCATGGTCGTCTGCAACCATCCGACCGGGATCGCCGACGGGATCGCCGTCTATGACGCAATCAGGAAGCGCCGCGCCGACGCCATCTATTTCGCCAACGCCGACGCCGTCCGCGTCGCACCCCGGCTCGACGAGGTCATCATCCCGGTCGAATGGGTGGTCGCCAAGCGCACGCGCGCCAAGACCCGCGTCACCCTGGATGCAGCGAAGGCCGCGTTCGACGCGGAACGCTGCGTGGTCATGTTCCCTGCGGGCCGGATCTCCCGGGTGGGCAAGGACGGCGCCCTGACCGACCCGGAGTGGGCATCGACTGCGACGTCGCTGGCGCGGAAATACGACGCACCGACCATTCCGATTCATGTGAGCGGCCCCTGGTCGACCCTCTTCCACCTGTTCCACCGGGTGTCGCCGGAGCTGCGGGACATCACCCTGTTCCACGAGTTGCTGAACAAGCGGAAAAAGCCATTCCGGCTCAGCGTCGGCAAGCCGATCCCGCCGACCCGCCTCGACATCGACGCCACCCGCGCGACCTATGCGCTCAAGGCCTTCACCGAGCGGGTCCTGCCCAGCCAGCCCGACGCGGACTTCGCCTGATGATCGGGATCGATCTGGCCGATGCGGAGGCGACCACGGCCCTCGGCCGCGCCGTCGCGCCGCGTCTCGAACCCGGCGAGGCCGTCCTGCTTTACGGCCCGCTCGGCATGGGCAAGTCGACCCTGGCCCGGGGTCTGATCCGGGCGCTCGCCGGCGAGGACGAGGACGTGCCTTCGCCGACCTTCACCCTGGTCCAGTTCTACGAGACCGACCCGCCCGTCGCCCATTTCGACCTCTATCGCCTGACCCGGCCGGAGGAGGCGTTCGAGATCGGTCTGGACGAAGCGCTCGACGTCGGCGCCGCCCTGATCGAATGGCCAGAGCGGCTGGGCGACGATCCCGCCCGCGCCCTGGGGCCCGACCGCCTGACCATCACCCTGGAAGAACGCGGCGAGGGACGGCATGCGACCGTTTCCGGCGCAGGGGCGTGGGCAATGAAGATCAACGATGTCGTCGAAAGCCTGCCGAAGAGCCTGAATGTCTGACGCCCTGACCGATCGCGAGGCCCAGCGGGTCGCCTTCCTGACGGGGGTGGGCCTCGCCGACGCCCGCCGCGCGCCCCTGCCCGGCGACGCCTCGACGCGCCGCTACGAACGGCTGACGCCGACGAACGGTCCGGGTCTGATGCTGATGGACCAGGTCGCGGCGGCTGAGAGCCCGCCGGCCGATCCCTCCTGGTCGCCCGAGCGTCGCAAGGCCGAGGGCTGGAACGCTGTCGCCCGCCTGTCCGCCGGCCGGATCGAGGCCTTCGCCGCTGTCGCCTCTCATCTGCGCAGCGTGGGCCTGTCGGCGCCCGCCATCGTCGCGCTGGACGCGCCGGCCGGCCTCGCTGTGCTGGAGGATTTCGGCGACGACCTGTTCGCCCGCGTGATCGAGGCCGGTCAGGACGAGACGCCCCTCTACCTCGCCGCCGTCGACGCCCTGGCCGAACTGCATGCGGTGCCGACGCCGCCGATGCTGACGGGAGCGGCGGGCCCATGGCCTCTGCAGGTCTATGACGAAACCGCACTCCAGGGCGGGGCCGATCTGTTCGTCGAATGGATGCCGAAGCTCAAGCCCGAGCTGCGTTTCGACGACGCCGCCATCGCGGACTGGCATGCCGCCTGGGCGCCCATTGTCGCCGAGGGCGAGGCCGGCGCCTCGGTGGTCGCCCACCGCGACTATCACGCCGAGAACCTGATCTGGCTGCCCGATCGCGAGGGCCCCGCCCGGGTCGGCATGATCGACTTCCAGGACGCGGTCCGCGCCCACCCGTCGTGGGATCTCCACTCCCTGCTTCAGGATGCCCGCCGTGATGTATCGCCCGCGCTCGAAGCCGAGGCGCTGGACCGCTATTTCGAGGTCGCCCGCGTCGATGACCGTGCGGCCTTCCTGCGCGCCTACGCCGGGCTCGCGACCCTGAACGAGGCCCGGATTCTCGGCATCTTCGCCCGCCTGATCGTGCGCGACGGCAAGCCGCGCTACGCTGCCTTCATGCCGCGCATGTGGGCCCACCTGAACGCCAACCTGACCCAGCCCGGCCTCGAGGGCGTGGCGCGCTGGTTCGACCGGTATGTGCCGGAAGAGGTGCGCGCATGACCGCCCCCAAGACCGCCATGGTCCTCGCCGCCGGTCTCGGCACGCGGATGCGGCCCCTGACCGACGATCGGCCCAAGGCCCTCGTCGAGGTCGGCGGCCGGGCCCTGATCGACCACGTGCTGGATCGGCTGGCGGAAGCGGGCGTGACGAAGGCGGTGGTCAATGTCCACTGGTTCGCCGACCGGCTGGAGGCCCATCTGGCCGCACGCGGACGCGGGCCCGAGATCGCCATCTCCGACGAACGCGCCGAACTGCTGGAAACCGGCGGCGGCCTCAAGAACGCCCACCCGCTGCTCGGCGACGATCCGGTCTTCGTGGCCAATATCGACAGCGTCTGGACCGATCGCAGCGACGCCCCCTGGGCCGACGCACTGGTCCGCCTGTGGGACCCGGTGAAGATGGACGCCTGCCTCCTCCTCGCCACCCGCGAAGGCGCCATCGGATTCGAGGGCGACGGCGACTTCTTCCTCGCCGAAGACGGTCGCCTGACCTTCCGGGGCGAAGCTCCGTCGGCGCCATTCGCCTATATGGGCGTGCACATTACACGGCCCGACTACGCCGCCGGCGGGCCGGACGGACCCTTCTCGCTCAGCCCGCTGTGGCGCGCCTCGGCGGCGGCCGGGCGGCTGTACGGCTGCGTCCTCGACGGCGACTGGATGCACGTCGGCGATCCCCAGGCCCGCGACGAAGCCGAGGCCAGACTGGCGGCAGAGTGACCGCAGCGTTCAATCCTTTCCCGGGAGCCGGCGGCAAGGACGATCCGCGCTGGTTCGCCATCCCTGCGCACCGGCCGTTCCTCGAGGACCTCGCCGCAGGCGTGCTCGACTGGCTGGGCGACCAGGCGCCGGAGACTCTGTCCGACGCCACCATCCTCCTGCCCAACCGCCGCGCCGCGCGGGCCTTCACTTCCGCCCTGTCCGCGCTGAGCGGCGACCACCCCGTACTCCTGCCCCAGGTGCGCCCGCTCGGCGATCTCGAGGAGGACGAGCCGCCGTTCACGCCGGGCGAACTGGGCCTCGACCTGCCGCCCGCCATCGCCCCCCTGACGCGCCGTTTCGAGATGGCGCGGCTGGTCGTCGAGCAGCACGACGACAGCCTGTCGCCGATGCGCGCGCTGGAGCTGGCCGACAGCCTCGGCGCCTTCCTCGATTCCTGCCACATCGAGGAGGTCGAGGCCCCCGAACGGATCGCCACCCTCGTCGAGGAGGATTTCGCCGAGCACTGGCGGAAGTCCGCGAAGTTCCTCGGCCTCGCCGTCGAAAAATGGCCTGTGCGGCTGGCCGAGCTCGGCCTCGTCGACGCCTCGTGGAGACGGACGAAACTGCTGCGCCTGCTGACCGAGCGCTGGGACAGTCATCCGCCGCAGGGCCCGGTGATCGCCGCCGGGTCGACCGGCACGGTCAAAGCCGCCGCCGACGTGCTCAAGGCTGTGGCCCGAGCGCCCCAGGGCTGCGTCGTCCTCCCCGGCCTCGACCTCGACCTGGGCGAGCCGGCCTGGGAGGCCATCGAGGAACAGCATCCGCAGAGCGCGCTGAAACGGCTGCTCGAACGCGCCGACATCGACCGCGCCGCCGTCCGTCCCTGGTTCCGCCGCCCGGCCGAACCCGCCGTCGAGGCGCGTGGTCTGGCCCGCCAGCGTCTGGTCAACGAGGCCCTGCGCCCCGCCGAGGCCACCGCCGACTGGCGCGCCGAGATCGCCCGGCTGCGCGCCGACGCCGCTGATGCGGGCCAGGCCGCCGACCCCATCGCCCTCGGCCTCGAAAGCCTGTCGGTCGTCGCGACCCGCACCGAGGAGGACGCCGCCGCGACCATCGCCCTGATGATGCGCGAGACGCTTGAGACCCCCGGTCGCACCTGTGCCCTGGTCACCCCGGACCTCGCTCTCGGTCGCCGGGTCGCCGCGCGGCTGGAGCGCTGGGGCATCGTCGCCGACAGCTCCTCGGGCGCGACCCTGGACCAGATGCCCGTCGGTGTCCTCGTCGACCTGGCCGCCCGCTTCATCGCCGATCCGCTGAAGCCCCAGACCGTTCTGGCCCTGATCAAACACGCATTGACGACCCTGCCCGAGGCCACGCCCCACGCCGTCGCCGAGCTGGAGAAGGTCGCTTTCCGTGGCCCCCGCACTCGCGACTGGACAAGGATCGGGACGCGACTGAGCCAGGCCGTCGAACCCCGCCGCGACGGCCGCCCGCCCTCAGATGCGGCCCTCGGCCGCCTCGCCGAAGCGAGCGCGCTCGCCGGGCGCCTGCAGGTCCTCGCCGAAACCGCCGCCCTGGGCCGCGCCGCGCCGCTGGACCGGGCCGCCCGAAGCCTGACCACCCTCGTCGAGGCCCTCGCGGGGATCGATGTCTGGGCCGGACCGGACGGGGAGGCGGCGGCGTCGCTGCTGTCGCAACTGATCGAGGGCGGGGCGTCCCTGGGCGACGTGACAGCCGCCGAGTTCGCCGAACTCGTCGCCGCCCTGCTCCATGACACGACCGTCCGCACCGGCGGCGCGACCCACCCAAGCCTGCGCATCCTCGGCGCCATCGAGGCCCGTCTGGCGCGGGCCGACCGGATGATCCTGGCCGGGCTGGAGGAGGGCGTCTGGCCCCAGGGCGCGCCGATCGACCCCTTCCTGTCGCGCCCGATGAGGAAGACCCTCGGCCTGCCCCCTCCCGAGCGCCGCGTCGGCCAGACGGCCCAGGACTTCGTCCAGGCCGCCTGCGCGCCCGAGGCCGTCCTCGTTCACTCCGAGCGACGAGGCGGCCAGCCCGCCGTGCGGTCGCGCTGGCTGTGGCGGCTGGACATGCTGACACGGGGAGCCGGGGTGGAGATCGACCGCCCGGCCGAAGCCCTCGCCGCCGCCCGCGCCCTCGACGCCCCGGTCGCCGGTCAGGGCGGGCTCGCGAAACGCCCGGCCCCGAAGCCTCCCGTCGACCGCCGTCCGCGCCAGCTCCCCGTCACCGGCGTCGAGCGCTGGGTGCGCGACCCCTATGCGGTCTATGCCCGCTACGTCCTGAACCTGCGTCAGCTCGACCGGCCGGGTCAGTCCGCCGAGGCTCTGCTGCGCGGTCAGGCGATCCACAAGGCCGTCGAACGGTTGGCCCTGAGCTGGCCCGACGTTCTGCCCGACGACTGCGAGGCCGAGATCGCGACCTTGCTGCACGAGGAGCTTCGCAACCACGGGTTTGAGGACGCCGCCATGGCGCGCGAGGCCCCGCTGGCGCGGAACTGCGCCCGCTGGCTGACCGGCTTCGAAATCCGTCGTCGTGCTCTGGGCATCGAGATCCGTGTCGAAGAAGAAGTTGAGATGACCTTCGACGCCCCCGCCGGCCCCTTCATCCTCACGGCCAAGGCCGACCGGATCGAGCTGTCCTCAACCGGCGCGGCCATCCTCGACTTCAAGACGGGCGCGGCCCCCTCGGCCAAACAGGTCAGGTCCGGTTTCGCCCCCCAGCTGACCCTGACCGGCGCCATCCTGGCGGAGGCGGGGCTCAAGACCTCCGGCCCCGTCGAGCCGGAGGAACTGACCTATGTCCGCGTCGTCGGCCGCAAGGTCCCCGGCGAGCAATCGGTGCGCGCCTCCGGCGCCGAGGCCTCCGACCTGTCGATGGCGGCCCTGGCCGGCCTCAAGGCCCGCGTCGCCCGCTTCGACGAGCCGACCACCCCCTATCTCAGCTGGGTCGCGCCGCAGTTCATGGGCAATTTCGGCGGCAACTACGACCACCTCGCCCGGGTCTGGGAATGGGCGGTCGCCGGCGCCGACGGAGACGCCGAATGAGCGTCGTCGATACGTCTGTCCGAATCCTGCCCGACCCCGCCCAGATCGCGGCGGCGAACCCGCGCCAGTCGGTCTTCGTCACCGCCAACGCCGGTTCGGGCAAGACCTCGACCCTCGTCGACCGCGTGGCCCGTCTGCTGCTGGAAGAGGTCCAGCCCGGCGAGATCCTGTGCGTCACCTACACCAAGGCCGCCGCCGCCGAGATGCAGCGCCGGCTGTTCGGCCTGCTGGGCGACTGGTCGGTGCGCGATGACGCCAGCCTCAGCGCGGCCCTGTCGGACCTCGAGGGCCGGCCCATCCTCGACTACGACCACCTCCGCCTCTCCCAGGCCCGCGCCCTCTTCGCCCGCGCCCTGGAGACCCCCGGCGGCCTGAAGATCCAGACCATCCACGCCTTCTGCGAGAAGCTGCTGCGCCGCTTCCCCCTGGAGGCCGGCGTCTCCCCCGGCTTCCGGGTCATGGACGACGCCGCCAGCGCCGCCATCGCCGACGCCGCCCGTAAGGCCGTCGCCAGACTGGCGCTCAAGGGCGAGGGCTTGGTCGCGGAGGCCTATGCCCGCTTCTCGGTGGCCCTGGATTTCCAGAGCTTCCAGTCGATGTTCGGCGCCTTCGAGAGCGCCCGGGGCCGGCTGGCCGTCTATCTGGAAAAGCACGGCGGCCTGCCGGGCGCGGTGGCCGATGTCTGGGACGTCTGCGGCTTCCCGGAGCCCGAAGATCCCGAGGCGGTCGAACTGCGCGCCGTCGCCGCGCTGAACCTGCGCACCTGGCGCGAGGCCGCCGAGGTCCTGGCCCAGGGCGGCAAGGCCGACGCCAAGAATGGCGCGGCCCTGCTGGTGCTCGCCACCGACCCCAGTTTCCACGGCGCCCTGGCCTGCCTGTTCACCGACAAGGGCGAGGGGACCCCGGCGACATGGGTGGCCAAGACCAGCGGCCTCAAGAGCCACGAACCCCTGCGCGCGGGCCTGCTGGCCGACCAGGAGGCCCTGGAGGAGGCCCGCGCCTGGCGTCGAGCGGCCCAGGTGGCGGTGGAAACCGACGGCGCGCTCATCCTGGCCAACGCCTACCTCACCGCCTACGCCATGGAGAAGGCGTCCTACGGCGCGCTGGACTTCTCCGACCTCATCGAGAAGACGCGGGATCTGGTGGCCGAGAGCCCGGCGGCGGCCTGGGTGCTCTACAAGCTGGACGGCGGCATCGACCACATCCTGGTGGACGAGGCCCAGGACACCGCCCCGGACCAGTGGGCCATCGTCCGCTCGCTCGCCGGCGAATTCTTCTCCGGCGCCGGCGTGCCCACCGCCACGCGCCTGGAGCGCAACATGTTCGTGGTGGGCGACGAGAAGCAGTCGATCTACTCCTTCCAGGGCGCCCGGCCCGAGCTGCTGATGGAGCAGTTCGAGTTCCACAGGGACCGCGCCACCGGGGCCGGCTTCCGCTTCGAGAAGGTGGACCTGCTGGATTCCTGGCGCTCGACCCCCCAGGTGCTCACCTTTGTCGACGCGACCTTCTCCTCGCCGGAACTGGCCACCGCCATCCTGCCGCGCGCCCTGGCCGAGCCCATCACCCACAAGGCGCGCCGGGTCGACCACGCCGGCTGCGTCGACATCTGGCCCCTGGAGCGGGAGGAGAAGGGCGACGTCCGCGAGGCCTGGGACGCCCCCCTCGACCAGGAGACCGAGGCCAGCGCCAACAAGCGCCTGGCCGCCCGCATCGCCTGCGAGATCGGCGAGCTGCTGACCCGCGGCGACGGGGTGTTCGACAAGGGTCTGGGCGCGAGGGGCGAATGGCGCCCCGCCCGCCCCGGCGATGTCCTGATCCTGGTGCGCCGCCGCAAGGCCCTGTTCGAGGAGATCCTGCGGGCCCTGAAGCACGCCAAGATCCCCGTCGCCGGCGCCGACCGCCTGGCGCTGTCCGAGCACATCGTCTTCGACGATCTGGTGGCGACGGCTCGCTTCGTCCTCTTCCCCGCCGACGACCTGACCCTGGCGGCCCTGCTGCGCAGCCCCTTCTGCGACCTCACCGACGACAGCCTCTACGCTCTCGCCAAGGGCCGGCAGGTCAGCCTGTGGCAGGCGCTCACCGCCCGCGCCGAGGAGCGCCCCGAGTGGCGCGAGGCCCACGGCCAGCTGACCCGCCTGCTGGAGGAGGCCCGCGAGCGTCGGCCTTTCGAGTTCTATTCCCGCCTGCTGGGCGCCCGCGACGCGTTGGGACGCTCCATGCGCCAGCGCCTGCTGCGCCGGCTGGGGGGCGAGGCCGAAGACGCCCTGGACGAGTTCCTGGCCCAGGTCCTGGCCGCCGAGAGCCGGGGGATCGAGGACCTGGAGAGCCTGACCGCCGCCTTCGCCAGCCTGGACATCACGGTCAAGCGCGAGTTGGAGGCCGGCCGCGACGAGGTCCGGGTGATGACCGCCCACGGCGCCAAGGGCCTGGAGGCGCCCATCGTCTTCCTGCCCGAGACCACGCTCTCCCGCGGCGCGCGCGGCACACCCCTGCTGGAGACCGAGAGCGGCGGCTTCCTCTGGTGCGCCAGCGCCAAGGGCGACTGCGAGGCCTCGGCCACCGCCCGCGAACGCCGCGCCGCCCGGGAGGAGGACGAGGCCTACCGCCTGCTCTATGTGGCGCTGACCCGG
>NZ_JANODA010000051.1:0-20538 GCF_031412435.1 Brevundimonas sp.
CGGCGAGGACCTGGATCTGTGGAGGCACGAACCGGCGCGGATGCAGGACTGTCCATGGGGTGACAAACCGTGGAGCCCGGAGGGGCCTGAAACCCTCCGCCCGTCGCGGGCCGAGGTCGGACTGGGTTTAAGCGGCGCAAAACGTGAGGGTCGAAAACGACACAGACCTCACAGGCTGCACGAAGCCCGTCACCGGCCGCTCGCGTGAACCGGTCGCGACGGAGCCCCGGCGCAAGCCGAAAATTCTCAATCGGTCCCCGTAACGCGAAAGCAGGGGGCCACATCGGTTCCGGGCGAACACCGGGGCTCCGTCCGCTTCCCCGACCCGTTCACAGCGGAAGAGCGATGACGCACGTCTCCTGAGGAGGGGAGGGTGCATTCCGATTTGACCCTCGCTATGACGCTTCGATGATCGCTCGCCTTCGCCCCGTCCCGTTCGACCTCGGCCCCGTCCACTTCGTCGGCATAGGCGGGATTGGCATGAGCGGGATCGCCGAGATCATGCTCAAGATCGGCTATTCGGTCCAGGGCTCGGACGCCAAATCCTCGGCCAACACCGAACGGCTGGCGGCTCTGGGCGCGAGGATCTTCATCGGTCACGACGCGGCCCATGTCGGCGACGGCGTTGCAGCCGTGGTCTATTCGACGGCGGTCAAGGCGACCAACCCGGAGATGATGATCGCACGCGAGCGCCGCATTCCGCTGGTGCGCCGGGCCGAGATGCTGGCTGAGCTGATGCGGCTGCAGTTCTCGATCGCGGTCGGGGGCACCCACGGCAAGACGACGACGACCTCGATGGTCGCGGCCCTGCTGGACGCGGCGGGTCTGGACCCGACGGTGGTCAATGGCGGCATCATCAACGCCTACGGCACCAACGCCAAGGTCGGCGACGGCGACTGGATCGTGGTCGAGGCCGACGAGAGCGACGGCAGCTTCCTGCGGCTGAAGTCGACCGTGGCCATCGTCACCAACATCGATCCGGAGCACCTGGACCACTACGGCGACTTCGACGCTGTGCGTAAGGCGTTCGTGGATTTCGTCGAGAACATCCCCTTCTACGGCTTCGCGGCCGTTTGTCTGGACCATCCGGAGGTTCAGAAGCTGGTGGCCCAGATCGATAACCGCCGGATCGTGACCTACGGCATGAACCCCCAGGCGATGGTTCGGGCCGACAACTGCGACATGAGCCCGGACGGCGCCCGCTTCGACGTGGTCATCCAGGATCGCGGTGGCGCCGAGCCCGTCCGTATCACCGGCCTGCATCTTCCCATGGCCGGCTGGCACAATGTCGCCAACGCCCTGGCCGCCATCGCCGTGGCCCGGGAGCTGGACGTGTCGGACGACGCGATCCGTTCGGGCCTCGCCAGCTTCGCCGGTGTGAAGCGCCGCTTCACCACCACCGGCGTCGTCAACGGCGTGCGCATCGTCGACGACTACGGACACCACCCGGTGGAGATCGCCGCCGTCCTGAAGGCCGCCCGTCAGGTCGCCGAGGGCCGCGTCATCGCCGTGGTCCAGCCGCACCGGTTCACCCGGCTGCGTGACCTGATGGACGAGTTCTCGACCAGTTTCTCCGACGCCGACAGCGTCATCGTCGCCGACGTCTATGCGGCCGGCGAGGCCCCGATCGAAGGCGTGGACAAACAGGCCCTGGTCGACGGCATCCGTCGCTACGGCCACCTGCGGGTGTCGGCTCTGGAGAACGCGGCCGTGCTTCCGCGCGTGATCGCCGAGGAGGCGAAGGCGGGCGATGTCGTCGTGCTGCTCGGCGCCGGCGACATCACCGCCTGGGCCTACGCCCTGCCGGCGCAGCTGGAGGCGCTCTCGGCGTGAGTTGGCGTGAATCGCTCCCTTCCGTGCGCGGCAAGCTGCTGCGTGACGAGCCGCTTGGCCCCTTCACCTGGTTTCGGGTCGGCGGCGCGGCCGAGGTCCTGTTCATCCCGGCCGACGCCGATGATCTGGCCGCGTTCCTGAAGGCGCTCGACCCCGGAGTGCCGGTCATGGTGCTGGGCGTCGGCTCCAACGTCATCGTCCGCGACGGAGGCGTCGAGGGCGTTGTGATCCGTCTCGCCGGCCGTCCATTCGCGGGCATCACGACCGAGGGCGACACGATCACGGCCGGCGC
This sequence comes from Brevundimonas sp., assembly GCF_031412435.1. GTDB lineage: Bacteria > Pseudomonadota > Alphaproteobacteria > Caulobacterales > Caulobacteraceae > Brevundimonas. The sequence continues at coordinate 2,126 of NZ_JANODA010000051.1, forward strand.
CGGCGCCCTGGACGCCATGGTCGCCAGGGCTTCGGCGAAAGCCGGTCTGGCGGGACTGGAGTTCTACGCCGGCATCCCCGGCACCATCGGCGGCGCCCTGACCATGAACGCCGGCTGCTACGGCTCCGAAACGAAGGACATCCTCGTCTCCGCCTCAGGCCTGACGCGGGCCGGGGAGCGGGTCGATTTCGCCCTGACCGACTTCGGCTACACCTATCGTCACTCCGAGGCGCCCGCCGACATCATCTGGATCGAGGCCGTCTATCGCGGGACGCCGGACGCACCCGACGCCGTCGCCGCCCGCATCGCCGAGATCACCGCGCGTCGCGAACAGACCCAGCCGATCCGCGAAAAGACCGGCGGCTCGACATTCAAGAATCCGCCCGGCCATTCGTCATGGAAACTGGTCGACGAGGCGGGCTGGCGCGGAAAGCTCCATGCCGTCACCGGCGGCGGGGCGATGTTCAGCGAGCTCCACTCCAATTTCATGATCAATCCTGGCCAGGCCACCGCTGCCGATATCGAAGGATTGGGGGAAACCGTCCGCGCCGACGTTCAAAGTAAACTCGGCGTAAACCTTGAATGGGAGATCAAGAGGATCGGCCGACCCCTGTAACCGCGCAGAACGCACCATGTCCCGTCCCCTGTCAGAGATGCACGTCGCCGTTCTGATGGGCGGATTGTCCTCCGAGCGGGACGTGTCGCTGTCGTCGGGCAAAGGCTGCGCGGATGCTCTGGAAGCACAGGGCGCTCGCGTCACCCGCATCGACGCCGGCCGCGACCTGGCCCAGGTGCTGGCCGATCTTAAGCCCGATGTCGTCCTGAACGCCCTGCACGGGGAATGGGGCGAGGACGGCTGCGTCCAGGGTATCCTCGAGACCCTGCAGATCCCCTATACCCACTCCGGCGTCCTGGCCTCGGCCCTGACGATGGACAAGGACAAGACCAAGGCCGTTCTGGGCGCGGCGGGGGTCAAGGTGCCGGGCGGCGGGCTGTTCGACCGGCACGAGGTGGCGCGTCGCCACGTGATCGAACCGCCCTACATTATCAAGCCCAACGCCGAGGGATCGTCCGTCGGGGTCTATCTGGTGATGGCCGGAGCAAACGGTCCACAAACCGAGGTCGGGGCTGACAACTGGACCTATGGCGACCTCGTGATGGTCGAGCCCTACATTCCTGGCAAGGAACTGGCCGTCGCCGTGATCGGCGAGGCGACCGGGCCGCGCGCCCTGACCGTGACCGATATCACTCCGGTGAAGGGCTTCTACGACTATGAGGCCAAATACGCACCCGGCGGATCGGTCCACAAGCTTCCGGCCGATCTCCCGCCCCACGTTTTCGAGGCGGCGCTTCGGGAATCCGAGCAGGCGCATGCCGCGTTGGGCTGCCGGGGCGTGTCGCGAACGGACTTCCGTTATGACGATGTTAAGGACGAACTGGTCCTTCTGGAGGTCAATACCCAGCCCGGCATGACGCCGACCTCGCTCGTTCCGGAGCAGGCCGTTCATTGCGGGATGACGTATCAAGATCTGGTCCGGTGGATGGTGGAGGACGCCTCATGCCCGCGGTAGTTCGCGGCGGTCGGCGCGCGAATGTCGCGTCTGCGCCCAAGCGAAGCGCGGGTCCGAAAGGGCAGGGCGGTCGCTCACGCAACGCGCCGCGCAATGCAGGCGGCGTGCCCGGAAAGATGGCGGCTCTCGGCAAGCTGGACCTGACGCCGCGCGCCGTTGTGCTGTCGATCTGCGCCGGGGTCGGTGTTCTGGCGCTCGTTCTGGCGACGGGTGCTCGCGCCGAACGCATCGGACAGTCGGTCAGCCACGGCATGGACCAGATCACGATCGGCATGGGGCTGAAGCTTCGCCGCGTGCACATCACAGGCGCCTCGGCCGAGGCGACGCCCGCGATCCAGCGCGCCCTCAACGTCGAGGCCGGCCAGCCGATCACCGGCCTCGATCTCGATGCCCTGCAGGCCAGCGTTCAGGCTGTGGGCTGGGTGAAGGAGGCGCGCGTGGTACGCCTGCTGCCCGACACATTGATCGTCGAGGTCAAGGAACATGACCGTCTGGCCGTCTGGCAGACGGGTGGGCAGGTCTTCGTCATCGACGGTGAGGGCCGCGCCATTCCGGGCGCCGACGCGGGCCGCTATCCGGGCCTGCCGCTGGTCGTGGGCGCGGGCGCCGACAAGGCGGCCGGCGATATCCTGCCTCTGCTGGCCCAACGGCCACGGCTGATGGGCCGGGTCGACGCCCTGGTCCGGGTCGATGAGCGGCGCTGGGACCTGCGCCTGAAGGACGGCGGCATCATCCAGCTGCCCGCTGTCAAGCAAGAGGCGGCCCTGATCCAGCTGGACGCTCTGGATCAGCGTGAGCGACTGCTGGAACTGGGCTTCGCTCGCATCGACCTGCGCACCGAGGGCCAGGTTGCGGTCCGGCCGGGCGCCGGCGTCTAACCACACAGTTTCGAGTAAGGGCGCAGGCATCATGGCGGGCAAGAAGGCGGATCCGACGACAGAGGCGGGCAGGGCGCAGGCGCGCGCGCCTGTGGTCGCAGCGCTCGATCTCGGCCAGTCCAAGGTCGCCTGCTTCATCATGAAGCCCGACGGCGTGCGCCATGCCGACCGGACAATCCGCGTCGCCGGGGCCAGCCATGTCCAGTCCAAGGGGGTGCGCGGCGGGGCCATCGTCAACATGGACGAGGCCGCACAGGCCATTGGCCACGCCGTCGAACGCGCCGAACGCACCGCGGGCGCTCCCGTCTCGGGCGTCATCGTCACCACCTCCATCGGCCAGATGGCCAGCCACCGGGTGCAGGCCCGCGTCTCGCTGGGCGCCAATCCCGTCGGGGACGCTGATCTGGCCAGGGCCATCGGCATGGCCCTGGCCCAGATCCGCTTGCCGAACCGACGGCCGATCCACGTCCTGCCCATCGCCTGGTCGGTCGACGGCGCACGGGGCGTTCATGATCCGCGCTCCATGCGCGGCCATTCGCTCGGCCTCGACCTGCTGGTCGTCTCGATGGCTGAGGGGGCTTTCGCGTCTCTGAGCCACTGTCTGGAACTGGCCCACCTCGACCTGCAGGGCGTCGCTGCGGCCCCCGTGGTGTCGTCACTCGCTTCGTTGGAAGAGGACGAGATGGACCTGGGCTGTGTCTGTATCGACATGGGCGGCGGTTCCACGAGCGCCGCAGTGTGGGGCGGCCGGTCCCTGCTGCATATCGAATCGCTGAATGTCGGCGGCGATCACGTCACTGCAGACATCGCGCGCGGCCTGTCGACCTCCAGGGCGGGCGCCGAACGACTGAAGACCCTGCACGGCTCGGCCATGGCCAGCGCCAACGAGGACCGTGAGATGCTGGAGGCCCCGCCGCGCGGCGAGGATGCCGGCGCCGGACCCGTCATCGTGCCCCGGGCCATGCTGAAGACCGTCATCGCGCCGCGTGTCGAGGAGACGCTCGAGTTGCTGCGCGACCGTTTGCGCAACGCCGGCGTCGGTCTGGAGCCGGGCGCCGGCCTCGTCCTTGCCGGCGGCGCCAGCCAGCTGAACGGCGTGCGCGAGCTCGCGGTTCGCGTTTTCGACCGTCCCGTCAGGCTCGGCCGCCCGCAGCGGGCGCCTCACCTGGCCGACTCGGCGGCAGGCCCCGCCTTCTGCTCGGCCGCCGGCGTCCTGCTGCGCGCCGCCTATGGTCCTCGCGAGGCTGTCTCGGCCAGGAAGCTGATGTCGCGCCAGATCTCGGCCGCCGACGCTCCGCGCGTCCAGAGCGGAAATCTCGTGGCGCGGGCGGCGGGATGGTTGCGCGACAACCTCTAGGGGACTGAGCGGATTATTCGCCTGTGTCCGCGGTGTGTCCGAAGTGTAACAAATTCGAGTTCCATTCGCCTCAGTCGCGCCCCAATGGTTGCCCCCCTGACATCTTCTGACTAGCAACAGCCCGGAACGGTCAGACTCGCAGAAGTCCGCCGCGCGTCATTCAGTCATCGGGGCCAAGCACCATGCTATCCACACGCAAGTATCTCGTCGGAACCACCGTCCTCGCGGGGGTGCTCACGCTGTCCGCTCCGGCGTTCGCTCAGTCGACCGCTCCGGCGCAGGATGACGAGACGCAGGTTGATGAAGTCGTCGTCACCGGTTCGCGTATCCGTCGTGACCCGACGACTTCCCCGACGCCGCTGATCCAGATCAAGCGTGAAGAGTTGCTCGCGACCGGCCAGGCGACCCTGATCGATTACCTCGCCCAGATCCCGGCGCTCTCGAACTCCCAGATCCCGACGGACAACGTCGGCGGCGTCCTGAACGCCCAGGGTCTGAACATCGCCAACCTGCGCGCACTCGGCAACAACCGCACGCTGACCCTGATCGACGGTCGCCGCCAGGTCGGTTCGGTCGGCGGCAGCCTCGCGGTTTCGGTTAACACCATTCCGCGCCTGCTCATCGAGAACATTGAAATCATCACCGGCGGCGCGTCGTCGGTCTACGGCGCTGACGCCGTCGCCGGCGTGATCAACTTCACCCTGCGCAAGGATTTCGAGGGCCTCGAGCTCGACCTCTACGGCAACCAGCTGTCGCGCTACGGCGATAACTACGGCCGCCGCGCCTCGCTGCTGGTCGGCAAGAACTTCTTCGACGACCGGCTGAACCTGTACGGGTTCGCCGAGTATGAAAAGCTTGACGCCGTCGGCACGCTCGACCTGGGCTTCCTGGCCGACGGCTGCGCCCTTGTCGGCGTCGACTCCGACCCGACCGCCGCCGCCGCCGGCCTGCCGATCGACGATCAGTTCGACAACCGCGTGTTCTGCGGCGTGAACACGATCTCCCGCCCCCGCGGTGGTCAGACGACGATCGCCAACTCGCAGCAGCCCAGCGCCCTGAACAACCCGCTGGTCGGCGTCACGAACTGCACGGCCTTCACCCAAGCCACCTGCTACAGCGTCGACCCCACCAAGACCTGGGTCTTCCCGCAGGGCGGCGCGGCCCGTCTGGCCAACTTCGGCCAGCGCATCGGCAACGTGGGCGCCAGCCGGACCCTCAACATCGGTGGCGACGGTGAAAACCCGGCCTTCTTCAACCAGGCCGACCGGACGGGGTCCGTTGAAGCGCAGCGCTATCAGACCGGCGCCAACTTCCAGATCACGGATTCGATTTCGGGCTTGCTGGAAGCCAAGTACATCACTGAAACCACCTTCGCGACGGCCCAGCCGACCTTCTTCGACTGGTACCTGAATGACGCCGCCTATGCGGCCAACGAAAGCAACGGCCGGACGGGCATCTCACCGAGCAACCAGAACCAGGTTCTGCGGGTTTCGGACAACGCCTTCCTGCCTGCAGCCCTTCGCGCCGCCATCCTCGGTAATACGGTCGCCAACTATACCAACCCGACCGTCTCGGCTCCGGGCACGACCACGGCGGCTATCGCCGCTCCCTGGGCGCGCCATGTGAGCTTCGCCGAGGACCGTTCGCAGGACAACACCCGCGAACTGCAGCGCTATGTGGCGGCCCTGAGCGGCCAGCACGGTGACGTCGGCCCGGTTCGGAACCTCAACTGGGATCTGGCCTACTCCTTCAGCAAGCTCGAGAACGCCAACGAAGAAATCGCTGTCGATACGCAGCGCTATGTTCTCGGCGCCGACGCCGTCGTCGACACCGCCGGTATCGTCAACGGCCGCCCCGGCGAAATCGTCTGCCGCGTGCAGATCCTCGCCAAGACCAACGCCGCGATGACAAACGCGACGACGGGCCTCGGCGGCATTCGCGACTGGTCCACACAGGCGGGCCAGACGGCAGGCACCTTTGGCGACCTCCGTGCGCGCGCCGAAGGCAGAGCCGCGATCGCGGCGTGCAAGCCGATCAACGTCTTCGGCCAAAACGCCGCTGATCCGGCCGCGCTTGCTGTGACCTACGCTTCGGTCACCGTCCGCCAGACCAACGAGCAGGAAAACCTGGTCGGCTCGGTTTCAGGTCAACTGTGGGACTTCTGGGGCGCCGGTTCGATCGGTGTCGCCGTCGGCGGCGAATATCGCCGTGAGTCGACCGAAGGCGTCGGCCGCAGCCGTGATACGGGCGATCGTCAGCTGTTCCTCAACACCAGTCCTGACCAACCTTACGTCGAGTACGAGACCAAGGAGGCCTTCGCGGAAATCTCGCTGCCTCTGTTCCGTGACACCTGGCTCGGTCAGTACGCCGAGCTCAGTGGCTCGTACCGGTACTCTGACTATACGACGGTTGGCCAAACCGACGTGTACGGCGTGAACCTGGTCTATCGTCCGATCTCGGATTTCGCGATCAAGTCCAGCTACAACACGTCGGTTCGTGTCCCGACCCTGTCGGAGAACTTCTCGCCGCAAAGCCAGACGTTCGCCAACAACTTCGCCGATCCGTGCACGACTGCCGCAATCACCAACTCGACCCTGGCGGCCGATATCCGGGCCAACCGCATCGCCAACTGTACGGCGCTGGCGGCGGCGAAGGGCCTGACCTACGACTTCGGCGGAACGACGCTCGATCCTAACGACGACTATGCGCCTATCTATAGCAGCGGCGTCGCCGGCGTGAACGGCGGCAACCCGTTCCTGACCCCGGAAGAGTCGACCTCCTTCACCTTCTCGACGGTGTGGACGCCTAGCTACGTTCCGAACTTCAGCTTCGTTCTCGACTACTATGAAATCGAGATCGACCAGGTCATCGCTGCCGTGACGGCCCAGACTGCTGCTGCGAACTGCGTCAGCGGCCCCGGCCTCAACAGCGGCGCCTGCGCCACGATCTTCCGTCGTGTCGCCCCGGTTACGGGTACGTCGGCGGCTGATCGGTCGGAAGCCTTCAAGGTCGGCGCTCCGGCGGGTGACGCAATCGGCGGCTTCATCCAGGGTTCGATCAACTACGCCAAGCGCACGGTGCGTGGTCTGGACTTCACCGCGAACTACTCGCTCGACACTGAAGAGGTGTTCGGTCGCAACTTCGGCACGTTCCGGACCTCGCTGCAGGGTTCGTGGCTGATCGAGCAGAAGCAGTTCAACAACATCGACAACCCGGCCGATTTCACCGAGTTCTCGAGCACGCTTCAAACCGGCGGATCGTTCCCCCGCCTTCGTTTCTCCAACACCTTGGTCTGGAGCCCGAACGACCTGGTTGATCTGACCTGGGTTGTGGACTGGCAGACGGCTCAGGACATCGTCCAGGCCCGTGACCTGGTGAACAACATCGACAGCCGTCCGATCGACTACTACAATACCGGCAACTTCACGCGCCACGACTTCGGCGCCCGGTTCAACGTTCGCGAAGACCTGACGCTGCGGGTCGGACTCAGCAACGCCTTCGACGCTCGCCAGCGCGACATCCTGGGCGCGACGCTCTACTCGAACTTCGACCCCTACGGCCGTCGTTTCAACGTGAGCCTGAACTACCGTCCCTGGTAAGGGGTTCGGTCAGACCCAAGACGGAAAGGGCGGCCCTCGGGTCGCCCTTTTCTTTGCCTGAACGCGCGATTTTTGCCGCCACGCTTGGCGACAGGCCTCGTCAGGCGTCCGACTCACGCTATCCGGTAACCTTCCCTTAACGACGGTGAGCGATCCTTAACGCGCTCATAACCAATGCGGATCTGCGGGGACTTCGCATTGGACGTTCAAGGGGCAGGGTCGGAACAAAGGTCGGTTTGGATATGTCTCTCTCGCTTGTGCGGCCCTCGGCCACGGAACTGAAGCCCCGGATCGTCGTCTTCGGCGTCGGCGGCGCGGGCGGCAACGCCGTCAACAACATGATCGACGCAGGCCTTGAAGGGGTCGAGTTCGTCGTCGCCAACACCGACGCCCAGCACCTGAGCTTCGCCAAGACCGACCGCCGCATCCAGCTGGGCGAGACCATCACCCAGGGCCTCGGCGCCGGCGCCCACCCCGAAGTCGGCATGAACGCCGCCGAGGAAAGCGCCGACGAAATCGACGCGCACCTGGAAGGCGCGCATATGATCTTCATCACGGCGGGCATGGGCGGCGGCACCGGCACCGGCGCTGCGCCGATCATCGCCAAACGCGCCCGCGATCGCGGCATCCTGACCGTCGGCGTCGTGACCAAGCCCTTCACCTTCGAAGGCCGTCACCGCATGCGTCTGGCCGATGCAGGCATCGCCGAGCTCCAGCGCTACGTCGACACCCTGATCGTCATTCCGAACCAGAACCTGTTCCGCGTCGCCAATGAGCGCACCACGTTCGCCGACGCCTTCGGCATGGCCGATCAGGTCCTGCACTCGGGTGTGCGCTCGATTACCGACCTGATGATCCTGCCGGGCCTTATCAACCTCGACTTCGCCGACGTCCGCGCCGTCATGTCCGAGATGGGCAAGGCGATGATGGGAACGGGCGAGGCCTCGGGCGACGATCGCGCCCTGCTGGCCGCCCAGAACGCCATCGCCAACCCGCTGCTGGACGAGACATCGCTGAAGGGGGCCAAGGCCGTGCTGGTCAACATCACCGGCGGCCTGGACATGACCCTGCTGGAAGTCGACGAGGCCGCCAATGCCATCTCGGCCGAGGTGGACGGCGACGCCAACATCATCTTCGGCGCGGCCTTCGATCCCGCCCTGGACGGCAAGATCCGTGTCTCGGTCGTCGCTACCGGCATGGACGAGGTCGCCACCGCCAAGATCGAGCCGGTCGCCACCCGCCAGACCGCCTTCCCCGACCCGCGTCGCGCCGTCGAAGCCCCGCGCGCTCCGCAACCCGCCTATCGCGAGCCGGCGCGTGCCGACGCGTATCGCGCACCCGAGCCCGCCCCGGTCGTCCCGACCTTCCAGGCGCCTGAGCCCGTCGTGCGCGCGCCTGAGCCGGTCATCCATGTCGCCGAAGAGCGCACCCTGGCCCCGATCGTCGACCCGTGGGTCGAGGCCTTCGAGTCCGAAGGACGTCGCCCCGCCGCCTCCGCCCAGGTCGACCAGGGCGACCTCTATCTGGATCGCGCTCCGACGCTCCCGCAGGCTCAGCAACCCGCTGAGTACGACGAGCCCGTCTACGACGACCGTGACCACCGCAAGTCCGGCTGGAGCCTGTTCGGCAAGAAGCCGCGCGCCCAGACGGCCTATGCCCCGGCGCCGACCGCGTCGCGCGGCCAGCCTCAACTACGCCAGACGGCCCAACCTCTGCCCGAAGTCGAGGCCCCCGCCGCCGAGGATGATCTGGAAATCCCGTCGTTCCTGCGCCGCCTGGCCAACTGATCCGGCCCACAGCCGCTTCGAACGCCCCGGGGAAACCCGGGGCGTTTTGCTTTACGGCGAAGGTTACCGGCGTGGAAACAATTCGAAACCCGACTTTGGTTTTCGCCTTGCTGCGCTGCGGCTAGGGATCGATCTCCCGCTTATGCGCGCTCACACGCGCCGGGCGATTTGGGTGAGTTAGAGTTTGCCGCCACGCCACGATCATCGCGAACGGACGCTGGTCGCCCCCGCCATCTGTGCGGGCGTGGGCGTGCACACCGGTCAGCGGGTTCGTCTGGCCATCCGTCCGGCGCCGACCGGGACGGGCATCGTCTTCGTCCGCACCGACATCACCGACCGTGACAACCGTATCTTCGTGTCCGGCGACGCTGTGGTCGATGCGCGGCTGAACACGATGATCGAGAACGCGGCCGGCGTGCGGCTGTCGACGATCGAGCACCTGATGGCCGCCTTCTGCGCCCTGGGCGTCTCGAACGTCATTGTGGAAGTCGACGGGCCGGAGTTGCCTATCCTGGATGGTTCGGCCCTCCCGTTTGTCCAGCTGCTGGACCGCGCCGGCTTCCGTCGTCAGGAAGCCCCGGTCCGTTACATCGAGATCCTGGAGCCGATCCACGTCACCGACGGCGACAAACATGCGGCCCTGTATCCCTGCGACCGCTACGAGATGCGGTTCGAGATCGATTTCGACAGCCCTGTGATCGGCAACCAGGTCGTGGATTTCGTCGTCGACGAACAGACATTCCGCGATGAGATCATGGCCGCCCGCACCTTCGGCTTCGCCCATGAGGTCGAGGCGTTGCGCCAGGCCGGTCTGGCGCGCGGCGGCAGCCTCGAGAATGCGGTCGTCATCGACGGCGATGACATCCTGAACCCCGGCGGCTTGCGCATGGAGCGCGAGTTCGTGCGTCACAAGGCGCTTGACGCGATCGGCGACCTCTACGTCATGGGCGCGCCCCTGCTGGGCCGCTATGAGGGCTACAAGGCCGGTCACGCGGTGAACAACCTGCTGGTCCGCGCCCTGCTGGCCGCCCCTCACGCCTGGCGCGAGGTGATCCTCGAGCCTGAGCTGGCCCAGGTCGGCTAAGCCGCTTCAACTTCCCTGATTCAGGCTCTAGGGTCCCGGCCATCCGTGATCTGGAGTTTCGGCATGTTCGTTTCCGCTCGTCGTTCGGCGCTCGCCGCCGTGTCCGCGCTCTCCCTCGCGGCCGCGCTCGCGGGGCCGGTCATGGCCCAGGACGCCGCGACCATCCGGAACGCCGAGCGCGTCCGCGACGCTGCCCTGAATGATACGGTCGCCATGGACTACGTCACCCAGTTGACGACCCGGTTCGGACCGCGTCCCGCCGGTTCGGCGTCCGAAACGGCCGCTGCGGAGTGGGCGGCCGGCTACATGCGTGAACTCGGCTTCAAGAACGTCCACATCCAGGCCTTCCCCCTGATCGGCTGGGAGCGCGGCGAGGAGAGCGCTTCCATCGTCGGCGCCAACCCCCAGCCGCTGGTCGTCGCGGCGCTGGGCCACTCGCCCGGCACGCCCGCAGGCGGCATCGAGGCCGAGGTCGTGCGGTTCGCCTCGCTCGAGGATCTGCAGGCCGTTCCCGATGGCTCGCTGGCCGGCAAGATCGCCTACGTCGATGCGGGCCAACTGGTCCCCATGCAGTCCGGCGCCGGCTACGGCCCCCTGACCCGCATCCGCGGCGCCGGCCCAAGCGCTGCCGCGCAGAAGGGGGCTGTGGCCTTCATCATGCGCTCAGCCGGATCCGACGAGCACCGCATGCCGCATACAGGCACGACCCGATACGTCAACGGCGTCGTCCCTCTGCCCGGTTTCGCACTCAGCGCTCCTGACGCGGACCAGTTGAGCCGACTGGTGTCCTACGGCGATCCGGTGCGGGTACGTCTATCGTCGACGGCCCACACCTATGAGACCACCTCGCACAATGTGATCGGCGACATGCCGGGCCGTTCGCACCCGGAGGAAGTCATCGTCCTGGGCTCCCACATGGACAGCTGGGACCTCGGCACCGGCGCCATCGACGACGGGGCGGGTGGAGCCATCACCATCGCCGCCGCCAAGGCTATCGCCGAACAGGGCCGCACGGCGCGGACCGTCCGCGTGATCCTGTATGGCTCCGAGGAGGCCGCCCAGCCGATCGACACCGGCAACGGCGGCGGCGCCTATCTGCGCAGTTTGTCTGCCGAGGATATCGCCAACCACGTCTTTACAGGCGAGAGCGACTTCGGCGCCGACCGCGTCTATGCCCTGCAACTGCCTGTCGGGGCCCAGACCGGCGCGTTTGCCGATGCGGCCAACCGGGTCCTTTATCCAATCGGCGTGTTGCGCTCGAACGTGCCGGAGACCGAGGGCGGCGCCGACATTGGCCCGATCGTTGAGGCCGGCGTGCCGGTGTTCGGCCTGAAGCAGGACGGGTTGCGGTACTTCGACCTGCACCACACAGCCGACGACACCCTGGACAAGATCGATCCCGAGCAACTGCGCCAGAACGTAGCCGCCTGGGCCGCCCTGGTCTGGCTGGTCGCGGACAGTGACGTCGACTTCCGGGCGATGCGACCGGCGGAGTGAGAGGCTGAAACTGCGGGCGTGGCGAAACTGGTAGACGCAAGCGACTTAAAATCGCTCGACTTCGGTCATGCCGGTTCGACCCCGGCCGCCCGCACCAGCCTCCATCATCCGCGTCGGGCGAGAATCAGCCGTCGGATGCGCAGGAGCTCCGCCGCCCGCCTCTGGGGCGTGTGCACGGTCGCCACATAGTGTTGGGCGGCGCGCGCCAGGTTGAGGCGTTCTAGGGGATGGAAGATGAGCCGCTCGATCGCTGCAGTCAGGCTCTGCGGTGTGACTTCGTCCAGATAGAGGGCGTGCGGGCCGCTGGCCTCGCGCAGGCCTCCGCGTCCTGAGGAGATCAGCGCGGCGCCCGCCGCATGGGCTTCAACGGCGGCCAGGCCGAACGGCTCGGCCCATATCGATGGCGTCAGGGCGATCGAGGCGGCTTTCATCTGGCGCTGGACCGTGGAGAGCGGGACCGAACGAAGGGCCGACACGCGGTCGCCGTAGCGGTCCAGAGCGGCGACGTGGGGCGCGGCCCAGTCGCGATGGGTATCCCAGTCGGCGAGCATCAGGACGGCGCGCCATCTCGGATGGCGATCCAGCACCTCGGGCAGGGCGGCGCAGATGACGTCCAGGCCCTTTTCAGGCATGCCTCGTCCGGCGAAGGCGATCACCGGCTCGCGGTGTTCGGGAGCGGCCAGCCACGGCTCGGTATCGATCGGGTTGGGAACTGCGAAAGCCTTGTGGGACAGGCGGGGGTAGGCGTTCGTGAACAGGGTGCGTTCTGTCTCGCTGACGAAGACGATGCCGTCCATCGCGGCGTAACGTCGATTGTAACGCCAGACGTCGAGGGGATTGCGCGGCGCCTTCAGTGCGTTGTGACGGTAGAGCACGTGCGCCGCGTCCGGTATCGCCGAAGCGATCGCGACCGCCTGTTTGACCTGCTGGTGGTGTTCGATGATCCGGGGCCGGAAGGCGGAGAGCTTCTGTGTCAAGACCCGGCGACGGTCTGGCCCGGAGGGCAGGACCTCGACGCCGGGAAGGCCATGGTCGTCGGCGCCCTCGCAGCAGAATATCCGCGTGTTTTCATTCTCCAGGGCTCCGGCCAAGGTGCGAACCACAGTCTCCATGGAGTTGGGCCGAGAGCGGGAGAACCGGCAGCCCGACGGCAGCAGGATGGCCGTTCGAGGCGCCGTGTCCAGGCTGACAACGGGCCTGCCCGGCTCCTCTTCGATGATCCCGTAGGGCGGTAGGACGCGAAGGCGCTGGGCGGGCGAATTCATGTCGAGCATCCGGACCGCCGACCGCCGGCGGGCGGTCTTCAAGGCGGCGTTCGGAGGAAGACGCCGCCCTTGCCGATCCGCCTCACGCGGACCGGACAACGGAGAGCGTCAGTCCGTCAGAGCTCTGGGAAGTTTGAAGGTCACGGTCTCCGGCTCGCCGGGGTCGTCGGCGAGGGTGACGTCAAAACGGTCCTGCAGCGCCTGGACCACCGCCTGGACGAGCGGTTCCGGGGCGGAAGCGCCCGCGGTCACGCCGACGGTCGCAACGCCCTCCAGCCAGGCCCAGTCAATTTGGGAGGAATCGTCGATCAGGCGGGCGTCGCCAGCGCCGGCGCGCAGGGCCACTTCCACCAACCGTACAGAGTTCGACGAGTTCTTCGACCCGACGACCAGAACCAGGTCCGAACCGACCGCCAGTTGCTTGACTGCCTCCTGTCGATTGGTTGTGGCGTAACAGATGTCTTCCTTGTGCGGGTCGGGCAGCTCCGGGAACCGGCGTTTGAGCACGCGCAGGATTTCGGAGGTGTCATCCAGCGACAGGGTCGTCTGGGTCGCATAGGCCAGCGGCAGGTCGCCGGGGCGCTGGAAGGCTTCCGCATCCTCGACCGTCTCGATCAGGCTGATCGCGCCGTCGGGCAACTGGCCGAGCGTGCCGACGACTTCCGGATGGCCGGCGTGACCGATCAGGATGATGTGGCGACCGTTGGCGTGGTGGCGCTCCGCCTCGACATGAACCTTCGAGACCAGCGGGCAGGTGGCGTCCAGGAACATCAGTTCGCGCGCGCGGGCCGTCGCCGGCACCGACTTCGGCACCCCGTGGGCGGAGAAGACCACCGGCCGGTCGTCGGGGCATTCGTCCAGGTCCTTGACGAAAACGGCGCCCAGCCCCTTCAGCCGGTCGACGACGTGTTTGTTGTGGACGATCTCGTGGCGGACGTAGACCGGGGCGCCGAACTTCTCGATGGCGCGCTCCACGATCTGGATCGCCCGATCCACCCCGGCGCAGAAGCCGCGCGGCGTGGCCATGCGCACCGTCAGAGGGCGACGCAGCGTTGGGGGGGTGACAATGGGGGCGGGGGCGGGGGCGTCCATCGGCGAAACCTAGTCGTTCCGAGGCTGCGTCGCCACCGTGGCGGGCTCGATAGGTTTGCGACGCCTCGCTTTAGCCGCTATCAGGCCGGAAGCCTGACCGCGTTCCGTCAGCGCCAGATTTCCGGATTTCTCAATGCGTCTTGCGACCGTCGCCCTCGCCGCCTTGGCGGTATTCGCCTCCACGAGCGCTCACGCGCAGAGCCAAAGCCAACGTGAGCGCGATCGTAGCGGCGGTCAGGACCAGGAAGAAAGCCGTGAGAGCCGGCGTCCGCCGCGCATCGCCGCCCTGCGGTCGGTCGCCAACGCCGGGCCGTGCCCGTTCGTGAAGATCCTCTATGACGCCGCCCGGTTCGTGGAACTGGAGGGCGGTCGCGCCGCGGCCGCCAACGTTGGCTACACCGGCGAGATCGAGGGCGTCACCGCCGGCTGCGCCTACCAGGCCGACGAGCCGGTCACGGTTCAGATGAACATCCTGTTCAACCTCGGCCGGGGCCCGCAGGCCGACGGCGACCAGCGCACCTATCGCTACTGGATCGCGGTCACCGAACGGAACGAGGCCGTGCTGGCCAAAGAATATTTCGACCTGCCGGTGAACTTCGACGGCGGCGCCACCGCCTCGGTCACCGAAGAGCAGTCGGTGATCATCCCGCGCGCCAGCGCCGAAACCAGCGGTGGCAACTTTGAAGTCCTGATCGGCTTCGAGGTCACGCCCGAGATGGCCGAGTTCAACCGCACCGGCAGCCGCTTCCGCATGACGGCGGGCCAGGCCGCGGCGACCCCTCCGGCGCAATGACCGACCTCAGGACCGACCTGGGCGAAGCGGTCGCGGCCGCCTTCGCCGCCGAAGGCGTGGACGCGTCAGTAGCGCGGGTCACGACCTCGGATCGTCCCGATCTGGCCGACTTCCAGTCGAACGGCGCGCTGGCCGCCGCCAAGGCCTTGAAGGCCAATCCGCGCGAGCTGGCCGGCCGGGTCGCTGAACGCCTGGCCGCCGACCCGCGCCTGTCGGGCGTGGAGGTGGCCGGGCCGGGTTTCATCAATCTGAAGCTCTCCGACGAGGCGCTGGCGCATCGGGCGCAGGCCGTGGCCGGTGATGCGGCGCTGGCGGGGGCTTCGAAGGTCGCCGAACCGCGCAAGGTCGTGATCGACTACGCCGGGCCGAACGTCGCCAAGCCGATGCATGTCGGGCACCTGCGTTCCTCGATCATCGGCGAGAGCCTGAAGCGGCTGTTCCGCTTCCGGGGCGACACGGTCTGGGGCGACGCCCATTTCGGCGACTGGGGCTTCCAGATGGGTCTGCTGATCGTGGCCGTGGGCGACGAGGGGAAGGCGGACGCCTTCCTGGCCGACGGCGAGGGCCCGTTCCCGGACCAAAGCCCGGTGACGCTCGACGACCTCGAGCGCCTGTATCCGATGGCGGCGGCCAAGGCCAAGGAGGACACCGACTATCGCGACCGCGCCCGCAAGGCGACGGCGGAACTGCAGGGGGGCCGTCTGGGCTATCGCGCCCTGTGGCGGCATTTCGTGGCGGTGTCGAAGACGGCGCTGGAACGCGAGTTCAGCGCCCTGGGCGTTACCTTCGACCTGTGGAACGGGGAATCGGACGCCGATCCCCTGATCCCGGCCATGGTCGATGACATCAAGGCGCGGGGTCTGGCGGAGTTCGATCAGGGCGCCTGGATCATCCGGGTGGCCGAGGAGGGCGAGAAGCGCGAGCTGCCCCCCCTGCTGCTGGTCTCGTCGGAAGGCTCGGCCATGTACGGCACGACGGATCTGGCGACGATCCTGGACAGGCGGCAGCAGTTCGATTTCGACCTGGTCCTGTACTGTGTCGATCAGCGGCAGGGCGATCACTTCGAGCAGGTGTTCCGGGCGGCCTACAAGGTCGGCTACGCGACGCCGGGCCAGCTGGAGCACGCCGCCAACGGCACGATGAACGGATCCGACGGCAAGCCCTTCAAGACCCGGGCGGGGGGCGTGCTGAAGCTGCACGACCTGATCACCCAGGCCCGGGACAAGGCGCGCGAGCGGTTGAAGGAGGCCGATCTCGGCGCCGATCTGCCGGAAGCCGAGTTCGAGGAGACGGCGTCCAAGGTCGCCGTGGCGGCGCTCAAGTTCGCCGACCTGTCGAACAGCCGGACGACCAGCTACGTCTTCGATCTGGACCGGTTCATGAGCTTCGAGGGCAAGACCGGCCCCTACCTGCTGTACCAGTCGGTGCGGATCAAATCCCTGTTGCGCAAGGCCGAGGCGCAGGGCGTCCTGGCCGGGCCGATCTTCGTCCGTGAGCCGGCGGAGCGGGATCTGGTGCTGACCCTGGACGCCTTCGATCAGGCGGTCGGCGATGCCTACGACAAGCGGGCGCCGCACCTGATCGCCGAGCACGCCTATCGACTGGCCCAGTCGTTCTCGAAATTCTACGCTGCCTGCCCGGTGCTCGCGGCGTCGGAACCGGAGACGGTGGGATCGCGACTGGCGCTCGCCGGGGCGGCGTTGAGCCAGCTGGAGACGGCGCTGCGGCTGCTGGGAATCGACACGCCTGACAGGATGTAGGTTAGACTGGGGCAACCAGCACGGATGCGCCCCATGTCTCTCGACGCCTATATCGCCGGCCTGCCCAAGGCCGAGCTCCACCTGCACATCGAGGGTTCGCTCGAGCCCGAACTGATGTTCGAACTGGCCCGGCGGAACGGGGTCCAGATCCCATTCGACAGCGTCGAGGCGGTGCGGGCGGCCTATGACTTTTCCAACCTGCAGGACTTCCTCGACATCTATTACGCCGGGGCGAACGTCCTGCTGACGCGCAAGGATTTCGAGGACCTGGCCTTCGCCTATTTCCAGCGGGCGGCGGCCGATAATGTGCGGCACGCGGAGATCTTTTTCGATCCCCAGACCCATACCGATCGGGGCGTGGCGTTCGGCGTGGTGGTCGAGGGCCTGATCGCCGGGATGGACCGGGCGAAGGCGGAGCTGGGTGTCAGCTCCGGTCTGATCCTGAGCTTCCTGCGGCATCTGTCGGAGGAGGAGGCCTTCGCGACGCTGGAGATGGCGAAGCCGTATCTGCATCACTTCATCGGGGTCGGGCTGGATTCGTCGGAAGTCGGGCATCCGCCGTCGAAATTCGTCCGCGTCTTCGCCGCTGCGCGCGACCTGGGTCTGAAGCTGTGCGCCCATGCCGGGGAGGAGGGGCCGCCCGCCTATGTGCACGAGGCGCTGGACCTGTTGCATATCGACCGGATGGACCACGGCAACCGGTCCATGGAGGACGAGGCGCTGATCCGGCGGCTGGCGGAGTCGCAGATGACCCTGACGGTCTGTCCCCTGTCGAATCTGAAGCTGTGCGTCGTGAAGGACCTGAAGGACCATCCGGTCCCGGAGATGCTGCGACGCGGCCTGCACGTCACCCTGAACTCGGACGATCCGGCCTATTTCGGCGGCTATGTGAACGAGAACTACCGCCAGTTGGCGCAGGCCGTCGGCCTGACGCGCGAACAGCTCACGCAGATCGCCGTCAACAGTTTCGAGGGCAGCTTCCTCGACGATGCGGACAAGGCCGCCCGCATCGCCGAGGTGAAAGCCTACGCCGCCGCCTAGATCGGCAGGATCGCCGTCCCGAAGGCACGCTTCAGTTCGTGGGCGGCGAACGTCTGGGCGACGATGGCGTCCGGCAGGACGGTGGCCATGCCGAAGAATTCGTGCGTCGAGCCGTGGAAGGTCTTGTGTCGGACGTCCACCCCGGCCTGCTCCAGACGCTCGGCCAGCCGTTCGCCTTCCGTGCGCAGCGGGTCGATCTCGGCGCAGATGACCGTCGTGGACGGCAGGTTGGACAGATCGGCCGCCCCGACGATGTCGACCCGCGGGTCCGCGGTCTGGCTCGCGTCGTTGAAGCTGTGTTTGACGAACCATTCGATCATCGGCTTGTTCAGCGGCCTCGCCGTGGCGTTCTCGCGATAGCTTTCGTTGTCCAGGTCCCTGCCGACCAGCGGATAGACCAGAACCTGATGCAGCGGGGCCCGGAAGCCCTCGTCACGGGCCGCGATGGACACGTTGATGGCCAGGTTGCCGCCCGCGCTCTCGCCCATGACCGCGATCTTCTGTGGGTCGCCGTGGAAGCTCTGGGCGTTGTCGAGGACCCATTTGTAGGCCGCGATCGCGTCCTCGTGGGCCGCGGGGAATTTGTTTTCCGGCGCCTGGCGATAGTGGCAGGAGACGACGATGACGTCGGCCATCTTCGACACGCCGCGCGGGCCGCCGTCATAGACGTCGAGGTCCGCGATGACGAA
>NZ_JANODA010000052.1:0-15472 GCF_031412435.1 Brevundimonas sp.
GGTCGGCCAGACCGGCGAGGCGCTGCAACGCATTGTCAGCCGCGTCGCCGAGATCGACGGCCTGGTGTCGGAGATCGCCGCCTCGGCCCAGGAACAGGCCACGGGCCTTCAGCAGGTCAACACCGCCGTCAACCAGATGGACCAGATGACCCAGCAGAACGCCGCCATGGTCGAGGAAACCACGGCCGCCAGCCATTCGCTCAAGAACGAGGCAGGGGAGCTGGACGGGCTGGTGTCCAGCTTCAAGGTCAACACGGCCCCGGCCGCCAAGCGGTCGAACCCGGTGCACGCCGCCCAGGCCCGCATCGAGGCTTTCGCGCGGCCGGCCGCACCATCCCGAACGGTCGGCAACAGGGCTCTGAAGACCGCCGAGTGGGAGGAATTCTGAGCGTCCACTGAGACCCGGGACGCCGCCGACGCCGGGGCATGCTTGAGTTGATCTCGTTCGAGATCGGGGGTCAGGAATACTGTATCGATGTTCGATCGGTGCGCGAAATCCGGGGCTGGAACCAGACCACCCCCATGCCCAAGACGCCGGATTATATCCTTGGGCTGATCAACCTGCGCGGGGCGGGCTGCTCGGGCGGCTGCCTGGATACGCTGGACCTGCTGTCCAAGCTGCCGAATATGCGCATCGCCGGTTCGACCACGGCCACCGGCACCATCTTCATCGAGTCGACGGCGGCCCGCCTTCCGTCGAACTATTCGGACCTGAGCTATGGCCACAAGGCCTGGACCAGCCGCGAGCGCCCGAACAATGCGCCCTCCACCCCGGCGCAGGGCCTCGTCTATGTCGGCAACCCGGCGGATGAGAACGCCGTGCGGACCTGGGTCGGGACGCTGTTCCAGTAAGGGCGCTACCGCTCACGACGCGGTCGCTCGCTGCTTGAGCGCACTGCGGAGGTCAAAGAGGGCCGGGCGGGGAGACCTCACCCGGCGCTTGTCTTTAAGGTTGTACCTCGTGCGGTGTCGCCTGAGCGCGTGGACACCCGTCGCTCATCCACCAGCCGCCCTTGCAATAGCGGGGTATGGTGAAGCAGAGGGGATGAACACTGCGGCCTTGGGGGGAAGACATGGCAGAAGCGCGAAAACCTGCCGATGAGTTGGCCGAAGACGTTCTCGGCTTTGGCGCGCGCGAGCTCGCCACGGTGCGAGATCTTTTTCTTCGTCCCTCGAAGGTTCTGCGGGCATGGATGGAGGCCGGTCCCGAAGGCGGCGGCTACGCGCGCCCTTTGCGTCTTTACCTCGGGCTGAACGCCATCCTGATGCTGTTCCTCTTCTTGCGTGGCGGTGCGGGGTTCGTTCTTGACGGTCTCCCTCCAGAACTGATGGGGCCGCTTCTCGAGCGCTCCGGCAAATCCCGGGATGCCTTCGTGGCGGATGCCGATGGCTGGATGACGCTGGTCATGGTGCCGCTGCTGTCCGCCGCATACGCCTTGGCTGCCGTTCCGCTCATCCGCCTGTGGGACAAAGAGGACTTGGGTTGGCGAAGAGGGTTTCGAGCAACTTTCGGCTGGCTGTGCGCCTGGACCGTGCCGATGCTTCCGCTGGCATGGTGGGGATATGGCACCGGCCCGATCGAGGCCGCCATTTCGGCCGTGATTGGCTTGCTCGGCATCGTTTCCTTCGTGCGGATGGGCCACGGGCGGTGGTTCAAGACGCGCTTCGTCGGGATCATCAAGGGGGTCGCCCTCATGCTCGCCGTTTACGTCTCGGGGATGCTGGGCGGTGCACTGGTTGGAGGGATCGGCATTCTGGGCGCCCTGCTCAGCGCCTGAGTGGACGACGGCTGCCTGACCCAAGGGGACGGATCACATCCTCCCTCAACCTGCGATGAGAGCGGAGGTTGAAGCTCTTGGAACCGCGCCACGCCACCCCCATTTCCCGTTCATGACCGACATCACCGACCCCCGCCCGAACCTGTCCGCCGCCGGATACGACCTGACGCCGCCCAGTGAGGGACAGCGCGTGGCGCTGGAGGCCGATCTGAACGCCGAGGAGAAGCGGGTCCTGCTGAGCCACGGCACAGAGGCGCCGTTCTGCGGCGTGCTGCTGGGCGAGAAGCGGGCGGGGGTCTTCGTCTGTCGCGAATGCGGCCTGCCGCTGTTCAGGGCGACGACCAAGTTCGAGAGCGGCACGGGCTGGCCCAGCTTCACCCAGCCGGTCAGCGAGGACCATGTCACGGCCATCGAGGACCGCGCCTACGGCATGGTGCGGGTCGAGACGACCTGCGCCCGTTGCGGCAGCCATCAGGGCCATGTGTTCCCGGACGGACCGCCGCCGACCGGTCTGCGCTACTGCATCAACTCGGTGGCGCTGTCGTTCGTGGAGGAGGGCCGACCTCTGCCCGACCCGCTGGGGCGCGGCGACGGGGTGGCGTGACGCCGTTGAAACTTCGCCATCACGGTCCGGCCTCAATCCGGGTTAGGATGATCGCCAGTCCGGAGTACCGCCCATGCTGATCGCCCTCGCCGTGGCCGCCCTGTTGGGTTCGGAAGATCCGGACGGCGTGGTCACGACTGCCCCGCGAGGGGCCGGCGCGGTGGTCGTGGGGGCCGAGGCGCCGACCACGGACGCCCGGCCGGATGCGGCCCAGGTGGTCGCCGTGGCTCCCCACAATCTGACGACACGCGAACAGATCGATCGCTGGGTCTCCTCCCGCGCGGCCGAATCGACGCCCTTCGCCGAAGAGATTGGGCCGCAGGACGATCGCAAGATGCACGGCTTCGTCAGCGGCTCGATCGGGACGAACGACTATTCGTCGGTGTCGGTGGGGGTGTCCCTGCCGATCGGCGAGAACGGCCGGCTGGACCTGGCCTACCGCCAGACGAAGAACGGCTATGGGTACGGCTACGACCATCCAGGATACGGCATCGGCTATCCGGCCTATCGGGACGAGTTCGGCTACGGGGGGCCCGGCTATGGCGCGCGCGTCAGGCCCTGGGGCGCCTATGATTCGCTTTACGGCGGGCCGGGTCGGTCGCGGTCGATGTCGGTGGGCTTGAGTTGGGACGAGGACCGCGGCCGCCGTGAACGGACTCCGGTGATTGCTGCCGAGGACTAGATTTTCCGGCCGGATCGGAAACGAAAAAGGCCCGGTCTCGCGACCGGGCCTTGTCGTTTCGGAATGGTGCCGCCGGGGGGAATCGAACCCACGACCTCAGCCTTACCAAGGATGCGCTCTACCACTGAGCTACGGCGGCCTGTTCCGAGGAAGCGGCCGTATAGCCACTCCACTGCCGGGGGGGAAGCCCATTTTCCCTTGCCCCGAAACTTTTCCCGAGGCTGAGTGGACCCATGACCGAACCGCCCGAGTCCTCGATCCCGTCGCCCGCCGAAACGGCGACGCCCGCGCCGCGCACGGCCGAGGAGATCGCCAAGGCGGAACGCACGGTGCGACTGGCCAGGGCGCTGCGAGACAATCTGAGGCGTCGCAAGGCGGTCCAGCCGAAGCGCGACAGACCGGGCAACTAGAGCCTGGCAACTGAAAGTCATCGAATCGGCGTTGGGCGGCCCTTTCGCGATACGGGGCGACCGCGCTAGATAGCCGGCTCGCCGGGACAGTCGATCCTTGCGGCTTCAAGGACGACATGGACAGCATCACGGTTCACGGCAACGGCCCGCTTCACGGATCGATTCCGGTCAGCGGGGCGAAGAACTCGGCCATCAAGCTGATGGCGGCGTCGATCCTGACCGACCAGACGCTGTTGCTGACCAACATGCCGCGGCTGGCGGACACCAAGTTCCTGGGCCGGCTGCTGCAGCAGTTCGGCATCGCTGTGCAGGAGCGCGACGGGCATGGCGGGCAGGAGACCCTGTTCGACGCCAGGTCCATCACATCGACCTTCGCCCCCTACGACCTGGTTCGCCAGATGCGGGCCAGCTTCAACGTGCTGGGGCCTCTGCTGGCGCGGACGGGGCATGCCAAGGTGTCGCTGCCGGGCGGCTGCACCATCGGGGCCCGGCCGGTCGACCTGCATATCGACGCCCTGACGCGGCTGGGGGCGCTGATCGAGCTGGAGGAGGGCTATGTCTCGGCCACAGCGCCCAAGGGGCTGATCGGGGCAGAGATCGAATTTCCGTTCGTCTCGGTCGGAGCGACCGAACACACATTGATGGCCGCGACCCTGGCGCGGGGGACAACGGTGCTGAAGCGCGCGGCCCGCGAGCCGGAGATCGGCGACCTGGCTCGCTGCCTGGTGATGATGGGCGCGAAGATCGAGGGGATCGACACGGATACCCTGGTCATCGAAGGCGTGACCTCGCTGAACGGCGGGAAGTGGTCGGTGATCCCGGACCGTATCGAGATGGGCTCCTACGCCTGCGCCGCCGCCATGGCGGGGGGCGAGGTGCGGCTGACCAACAGCCGGGCCGACCTGATCACCTCCCTGACCGACCGGATGGTCGAGGCGGGGGTCGAGATCGTCCCGACCGACGACGGGGTGATCGTGAAGCGCGATCCGTCGCAGCGTCTGAAAGCCGTCAACGTGGCGACCGAGGTCTATCCGGGGTTCCCGACCGACCTGCAGGCCCAGTTCATGACGCTGATGACCACGGCCGACGGCGTCAGCGTCATCCACGAGAACATCTTCGAGAACCGCTTCATGCATGCGCCGGAGCTGGCGCGGCTGGGGGCCGAGATCTCGGTCCATGCGGGCGAGGCCCATGTCACGGGCGTCGAGAAGCTGAAGGGCGCGCCGGTCATGGCCACGGACCTGAGAGCCTCCGTCAGCCTGGTGATCGCGGGTCTGGTCGCCGAGGGTGAAACCAATATCGGCCGGGTCTATCATCTGGATCGCGGGTTCGAGCGTCTGGAAGAGAAGCTCGGCGCGTGCGGCGCGGATATCCGGCGGGTCAAAGGCCCGCCCGTCGAAGGACCGGGCGATGACCACTGAGGCGCTGGAGCGCGAGGAGCAGGAGGCGGTGCGCGCGGCGAGCGGCGCGAACGAGCCCCTGCGTCTGCTGGCCGAGGACGGCGAGGACCTGGCGATAATCTCGGCGGCCCTGCAGGACGCGATCCTGAGGCCGGCGGACATCGTCTGGGAAAAGGGCGCACGGCGGCTGACGATCGAGCTGAGCCGGTTCTGCTGGGAATGCGGCGGGACCCGCGTCCGCGCCGCCATGCAGTTCGGGGACGTGATCTCGGTCAAGAGCCGGGGCCTGCCGAGGCTTCCCGACGCGCCGCTGGAGCTTCTGGCGATCCATTTCTTCGAAGGCGAGGCGCCGGGCGGGCGGGCCATACTGATGTTCGCGGGCGGCGGGGACCTCAGGGTCGATGTCGAATGCCTGGACGCGGTGGTGGCGGATCTGTCGGACCGTTGGGCTGCGAGGGTGGCGCCGACCCATCTGGACACGTCTCCCAATGGGGTTGAAGCGTGAGCGATCATCGGCTGGCCTCTGTCGATCTGGACGAGGCGACCTTGCCGTCGGCGACTGCGGAGATCGAGCACGAGCGCCGCGTCGCCATCTTCGATCTGATCGAGAAGAATTCGTTCGAGCCGGAAGGGTCCGAAGGCGGGCCGTATGGGCTGAAGCTGTCGCTGCAGGACAACCGGCTGGTCTTCGACATCACCGGGGTGGACTACACCCGGACCTACGCCCTGAGCCTGACGCCGCTGAAGAGCGTGCTGAAGGACTATCTGATGATCTGCGACAGCTATTACGAGGCTCTGCGCGGGTCGTCGGCCAGCCAGATCGAAGCCGTGGACATGGGCCGGCGGGGGCTGCACAACGAAGGCGCCGAACTGCTGAAAGCGCGGCTGGACGGCAAGGTCCAGATCGACCACGAGACGGCGCGGCGGCTGTTTACTCTGGTGTGTGCGTTGTATCGGCGGGGCTAGTTTTCTCCTCCCTGTCGCGAAGCGATGGGGAGGTGGCGCGGCGCTCCTTCAGCGCCGTGACGGAGGGGGCGACGGGGTGGCGGACGGGATCAGCTATCAACGCGCTCGTGCTTTCAGACGGGCGCTTACGCCGCCCGAAGCGCGGCTGTGGCGTTACCTGAAAGGTGACCAACTCGGCGGGTTGGGCTTTCGCAAACAGCATCCGATCGGCCCCTACATTCTCGATTTCTACTGCGCCGCTGCGAAACTGGCGGTCGAGGTGGATGGCGCGACCCATGACCAGCCGATCCAGATCGCGCACGATGCGAGGCGAACGGCTTGGCTTTCGGGCAAAGGCATTCGGGTCATTCGTATCCGGGCAAAGGATGTCCGCGACACGTTGGATGGGGTTCTGGCGTATATTCGGCGAGAGGCCGAAGCGCAGATAAACCCCTCTCTTTGATATCGTGTCGCCCCCTCCGTCACGGCGCAAAGAGGCGCCGCGCCACCTCCCCATGCTGCGCACGGGGAGGAGAACTCGACTAACGCGCCGATTTCGTGCATTAGCGCCGACTTCTTACGGCTCGCGCTTTCGTCCGGCGCGGGCCTTGATTCGTATTCAAGGGCGCGAGAGGCCGCATGGCTAAGGAAGAACTGCTCGAGTTTCCCGGTACGGTCAGCGAACTGCTGCCGAACGCCACGTTCCGCGTGACGCTCGAGAACGATCACGAGATCATCGCCCACACCGCCGGCAAGATGCGCAAGAACCGCATCCGCGTGCTGGCCGGGGACAAGGTCCTGGTCGAGATGACGCCCTATGACCTGACCAAGGGCCGCATCACCTACCGCTTCAAGTAAGGGTCGCGTGCCGCGACCCGAACTCGTGCTGGCCTCGGCCAGCCCGCGCCGCATCGAACTGCTGGCGCTGATAGGGATCACTCCCGATCGTATCGATCCCGCCGACATCGACGAGACGCCGCTGAAGGATGAAACGCCTTCGCGGCTGGCCGTCCGGCTGGCGCGGACCAAGGCCCAGGCCGTCGCGGCGCGGTCGCCGGACGCCGTGGTTCTGGCCGCCGACACGGTGGTGGCCGTGGGGCGTCGGCTGCTGGAGAAGCCCGCCGATGCGGGGGAGGCGGAGACGTTCCTGCGGCTGCTGTCGGGACGGAATCACCGGGTCTTCACCGGGGTGGCCGTGGCGACGGGAGACGTCGTGCGGCATCGCGTGGTGGATACCCGGGTGGCCATCAAGCGGCTGTCGGACGCCGAGATCGCGGACTATGTCGCCGGCGGGGACTGGCAGGGCAAGGCCGGGGGCTATGGCATCCAGGGCCCGGCGGCCGCCTTCGTGCTCAAGATTATCGGCAGTCATCCGGCGGTGATGGGCCTGCCTCTGCCGGAGACGGTCAACCTGCTGGCGGGCGTCGGCTGGCGCAAATGAGCGAGGTCGAGGTCTTCCTGGACGACACGCCGGGCGAAGTCCGGGGAGTCGTAGCGCGGGACGGTCGCTTCGAACGGCTGATCATCCACAGGGACAACGATCCGCACCAGCACCGGCTGGGCGCGCGCAGCGTGGGGCGGGTGATCGAGGCGGATGGCGCGTTCCGGGCCGTCTTCGTCGATCTGGGCTGCGACGGGCCTTCGGGCTTCCTGCCGCTCGGCAAGGGCGAGAGCCTGCGGGCCGGCGAGATCGTCGAAGTCGAGGTGACGGCGGAACGGCGCGAGGCCAAGGGGCCGGCGCTGAAGCGGCTGGGGGCAGGAGAGGGGAACCCCCGGCTGATCGCATCAGGTCCGGACGTCATCGAGCGGCTGCGACAGATCGCCCCCGGTGTCGCGCCAGTCACAGGCGTTCAGGCGATTCAGGCGAGCTGGGACGCCGAGGAGGAGGCCCTGAACCCCGGCGACGTCTTCGCCGAGTGGGCGCTGGACCTGGCGGTGCAGAGGACGCGGGCGTTGATCGCCGTGGATATAGACTATGCGCACCTGCCCGGGCGGGACGCACGCAAGGGCCGGGCGCAGGCCAACCGCCTGGGTCTGATCCACGCCGCGCGGATGATCCGGCTGAGCGGCTGGGGCGGGCTGGTCGCCGTCGACCTGGTCGGGACGACGCTGGATCCGGCGCAGGTGACCGGGATGGCGAAGGAAGCCTTCGCCGGCGACGACGCGACCCTGGGGCCGCTGAGCCGGTTCGGCCTGCTGCAACTGGCCCTGCCGTGGCGGACGCGGCCGGTGGAGGAGATTTTACTGGAAGCCGGGCGGCGGCGGTCGCTGACGACACGGGGGATCGATATCGCGCGGTCCCTCAGGCACATGATGCTGTCGGACACGACCGTTCCCCGGTTCACGGCCCGCTGCACGGAGGATGAGGCGGCGGCCGCCGCGCCGCTGGTCGCCCGGCTGGGGCCGCGTGCGGCGGTGAAGGCGGACCCGACCGTCGCGCCCGGACGTTTCACGGTCGATGAGGGCTGAACGAATGGCGACCTGTCCGATCTGCCGCAAGAATCCGACCATGGAGGCCTACAGGCCCTTCTGTTCGAAGCGGTGCGCCGACGTGGATCTGCAGCGCTGGCTGGTGGGGTCCTATGTCCTGCCCGACACGGACGAGCCGGTCCCTGACGCCGATCCTGAAAACGAAGACTGATCCTGTCTGGACACCCCGTTTCGGCTCGCCTATAGACCCGCCTCTCGCGTTTTCGCGCGGGCGCCTGGATAGCTCAGCTGGTAGAGCAATGGATTGAAAATCCATGTGTCGGTGGTTCGAACCCGCCTCCAGGCACCACTCCCTTCCCCTTCAAGACAATATCTGCCCGAACGGGGCCGTCGCGTCGCGGGCAAGACCGCCGTCGCGCGAAACGGTCGCCGGGACGTCGAAATCAGCGCCTGCCGCGCCGCATTCCCGAACGTAAGCCTGCGCTGCCGGTTTGGCGTCTGCAGGGTCGATTAACCTAACGCCGAAATGCAGCAGTGGTAAGACATTGCGGGATTTGACCTGCCGGCTCGCTCAGGGGGCGAAAAGCACCTCTGAAGCCTTGACGCTCTGTTATCGGTTCGCCAAAGGAGCTTGACCGCTTTCTTTGCGTGAGCGGCCGAACGCCTGCTGGGCCTCGTGCTCCAAGGCTTCGACCAACCCGCCGATGGGCGCCCTCGGGCAACCGGATGCGACAGAAGGCGTTCCGCCGTTGGCCACCCTGGCCGGCAGGCGGGACACAACCGTTTTCATAGAGGGCGGAGCGTCCCTGACGCGCTCCGGTCCTGGGTTCCACGAGTCAGACCAAAAAAGCAGGAACTGGCGACACATGATTAAGACCAACACCCTTCTCGCCCTGGCCGGCGCCGCCGTCCTGATGGCGGGCTCGCCGGCTCTGGCGCAAGCCCCGGCAGCCCCTGACGCGACCGCGGCTCCCGCAGCCGCCACCGCCGCCCCGGCGGCCGCCACCCCGGCTCCGGCTGCTCCTGCTGACGCAGCCGATCCGGAAAGCGTCGGCGAGGCGATCAGCGGCGGCCACAGCGGCGACATCACCCCGATCTCCATGTTCATGGACTCGGGCATCGTCGTTAAGATCGTGATGATCGGCCTGCTGCTGGCCTCGATCTTCACCTGGACCCTGCTGCTCATCAAACTGCTCGAGTTCGGCGGTCTGAACCGCAAGACCGACCAGTTCCTGGAAGCCTTCCGCGGCGCCCGCACGATCGCTGACATGCGTCGTGTCGCCACCGCCGACGAGTTCGACGGAAACCCGCTGGCCGACATGGCCGCCGCGGCGACCGAAGAAATCGAACTGTCCCGCCAGGCGGGTCTGAACGTCCACGGCGACCACAGCGACTCGGCCCTGCTGCGCGCTCAGCAAGCCGTCGCCGCCGTTCAGGCCGGCCTCGCCGCCCGCCTGTCGGGTGGTCAGCAGTTCCTGGCATCGACCGGTTCGACCGGCCCGTTCGTGGGTCTGTTCGGCACCGTTTACGGCATCATGAACTCCTTCATCGGTATCGCCCAGTCGAACACGACCAACCTGGCCGTCGTCGCCCCGGGTATCGCCGAAGCCCTGCTCGCCACCGGTATCGGCCTGTTCGCCGCTATCCCGGCGGTTATCTTCTACAACTACTTCAACACCCGCATCTCGGCGTATGGCACCCGTTCGGACGGCTTCAACGCTGAACTGATCAACGCCATCTCGCGTCAACTCGACAAGGGAGCGTAAGACGGATGGCCGCCAAACTTTCAGGCGGCGGCGGCGGCAAGTACAACGTCGAGCAGCAGAGCGACATCAACGTCACGCCATTCGTTGATATCATGCTGGTTCTCCTCATCATCTTCATGGTGGCGGCTCCGCTGGCCACCGTGTCGATCGAGGTGAAGCTGCCGACAGCCGTAGCCCCTCCGCAGGAGAATCCGCCCAAGCCGGTGTTCATCTCCATCCAGAGCGATGGCGATGTCTTCATCGGCGACGGACGCAGCAGCCCCGAACAGCTCGGGGACGACCTGCGGCGGCTGATCCGGACGCGTAACCCGGAAGAAGAGCGTATCTTCATCCGTGGCGACCAGCAGACCCGGTACGGCGACTTCATGCAGGTCATGAACGCCCTGCAGGACAACGGCTTCTACAGCGTCGCCCTGGTCGGCGAAGACAACTCGACGCCGCCGGGAGGTGCATGATGACTGACACACCCGTCGAGTATCATCGCAGTCGTTATGACGCCCCTCGCAAGAAGGGCTTCATGGGGGTCTCGCCCGGCATTTGGTTGATCTCCCTGGGAACCGTCACCGTTCTCTTCGCGATCATGATCTTCTACCTGCAGAAGACCAGGTTCGAGCTGAAGATCCAGGAGTACTCGGACGACGCCGTGGACGTCGAGATCGTCGAACCGATCCCGCCGCCTCCGCCGCCGCCGCCTCCGCCGCCTCCGCCGGACACCCCGCCGCCGCCCAAGCTGCAGGTCCGTCCGCCGGTCATCAACACCCTGGCGCCTCCGCCGCCGATCACGCTTCCGATCGAGCCGACGAAGAAGGAAGACCGGGTCGAATACACGGGTCCGCCCGTGATCGTCCCCGGACCTCCGCCACCGCCGGCTCCGCCGGCTCCGGTTCGGCCGCCGGTGATCACCAACCCGAGCTGGGCTTCGCAGCCTCGCCCGACCTATCCGGATCGCGCTCTCGAGCGTGGTCTGTCCGGCAGCGCCGATCTCAGCTGCACCGTCAACCCGAACGGCAGCGTCTCCGGATGCTCGATCGTCTCGGAAACGCCCGCGGGCGCCGGCTTTGGCCGCGCCGCCCTCGCTGCGGCCCGCAGCGCCCGTCTGTCGCCCCGTTCGGTCGACGGCGTGGCCACCGGGGGTACGGTTCGCTTCACCGTCAGGTTCAACCTGCCGGACTAGAACATGGCCCGGAAACGGACCAGGGAAGACGCCCCGAGGGAAACCTCGGGGCGTTTTTCGTTGTTGTGAGGCCTCGCAAAAGCGGCGACGTCCGAGGGCGGATAATGCTTGATCGCCTCGAGCGCAGCCGGTAGATACCCGCCTCTCGCAGCCCCACGGGGCCGACGATGAGCCGCCTTAGCTCAGTTGGTTAGAGCGCCGGTTTGTGGAACCGGAGGTCCTCAGTTCAAGCCTGAGAGGCGGTACCATCCTCCCACATCGCCAAGGCCATCAGGGCTGGTGGTCAGGCCACGGCCGGTTCGGACTCGTCCTGAACCAGTGGGGAAGCCTTGACGTCCGGGCGCTGGCGCAGGGTCTCGATCTGACCTTCCAGCTTCGACAGAGCCACAACCGCCGCCGCATGGCCCGCTGCGACCACGGGCTCGTAGACCTTCCAGTCGCGGATGTCGGAGCCCTCGGGCACGGGCAGGATCAGCAGGTCCGTGTCGGCCCGCGAACTCTCCATGTCCGCGTCCGTGGTGATGGTGGCCGAACGCATCAGCACGGAGACGATCGGCGGCCCCTTTTTCCATGCGCCCGAGACGATCCAGCGCCACCAGGACGGCGGATTGGCGAGGGTGGCGGGATCGACCCCACGTGTCTGGGACATGTCGACGCCGACGATGGGGCCCGCGTTCATCTGGCGCATGACGTCGGTCGGGAAGTTCTTGATCACGGCGCCGTCGACCAGAACCTGACCGTCGATGACCACCGGCGGCATAACGCCTGGAATGGAGATGGAGGCGCGCATGGCCCGGCGCAGCAGGCCCCGGCGGTGCACCTCGATCCGGCCGCTGGTCAGGTTCGACGAGACGGCGAAGAAGGGCAGGGGCATGTCGGCGATGTCGATCTCGCCATAGGCGTCCTGCAGCAGGCGCGCGACCTTGCCGGCGCGGGTCATGGCGATGATCGGGAAGGCCAGGTCCGACAGGGGATCCGAGCGGACGAAGGCGGTGCGGATGCGGGCGTCCAGTTCCTCGTCGGTCCAGCCGAGGGCCGGGCCGGCGGCGATGACGGCGCCCATCGAGGACCCTCCGAGGAAGTCGAACTTCACCCCGGCTTCATGCAGGGCGCGAACGGCGCCGATGTGGGCATAGGCGCGGGCGCCGCCGCCGGACAGGACCAGGCCGATGGCCGTCCCGGTGACGATGCGGGCGATGCGGGCCGCGTCCGCCGCGTCGCCCTCGACGGCATGGAACCAGCGGCCCGGGTTGACGGAATCGAGCCAGATCGAGGTGTTGGCCGGGCGGCGCATGCGCGGGTCGCGCAACAGGATCAGGTCGGTGAACTGCTGAAGCCCGTGAGCGGTGCGGATGGGGATGTTGGCGGGCGGCGCAGTCAGGGCGTCGCCGACGAGGAAAAGCCGGTCGACCTGGCGGGCGCAGAGGTTGGCCCAGGACGGCTCGTCCAGTTCGGCGACGTAGAGGACGAAGTCGTGGCTGTCCTCCATGCGCGAGAACCACTCGGAGACCGAGGACAGGGCGGAATGGTCGATGACCTGGCAGGTTTTCCCCTGGGCCTCCACGGCGGCGGCGACGCGGTCGACGAAGGGGCGGATCGGGCGGCCGCGCACCGAGATGAAGCCGAAGACACTGGGTTCGGTGACCCCCGGCGCGCGCTCCCGGGCCCGGTGCAGCATCAACCGCGACAGCTCGATCATGACGTCGGGCTGGGTGCGCACGGCCTCGAAGAAGACTTCGCGCGGCAGGGCCAGGATCTCGGAGTCGCGCAGGGCCACGACGCTGGCGGAGTGCGGCGCGCCGGCGATCAGGGCCATTTCGCCCACCGGCTCGCCCGGCTTGATGACGCCGAGGAACTGGGGCGGCTGGTCTTCGTCCTGGCGGAAGACGCCGAGACGGCCGGAGCGGACCAGATAGAGGCTGTCGGGCTCGTCCCCGGCCGAGAACAGCAGCTCTCCGCCGGTCAGGGCGAACCAGCTGGCCTTTGTGTTCTGATCCTCGAAAACCCGCGCCAGCGCCGCTTCAAGATTGTCGTGGCGGGAAGGGCTCATGCGGATGTGATCGCCGTGGCTGGCGGCCGGTCAATGCCCGGCCGGCTGTCCTGGATTAGCGGCGGTTTGGGGCAAGGGGCAAGGGGTGAACCCTCTCCCTGAGGGAGAGGGCGCCGGTCGCTTTACTTCACTTCCAGCAATTCGACCTTGAACAGAAGGGTCGAGTTAGGCGGCAGTTCGTCGCCGCCGACCCAGCGGTCGCCGTAGCCGAGCGAGGCGGGGATGGCGAAATGGAAGGTCTCGCCGACGCGCATCAGGGCGACGCCCTCGGTCCAGCCCGCGATGACCCGGTTCAGCGGGAACTCGGCCGGTTCGCCCCGGTCGTATGACGAGTCGAACTTGCGGCCGTCGATGAAGGTCCCCTCGTAGTGGACGCGGACGGTCTGGGTTCCGGTCGGCTGCGCGCCCTCGGGGCGGGCGGCGCCTTCGCGGCGGTACTGAAGACCCGAGGCCGTGGTGGTCCAGCCGCGACGGGCCCCGTTCCAGGCGAGGTAGGCGGCCTGGCCGGCTTCGTAGACCTCGGGCGTGGAGTGGACCACGGGGGCGTCAACGGCGACCGGCTCGGGCGCGGTGGCGCAGGCGGCGAGGGTCAGGGTGGCGAGGGGGATGGCGACGAGGATGGGGATGATTTTCATGCCGCTACGCTACCAGCGGAGAAACCGCTTGCGAAGCCGGCGAAAATCGGAATGAGGGCCTTTATTTCGCCCGAGAAGCGCGTATATGTCCGCGTTCCGCAACACTCCCCATGAGTCTGCGCGAAAGCGCCGAGGCCCGGTCCGTCGCCCTCCGACCGAGCGAAGGCGTGGCTCCTTACCCAGGGAGCTTCTCAGATTTCAGGCCTCCTGATCCTGCAGGGATCGAGGGTGGAGGCCGAAACCGATTGTCACGGGACGCCGCTCGCGCTCCCGTGGCTGCTGCATTTTGCGCGTGGTCTCCCCCGGATCCGCGAATGGGAAAACAGAATGACTGACGTCCTGAACGGTCTCACCATCAATGGTCAGATCGCATCGGCCACGACCTTCACCGGCAAGAAGCGCATCCGCAAATCCTTCGGGCGTATCCCCGAAGCGGTGGCGATGCCGAACCTGATCGAGGTCCAGCGCGCCTCCTACGAACAGTTCCTGCAGCGCGAGGTCCGTCCGGGCGTCCGCAAGGAGCAGGGCATCGAGGCGGTCTTCAAGTCGGTCTTCCCGATCAAGGACTTCAACGAACGCGCTGTGCTGGAATATGTGTCCTACGAGTTCGAGGACCCGAAGTACGACGTCGAGGAATGCATCCAGCGCGACATGACCTATGCCGCGCCGCTGAAGGTCAAGCTGCGCCTGATCGTCTTTGAAGCGGACGAGGAAACGGGCGCCCGTTCGGTCAAGGACATCAAGGAACAGGACGTCTACATGGGGGACATCCCCCTGATGACGGACAAGGGGACCTTCATCGTCAACGGCACCGAGCGGGTGATCGTTTCGCAGATGCACCGCTCGCCGGGCGTCTTCTTCGACCACGACAAGGGCAAGACCCACTCGTCGGGCAAGCTGCTGTTCGCCGCCCGCGTGATCCCGTACCGCGGTTCGTGGCTCGACTTCGAGTTCGACGCCAAGGACGTGGTGTTCGTGCGTATCGACCGTCGCCGCAAGCTGCCGGCGACCACCTTCCTCTATGCCCTGGGCATGGACGGCGAGGAGATCCTGCGCACCTTCTACGAGACCGTTCCCTACGAGAAGCGCGGCGAAGGCTGGGTCACGCCCTACAAGGCCGACCGCTGGAAGGGCGTGAAGCCCGAGTTCGACCTGGTCGACGCCGACACCGGTGAAGTCGTCGCCTCGGCCGGCCAGAAGATCTCGGCCCGCGCCGCCAAGAAGCTGGGCGACACCACCAAGTCGCTGTCGCTGGCGGCCGACGCCCTGGTGACCCGCTACC
The DNA here is from genome assembly GCF_031412435.1 of Brevundimonas sp. GTDB lineage: Bacteria > Pseudomonadota > Alphaproteobacteria > Caulobacterales > Caulobacteraceae > Brevundimonas. The sequence continues at coordinate 15,157 of NZ_JANODA010000052.1, forward strand.
TGGCCGCCGACGCCGTCAACTACGAGACCGGCGAGATCTACGCGGAGGCCGGCGACGAGCTGGACGCGCCGACCATCGAACTGCTGGAAGGCAAGGGCTTCACCACCATCGACGTGCTGGACATCGACCACGTCACGGTCGGCGCCTACATGCGCAACACCCTGCGCGTCGACAAGAACACCGGCCGCGAGGACGCGCTGTTCGACGTCTATCGCGTGATGCGCCCGGGTGAGCCGCCGACCCCGGAGGCCGCCGAAGCCATGTTCAACTCGCTGTTCTTCGACAGCGAGCGCTACGACCTGTCGGCCGTGGGCCG
>NZ_JANODA010000053.1:0-115418 GCF_031412435.1 Brevundimonas sp.
CGCTGGATCGCCTTCATCTGCTCGTTCAGATAATATTCGCGCTGGGTCTTCTCCATCTGGCGCTTCACGCGCGAGCGGATCTTCTTCTCGACCTGCAGCACGGAGATCTCGCCCTCCATCAGGCCGTAGACCTTCTCAAGACGGGCCGGAACCGCGATGGTTTCCAGCAGCGCCTGTTTGTCGGCGATCTTGACCGAGAGGTGGGCGGCGACGCTGTCGGCCAGCTTGGACGCATCGGTGATCTGGGGGATGGAGCTGAGGGCCTCGGGCGGGACCTTCTTGTTCAGCTTCACATAGCTTTCGAACTGCTCGACCACGGCGCGAAGCAGGGCCTCGGCCTGGGATGGTTCACCCAGGTCGTCCTCGATCTCGACGGCCTCGGCCTCGAAATAGTCCTCCCGGTCAGTGAACCGGGTCAGGCGGGCGCGGCCCTTGCCTTCGACCAGCACCTTCACGGTGCCGTCCGGCAGCTTCAACAGTTGCAGTACGGTGGCCAGCACGCCGACCGGATAGATGGCGTCCGGCGACGGATCGTCGTCCACGCTGTTCTTCTGGGTGGCCAGCAGGATCTCCTTTTCACCCTTCATGATCTCGTCCAGCGCCCGCACGGACTTCTCGCGCCCTACGAAGAGCGGCACGACCATGTGGGGAAACACGACGATGTCCCGCAGAGGCAGGACGGGCAGAATTTTACTCTCAGACATAATGCGCTCCTGGACCTTCGATCATCTCCGGTCCGCCCGCCCCTGACGCCCCGCGATATGCAGCGACACCCTGGAGAGGCCCGTCGATTCCGACGGCGTTCGGGTGAGTATGTGGCCCCTTGCCGTCGGGGTTCAAGCGTCGCCACGGCACGATGCACAGTCGCGTGCTTCTGCGGCAAAGCTGCACGGACCGTGCGTCCACGGAGCAATCCCGGGTCGGACCGCCGCCCGGACCGGCGTTCAGCGAAAAGGACGCCCGTCAGCGCCTGTGGCCTGTGCGCGGCAGCTTCCATTGTGATCAGCGACCGAACCCGACCAGGGCGCGACACAGGCCATAAACCCGCATCAAAATCGCCGATGCGCCGAGACGCCGTGCACGAAAAAGGGGCGGGGCCGCGAAGGCCCCGCCCCGGATTCCTGCCTCAAGCGCCCTCAGGCGGCGCCGTCGGCCGTCTTCTTCTTCTCGGCATAGATCAGCAGGGGCTGGGCCTTGCCCTCGATGACCTCGGCGTTGACCACGACTTCCTCGACACCCTCGAATGTGGGCAGTTCGAACATCGTTTCCAGCAGGATCCCTTCCAGGATGGAACGCAGGCCGCGGGCGCCGGTCTTGCGCGTGATGGCCTTCTTGGCGATCGCGTTGAGCGCGTCGTCGGTGAAGGTCAGGTTGACGTTCTCCATCTCGAACAGGCGCTTGTACTGCTTGACCAGAGCGTTCTTCGGCTCGGTCAGGATGGTGACCAGGGCCGTTTCGTCCAGGTCCTCCAGCGTCGCCAGAACAGGCAGACGGCCGATGAACTCGGGGATCAGGCCGAAACGCATCAGATCGTCGGGCTCGACGCCCTTCAGGATGTCGCCGGTGCGGCGTTCATCGACGTTGGACACCTTGGCGCCGAAGCCGATCGAGGCCCCTGCCCCCCGCGCCGAGATCACCTTCTCAAGGCCGGCGAAGGCGCCGCCGACGATAAACAGGATGTTGGCGGTGTCGACCTGCAGGAACTCCTGCTGGGGATGCTTGCGGCCGCCTTGCGGGGGCACGGAGGCGACGGTGCCTTCCATGATCTTCAGCAGGGCCTGCTGCACCCCCTCGCCCGAGACGTCGCGGGTGATCGAGGGATTGTCCGACTTGCGAGAAATCTTGTCGATTTCATCGATGTAGACGATGCCGCGCTGGGCCCGCTCGACATTGTAGTCGGATGCCTGAAGCAGCTTGAGAATGATGTTCTCGACGTCCTCGCCCACATAACCGGCCTCGGTCAGGGTCGTGGCGTCGGCCATGGTGAAGGGCACGTCGATGATGCGCGCCAGCGTCTGGGCCAGCAGGGTCTTGCCCGACCCGGTGGGCCCGATCAGCATGATGTTCGACTTCGCCAGCTCGACGTCGTTGTTCTTCGTCGCGTGATTCAGGCGCTTGTAGTGGTTGTGGACCGCGACCGAGAGGACCTTCTTGGCGTGGCTCTGGCCGATCACATAGTCGTCCAGGACCTCGCGAATTTCCTTCGGGGTCGGAACCCCGTCCTTGGACTTCACGAAGCCGATCTTGTGCTCTTCGCGGATGATATCCATGCACAGTTCGACGCATTCATCGCAGATGAACACGGTCGGTCCGGCGATGAGCTTGCGCACCTCGTGCTGGCTCTTGCCGCAGAACGAGCAATAGAGCGTCGACTTGGCGTCGGTGCCGGCAGCTTTGGTCATAGACCCTTCTCACTCTCGCGCCGTTCTGGGAGACGGACGCGCTTTCCACGCGTTGATTCCACCACTATGGACGCGAAGATATTCAAAAAATGACAATCAACCATCCGAACGTCCGCCACAAGCCCGCCGAGGCCCGGGGAAGCGCGACGAACGTGGACTTTTCAGCCTGGATGGAGATCACAGCGAATGGGTGACATGGGCGCCACGGCGGGCTTTCGCCAGTCCGATGATCGTTCGCGGCCGATCGTCGCGTTCGATTTCGACGGTACGCTGACGGTCCGCGACAGCTTCACCCAGTTCCTTCGCTGGCGGGCCGGCGCGGGCGGCTGGGCGCTGGGCCTGGTCAGAATGGGCAAGGCCACGGCGGCCTATGCGCGGGATCGGGACCGCGGGGCGATCAAGGCCGCCTCGGTAAAGGTCTTCCTGAAAGGGGTGACCCGGACTGAACTTGAGGCCGACGCCGCCCGGTTCGCCGATGCGACCTGGGACCGGTTCATGCGGCCAGACGCGTTGAAGGTCTGGGAGGACTGGGGCCGGAAGGGCGCTCATCGCGTGATCGTGACCGCCTCGCCCGAAATCACGGTGGCTCCGTTCGCGAATCGACTGGGAGCCGAGAGCCTTCTGGGCACCCACCTGACGTTCGACGACCGGGACCGGATCACCGGCGCCTTCTCCAGCCCCAACTGCCGCGGCGAGGAAAAGGTGCGACGTCTGCACGAGGCGTTTGGACCGAATCTCAAGCTGGCGGCGGCCTATGGCGATACGTCGGGCGACACCGAGATGCTGGCCATCGCGGAAGAGCCGGGCTTCCGCGTCTTCCGCCAGCGGCCCGCCCAGAGCCTGATCGGCTGAGGTGGAATCGCTTCGCGATTCCGCTGATGCCGTGAATCAGGCTCCAGATTTAAGCGAGAGCATGATTCACGCTTCATGTCGGACCCGCGGCGCGGGTCCACCAGAAACGATCATGCTCTAGGGGATGCGCAGGTAGGGGCTTTCGCCGGCCGGCAGATAATCGAACAGGATCATGGCGTCCGGCTGAAGCACGCCATCAATGAAATAGTCCTGGCGCAGCTTTTCACCCTCGAGCTTGAAGCGCCAGCATTGGCTGTCGCCAATCGCTTCGCCGGCAAGGTCCTCGCGCAGCTGCGCCCGGAACGCCGTCAGAGCCGAGGAAGTCAGGGGAATCAGCTCATCGCCCTCATAGACGCCGAAGGCCAAAGTACGCGCTGCGCCTGCGGCACGTGAGTCCAGGCCGACGCAGAGGCTTTCACGCGTCACGGCATAGTCGACCAGATCCACACGCGCGACGCCGTCCGGACGTTTGCGGTCGTGCTCGGCGAAATCATCGGCGACAATCAGGTCCAGCGGGACGACAGCCGGATCGGGCAGCCGCGAGAAGAAGGTCTCGCGCATGCGGATCGCGCGCGGACCTCGCTGCTCCAGCCTGGCGACGACGACGCAGGAGCCTTCCTTGTCCATCTGGTAACAGAGCTGGTGGGCGGCGTGCCAGTCGACGAAAGTCGGGCCGCTCATATAGCCGTCGATCTGGCCCGGCACGTTCTCCAGGCTCTCTTCGGGCGCAGCCGCGGCGGCCGCAGCGGCCACTTCGATCTCGGCCTCCGCCTTGCTGTCCGGGCGGGTGCTGCTCCACACCGTGACTCCTGTGCCCACAAGACCGAGAACGGCTGTCGCCAAGCCGATGACACCGGCCACGTTAGTCAATCTCTTCGGGCTCGAATCCGGTTCCGTCACGCCCATCCCCGTTCCTTGAACGACGCTAGCCTATCGGCGGGACAGATCGCAACGGGCCGGTCGGGCGGCTGGCTGACGAAACCCGACCGCCTGCAGGAACCTCAATGGCCGTCGGCGTCCACATCAAAAACGACGACCTTGCCGCGCGAAGTCGGGTCCCAGCCGGCGGCGATGGCAGAGGCGATCGCGTTCTTGACGCTCTCGAGATTGATTCGTTGACGTTCGAAATTCGGCGTGCCGTTGGCGCGCATCACCATGGGGAAGAGGACGATGGCTTCCCGCTGCCCTTCCTTGAGCTTCAGGGCGATGCCGATGCCGTCCCAGTTGTTGCCAGTGGTCCGCTGCGGTTGGCGACGAACCTCCCATTCGTAGTCCTCGCCGTCGACCTGGACGACGCCTTTGAGATCTCGCGTGTGCTGCATCGTGGCCTGATAGCACAAACGAAAAGGGCGCGCCGATCCCGGCGCGCCCTTCGGTGCTCATTGATCCGAACGGATCAGAGGGTCTTGATGCCGTCGGCCTCAGCCTCGGTGCGCTTGTCGTAGACGTGGTCGACAATGCCCCAGGCTTTGGCTTCCTCGGCGGTCATGAAGTGGTCGCGGTCCAGGGTGCGCTCGACCTCCTCATAGGTCCGGCCAGTGTGGTGGACATAGATTTCGTTGAGGCGACGCTTGGTGGCGATGATGTCCTCGGCGTGGCGTTCGATGTCCGAGGCTGTGCCGCGGAAGCCGCCCGACGGCTGGTGGACCATGACACGGGCGTTCGGCAGGGCGATGCGCTGCCCCGCCTCACCGGCCGTCAGGATCAGGGAGCCGGCCGAGGCCGCCATGCCCATGACCACCGTCGAGACCGGCGACTTGATGTATTGCATGGTGTCGTAGATCGCGAGCGCCGAGGTCACCTGACCGCCGGGGCTGTTGATGTACATGCTGATTTCCTTCTTCGGGTTCTCCGATTCCAGAAACAGCAGCTGGGCGCAGATCAGGCTGGCCATGCCGTCCTCGAACGGGCCGGTCAGGAAGATGATCCGCTCGCGCAGCAGGCGCGAAAAGATGTCGAAGGCTCGCTCGCCGCGGCTGGACTGCTCCACCACCATGGGAACGAGGTTCGAGGAGATGTAGTCGATCGGGTCGCGCATGGGATCTCGCTGATGCAGGAGGCCCGCGACTCAGGTCGGTCGCGGTTCCGTTCTCATATTGCGGTCCGGCGCAAGCGATACAAGCCGTAGCGGGCCGGAAAGCCGATCAGGCTTACGGTTCGGCCTGGTTCGCACGGATGCCTCGCGCCACATCGGTCGCGACCGCACGCGTCAAGGCGTCCGGGTTGATGCGATCAGGATGGGTCGAGTAAAGCGCCTGGAGATAGCCCAGATCCCAGTCGGTCAGACCCGACGGAGCGCCTGAGCCGGTGAACAGGTTCATGATCGTGTCATAGCCCACCGTCCGGGCGTCCGCATCAATCTGCGCCAGGGCGACGAGGGCCACGTAATCAGTCAACTGCTGGAAGTCGCTGTCGCCCAGCTTGGTCACGTCGATCACGATAACGACACGGCTGAGATCGTCACGGATCTGGCTGTTCAGCCTCGAGGCGGCGAAGACGTTGATCACGGGCGCCGATGGCTGGCCGTCAGGGCCCGTCTGCCCCGGCAGACGGATGGCCAAACGCCCGGTCTCGGAATCGACCGGCAGGCTGGTGTGCCACCAGCGGACGGGATGATCGGAGGTCTGGAAGTCGCGAAGCGCCCGACTTCCCGCGTCGGTCTGATGGCTCCTGAGATTGAAGCTGGCGCTGCGACGATTGACCATGGCCGTCGCCAGAGCCGCCCCATCGTCGGTCGCGATGATCACCACCCGCGGACTGCATCCCGGCTCGCCCGGTTCCAGTCCCACCCCGGCGGCCACGTCTGAAATCCGGTCGACCATTGCCTGCGCGTGCGCGGCAGGCAGGTTGACCACGCCGACGCACAGCTCACCGCGCCAGCGTGCCAGCCCGCGACGGCTGGCCGGGCGCGATATTTCGGCGACGAAGTCTCCGACCAGATCGTCCAGGGGCTGACCGTTGACCACGATGTCGCTCACCCGCGTCTCGTCCTGTGGAGGCGCGGACGCGGCGGGCGCAGCCTGCAGGGCTGCCAGCATGGCGATAAGACCAACAGAAATCGACATGAGACGCCCGCCCCCGAATGACCCACCCGACGGGGTCGCTTCTCGTTAAGAGGGTGTCGGCGGCATTCTTAGGGCGAAACCTGTCCCGTTTGTAACGAAGCAGACGGCGCCTGAAACACGCGCCCAAACCGGGACCAAAACGCACTATCGCCCCGACGGTAGCCGTCGGGGCGATAGCTGGTCTTGGGGACGCGAAAAGGCGGCCGGCGAAGACTACTCCTCGTCGTCATCCTTCAGCAGCTCTTCCTTGGTGATCGGCGTGTCGGTCACCGTGGCCTGATCGAAGATCAGATCGACCACCTTCTCCTCATAGATCGGGGCGCGCATCTGGGCGGCGGCGTTCGGGTTCTGGCGGTAGAAGTCCAGCACCATACGTTCCTGACCCGGATAGTTGCGGGCCTCGGCCATGATCGCCTGGTTCAGTTCCTGATCCGTCACGCCGACGAAGTTGGTACGGCCGATCTCGGCGAGCACCAGACCCAGCCGCACGCGGCGCTCGGCGATCTTGCGGTACTCTTCCTTGAGCTTCTTGTCGGACTTCTTGGCGTCTTCCGGCGTCAGGTTGCCGGCTTCCTTGTCGGCCTCGACCTGTTTCCAGATACCGTCGAATTCGGCCTCGACCATCTTGGGCGGCAGGTCGAAGCTGTGGGCAGCGTCCAGCTGGTCCAGCAGGGCGCGCTTCAGCTTGAAGCGGGCGGCGCCGGCGTACTGCTGGTTCAGGTTCTGACGCAGCAGGTCCTTCAGCTTGTCCAGGGACTCCAGACCGATGCGCTTGGCGAACTCGTCGTCGACCACGCTCTCGGCCTCGGCCTTGATGGCCTTCACCTTGATGTCGAATGTGGCCAGCTTGCCGGCCAGATTGGCGGCCTGGTAGTTTTCGGGGAAGGTGACCTCGATGGTCTTCTCTTCGCCGACCTTGGCGCCCTTGAGCTGCTCTTCGAAGCCCGGGATGAAACGGTTCGAACCGATGACCAGATCGGCATCTTCGGCCGTGCCGCCGTCGAAGGCGACGCCGTCCAGCTTGCCGAGATAGTCGATCGTGACCTGGTCGCCGTCGGCGGCCTTCACGGTCTTGCCCTTCTTGTCCTCGTAGGACTTGGCCTGACCAGCCAGTTCCTTCAGCGCTTCGTCGAGGTCCTCGTCCGAGGCTTCGTAGACCGGGCGGTCAAGCTTCAGGGTCTTGGGGTCGACCGGGGTGAAGTCCGGCATGACTTCCAGGGCCATTTCGAAAGCCAGGTCGTCGGAACCGGCGAGGACCTTGTCCATGTCCGACGTCAGCTTCATGTCGGCCGGGGCGGCCGGGCGCACCTTGATCTGGTCCAGGGCGGCCTGGCTCGACTCGTTGATCGCGTCGTTGACGATCTCGCCCATCATGTCGCGGCCGAAGGTCTTCTTGACGTGCGACGCGGGCACCTTGCCGGGACGGAAGCCCTTCAGCTTCATCTTCGGCGCCATCTCGGCCAGCTTGGCGTCCAGCTTGGCGTTCAGTTCGGCGACCGGCACGGTCACGGTGATGACGCGGCTAAGGCCTTCGGTGGTGTTTTGGACGACTTGCATGGGACGTATCTGACGCTCTGGGGCGCCGCCGGACGTCGGCGCGCGCGAAGATAGGAAAAAGCAGAAAGGGCCGCCCCATCCGGAGCGGCGCCTCGAAGCCCGCCCTTATGATGAGATGGGCTCCAAAGGTCAACGCGGACACTGTTTCACCGGACGCGGAGGGTCGCTATGTGGGCGGGATGACCCATTCTGCTTCTCCGGCCCACTCCCCCGTCGGCGTGTTCGTGACCCCGGTTACGCCGTTGCAGCAGAACTGCACCACCGTCTGGTGCACGGCGACGATGAAGGCCGCGGTGATCGATCCCGGCGGATCGGTCGATCAGATCATCGGCGAAATCGCCCGGCGCGGCCTGACGCTGGAGCAGATCTGGGTCACCCATGGGCATCTCGATCATGCGGCAGGTGCGGCCGAGATGGCGGAAAAGTCCGGTGCGCCGATCATCGGGCCCCACCCGGAGGATCAGTTCTGGATCGCAGACCTGCCCGAGCATGGTCAGCGCTGGGGAATTCCCGACGCCCGCACCTTTACCCCGACCCGCTGGCTGGACGACGGGGACACCGTGACGTTGGGCGAGACGATCTGGGAGGTGGCCCACTGCCCCGGCCACACGCCGGGCCATGTGATCTTCTTCAACCGTGCGGCCCGGTTCGCCCAGGTCGGCGACGTGCTGTTCAAGGGATCGGTCGGACGCACCGACTTTCCGCGAAGCGACCCGGACGCCCTGATCCGGTCGGTCGTCACCAAGCTTTGGCCGCTCGGCGACGACGTGACCTTCGTGCCGGGACACGGTCCGATCTCGACCTTCGGGGAGGAGCGACGCACCAATCCCTATGTGTCGGACGCGGCGGTGGCCCGGACGCCGCTGGTCCGGCCGGCGACAGGCCCCGCCTGACGCCTCAGCGGCGCAGCAGCAGACCGATCAGCACGCCGACGCCCAAGGCATAGACAGTGGCCTTGAGCGGCTTGTCCTCAATCTTCGTGCGGGCCATGGAGGCGCGCTCGCGGGCCCAGTCGCGACCTGTCGCGATGTCCGAACGAACGGTCTCACGAATACCTGCATCGCGAGCGAAGGTCTTTGCTTCAGCATCCGCCATCCAGCGATCGCCGGCGCGGTCCAGGCGGGCGCGCTGGTCGTCGGCGTCGTCGACGATGTCTTCGACGTCGAGGTTCGTGGGATTGATATCGGTCATGGCTGGCTCCTGCCGGGCTTGTGATCAGGTCGATTGAACCCGAGCGGCGGCCGGCGGTTCCGTTTGGTGAAGCCCAATCCGGGCCGCGAGATCACACCATGACCGACCCCACGCCCCAACCCGAGATCTTCCCGCCGATGACGCCCTCTCCGCAACCGGAGATCGACCCGGCCGGCACGCCTTATGAGGTGCCTCCCCAGCCCGGCGACAACGACGGAGAAGCCGAAAGACCAGGCGCTGATTGATTCGCACACTGTTGATATCGCGCGGTTTCGGAACCCCTCCCCCGCTTCGGGGTTTGATCAACAACCGCCAGCATAAAGTCGAAAGGGAGCCTCGTATGGCCCAAGGTCAGCCCACCCGTCCGTCCGGAGTCTCCAAACGGGGCTTTGCCTCGATGGACCCCGAGCGACAGCGCGAAATCGCGCGCAAGGGCGGCGCCAGCGTCCCCAGCGAGAAGCGAAGCTTCTCCCAGGATCGCAGCCTGGCCGCCCAGGCCGGGCGCAAGGGCGGTGAAGCCTCTCACGGCTCGCGGCGTCCCGAAGACGCCGCCGACGGCCCGGCCGAGTAGGTTTCGGCTCCGAAAACGAAAGAGGGCGGCAGGTGCGAACCGGCCGCCCTTTTTGTTTGCCGGCGTCCTACGGGGCGGACCCCCTTTCAGGGTTTGTCCGTCCGTCCGGACCAAAAACACCCTGACGAAACGGACGAGACGGACGAACTTCGGCGGCCGCGCTCTCGGCGACCTGTGATCCTGAACCTTACATCAGCGGGAGATCAGGGCGCATTCGCAACAGGTCGCGGCCCGCCACGACTGCCCAGAACACGATATCGATGTCGAACAGAAAAATCTGTTCGACGGATTCCGCTCTGCAGGCCGAGCCGACCCCCGGTGAAGTGTCAGGCCGCAAGGAGAACCAGGGCCACTGACGGGTCAGCGCTCTGCTCGAACGACACCACCCGCCAGCCCGCAGTCTCCGCCATTGCAGTCACACTGACTTCCGTGAACTTGCGTGAGCTTTCGGTATGGATGGTCTCACCGGCCGCGAAGGGGATCACGGCCGCGCCGATATGGACCGTCATGTCCCGCGTGGCGCGCAGGTGCATCTCCATCCGCGACTGCTGGGCATTCCAGACCGCCAGATGCTCGAAAGCGTCGAGATCGAAGTCGGCCCCCAGTTCACGATTGGCGCGGACCAGCAGGTTCCTGTTGAAGGCCGCCGTCACGCCCTGGGCGTCGTCGTAGGCGGCGACCAGTAGGGCCGTATCCTTGACCAGATCGACACCGAGAATGAACAGCGACGACGGACCCAGGCGCTCCCGCGCATTGGCCAGGAAGGCCACGGCCTGATCCGGCTCCAGGTTGCCGATCGTCGAGCCGGGGAAGAAGCCGACCCGACGCCCGCGTCCCAGCTCCGGCAAGGGCGCGAGGTTCAGGAAGTCGCCGACCATCGGCGCCACCTCCATGTGCGGATAGGCCTCGGCGATACTGGCCGCTGCAGCGGTCAAGGCGTCCGGGCTGATGTCGATGGGCACGTAGGCCTGCAGCGTCCGGGCGGAATCCAGCAGGATGCGGGTCTTCTCGCTGGCGCCGGAGCCGAACTCGACCAGGACGGCGTTGTCGCCGAAATGATCGGTCAAACCGGGCGCCATGGCCCGCAGGAGCGCAGCCTCCTGCCGCGTCGGATAATATTCCGGGAGGCGGGTGATGTCCTCGAACAGGTCCGAGCCGGCGGCGTCATAGAACCATTTCGGCGAGACGCCCTTCTCGGGCCGCAACAGTCCGGCGACCAGTTCGGCCCGGAATCGCGCCGTCTCCAGGTCCTCGATCCGCGCGCGCTGTCCGGCCGGAGCGTTCGAGGCCAGTCTCAGTCCCGTGAAGGCCCACCGTTGATGCGGATAGAAGAAGTTGCGGTAGGTGGCGCGGGCATGCCCGACGGGCGTCGCGAACGAACCCCCGCGCAGGACCCGCTGGTTGGCCATGAATTTCCCGTTGTATTCCGACGCTGTCCCCTCTGTCGGTTTGAAGCCGGGATATGGGGAATAGGCGCTGGCCGTGTGTTGCCACACCTCGCCGAACAGGTTGGAGAAGACGTCCGGGGCGGTCGCGACCGCGCTCTCCCATTCGGCCTCGTTCGGCAGTCGCTTGCCGGCCCAGTGCGCATAGGCGTCAGCCTCATAGGCGCTGATGTGACGCACCGGCGCGTCGGGATCGACCGGCGCACGACCGGCGAGACCCAGCACAGTCCATTCGCCGTCGTCGTGCCGCCAGTAGAGCGGCGCCTCCCAGCCCTCGGCCTTCACCACCGCCCAGCCGTCGGCCAGCCACAGGTCGGGGCGCCGGTATCCGCCGTCCCCCATGAACGTCAGCCACTGACCATTGGTGACCAGATCGTGGTCCAGCAGGAACGGCTCCAGCCATTCGCGGTGGCGCGGTCCTTCGTTGTCGAACGCGAAACCCGGGCCATCATGGCCGATATCGACGAGCCCGCCCTCGAACCGCGTCTGTCCGCCCCGCGCCGGCTGCAGCGGACCGCCCGGGCGCGGCTCGGCGCCATAGGCGGCCGGGTCGAGCGGTGAACGCGACATCAGGTTCAGCAGGTCCATCAGGAACAGCTCCTGATGCTGCTGGTCGTGATGCAGGCCAAGAACGAACAGGTATTCTTCCAGTCCCTCGAAGCCGCGCCCGATCCGGTCGCCCATCCGCCGGTCAATCTCCGCGCGATAGGCCAGAACCTCCTCCAGCGAAGGCCGGGTCATCAGACCGCGCTCGGATCGCTCGACCCGCCGCCCGAGGCTCTCGTAGTAGGAGTTGAACAGCTGTTGCAGGCGCGGATCGACGGGCTCGTAGCCCGGTTCCGACGCCAGGATCATCGCCTCGAAGAACCAGCTGGTATGAGCCAGATGCCATTTTCCGGGGCTGGCGTCGGGCATCGACTGGGCGGCAAGATCCTCGGCCGACAGCCCCGCCGCCAGGGCGGGCATGACGGCGCGAAGGGTGCGGTACCGGCCCAGATCATCCGCCCCGGGCGACGCGGCTCGCGCAGATGCTTTCATCGAACGGACTCCAGTAGCGCGAGACAGGCCCTCGTGGTCGTCCGCGTGCGACCTAACACATCTGTTCTGGTTTCGTTGCCTTCAAGGGGCTCGGGTAGGGTCGAGCGGTTGTCTGCTGCCACCGTGGTGTCAGCAGGCAGCTGCCGCGCTTCACGCACGAACCGACCGGCAATCGACGTCCAGCGGGGACCCGCCCTCGTGCGAGAACTCCGCAGGGTCACGCCGGTCTCTAGGCGGCCGTACGGAAGTCCGACCGATGCGAACCTGTCGGAATCGACTTCGCGGCGCCGTCGTCGCCGAGATGAAACCGGGACATCAGATCGATCAGCTGGTTGGCCTCGTTCGTCAGGCCCTGGCTGGCGGCGGTCGACTGCTCGACCATGGCGGCGTTCTGCTGGGTCACCTGGTCCATCTGGTTGACGGCGGTGTTCACCTGCTGGAGGCCGGTAGCCTGTTCCTGGGCCGAGGCGGCGATCTCCGACACGAGGCCGTCGATCTCGGCGACGCGGCCGACGATCCGTTGCAGCGCCTCGCCCGTCTGCCCCACGAGGGTGACGCCCGAATCGACCTGGGCGGTGGAGCTGGAGATCAGCACCTTGATCTCTCTGGCCGCATCCGCAGACCGCTGGGCCAGGGCCCGGACTTCTGAGGCGACGACCGCGAAGCCTCGACCTGCGTCCCCGGCGCGCGCCGCCTCGACGCCGGCGTTCAGGGCCAGCAGGTTGGTCTGGAAGGCGATCTCGTCGATCACGCTGATGGTCTGGTTGATCTGCCGGGCGGAGGAATGGATGGCGCCCATCGCCGTGATCGCATCACGAACGACGATGCCGCTGGTTTCCGCATCGCCCCGGGCCGCCTGAACGGTCGCCGAAGCGAGTTTGGCCCCCGATGCCGTCCGGTTCACCGTCGCCGTGATTTCGTCCAGTGCCGCCGCCGTCTCTTCCAGGCTCGCGGCCTGCTGTTCGGTTCGTCGAGACAGATCGTTGGAGGCCTGGCTGATCTCGTCGGCGCCGGAACCGATGGAGCGGGCATTGGCATCGATGACCGTCACGTCGGCCTGGAGCGCACTGACCGCCGAGTTGAAGTCCGTCTGCAGTTTGGCGTAGTTGTCCGGGAAGACGCCCGGGATGCGATAGGTCAGGTCGCCCCGCGCCAGAGCGCTCAGCCCCGCCGCCGTCTGTTCCACGATGAGGGCCTGTTCGCGAGCGATCGCGAGGTCCAGTTCCCGTTTGTCGGCGGCGAGGCGGTCGGTTTCGGAGCGCGAAGCGTCCAGAGCATCGGCTGAATCGCGCACCCGGGCCGTGGCCTCCTCGGCCCTTGACTGGCTGAGAGCGGTAGCCGCGAACATCGCCGTGACGCTGGCCGCGCTCCAGGCGAGCACGCTGGCCTCGACGACCAGGACCACCGCGTGGAACAGGACCCTGTTCAGATCGGCCGAACCCGGGAAAACGAGGTCGGGCAGAACAAAGCTCAGCAGGAGGTGGTGGACGGCGACGGTCGCGGCGCCGCCGACGATGGCTCGCCAGTCGCAATAGATGACGACAACGGCCAGCGCCGCGAAATAGGCCATGTGCATGTCGATCTGGAAACCGTGGCCGGCCAGACCGGCGACCAGGGCGGAGATCTGGGCCATCAACAGGATGGACGACAGCATTCGCCCCATCGCGCGCGCGCGAAACGCTACCCAGACTACCGTCTGGATCACCGCAAGGGCGGCAACCGGTACGAACCCATTGATCAGGCTGGAGCCGATCAGCAAGGTCTGGAACAGGCCGCCGGCCGCGAGAACCCACGCCAGCGAGACGAGCACGACGCTGCCGAGCGCGCGTTGGTGGTCCAGGTCCCGAGTCTGAAAAATCATGGCTAGATCTCCGAACCGGGACCGCACGCGAGAAGGCGCGGATCGAGAATGAACCAGGCCCCGGCGTTGCGAAGCCGCTGCTGGAGGTCAAGGCCGCCGTAGACCGTCACGATCGTCGGCGTGCGGCCGATCGCCGAAGTCGCGCCGATCGGGTCCACCGCCAGCCGAACCTCGCCGGCGCTCCACCACGGGGGAAACACTGCGGCGACGGCATATGCGTGGGCGGGGGGAGCGGCGGCGATCAGGCTCAGCGCCGCCGTCACCAGAATGGTGGCGGCGCCGGCAAGGACCTCCAGGCACGGTCGAAGAGATTTCAGAGACATCGCTGCACCAGGAACATCAGGTCAGCGTGACTATTGTTTTATTGCCTTAACGAATCAATAAAACGCCTAGTATATAGGGGTTTCTACTTAGGCGGGGAACGATTTCTGCCTGACATCAAAACAGGATACTCAGACGTCTTCGGTCCGACCTTGAGTGGGGGGAGCCTGGACCGCCCGGGACGTTCGCCCGGGCGGTCCGGCTGGAATGGCCGTCGCTAGCGGACCGGCCGGCCGCCGTGCTTCGAATACTCGATCCGTGCGATAGTGCGGTTGTGCACCTCGTCCGGACCGTCGGCCAGGCGCAGGGTCCGCACCGTGGCGTACATCTCGGCCAGGGGCGTGTCGCCCGAGACGCCGGCGCCGCCGAACGCCTGGATGGCGTCGTCGATGATCTGGAGCGCCATGCGCGGGGCCGCGACCTTGATCTGGGCGATCTCGGACTTGGCGTTCTTGGCCCCGCCGTTGTCCATCATCCAGGCGGCCTTCAGCACCATCAGGCGGCACATCTCGATATTGGTGCGGGCCTCGCCGACGCGCTGTTCCCAGACCGAATGCTCGGCCAGCTGCTTTTTGAAAGCGGTGCGGGTCAGCAGCCGCTCGCACATCAGCTCCAGCGCCTTTTCAGCCGCGCCGATCACGCGCATGCAGTGGTGAATGCGGCCGGGCCCGAGGCGGCCTTGCGCGATTTCGAAGCCCCTGCCCTCGCCTGCAATCAGGTTCCCGACCGGCACCCGGACGTTGTCGAGCACGACCTCGGCATGGCCGATCGGGCGCTCGTCATAACCGAACACCGTCAGCATCCGCTCGACGCGGAAACCGGGCGTGTCGGTCGGCACCAGAATCTGGGACTGCTGCTGGTGGGTGGCGGCGCCCGTGTCGGTCTTGCCCATCACGATGGAGATGCCGACGTTCGGGTGGCCCATATTGGTCGACCACCATTTGCGGCCGTTGATCACATACTCGTCGCCCTGGCGGACGATCGAGGTCTGGATATTGGTTGCGTCCGATGAAGCCACCGCCGGCTCCGTCATCAGGAAGGCCGAGCGCAGTTCGCCAGCCATCAGGGGCTTCAGCCAACGTTCCTGCTGGGCCTCGTTTCCGTACATATGGAGCACTTCCATATTGCCGGTATCGGGGGCGTTGCAGTTGAACACCTCCGGCGCCCACAGGCCGGCGCGGCCCATGGCCTCGGCCAGGGGCGCGTATTCCAGATTGGTCAGGCCCGCGCCGTGCTCTCCGGGAAGGAACATGTTCCACAAACCCGCCTCGCGCGCCTCGGCCTTCATGGCCTCCATGGTCGGGGACTGGACAGTGTGGTCGCGATGGATATCGGCCCAGTAGTCGGCGGCGCGCGGCAGAACCTTGTCGTCGAGGAACCGGTTGACCCGTTCCTGCCAGTGCAGGGCGCGGTCGCTGTGCTTGAAGTCCATGGTCGTCGTCCTTCCCGATATGCGAACGGCGCGATCCGAAGGGACCGCGCCGTTGTCTTTTCTTGTTGTCAGCCGACCATCAGCGCTTCAGCAGCGGGATCAGCTTCTGGGCGATCATCATGTCGCCGGCGATCTTCAGCTTGCCCTGCATGAAGGCCATCATGCCGTCCAGCTTGCCTTCGGACATGGCGATGAAGTCATCCCACGACACCGTGACGGTGGTGTCGGCGGGCTTGTCTTCGTTGGTGACGGTGTTCGGAACAGAAGCGCCGTCGATGAAGATCTTGCCGGTCTCGCCCAGGTCGATCTTCACGGTCTTGCCCAGACCGGAGTTGTCGCCGACGGCGCCGCGGATGTGTTCGGTGACTTGAGCCAGATCGGCCATGGAGCGTCTCCCTGAGAAGGTGGAGCCCAAGCCCTATCCCTCCATGGGTCGCCTCACAAGATCACGTTGGGGAAACTGCGGCCGCCGGCCGGCGACGCCGGATCACAACATTCCGAAACGGCGGATTGCGCCGCGCCGCCGCCTCCGCTATCGAGCCTGCCTGCCGGAGACGTGGCCGAGTGGCTGAAGGCAACGGTTTGCTAAATCGTCATACCCTGTAAGGGGTATCGAGGGTTCGAATCCCTCCGTCTCCGCCAGTCCCTTGCAGGGTAGCTGTCTCGTCCCTCTACGGAGGGAATATTCCCCCACATTACCGAGCGTTGTGGCTCTGTCAGGCCAAACTGATTGCCGGCTGGCTTGTTGGCACCTAGCCTTCCGTTTCATGGCCAGATCGACCAACCCGTTCCGCTACTTCGACAGCTCGCCGGAGGTGATCCGGACGGTGGTGATGATGTACGTCAAGTACCCGCTCTCGCTCCGGAACGTGGAGGACCTGCTGGCCGAGCGCGGCATCGACATCTGCTACGAGACGGTATGGCTCTGGTGGAACCGGTTTGGTCCGATGTTCGCCGCCGAGATCCGCCGGAAGCGCGTCCAGAGGATGCGATCGTTCACCCACTGGCGATGGCATCTCGACGAGGTCTACGTGAAGATCAACGGCGAGATGCACTACCTCTGGCGGGCCGTAGATCAGGAAGGCGAGGTGCTGGAATCCTTTGCCAGCAAGACCAGGGACAAGGCCGCAGCCCTCACCTTCATGAAGAAGCTGATGAAGCGCCACGGCCGCGCCAGGGCGATCACGACCGACGGTCTTCGCTCCTACAAGGCCGCGATGAAGGACCTCGGCAACACCGCCAAACAGGAGATCGGCCGCTGGGCCAACAACAGGGTCGAGAACTCCCACCTGCCCTTCCGACGACGAGAACGGGCCATGCTGAGGTTCAGACAAATGAAGACGCTGCAGAAGTTCAGCTCAGTGCACGCCGCCTTCCACAATCACTTCAATCAGGACCGCCACCTCATCAGCAGAGCGACTTACAAAGCCCAACGCTCAGCCGCCCTGGCCGAGTGGAAGACGCTCGCCGCATAGGGCTCGCCTCCCCTGCCCGGACTCCCGTCAGTGGAGACGAGTTCGCGTTGGACTGACAGCACCGCGCGAACTCACCGCCTGCAGTTCGGTGTACGCCACTAGGCCCGGTTCATCCCAAGGAGGGCGTCCGCGGTTTCCTGATCGGCAGGCAGAAAGGTTTCAAGCGTCATTTCGGCCAGGGTCACGTCAGTCGCGGCGCCGAACACGGTCGTCATTGAGATGAAGGACAGCATCCGCTCTCCGACCACCAGTTTCAACGTCACGGCAATGCCGCCGAGATCAGTCGCCCTGAGGTCGGAGGCGGCGGGGCATGGAAAGCCATGGAGCTCCCTGAGCAGGGCATCGAGGCTGCCGTCGCCCACCGATTGGGCCTGCTCGGTGAGCCGCTCCAGCAGGTGTCCACGCCACTCGGCGAGATTGGCGATGCGCGGGGCCAAGCCATCCGGATGCAGAGCTAGACGCATCACATTGATCGGAGGCGCGAGCAGGGCCGGCGCCAGCCCCTCGAGAAGCAGAGCGACGCTGTGGTTCGCCGCGACCATGTTCCAATGACGATCGACCGCCAAGGCCGGGAACGGCTCGTGTCCTTTCAGGATCAGGTCGACCGCCCGGCGGGCCGTCTCGAGCGCAGGATCGTCAAGACCGCGGTGCGAAAAGACCGGGGCGAACCCCGCGGCGGCCAGCATCAGGTTCCGATCTCGCAGCGGTGTCTCGAGCCGATTGGCCAGCAGGAGCACCATCTCGCGGCTTGGCTGTGCTCTTCCCGTCTCCAGGAAACTCAGGTGCCTGGCCGAAATCTCGGCTTCCAAAGCCAGGTCCAGCTGGCTCAACCGCCGCCGCTGACGCCACGTCCGTAGATGCTGCCCGAAGGGGCTCGCGTTTCCTACCATTTGATCGCTCCTTGCGAGTCCTCAAGTCTAGGCGAGCGGGTGAAGAGCACCATTACTTCGGACGTAATCGACGCGCGTCATGGCGAGGAGGAAGCTGGCCTCCATTGAGCTGATGGGAAATGCCATGCGTCCTAGCGACGAGTCCGCCTCCGTACGCCGCGTCCTCCTCACCGACGCGATCACATGCGCAGGCGCGGGCGCCCTGATGGCCTTCGCCACGGGCCCGTTGGCGCGGCTGACCAACCTTCCCGAGCAGCTTCTGGGTATCGCGGGCGTGGTTCTGTTCCCTGTCGCCGCGCTCTTCGCCTGGATGTCGACGTCGCGCACACTGAGCCGGCGGCTCCTGTTGGTCGCCGTTATCGGCAACGTCGCGTGGGTCGCCGCCAGTCTCGCCGTCCTCGCGCTGACATCGCCGTCAGCGCTGGGCTGTGTTTTCGTTCTCTTTCAGGCCGCTGCCGTGGCCGTTCTGGCCGCCCTTGAAGCCCGCGGCCTGATGGCCGATTGACGGACGAGTGGGTTCCATCCGCAGTTTACGGCGCAGGTTTCGCGCCCGAAGTCCCTCCCGGCGTCAAGCATCAAGGGATGTCGGACGAGGCCCGCCCTGCTTGGCTGACTACCTCGGAGGTAATCGACCCGCTGGCCAGCGTGAGGTTCCTGCTTGCAACGCAAGGAGCTCCATATGAACCGCCGAACCTTACTCCTTTCCACCGCTGCCCTGGCCGCAGGGACCTCCATGGCCCACCCGCCGGTCGCGGTTGCCGCATCGACGCGTTCAGGGCGCCAGGTGTCGGCGACAGATGGCGCCCACCTCTTTCACAGGGAGTTCGGCGAAGGTCCGCGGACACTCCTCTTCGCGTCGAGCTGGGCGCTCGACAGCCGCATGTGGGACTATCAGGTCGCTCACTTCGCGGCGCTCGGCTACCGCTGTGTCACCTGGGATCGCCGCGGGCATGGGCGGTCCGAGATCGCGGCCGGCGGTTACGACCTGGACACGCTGGCCGACGACCTCGGCGCGGTCATCGAACAGCTCGATCTGCGCGATGTGATCCTGGTCGGCCATTCCATGGGTGCCGCTGAATGTCTCCGATACATGGCGCGCAGCGGCGGCGAGCGCGTGCGAAAGGTTGCCTTCATCGCACCGGTGGCCCCGTTCGTTTTGCGGACGGCTGGCAACCCCTACGGCGCGCCACTGGCGGTTTATGAAAGCGTCTGGGCGCAGTTCGCCAACGACTTCCCCGGGTGGGCGTATGACAACCAGGCGGCCTTCTTCACCGAACTGACGTCTCGGCCGCTGCAGGAGGTCCTCACAAGGCAGCTCCTTGAAACCCCTGTCCCCGTCGCCATCGCCACTCATAAAGCCCTGGTGACGACCGACCTGAGAGCCGATCTGCCCCGGATCCAGCACCCGGTTTTGATCCTGCACGGTGACAGGGACGCCTCGGCCCCCCTCGCGATCACCGGACTGCGCCTCGCGGCGGGTATCCCGCACGCCGAGCTGAAGGTCTATGCCGGAGCCCCCCACGGCATCTGGATCACCCATCTCGCTCAGGTGAACAGCGACCTGGAGGCCTTCATCAGGGCCTAGTCAGACGCCGCGCAAGATGGACTTTAGCCGTCTCAAGTTCCGCTTGGCCGAACGTCCAACCCCGTGGTGGGACAGGGGCGGCATCGACAACTGGGGGCATTGCTGTCAGCGGACTCGTCGTCTTTGCGACACACACGCGCGGTTCTGCCGCCCCCCAAACCGGCTTGCGAAGCTATTCTCCGAGCGCCCGATTGGACAGGCCGTGCTCATCAAGCAGAGCCATGATTGCGGCCTCATCCTCGATCACGATGGAATAGATCTTCGTATAGTGGTGTGTCGCCCAGAACTGCATCGTGCCGACCGCCTCGACGTCACCGACGACCTCCCGCAGCGCCTTGAACTCGAGCGCACAGACGATGAGGTGCAGGTATGACGAATACTCATCCCCGGCGCCCTCGGGAAAGGCGACTGGCAAGCTCGGATATCTACGTCGCAACTCGACAATTGCGGGCTCCAGAGCGGGCCTGCGCTCACTCAGGTACCAATGGATGTTCTCGTGAAGGAAGTTCGCGATCAACTCCCGATCCGACTCCCCCGTTCGCATGGTGACGACAGGATGGCTACGGGGGATAGTCCGGTCCTTGATCAGGACATCCGGGCTGAAAATCCATCGCTCGGGCTCCAGCCGTTCGAGGAGTCGCTCAAGCTGGTCGCGCGTCGCGGCCTCCGAAACACTATCGCTGTCCAAGGCGATCCGGACCGTGTGGGACGGCTCCTGTGGTGTCATCGTGATGGTCAGACAGAGCGCCAATGCCGGCGTGATCATCCTATCTCCTGGGCTTCGAGCCACTGCGCCGAGACCGGTCTTCTCTGTGGACCGGTCTGAAGCCACATATCGAGATCACGCCTGAAGCAGCCTCTTGTAGTGGATCGCTCCGTCGGGTGCCTGAGCCTCCAGCTTGATGACCTGCTGTGTGGACTTGGCCATCCAGAAGCGCGCCGGCGAATTCTGCGGCACATTGTAATCTGTTTCCACGACCCAGCAGTCGATCTCGGCGTTGTCTGGACCGCGTAACCGCTGGTCCGATGTGACGCGCCAAATGTATCGGGTGGGGGCGCCGCCCCCTGGATGGCAGAACGGAATCGACACGGCAAAGCCCAGGCTCAGGGGCAGGGTCTGCAGCATTTCAATGTCGACCTCAAAGTTGAACATCGGCTCGTTCGACAGCTGCGAGAAGCCGTCGCGCTCATTGTCGGCGACGTCTTCCATTCCAACGATGCCACGGTCTCCGAAGCGGAACGCCTCCACCCGAACGACGCCATCCCGGGTGGTGACGCGCCGATGCGTGATGGGCCGAAAAGTCTGCATTTCGAAGACCGAGTCACGCTCGGCCAAGACCGATGGCTGATCGGCGCCATCCCAGCGCTGGAGAATGCGAAGGCGCTCTACCCCATCGATGACCTCGATGCGGATTTCGCGACGCCAGATGTCGACAGCGATGTGCTGCTCGTCACGCTGCACGGATCTCAGATAGGTTCGCACGCCAGGCCTCAACCAACTGAACCGTTCCAGTCGGTCACCGACGTTGAGGACGTGAATCTCTGCCAGGGATTGGGCTCGGGTCGGAAACAGCGCGGTCATGGCGCCCATACCAAGGACGGATCGTCGGTCAAGATTTTGGGACATAGCCTCATCTTTCCCGTCAGGTGTTCCTTGCCCATGGGGAGCCGGTGGGTCTGGAGGGGCTCCAGGGCCGGTTGCTAGCAGCGGGAAGGGCCGCTTCGACAATCACCATCCCGCAGCTGGATCAGACCTTTGATCTGACGCCCACAACGGCGGCGTTGCGGGAGGGATACGAAGCTCGAATGATCCCCGGCGCCGCCGCACGTCCAGACTGGCACAACGCCCGGGCCAGCCTGCTGGAGTCTCTGAACGAAAGGCTCCAGGCCTTGCCTACCGATGCTGATCGCGAGACTCTGCTGGCTGCTCTTGCAGCAATCATCCCGCAGTCACCCGAGGCCCAGTCCTGATGCCGCAACCGTCCAACGAGGCGCAACGCTCATCGCCCTCATACCGGCTGGCGGCGCTCGATCAGGATTTCCTGCTTGGGGACGCCATGCGCGGGGTTCGCTTCCAACTGGAGTTCGAGAAGGCTGAACGTGCGCTCAAGGCCTGGGGCGTACGATCGACCATCGTGGTTTTTGGAAGCGCCCGGGTCAGGGAGGATGGCCCGGGATCGCAAAGCCGCTGGTATGCCGAAGCCCGACGTTTTGGCGTCCTCGCCTCACTCCAGGGCGGGGCCGTCCAGGACAGCGGCGGCGTGCGCGACAATGTCATCGCGACGGGCGGCGGGCCCGGCATCATGGCAGCGGCCAATCGCGGCGCGGTCGAGGCGGGCGCGCCTTCTATCGGCTTCAACATCACCCTTCCGACCGAACAGGAGCCCAATCCCTGGAGCACGCCCGAGCTGACGTTCCGGTTCCACTACTTCGCCATGCGCAAGATGCACCTGGCGATGCGGGCCAATGCGCTCGTTGTCTTTCCGGGTGGGTTCGGCACGTTCGACGAACTCTTTGAAATCCTGACGCTGCGCCAGACAGGCAAGGCTCCACCGGTCCCTGTCGTCCTTGTCGACAAGTCATTCTGGGGTTCCGTGATCACCTTCGACCGCCTGGCTGCAGAAGGTCTGATCGCCCCCGCCGATCTTGAACTCTTCGCCTACGCCGAGACCGCTGAGGAAGCATGGGCGCGCCTGCTGGCGGCCGGCCTTGAGCCGGGCCGCCCCCTGGGACCCAAGCCCGAGGTCTAGCGCGGTGACGCAGGTGTCTGGTGCAGGCCGACCTCCTCCAGCGCGGCGATCGTCCGCGTCTCCATGGCCAGCCGGGCACGCCGGTCTTCGATCGCACGAACCGCAGCCTGCCTGAGCACGGACCGCCAGCGTGCGACTTCTTCAGCCTGATGGGCAAGCAGTCGCTCGATGCGATCAAGTCGGGCATCAACCTCGGCGACGACGGTGGTCTCGTCGGTCGAGGTCGTTGGAATCGGGACGAGGAGTGTCTGGCCCTCAACCCCGCCATCCGGCGGGACCTCAAAGCCGGCGGCGGCGGAAACGTTGAAATATCGCGCGTCGCCGCTGAACGGTATTTTCAGGAGGACGAGAATGCCGTCCTCGTGTCGTGGGCGGGAAAGGAGATCGAAGCTCTTGAGGGAGGCTTCGCCGATCTCGAAGGTCACCTCACTCCGGTGAATCCGGGCTGGCGCCGGAAGCGTCTGATCGACCAGAGCTTCAAGAACAGCGGGGTCCGTCCCCAACTGCGATTCAGCCATGCCGTTCACGGCCGCGTAGAGTGCCGCCAGCGCCTCATCCCTGAGAGATGACAACGCCTCACCCGAAAACAGGGCCTTCATCGCACCAACTCGGGAGCAGCTGGCGCCTCAAGCTCGGCGGCTGCAACAAGATCTGTGTGGCCAAAGCCTTTGCGATAATCGAGCAAAGAGATGATCTGCGGCGTGATGCAGAACAGGGCAATGTCCCCGGGCGTTGCGGTAAAGCCGGACATTTCTGAAAACTTTGCGCGGAACAGACGCTCCACCGATGCAATGGTGGCAGGGTCCGCAACCGGTCGACTACGCCCGAAGAGGGACAGGCCCCGGATCTCGCTCCACACTGTGTAGGGCAGGTCGATGGTGAGCGACACACGATCATCACGCGCCAGGTTCAAGGCCTTCTGCGATCCGGCGCCGCAACCAAAATAGATCGACAGTCCATCACTGGCGTAGCTGACTGTCGTCGACTGGGGCGCCCCATCCTCGCGGATCGTCGCCAGCGTGAGATCGCGTCCCCGCTCCAGCACATCAAGGATCTCCCTGCGGATCTGAGTGTCCATGGCCCCTCTCCTGCCGAAGCAGTGATTCATCGATGCGAGGAGACTCCTGCCTTTCGCCAGCGCCCGCTTTGATCGGGATCAAAGCGCTTTCGCTATCCGGTCCGCATGACTGACGGCGAAGGAAACCCTCATGCGTACTGCGACCCTCACCATGCTTCTCCTTGCCGCCGGCTGCGCCGCCCCCGGCCCCGTGCCCGGCGTCGGGCCCCGCATCCCTGCCGCAGACCCGTGGGTCATATCGGGCTCGGCGTCTCGCGGCGCCGTCCTCGCCCAGACCCGGTGTTCGGGCTGTCACGCCACGGGGGCCTCCGACAGCAGTCCGATGCTGGCCGCCCCTCCATTTCGAAGCCTGAGCCAGCGCTACCCCGTGGCAGACCTTCAGGAGGCGCTGGCGGAGGGCCTTGTTACCGCCCATCCGGCGATGCCCCAGATCGTCATGGAAGAGGCAGACATCGCCGACCTGATCGCCTACCTCGACAGCGCCGGACACTCGGATACTGTCGGGAAAAGGCGCTGACGCGCGGCCTCTCCGCACGAACCGTCGCCGGCGCCCGAACTTGAGCGTCCCGCACCGGATCGTCTTGAAGCTTACGTCGCCGCAAAGCGGAACCGTCAGTTCGCTGCCTCGCAGGTTCAGGGAGGGCCTGCCGGGAACCGGCCACCCTTGATCGTAGATCGACCGTCATCCCGTCACCGGTCGACCGCCGAGGCCTCCAGGGTATGCTCTTTATAGCGGGCAATGCACTGATCGATCCCGGCAAGTAACGCTCTCGCTTCGAGAGGTGCGAGCCCCCCCTGCAGCAATAGCCTGGTCGTCTGCAGAAGGGGTCCAAAACTGCCAGGCAGCCATAGATCGCTTTCAGCGACGGCATCTGCGAGCCGGCAGATCCTGAGCAGGCAATCTGGCAGGCCCGGCCGATCAATTGTAATGCAGTAGCCGAGCAGGCGATCGGCGTGGGCATGGATACGGACCAGCGCATCCGGGTCCAGCTTATCGACTCCGGGACCGACCAGGGCTTCGATATCAGCAAGCCCGCTCCAGATCAGCGGAAGGGCGCTCTCGCCCAAATCAAGAAGGTTTCGCGTCGCTCCGTCGATAGCCTCTCTTATGCTCATTCCTCCGGGTCTACGGACCTGTTTTTCGAGCGCAGTCTGAATGATCCTGAAGGTGACCACGGTCATAGGCTAACCTTTTGGGGCTTGATGACGGAGTCGATTTCGTCCTGACTGAGATTGGGATCCTTGGCGTCTCCCAACTCGCCGCTGAGATCACATTTGCGCCGCCCGCCTCCGCCATTGGGCGGACCGTCGAATTTGAAACGGCGGTCGGGACCGGTGAAGTTCGGCGCCTCGACGAATGACCGACCGCCTTGCGCCACCCAGTATATGCGCTGCATCAACACCGCCGGAGACGTCGGTTTCGCGACGACAAAATTTGCGCCTGCATCGCGTGCGTTGTTCACTTCCCTCTCCCGCGTATGACCGGACACGACAATAATCGGGGCGAAGCGGTTGGGCTCGATATCCGAGCGTCTTAGCCAACGAATAAGTTCGTAGCCCGTCTCGTCGGCAAGGGAAGCATCGCAAAGGATCAGATCGATGGCCTCCGCCTTCACGATCCGGCGAGCTTCCTCACCGCTTTGCGCGCGGACAATGCGCTCGACACCGAATCCCATCAGCATCTGGCCCAGTATCTCCAGGCCCAGCTGATTGGAATCCACGCACAGCGCCTTGATGGACCTGAGATTGATCCGGGCCTCACTCGCAGCAGGCGGCTCTGCGCTCATCTGGTGAACTCGACGCTCTCGGCCGCGGTCTTCGACATGAAGAGCCACGGAGGCCTTCGGCGGCAGCCGGGGCCGGACCGTCGCGGAGGGCGGATTTTGATCACTCTATTTCTTTCGAAACCTAAATCTCAACTCTTATAGGTCTGGAATAGAACTAAGAGTTCGTGATTACGAATATAATAACTAGTCAAAAATGCGTATGCAAAGGCGGAGATGGCATCGATCCCGCTACAAAACTATACGTCTTATCACTTATATCCCTCTGGCCCTGGGTAGTTTCACCTAGTCGCCAGAGCGATATCGATGGCGCAATCTGCGACGCTGTCGCGACCACGCGGGACGGACCGTTCCCCTTTCCGGGGCCGGATTCCGGTCGCTTGATCGCGATTGAGCAATGAGCATCCGATTCCGCGCCTTGTCCGCGCGCGAGCAGGACGTGGCCGCTCTGCCCGGGGCCGGACAGACGGGGACACGGACTGCTGAGTTGCTGGGTATCAGCCCGCGGATGGTCGACATCTACCGTAGCCAGCTTCTGAAAAAGCTGGCCGTGCCGACTGTGGCCTCACTTGCCTCGTTTCCGGGAAGAGCCCGCACCGGAGAGGGCGCGGCGATCGAGGTGAGGAATCCTACGCAGGGCGACCCCGGCGATCATCGCTGTGACCACGCAGACGGAATTTGATGAGGTTCGGGATTGCTTCCGGGCTGGCATGATCGCCCATGTCTCCAACCCCATAGACGCGACGCACTATTTCGACGCGGTTGGACGCATCCGGACGTTGCAATCCGCCTGGGCGAAAATTCATCTATGCCGTGCCTGAATTTCACCTAATCTCGCCAGAACGACTCTGCGCTTTCGGCGGGGTGGGAGACCGCAGAAGTGGAAACTTCCTTCGCCAGAAGCATGCTCCTCGATGCGCCGATGGCAGTGCTGGCGATTGACGCCGACGGTTTGGTTCGAAGCGCCAACCCGGCGGCAGAGCGGCTCTTTGGTGACAAGGTTGCCGGCCCCCACACTCCTGCGGCCAGCCTTATCGAGGGGTTGACCCTCACGGCCCAGGCGACTGACCAAGCCATTGAAAAGTTCAACGTGGGGAAAACTGGCGGGGGAAACGCCCCCCATATGACCGCCCGCAGCGTGACCGGCGAGGCGGTCGCAGTCGAGGTCAAGGCGGCGCACTTCACAGCCTTGGGCGAAACCTTTGTCACCCTGTTTATCCAGGACGCCACCGCGGTCAGGCGGGCGGAAGCGGCAGCCCATAAGCTCCAGACTGTAATCACAAACAACTGGCGCCTGGCCTCCCTGGGCGAGATGGCGTCCGTTCTGGCGCATGAGCTCAACCAGCCCCTGTCGGCCATCGCCAACTACATTTACGCGGCCCGCCACCTCTTGGGTGTCGAAGCTCCAGATGTTGACCGGATTGTCGCGTCTTTGGATGCGGCCAACAATCAGACCCAGAGAGCGGGCGAGACCATCCGTCGAATGCGAGGCTTGATGTCACGCGAGACGGGCTATCATGCCGATGAAGAGATCCACGCCCTCGTTGAGGACCTGATGCCTGCTCTGCTGATCAGGGCTCGCACGGTCAACGCTAAAATCAAGGTCGATGTTGCGCCGGCGGAGACCGCCCGCTGTGACCGGATCCAGATCCAGCAGGTGCTGGGATACCTGGTTCGTAACGCCATGGAGGCCGCGCGCGGAGAGGGAGCGCGACTCATTCAGATTCGCGGACGCTCTATCCGCGCCTGTGGATCTTATGAGTTGATTGTCGAAGACGACGGTCCCGGGATCGCGCCGGAGATCGTTGATCAACTATTCGAACCTCTGGCCAGCACGAACAAGGGCGCGACGGGCTTGGGGCTTTCGATCTGCAAGACGATCCTCGAAGCGCATGGTGGATCGATCAGCTGTTCGGCCAGCAGCCTCGGCGGGGCGGCCTTTTCCGTCTTGCTGAAGACCGATTCCGAGGCGTTGGCATGAGCATCTGCCATGTGATCATCGTCGATGACGACGAAGCGGTCTTGGCATCGCTGACCACGATGGTTTCGGGCCAGGGCTTCGACGTGACTTGCTTCCCGGATCCGGCGGATATGTTGGCCAACCTTCCGGATCTGCCGGAATCCTGCCTTGTCACTGACATCCGAATGCCGGGCATGGACGGTCTGGATTTGATATCCCGATTGAAGGGCAGCCGAGCGGCGGGATGGCCAGTCATCGTGATCAGCGGTCACGTCAACGTCCCAATCGCAGTTACGGCGATGCAACTCGGCGCGGTTACAGTTCTTGAGAAACCTTTCGATCCAGATCAGCTTGTTTCGGCGCTCATGGACGGGGCCACGACACTGAGCCGATCGGTTGTCAGCGAGGACCTGGCGGCGGTCCGGGCGCGCTATCAAACGCTTACGCGACGAGAACGGGAAGTGCTGGGACACCTCGTGCAGGGCAGCAACAGCAAACAGGCCGCCCTCGAACTTGGCCTTAGCCCAAGAACGGTAGACGTGTTTCGCGCCAACATACTCCGGAAGATGCACTGCCCGAATATCGCCGCGCTCGCCACCCAGGTCGCGCGAGGCCTGTGTTGAAAAGACCGGCTTCCGGCCTGATCCGCCCCAACCGCATCACCCGGCCAGACTGAAGCCCGCTTCAAGCAAACGCCAGCACTGCTCATCGCCCGATCCAGTCCATCCCGCCCCTTTTGAAGGGACGATCTGGACGATGATGGTGACGCGAAGGAATTGCCGATGTTCGCCGTCGAGATCGGCAAGAGGCGCACCTGTAGAACCGGAGGCCTTCCGGAAGATGAAGAACCACAGAATTACAACTTAAGGAACGCGGCGTTCCAAAGTACTTCAGTCAGGACGAACATCTCGTCAGCAGGGAGACATTCAAAGGCCTGACGCCCGGCTCAGGTCGCGGAAGAAAACCTTGGATTCATTGCACCGTGGACTGAGCTTCATTCTGTCGCACCGTTCCCGGCCCGCTGGAGGTGAAGGCGTCTTGTAGTTATACTCGACCCGTGTACTGAAGACGTCAGGGTCGAAGCAATGGACATCCCGAATCGCTCCCATGATTACGGCTGATGCGGCTTCGATGCAGGGAAGACGACTCTCGCGCTTCATTCGCCCGGATCAGTTCGGCGGTCGCGGCCATGGGCGTATTTGCGGCGGGAGCAGCGCGGGTAAATCTGATGTTCGGCACACCGCGTGACACAAGCGCCTGCCCGCGGCCGGACGACATCGTCAGCACGCTGGCCGCGCGACCGACGGGATCACCGCGCTGGATGTCGGGGGGCAAGGACAACGACCGGATAGAGCCGGTATCCAACCTCGACGCCGAAGCCGCCTTCACCGTGAGTCCCGAAGAAACGCGGACAACGCAGGAATGAACGTAGAGGCAAGACAGGCTGTAGCGGTTGTGGATGACGACAGGCAGGTCTTGAGCTCACTGGTCGAGATGCTCTCGATCGCTGGCTTCGAGACTACAGGCTACGCTTCTCCCGTCGATTTTCTGCGTGCGCTGCCGACGCTGGCGCCTTGTTGCGTAATAGCCGACCTCCGGATGCCGCGAGTCAGCGGGTTGACGCTGATCGAAAGAATGAAGAGCCTCGGTTACGGACATTGGCCTGTCATCGTGATCAGCGGCTATGCCGACATTCCCGTTGTTGTCTCCGCGATGCAGCTCGGGGCGAGCACCTTCCTTGAGAAACCTTTCCGGCCCGGCGAGCTGATCGACGCGATCAGAACGGCTCAGAGCCGAATCCGGAAACCCGTTCGAACCGATCCGGCCGCCATCGAAGCCAACGCCCGGTTTCACACGCTGACCTCTCGCGAAAAGGAGGTGTTCAGCTACGCCGCAGCGGGGAAGTCGAGCAAGGCAGCGGCGGTCGAGATGGGTCTGAGCCCCCGCACCATCGAGGCGTTTCGCGCCAGCATCCTGCGCAAGACGGGCGCCCGAAACATTACGGCTCTGGCAGGGCTGGTACGCCCCATCGCCGAGGAGGACTGAGGTTAAGGCGGGGACATTGGCTCTGAGCCCACGGCGTGCGGCAAGGTTAACGGGTTACGAATGGCCGAGGCGTGAATCTACGGCATCTGACGAAAGAGAGTCGTGAACGGCTTTCTCAGATAACGCTGATCACCTTTGGCAGATGGATGGTTGCGATGTTGTTCAAGTCTCGACGGAATGAGATGGCCGCCGATCACCAGCGGGAACTCGAAGCCCAGATCGCGGCGATGGATCGCTCCCAGGCGGTGATCGAATTCAAGCTGGACGGCACCATCATACGCGCCAACGCCAACTTTCTCGCCGTGCTCGGCTATACGGCGGCCGAGATCGAAGGGCGCCACCACAGCATGTTCGTATGCCCCGCCGAGGCCAACAGCAGCGACTACAGGGATTTCTGGAAAGACTTGAATCGCGGAGAGTTCGTCGCTCGCAAGTTCATGCGCATCGGCAAGGGTGGCCGTGAGTGCTGGATCCAGGCTTCCTACAATCCGGTATTGGATGCGTCGGGAAAGCCTTACAAAATCATCAAGTTCGCGTCCGATGTCACCGCGGTGGAACAAGAGATGGCCCGCGTCGACGCCGAACGCCGTAGCGCCGAGGAGGAGCAGGGAAGCATCGTCGAGACCCTGGCGCAGAGTCTCCAGGCCCTCGCCCAAGGGGATTTGACGACCAGGATCACTGCATCGTTCGAAGGCCGGTACGCCCAGATCAAATCGGACTTCAACGCTGCGGTCGATAGCTTGCAAGACGCTATGACGGGAATCACGACAGCGACCGCCGGACTAAGGTCAGGGTCCGATGAAATTGCCGGTGCGTCTGACGATCTGTCCCGCCGGACGGAACAGCAGGCGGCCAGCCTGGAGGAAACCGCCGCCGCCCTCGACCAGATCACGGCCACGGTCAAACGCAGTGCCGAAGGCGCGCGCCAGGCCGCCGCCGCGGCGACAGGGGCGCGCACCGAAGCGACAAAGTCTGGCGATGTCATGCGCGACGCGGTCTCCGCCATGGGGGAAATCGAGCAGAGTTCGAGCCAGATCACGCAGATCATCAGTGTGATCGACGAAATCGCGTTCCAGACCAATCTTCTCGCCCTGAACGCTGGCGTCGAGGCGGCGCGAGCCGGTGACGCCGGTCGAGGTTTTGCGGTCGTCGCCCAGGAGGTGCGCGCCTTGGCCCAACGCTCCGCCGAGGCCGCCAAGGAGATCAAGACGCTGATCGCCAGCAGCTCGTCCCAGGTTCAACGCGGCGTGAAGCTGGTCGGAGAGACCGGCCTGGCGCTGGACGGGATTGTCGCCAAGGTTGCCGAAATCGACGTCCTGATTTCAGAGATCGCCTCCTCATCCCTGGAGCAGTCCACCGGTCTCAACGAGGTGAACGTAGCGGTCAATCAGATGGATCAGGTCACACAACAGAACGCTGCGATGGTCGAAGAGGCCACGGCCGCTGCCAACAGCCTCAAGGGTGAAACCGCCGAGCTCAGTCGATTGGTCGGGCGGTTCCGCACCGGTGATGCGCCGGCTCAGGCAGCGCCATCGCCACGGCCCCGGCTCGTACAAGGGGGACGCCCGGCCGCCTCCGTCAATCCGGTCCGGGCAGCGCAATCTCGCGTCGCGGCCTACGCCGGGGGCGGTGCCGCCCTGGCGGTCGACGGCTGGGAGGAGTTCTGATGGAGGGTCCAGCCGCCTCCGACGAGCAAATCGAGCTGATTTCCTTTGAGATCGCAGACCAGTCTTTCTGCATCGACATCCGTCATGTGCGGGAAATCCGTTGCTGGAGTCCCGCCACGCCCATCCCCCACGCGCCGCCCGCGATCCTCGGCGTCATCAATCTACGCGGAAGCGTCATGGCAGTGGTCGACCTGCGCTCGCACCTGGGTCTTGGAACGACAGAGCCGACAACCCGCCATGTCATCGTGGTGATCCAGGATGGCGACCGGGTCGCTGGCGTTCTGGTCGATGCAGTCCAGGAAACCTTTCAAACGAAAGCCAGTCTGCTGCAGCCTCCCCCGACCACCGGGGATTCCTCGAGCCTGACGTTCGTCGATGCTATCCTGCCACTAGAGGGGCGGATGATGAGCCGCTTGGTGGTCGCCTCCCTTCTTCCCCCCGAGACACGTCTCGCCGCTTGACGACATGCCTGCGTAAGCCGCCGCGTCAGGAAAGGGTGCCCGACTACATTTTGACTCCAGCATCTCGCCAGCCGCGCGGGCCCTCTCAAGTGCGTGAGTCTGTAAGGTAAATGTATGCATTTTTTGCATGAAGTTCAGGGCTTTATGCCACACGGAATGGTATCTTGTGGCGGCCCGAGCTGATGCTTCTGCACATCGCGTCGGACGGCTTGATAGCCGCAGCCTGTTTTGCAATCCCGTTCAGTATCGCGCAATTCGTGAAGTCCCGGCGCGATCTCGACAGCGGGCACCGGGCGCTCGCCCTGCTTTTCGCTGCCTTCATCGGGCTCTGCGGCCTTACCCATGTGATGGGGATCGTCACCATGTGGCAGCCCATCTATATCTCCGCCGGCTGGCTCAAGGCTGTGACTGCCATCGCATCGGTCGTCACCGCCATTGCCCTGCACCGGCTGATTCCTCGCCTGCTCGCCATACCCTCTCCGAAGGCGCTCCAACTTGAAATTGAAGCGCGCCGGATCATTGCTGACGAGCTCGATGCCGCGCGGGCGCAGCTGGCGTTGCGGGTCGATCATACCGAAGGCGAGTTGCGGACCGCTGTTCAGCAGCAGCAACAATCCGACGCCCTTCTGCGAACCATCGTCGAGACCGCGCCGGGCCTGATTTTTCCGAAAGATCTGGAGGGTCGGCTGCTGTTAGCGAACAAGGCAACACTCGCTGTGATAGG
Organism: Brevundimonas sp.; assembly: GCF_031412435.1. GTDB lineage: Bacteria > Pseudomonadota > Alphaproteobacteria > Caulobacterales > Caulobacteraceae > Brevundimonas. The sequence continues at coordinate 32,156 of NZ_JANODA010000053.1, forward strand.
CAAGCCTTGGGTCGAGGTTGAGAGAAAGACGGATCGAGAATTTCTGGACCACCCTGATCGGGGCGAAGTAATCATGACTCGCGACCGTGCAATCATGGCCGGCGGTGTCGCCCAGGAGCTTGAGGAGAATGCCGAGCACCCGGTGAAGGGTGCGCGCACCTGGTTGTCGACAAAGACCCCTATGTTCGACGCGGACGGTCTGGTGACAGGATTGGTCGGAATGTCTTTCGACATAACCGAGCCTAAGCAACTGGAGGCCAGACTTCGCCAGGAATCTCGACTCTCGGCCATGGGTGAGATGGCTGCGGCATTGGCTCACGAGTTGAACCAGCCCCTGGGATCGATCATCAATTACGTCGAAGGCTGTCGGATCCTGGTGGCTCGGGAATCGTCAAACAGCCCGCTTCTGGGGCAGTTCGACAAGGCGATTGGCGAGGCTCTGCGTGCAGGCCAGATCATTCGCCATCTGAGATCATTCGTGTCTAGCGACGACAATGTCCGCTTGCCCGAGGTTCTCCCGGTTCTTGTCGACGAGGCGTGCGCGTTTTCACTTCTTGGCGCCTCGTCTCCGGACGTGGCCCTCGATATTCGGCATGACGGGCCTGAAACGAAAGTCTTGGTTGACAGGATCCAGATCGAGCAGGTCATCCATAATCTCATTCGCAACGCGATCGAGGCGACAGCTCATGCAACTCGTCCGGTGCTGCAGGTCAGGACCGCCCGGTTCAGCGATGAGATGGCCGTGATCTCGATTGCCGACAATGGGGCCGGCCTGGACCCGGAGGTCGCAACGACCCTGTTCGAACGATTTGTCAGCACCAAGGGAAAGAGAGGCATGGGCGTAGGCCTCTCGATAGGCCGCACGATCGTCGAAGCGCATGGCGGTCGCATCTGGGCAGAGCCCGCACGGCATGGCGGGACGGTTTTTCAACTCACTTTGCCGCTGGCAGCCTCTGAAGACGGTGAATGACTCCAGCGACCATTGACGTCCTCGACGACGATCGTGCGTTTCGGGACTCCCTCGGGTTCGTACTCTCAGCGCACGGCTTTGCTGTTAGAATGCATGCAGACCCCGTGGCGTTTCTCCAGACCGCACCCAATCAGGTTCCGGATTGCCTGATTTGCGATGTGAGGATGCGCGGGATGAGCGGGCTGGAGGTGACCCGGGCCTTACGGACGCGCGGTCTGCAAACTCGTGTCGTTCTCGTCACCGGGCAAGCGGATGCGACTCTGCGAGAGTGCGCGCTCGAGGCGGGAGCTTCACAGATTCTGGAAAAGCCATTCGCCCCGCATGAGTTGATTACCGCGTTGAGAGCGATCCTCAGCTCCCGGATTAGCCGGATGATGGTCGATACCGCTCGCCTCCCCTGACACAGGCTTCCAGCGGGCCTCTGGTAGAGACAGGGGAGCGTTCGACTGGCGACACCGCGGCGCGCCTGGCCAAATCCTCTGACGCGCGGGTCCTTCCGTTCACGTCTCAAACGTCACCACTTCATCGCCGTCCCGTCGCACGGGCGCTGCCAAGCGTGGCTAGAGGGCATGCCAGCAACAGGGGCTGTCATGTTCAATCGCACTCACACCAAGACCATTCTCATGGGCTGCGCCGCCGCTTGCGCGCTGGCCACCTCCGCCAACGCCCAGTCGGCGGACGACCAGACGTCCCAGCTGGAGGAGGTGATCGTCACCGCCCAGCTGCGCGCCCAGGACCCGATCGAGGTGCCCTTCGCCCTGACCGCCTACAGCGGCGAGTTCCTGGAGAGCCTCGGCATTCAGGACTTCGAGGAGCTGTCGGCCTTCGTGCCCGGCTTCCTCGTGCAGAACCAGTCGCCCAACAATCCGGGCTTCGTGATCCGCGGCATCACATCGGACTCCGGTGAAGCGACCGTCGAGCCCCGCGTGTCGATCTTCCAGGACGGCGTGTCGATCTCCAAGGCGCGCGGCTCCTACATCGAACTGTTCGACATCGAACGCGTGGAGGTGGCCAAGGGGCCGCAATCGACGCTTTACGGTCGCGGCGCCCTGATCGGCGGCGTCAACGTGATCCAGAACAAAGTCGATGTGCATGAGTTCGAGGCCGAGGGTCGGCTCGGCTTTGGCAACTTCGGCTACTACCTCGCCGAGGGCGCGGTGAACGTGCCCCTGAACGACGTCGCAGGCCTGCGCTTCGCGGCCCGGGTCAAGAACCGCAACGGCTATATTGAGAACCTGCTTGGCGGGAACGACTACAACGGCTTCCACACCGAGGCCTATCGCGCCTCGGCCGCGATCGAGCCGGGCAACGGCTTCCGCGCCGACCTGATCGTCAACTACCAGTCCGACGACGCCCCGGGCACCAGCTTCAAGTCGATGACCTATCAGCCGCAGAACGCCGGCACGGGTCGGCCGCTGGGCGATCGTCTGCCGTGGACCGGCGCGGCGCTGACGCCCTCCACCAACCTGGACGGCGGTCGCTCCCTGGGTCTGCAGCGTCAGGTCTATGGCGCGACGGGTCTGGTGCGGTTCGACCTGAACGACAGCCTGTCGATCAACTCAACGACCGCCTGGCGCGAGTTCCATGCGCTGGAGACCTTCGATCCCGACGGCATCTCCCTGCCGCTGCTGGCCGCCATCGAGGACGCGGACGGCGAACAGTGGAGCCAGGAGTTCCGACTGAACTGGGATAACGGCGGCCAGTTTTCGGGCTTCGCCGGCGTCGGCTTCTTCCACGAGGAAGGCACGCAGCGCACGCCGACCGAGTTCGACGAGCGCGTGGCCCTGGCCCAGCTGGCCGGCCTGCTGGACGGCACGCCACTGGCCGCCCTGCCCACCCACCTGCCCTACTCCGTCGTGACCTCGACGGCGGTGATCAACCCGATCCTGGCCGGTTTCGGCCTTCCGGCCGCCGCCATTCCCGGCATCTACGCCAACCTGAAGCCGTCGCATCAGGAGAGCGGGACCAATGCGTCCGAGCTCGACAGCTATGACATCTTCGGCGACCTGACCTGGCGTCCGACCGATCGTTGGGAGTTCGCCGCCGGCGTCCGCTACACCAATGACGAGAAGACCACCGGCTATTCGACCTCGGTGCTGAACGGTCGTTCGATTCTCGGCGGCCTGCTGGCCATCCAGCAGACCTCGGCCCAGATCCAGGCCCTGATGCGTCAGGGCACGCCGGCCGCCCTGGCCCAGGCCGCCGCTCTCGGCGCCTTCGTCAACGGCCTGGTCCCGCAACTGGCCACGCCCGGCGCCGCCAACGCCCCGGTGACCGCCGCCTTCCCGCTGTTCGGCCTGACCTTCCAGCCCACAGCCGGAAACGGCAATGTCATCACCCGGGATCTGGAGGACGACGGCTTCACCTGGCGCGTCACCGGCCGCTACGCCCTGTCGGAAGACTCCAGCCTTTACGCCAACTACGCCCGCGGCCGCCGGCCCAAGGTGCTGTCGGTCGGGGCGCCGTCATCTCCGTTCGGAGCGCCACGGTTCACGGAGGTCGATTCCGAGCAAGTCGACAGCTACGAGGTCGGCGCCAAGGCCGCTCTGCTGGACGGCCGCCTGCGGGTCGACGGTTCGGCCTTCATGTACGAGTACACGAACTTCCAGGCGACCATCCAGGTCGGCACCCAGTTCATCACCACCAACGCCGGCGAGGCCAAGAGCTATGGCTTCGAAGGCCAGGCCTTCTTCTCGGTCACCGACCAGTTCGACGTCTTCGGCACCTACGGCTACAACCACTCACGCTTCGAGGCCGGTATCTTCGACGGCAACAAGTTCCGCCTGTCGCCGGACAACCGCTTCTCGCTGGGCGCGATCTACCGCCTGCCGGTCTGGGGCGGCGATTTCGAGGTCCAGCCGACCTACACCTGGCAGTCGGAGACCTTCTTCGACGACAACAACGACCGCGCCTCGCTGCAGACCGGCAACTTCGTACCGGACACGGTCGTCGACGAGCTTCAGGACAGCTACGGCCTCCTCAACCTGCGGGTCCGCTACGTGCCGTCGCATGGGAACTGGGGCGTCGAGGTGTTCGGCGACAACCTGCTGGACGAGGAATACATCAAGGACGCCGGCAACACCGGCGACGGTCTGGGTCTGCCGACCTTCATCGCCGGCGAGCCCCGCACCTATGGCGTGACGCTCAGCCTCAACTACTAGAACCTTGCCTGTCGACGGCGCCCCGGGAGCCCGGGGCGCCGTTCCCCCCTGTCGCCAGAGACCCCGTCATGAGCATCGATCGCCGCAGTCTTCTCAGCCTGATCGGGGCCGGCTCCGTCGCAACGCCGGCCTTCGCCGCATCAGCCGAGGCGCCGGCCGTCGCCTTCCTGCACGGTGTCGCCTCGGGCGATCCGACCCCGACCGGTGCGATCTTCTGGACCCGCGTGACGCCCGCTGACGCCTCAGGCGCGGACATCGAGGTGAAGCTGGAGGTCGCGAGCGATGCCGACTTCTCCCACCCGGTCCGAACCCCCATCGGACTACGCGCCCGGGCCGCGCGCGATTTCACAGTCAAACACGATTTCGACGGCCAGGGCCTGGAGCCGGGCGGCGAGTATTTCTACCGGTTCACCGCCGGGGACGTCCTCTCGCCCGTCGGTCGCGTGCGCACCCTGCCAGTCGGCGCGATCGCCGATGTCGCCCTTGGCGTCGTCTCGTGCCAGCTTTATCCGGGGGGTCTGTTCAACGCCTATGACGCCCTGTCGAAGGAGCCGCGCCTCGACGCCATCGTGCACCTGGGCGACTATATCTACGAGTACGGCGCCGGGCCCGACGACTACGGCATTGCGACCGGCGCGGCATTGAGCCGAATTCCGCAGCCGCCGCACGAGATCCTGACGCTCGAGGACTACCGACTGCGGCATGCGCAGTACAAGTCCGACCCGGACCTGCAGGCCGCCCACGCCCGCGCCGCCTTCATCTGCGTCTGGGACGACCACGAGGTCGCCAACGACGCCTGGTCCATGGGGGCCGAAAACCACACGGACGCGACCGAGGGTGCCTATGCCGCCCGCAAGGCCGTCGCGCTTCGTGCCTATTACGAATGGATGCCGATCCGAGAGCCGCGCAGCGGGCTCGGCCTCGACGCCATCAACCGGAGCTTCGAGTTCGGCGATCTGGCGACCCTGGCCATGGTCGAGACGCGCTTGCTGGCCCGCAACAAGCAGCTCGACTACGCGACCGACATGCCGATTGTCGATGGCGCGCCGGATCTGGCCGCCTTCAATGCGACGCTGAACGCGCCGGACCGCGACCTGCTGGGGGACGCGCAGCGAGCCTGGTTGAAGGGCGTGTTGTCGGCTTCGAAGGCCGCAGACAAGCCGTGGCAAGTGCTGGGCAACCAGATCGTCATGGCGCGCGTCCAGGGACCGGACGTGACCAAAATCGCCTCGGAAGCCCAGATCGAGGGCATGATCGGCGGCCTGCCGGAAGACGTCCGCGCCGGGCTTCGTCAGATGATCCAATTGTTCAAGCTCGGCGTTCCGTTCAATCTGGACGGCTGGGATGGCTATCCTGCCGGTCGCGAGCGGCTTTATGCGACATTCAGGGAGGCCGGGGTCCAGCCCATCGTCCTGGCCGGCGACAGCCACGCCTACTGGGTCAACGACCTGAAGGACTCGGCCGGCGAGCGTCGCGCGGTCGAGTTCGGCACATCGGCCATCTCCAGCCCGTCGCCCGGCGACGCGGTCGCTCCCCTGCCGCTGGGGCCCCTGCTGTCGGCGAACAATGACGAAGTCGTCTTCTGCGACCAGACGGCCAAGGGCTATATTCTGCTGACCCTGACGCCGGAGCGGGCCGAGGCCAGGCTGCAGACGGTCTCGACCATCCTTGCCAGGCCCTATGTCGCCAGCACCCTGTCGACCTGGGTCGTGACGCGCGGCGACAACGGTATCCTGGCGCCGGTGCGAGGCTGACGGATCAGCGGCGTCAGGATCGCCAACCCGGGATCGACCCCCAGGCCGGGCGCGTCGCCCGGGTGCATCATGCCGTCGGCAAAACAGCATCGGGCACAGCCGCCTCCTCAGGACTTCAACAAGGGTTCTGCGAGCTGAACGGCGGCCAACGCGAGGATAAGGAATCCGATGGCCAGGGCGAAGGGCCGGACCGGCAAGAGCCTGGCGATCCGCGCGGCCAGCGGCGCGGCAAGGACACCGCCGCAGATCAGTCCGGCGACGGAGGTCCAGTAGCGCTGCAGTTCCTCGATATCGCCCCAGTGGCCGGTCAGGAGCGCCGTCAGGAAGGTCGTGGAGACCGCGATGGCGACGACGGCTTCAACGGCATTGCCCGTACCCACAGCCTGGCGCGGCGGCTCGCCGACGCTGACCAGAGTGGTGGTGACCGTCGGGCCCCAGCCCCCTCCTCCGAGGGCGTCGAGGAAGCCGCCGAGCACGCCGAGCGGAGCGGCGCCCGGTGGGGCCACCAGGCGGATGCGGATATCCTTTGCGGCCCTGAAAAGGATGACCAGCCCCATCAAGGCCAGCCAGCCGAGCACGAACGGCTTGATGATCTTGCCGTCGATGGAGGTCAGCAGAATGCCCCCGGCGACGCCTCCGATCACGCCGCCGATCGCAAGCGGCCAGAACAGCGCCCATCGGATGTTGCCGTTGATGAAATGAGAAACCTCCGACGCCGTGCCCGTGAAGACCTTCGCAGCATGGACGCTGGCCGAGGCCGCGGCAGGCGGCGTCCCGAGGCTGAGGAGCAGGGTCGAGGAGATGACGCCGAACGCCATGCCCAGGGCGCCGTCGACGATCTGTGCTGCAAACCCGACCAGTAGAAACAGGAGAAAGTCCAGCATCAGCGGCTACCGGAGGCAGGGTTCAGCCAGGGCGGCGTCGGCAGGCCTCGGGCGCTCAAAAATTCGGGATTGAACAGACGCGATGCGTAGCGGCCGCCGGGGTCGCAAAGGACGGTGACGATCGTCTTGCCGGGGCCGAGCTCCCGCGCGAGCCGCACGGCGGCCACGAGATTGACGCCGCTCGAGCCGCCGAGCGACAGGCCCTCCCCGGCGACGAGATCAAACAGGATCGGCAGAAAGTCCGCATCCTCGACCCGGTAGGCGTGGTCCGGAGCAAAGCCTTCGATATTGCCGGTGATACGGCCGACGCCGATCCCTTCGGTGATCGAGGTGCCCTCCGACGTCATCTCTCCCTTCGTGAACCAGTTGAACAGGGAGGCTCCGGCCGGATCGGCAAGCGCGGTCTGGATCTCCGGATTGCGTTCCTTGAGGAAGCGCCCCACCCCGGCGAGCGTGCCGCCAGACCCGACCACGCTGACGAAGGCATCAACCTTGCCGTCGGTCTGTTCCCATATTTCCGGGCCGGTGCCCTCGTAGTGGGCCAGACGGTTGGACAGATTGTCGAACTGGTTCGACCAGAAGGCTCCGTTCGGCAGGGAGGCGTCGAGCTCCTTGGCCAGCCTGGCCGAATGGTGGACGAAGTGGCTCGGGCTCGAAAAGGGCGCGGCATCGACCTCGACCAGCCGGGCGCCGACGGCCCGGAGCGCCTGCTTCTTTTCCTCGGACTGTGTGCGGGGCATGACGATGACCGCCGGGTGGCCAAGAGCGGCGCCGACCAGACTCAGCCCGATGCCTGTATTCCCGGCCGTCCCCTCCACGATGGTTCCGCCCGGCCGTAGTTCACCGGATGCACGCGCCTGCTGAATGATCGACAGGGCGGCGCGGTCCTTTATCGATTGGCCCGGGTTCAGAAACTCCGCCTTGCCGAGGATCTCGCAGCCCGTTTCTTCGGACAGCCGGTTGAGGCGCATGAGCGGTGTTCGACCGATCAGGTCGAGGACTGAACGTTGAGACGTCACGGGAATACTCTTGAATTCGGGTTGTCGCGGGATCAGCCGGCGAACTGTGCCTGACGCACGAGATGAATGCCGCATTCTGTTTTTGCGGCGCCGGACCAGCGTCCGTCGCGAGGTGCGTCGTTCGCTTTCACCTGTCGCGTACAGGGCCAACAGCCGATCGATGGGTAGCCGTTGAGGCTCAGCGGATGCCGGGGCAGTTGCTCGGCGACGAACCGCTCCTCGATCTGTTCGGACGACCAGCGCATCAGGGGGTTGGCGCGCACGCGACCTTCGAAGAATTCGAACGGCTTCATGTCCGCGCGCTCTCCCGTCTGGTGCTGCTTCCGACCTGTGATGACGAGATCGATCTCGGCCAGGGCACGATCCAGCGGACGAACCTTGCGGACGTCGCAGCAGGCGTCAGTGTCGGCTTTCCAGAGAGACCCGGTCGGGTCGGCGCTTTCCAGCTCTCCCCTGAAAGGAGTCGCGATCCGGATATCGGTCAGGCCGAGCTCTCGGGTCAGGAGGTCCCGGTAGGACAGTGTCTGCATGAAATGCATGCCGGTATCGATGAAGACGATCGGCGTCGTCGGGTCGATGCGAGCGACCAGCGACAGGAGAACGGCGGACTCGGTCCCGAAGGATGAGAGGACGGCGGGGCGAAGACCCTGGTTGTCCTTGAGGGCGACCCACAGGATGTTGTCGGCACGGTCTTCGCGGACCCGCTTGTTGAAGTCGTCGGTCACCATGGCGCTGGCCCGCCGAGGCGTGACGGACCTGTCAGAAGGGGGAACCCGCACGACAGGCGCGACCTCCCGGCGACTTCGCCAGATCGGAAGCTCGCGCGTGGCTGCGGGCTGATAGACGGCGCTGAACACCCCGTCCATGCGGCGCCAGGCCTCCACATCTCCAGTCGCGCCAATGACCACGCCGTCAAACCCTGTGCGGCGCAGATGACGCGCCTGGTCGGGGATCAGGCGGCCGTCAGCGATCAACTGACCGCTGAAGCCGCGTTCACGCAGCACCGAGGCGAGAGAGAACCCACGCCCGTCCCGAAAGGCGTCGAACTCCAGGATGATGACCTCGGCGGTCGCAGCCGCGGCCTCCACCTCGTCCAGAGGGCTGGTGACGGGCAACCGCAAGCCCTTGGGCGCGTGATCAAGCCACTGCATCCAGGCCCCCATAGATCGCGTCCCGGAATGGCTCCACTCCGATACGACGCACGGCGGCGAGGAAACTCTCGCCGTCCTCGCGAATTTCGAGGTAGCGGTTGAGGGTCCGTTCGACCGCTGGCGCGACCTCGTCGGCGGGCAGGCTGCGGCCGACGATCTCGCCGAGCGCGGCGGTCTCGTCCGGCGAACCGCCGAGGGTGATCTGGTAGTATTCCTCGCCCTTCCGATCGACGCCGAGAACCCCGATGTGACCGACGTGGTGATGGCCGCAGGCGTTGATGCAGCCGCTCATGTTGACGCGGATCGGGCCGAGACGGTCCTGGAACTCGGGATCGGCGAGCCGCTCGGACAGGGCCTGCGCGACCGGGATAGATCGGGCATTGGCGAGGCTGCAGTAGTCCAGTCCCGGGCAGGCGATGATGTCAGTCACAAGGTCGGCGTTCGGGGTGGCGAGACCGAGCTCTGACAGCCGCCGCCAGAGTTCGGGGACATCGTCGAGTTTGACGTGAGGCAGGACGAGGTTCTGCTCATAGGCGGCCCGGACTTCATCGAATGAATACCGGGTCGCGAGATCGGCGACCGCATCCATCTGGTCAGCCGTGACGTCGCCGGGCACGCCGCCGCGGGGCTTGAGGGAAACAATCACGGCCGCATAGCCGGACTGCTTGTGCCGCCGCACATTGTTGCGCGCGAAGCGGCTGAAGTCGCGGTTGGCCAGAACCAGACTGTCGAAGGCGTCGCTCGCCTTGGGAAGGAGCTCAAAGGCCGGCGGCGCGAAATAGGCCCGGATGCGCGCCACCTCTTCGTCAGGAATGCGAAGGTCCTCCCGCCTCAGGGTGGCGAAGTGGCGGTCGACCTCGTCGCGGAAGGCGTCGATGCCCAGCGATGCGACCAGGATCTTGATCCGCGCCTTGTGGATGTTGTCGCGACGCCCGAGCAGGTTCCAGGCGCGCAGGATAGCCGTCAGATAGGCCAGGATGTCCTTGGCGGGCACGGCCGCTGCGATCTCCTGCGCGATATGCGGCAGGCGCCCCTGCCCGCCGCCGACGAAGACGCGGAAGGCCGTCTGGCCCTCGTTCCCGCGCACGATCTGCAGCCCGACGTCGTGGGTCCGGATCGCCGCACGGTCCCTGGTCGCGCCGGTGACGGCGATCTTGAACTTGCGCGGCAGGAAGGAGAACTCAGGGTGGATCGTCGACCACTGGCGCAGGATCTCGCACCAGGGGCGCGGATCCTCGATCTCGTCATCGGCACAGCCGGCGAAGACATCGGTCGTGATGTTGCGGATGCAGTTTCCCGAGGTCTGTATGGCGTGCATCTCGACCTCGGCGAGGTCCGAAAGCAGCGCCGGGATATCGCTCAGGGCCGGCCAGTTGAACTGGATGTTCGTCCGGGTCGTGAAGTGGCCGTAGCCCTTGTCATAGGTCCTGGCGATGTCGGCCAGGCGATGAAGCTGGCGGCCGTCCATGGTCCCGTAGGGAATGGCGACGCGAAGCATGTAGGCGTGAAGCTGCAGATAGAGACCATTCATCAGGCGCAGCGGTTTGAACTCGTCCTCGGTCAGGGCTCCCGACACGCGCCGGGCGACCTGGTCGCTGAACTCGGTGATCCGCTCGCGGACGATAGCGGCGTCAAACTCGTCGTAGCGATACATCAGGCGTGATCCAGACTGTGACCGACCGTCGGCCCCTGGGCGCGGATGGTCTCCTTGAGCCGGTCCCGCCCGGATGGGCCGTGGACCTCGACCTCGACCAGATAGGGCCCGACGAATTCGGATGGCTCCAGAAGCGCGCGCTCCAGAGCGCGGTCGGCGGTTTCACCGGCGAACCGGGCGGCCTGGCGGAAGCTTGAGACCGGTCGGCCAGCGACGCCGACATAGATGACCCGTCCGTCCGACAGGCGATTGGCGGTCAGGACCTTCATGCCGCAACTTCCGTCGACAGGAGCCGGCTTGAGGGCTCCGCCCAGGCCGCGACCTCGCCGACCACGAGCAGGGCCGGGCTGGCGATGGCTTCGCGCCGCACCAGATCGGCGAGCTCTTCAAGCCGGCCTGTGAAGGTCCTCTGATCGGGCCGGGAGCCATTCTCGATCACCGCGACCGGCGTTTGCGGATCACGACCGCCCGAGATGAGTCGATCCTGAACATTCCGGGCGCCCGAGACGCCCATGTAGATCGCCAGGGTATGATTGGGAGCGGACAGGGCTGACCAGTCAGCAGCTGCCCCGCCCGAGCGGGTCTCGGCCGTGACGAAGGTCAAGGCCTGGGCCTGGTCACGATAGGTCAGGGGGATGCCGGCGGCTGCCGCGCATCCCAGTGCGGCGGTGATGCCGGGCACCACGATAACGTCCACGCCCGCCGCTTGCACCGCTTCAAGCTCTTCGCCGCCTCGTCCGAAGACGAAGGGATCGCCGCCCTTGAGCCGCACCACCCGGTGACCCTTGCGCGCCTCCGCGATCAGGAGATCCGCGATCTCGGCCTGCGGGACCGAATGGTCGTTCCTCTGCTTGCCGACGTAGATCCTGTGGGCGTCGCGGCGGGCGCGATCGAGGATGGTTGTCGGCACCAGCCGATCGTGGACGATCACGTCGGCGTCCTGAAGAGCACGCAAGGCCTTGAGCGTCAGCAGCTCCGGATCACCCGGCCCCGCGCCGACGAGGTGCACGACGCCCGGCGACGCATCGCTGGTGTTGAGCAGGCGAAGCATGTGCCGGCGCGCCTCGGCCGTGCGTCCTTCGACGGCCAGATCGCGGGCCGGTCCGCGGAAGGCCGCCTCCCAGAACCGGCGGCGTGCCGTGAAATCAGGCAAGGTGGCAATCACTGTCTGGCGAAGACCCTCGGCAAGCCGGGCCAGCCGATCGAGACCGGCCGGCAGGGCGGCCTCGACACGCGACCGCACTTCGCGCGCCAGAACAGGCGCCACACCTCCGGTGGCGATGCCGACGACGACGCCGTCGCGGTCGATCAGCGCCGGGGTATGGAAGTCGCTGAGCGCGGGTTGGTCGACGACGTTCACTTGTGCGCCGCAGGCCCGACCCCAGGTCGCCGCCAGATCGCGCAGGTCATTATCGGCGACGGCGATGAAGACCAGGCGCGCTCCGTTCAGGTCCGGCTCGGCCGGCCAGCGCGGGATCGCGTTTTCGGCCTGGGCAGCCGGACCGGCGAACCACCGGACATCGGCGCCGGAGCCGTCGAATAGCCGCACCTTTGCGGCTGCGGCCGATCCTTCTCCCACGACCACGACGGTCGCACCGGGCAAGGGGATGGAGGCGAGGAAGACGCGCATCGAACCAGCCCTGGCGCTCCAGTGGCCAGGCTTTCGAACCGACGCCTACGAGCGGGCCTGTCCGCCAACAAACGATATTGTCTTTGGATGGCTGATAGGATTTCTATCAAGGATGTCCCGCACCCTCCTCCCGCTGAACGCCCTTCGCGCCTTCGAGAGCGCCTCGCGCCACCTGAGCTTTTCGCGGGCGGCCGACGAACTCGCGGTCACCCCGGGCGCTGTCAGCCAACAGATCCGTCAGCTGGAGGACACGATCCGCGCTCCCCTGTTCAAGCGTGAGGCCAAGGGGCTGCAGCTCACCGACCTGGGTCGCTCGGCCGCGCCGCTGGTGGCCGAAGGGCTGGACAGGTTGAGGGACGCCTCGACCCTGATGCGCGAGCCGCCGCGCCGGCGTCAGGTCTCCATCAGCGTCACCCCGTCGTTCGCATCCAAGTGGTTGATGCCGCGGATGGACGACTTCCACCGGGTCCACCCGGACATTGAGATCTGGGTTTCGGCCGACATGGAGCCGGTGGTCTTCGACCACGGCGCGACCGATCTGGCGATCCGCTACGGCGCCGGCGACTACGCCGGTCATGTCTCGGACAGGCTGCTGATCGAGACCGTCCTGCCGGTCTGCGCGCCGGCGCTGATGCAGGGTCCGAACCCCATCCGCGTCCCGGCGGATCTGAGCGGCCATGTCCTCCTGCACGACATGTCCAGCGACGGAGACGCCAGCCGGCCCGACTGGCCGATGTGGCTGATGGCGCGGGGCGTGAAGCATGGCGACCCACGCCGAGGGTCTCGTTTCAACCAGTCCGCCCTTTTGATCGAAGCGGCCGTCGCCGGACGCGGCGTGGCCCTGGCCAAGCGGACACTGGCCCAGGCGGACCTTGCGGCCGGACGGCTCATCGCCCCGTTCCACGACGGGGGGGAGGTTGTCGGCTTCGCCTATCACGTGGTTCATCCCAAGACGCGCCCCCTGTCGCCGAGCGCCCAGGCCTTTACCGCATGGCTGAAGAAGCAGGCGGCCTTCCATGACAGCGGTCTGGATCAGCTCTAGGCCCAGAACGGACCACGGCAGATTTTCTGCCTGGGACGATTAGAAGAAGTCGTTCGCACCAGGGCGTGACCGTCTCCTAACAGCGGGCTCTCATCCTGGGGCCCCGCATGACCGACGCCGTCCTTCTAGAGAAGCCCGCCGTATCCGCAGCCTGGCACGATCAGCCGATCCTCTGGACGAGGCGCTGGACCGACCGACTGTTCAGTTTCGTGATCGAAAGGCCGGAGAGCTTCCGCTTCCGGTCCGGCGAGTTCGTGATGATCGGCCTGCCCTCCGAGCAGCCGGGCGGCAAGCCAACCCTACGCGCCTACTCGATCGCCAGTCCGGCCTGGGCCGACGAGCTCGAGTTCTTCTCCATCCAGGTTCCGGACGGCCCCCTCACATCTCGCCTGGGTCTCCTCGACGCAGGCGACCGCGTCCTGCTGGGCAAGAAGCCTACCGGAACCCTCGTGCTGGACGCCCTGACTGGCGGCGCCCGCCTCTATCTGATCGCCACCGGCACGGGACTGGCGCCCTGGCTCAGCGTGCTTCGGGATCCCGAGACCTGGGAGCGGTTCGACGAGGTGATCGTCACCCATACCGTTCGCGAAGCGAAAGACCTCGCCTACCGCCAGTTCCTCACCGTCGACATCTATGACGACCCCCTGGTCGGCGACCTCGCTCGCGATCGCCTGCTCTACTATCCGACCGTCACTCGCGAACCCTTCGTCCGCACCGGTCGGATCACGGAGCGCATCGACAGCGGCGCCTTGTTCGAGGACCTCAACATCACCGGCGGCTTCGACCCGTCCGTGGATCGCGTCATGCTCTGTGGCTCGAACGCCATGATCCGTGACGTCCGCGCCCGACTTGAGAAGGCGGGCCTGATCGAAGGATCGAACGCGGCTCCGGCCCAGTTCGTGCTCGAACGCGCCTTCGTCGGCTGACCCCAGAAAAACTATCCGGTTGGTCCAGTTCATATCGTTCGACCCGTCTGTCTGTGAACGCTTGAGTGGACGACCGCAGAGGATCCGATGACGCAGATCGCACCGCTTGCCCGACTGATCGACACCCCACCCGTTCGCCTGCAGGCGCGTGGACAGTTGTCGCCGCACCTGCGCCGGCTCGAGGCCGAGGCGATCGAGATCTTCCGCGAGGTCGCTGCGACGGCGCGGAATCCGGTGATGCTCTATTCGATCGGCAAGGACTCCGGCGTCCTGCTGCATCTGGCCGCCAAGGCCTTCTACCCTGCCCCGCCGCCCTTCCCGCTGCTGCACGTCGATACGACCTGGAAGTTCCGGGACATGATCCGCCACCGCGACACGGTCGCCGACACCTATGGCGTTCGCCTCATCGTCCACATCAACGAGGACGGCGTGAAGCGGGGGATCTCGCCCCTGGCGTCAGGCTCCTCGGTCCATACCCAGGTGATGAAGACCGACGCCCTGAAGCAGGCCCTGGACCTGCACGGGTTCGATGTCGCCTTCGGCGGCGCCCGGCGCGACGAGGAAAAGAGCCGCGCCAAGGAGCGGATCTTCTCCGTTCGCGGGCCGGGTCACACCTGGGACCCTCGCCGTCAGAAGCCGGAGCTCTGGACGCTGTGGAACTCCAGTCTGATGCCGGGCGAATCCCTGCGGGTCTTCCCCCTCTCCAACTGGACCGAACTCGATGTCTGGGAATACACGCGCCAACAGGGCATCCCGGTCGTGCCGCTCTATTTCTCCGCTCCCAGACCTGTGGTGGTTCGGGGCGGCTCGTTGATCGTTCGCGACGATGACCGGCTCGTTCTGGCCGCCGGCGAGGTGCTCGAAACACGGAACCTCAGGTTCCGCTCGCTGGGCTGCTACCCGCTTTCAGCGGCCGTGGAATCCGACGCCGACGACATCGACGAAGTGATCGCCGAATTGAGGGCGACCCGCAGTTCGGAGCGGCAGGGCCGTCTGATCGACGCTGACGAGACCGCCTCAATGGAGCGCAAGAAGCGCGAGGGGTATTTCTGATGGACGGCGAACTCTTGACCCTTCGCCGCATCGATCCGGATCGCCCTCTCCGCGATCACCTGCGTTTCCTCACCTGCGGCTCGGTCGATGACGGCAAGTCCACACTGATCGGCCGGTTGCTTCACGACACCGGCCAGATCGCCGACGACCAGCTGGCGACGCTGAAGCGCGACAGTACCCGCTTCGGCACGACTGGCGACAACCTCGACTTCGCCCTCCTGCTGGATGGCCTGGAGGCCGAGCGCGAACAGGGCATCACCATCGATGTCGCCCACCGCTATTTCTCGACGGCGCGACGCAACTTCATCGTCGCCGACACGCCCGGACACGAGCAGTACACGCGCAACATGGCCACCGGAGCATCCGGCGCGGACGCGGCCGTGATCCTTATCGACGCCACCCGGGGCATCACCGCCCAGACCGAACGCCACAGCCGCATCGTCTCCCTGTTCGGGATCCGGCACATCATTCTGGCGGTGAACAAGATCGACCTGGTCGACCATGATCCCGAGGTCTTCCGCAAGATCGAAGCCGCCTACGCCGCCTTCGCGGCGGGGCTGTCGTTCCGGACGGTGATCACCGTCCCGATCAGCGCCCGCCATGGCGAGAACATCGTCGAGCGCAGCCCGGCCCTGAGCTGGCATGATGGCCCGACCTTGATCGAGGCGTTGGAAAGCCTCCCGGTCGAAGACGGCCGCTCTGCGCGCCCGTTCCGCTTCATCGTCCAGTACGTCAATCGTCGCGACCAGAGCTTCCGGGGCTACGCCGGCACCGTGGCTTCCGGCAGGATCCGTGCAGGGGATCAGATCGTGGTGAGTCCGTCGGGCCGTACAGCGACGGTCTCTCGCATCGTGACCTGGGACGGAGATCTAACCTCCGCCGAGACCGGTGACGCGGTCACGCTCTTGCTCAAGGAAGATGTGGACATCGCCCGGGGCGACGTCTTCGCCCTGCCCTTCGCCCGCCCCGCCACCGTGGAGCGCTTTTCGGCCAGCCTCCTCTGGATGGACGACACGCCGTTCTCTCCAGACCGTGCGCTGCGCATCCGGATCGGGTCCAGGACCGCCGCTGTTCGGGTCGCACTCATCGATGCAGAGGTCGGTGAGGCCGCGACACTCGCACCCAATGATATCGCGCGCGCCGCCGTAGGCCTCTCTTCGCCGATCCCGTTCGACTCCTTCGCGGACAATCCTGCTCTGGGCAGCTTTGTTCTGATTGACCGGGAGACCGGCGCGGTTGTCGCCGCCGGCGTCGCCGAACAGGCCCTGGATCAGTCGCGCAATATCTACCCGACGTCCGGGGCTGTCTCCCGGCGCGAACGCTCGCAGATGAACGGACACGAGAGCGGCGCGATCTGGATGACCGGGCTTTCAGGCTCCGGAAAGTCGACCATCGCCGCAGTGCTCGAACGGGAGCTTCACGCCCGTAGGGTTCGCACCATCCTCCTTGACGGCGACAACCTCAGACACGGTCTGAACCGCGACCTCGGCTTCTCGCCGAAGGATCGCGCGGAGAACATCCGTCGTGCCGCCGAGGTGGCCAAACTGTTCGCGGATGGAGGCGTCATCAGCCTCTGCGCCTTCATTTCCCCGAGCGAAGCCGCGCGGCAGGCCGCAAGGGAGCGGTTCCCGGCAGGAGCCTTCCTCGAAGTCTTCGTGGATGCGCCCATTCACGCCTGCAGGGCGCGGGATCCAAAGGGCCTCTACGCCAGGTCCGACGCGGGGCAGATTGCAGACCTCACAGGGGTGGATGCCGCCTACGAGGCGCCGCGCAGTCCCGATCTGGTGGTCGACACCCTCACCCTGTCTCCAGAAGCGGCGGCGCGACGCATCCTCGATCTGCTCGAAGAGCGTCGCTGGATCGGCGTCATCTGAAGTCGGATCCTCGGGGGCTGGCCCCCCTGGGGGTCGCAATCGGGCGATCTGATCAGTCGAAGCTCAAGAGCCGCAGCGGCGTGACCTCGGTCGTCACCCAGACGCCCGCCCTGGTGTAGGGCTCGCTCGCCACATAGGCATCCGCGGCCGCCCGATCGGGGAACTCCCCGATCATCGCCGATCCGATTGCCTTGCCCGCCTCGTCCAGCAGGGCGCCCACCTTGACGATCTCGCCGGCCGCATTCCGCGCATTCAGCCCTTCGATGTGCTCCGGGCGCGTCGCCTGCCGACGGGCGGGAGCATCTGCGTCCGTGCCGTCACGGCCGATGATGAGAAACTGCATGAGACTGGATCTTTCGTAGGGCATGCCGCCGTCGACGGGGATATTCGCGCCGGTGATGTAACGTTCGGCCTGAAATCACAAGAAGCGTCCGATCGACAACCTAGTCCTGCTTCGGAAGGTTGGCCCGGACGACACCGAGAAACGCATCGGCGAGGCGGTCCGGCCCGGAGTTGGCGGAGGTCGCGAAGCCGTACTCGTGGCGAATACCGGGCGTGAATCGCCTCAGGACCGCACCATCGCGGACATAGGGCTTCGCCAGTCGCTCATTGACGATGGCTACGCCTACGCCGCGCGATGCGAGCGCGCAGGCCGAGGCGATCGTGTGTGTCTCGACCTTGACTCGCGGCACCACCCCGGCGTCGGCGAAGGCGGCCTCGACCTGGGCGCGAAACCGCTGGCCCTGGCCCAGCAGGATCAGCGGGACGCCGCGCATGTCCGCCGCCGCGATCGTCTCCTGCGACGCCAGCGGGTGACTGGCCGGCAAGACGCAGGCGCTCTCGCTGACCAGCACCGTCTCGGTCCTCAGGTCCTCGCGGTTGTGCGGCAGTTTGACGAAGCCCGCGTTCACCGCGCGCGACGCGATCATCGCCTTGGCGACCTCGACACCGTGGGAGTCGATCGACAGATGCACCTGCGGGTACTGCTCCAGAAAGCGCTGGATCATGTCCGGCAGGATCGCTTCCAGAATGCTGGGTGGCGCGACAAGGCGCAGGTGACCCACGCGGAAATCCGAAATGTCGCGAGCCAGCGACTGGACGCGATCAACGTTGTCGAGCGCGCGTTCCACCTCCTGATGGAGCAGCAAGCCGTCGGCGGTCAGCATCAGTCGTCCCCGGTCGCGGTGGAACAACTCGAACCCCACGTCCCGCTCAAGCTGCGCCAGCAGCCGGCTCGCAGCCGGCTGGCTCAGGTCCTGCGAGCGGGCGGCGCTCGTCACCGAACCCAGCCGGACGATGGCGTGGAAAATCCGCAACGCCCGGAGGCGGATCGTCTGACGGCCGTCGGCGTCCGGCGTCATGGGCTAGTCCTGGGCGACCGGCCGGATGGGAAGCACGACATGCGACGGCGTGTCGGGTCCGAAATGCGCCGAGCAGATGGCGACGACAGGCTCGCTGGGCTCACCGGCCGGAACGCCTGTGCCCGGATTGACGTCGAAATGCGGGAAGTTGCTGGCGGATACGTCCAGCCGGATGCGATGCCCGGCCGCGAACAGGTTGGAGGTCGGGAAGGCCTTGATGTCGACGCCATAGACTTCCCCCGGCCGCATAGGGTGCGCGGCCTCGAACCCGTCCCGGAAGCGTAGGCGCAGCACGCCATGGGTCAAGTTCAACGCATAGCCTGCGGGGTAGTCGGCGCTGGGCGGATAAACGTCGACCAGCTTGATCATGACGTCGCAGTCCAGTGCGCTGGCCGATATCCACAGCCGCGCCGACACGGGCCCCGTGACCTCGACCGCCTCGGTCAGGACCTCGGTCTGGAACGTGACGACATCGTCGCGGTCGGCGAGCGCCCGACCCGGCGCCGAGGCCCCATACAGGTCGAACGTCTCTCGCTGATCGAAACCGCCGGCCTCCATCAGCGGCGCGCCCGAGGCGATGGCGCCGCCGATCGTGGGAACGGGACTGGCCGGATCGTGCCGCCAGGCGCGCTGACCGGCTTCGGGAACGATGCGGGACAGTCCCCCGTCGCTCGAAAGATGGAAGGCTGTGGCCTCCGTCCCAGGCGGCGGCCAGTCCGCCTCGTCGCGCCAGCGTCCGCCATGATCCAGCCGACCCTGCGCATTCCTGCGCCCGCTGCCTCCGCCCATGACGAACAGTTTGACCGGCGAGGGCAGCGGATCGGCGGCCGCCTTGTCCCGCCGCAGATGCCGGTCGAACCAGTCCAGGCGAAGGCGCAGGTAGTCGTCCGCCACATGCCCGTCCAGCGCGGCTTCGGGTCCGAAGTCGGCGTCTCCGGCCCACGTCACCGACCGCTGCCCGTGGGTCCATGGCCCCATCACCAGTCGAACCGGTCCGGCCTTCATCCGGCTGAGCGCGGCGAAATTCTCGGTCGCCGCCAGGGCATAGGGATCGTACCAGCTGCTCATGAACACCATCGGCGCGTCCGTGAACCGCTCGTAGTGGGCGGAGGCGCAAAGGTCAGGCTGGGTCCAGAAGGGGCCGAAGGTCTCGCGCGCCCATAACCGCACGACGAAGTCCTCGTACTCCGGCGCCGCTCCGAGCGGCGAATGACCGTGAAGCCAGGGGTTCACCCGGGCCCAGGCGCCGATATCCTCGGCCTCCAGCGCGGCGCGGCGCGCGGGATCGGCCGTCGTCGCCGGCGCCTGCAGCGCGTGCTTGTAGGCCCAGGTCAGCTGCTTCAGCTCAAAGGCGCCGCCCTGACGGATGCCGCTGTGATAGCCGCTCGAGAAACCTCCGGAATCCATGAACATCGCCGCCAGCGCGGGATGCCCCAACGCCGCCACGGCCGCCTGGACGTGGGCGGAATAGGACAGGCCTGTCATGCCGATCCGTCCGTCGCACCAGGGCTGATCGGCGATCCAGTCCAGTGTGTCGTAGCCGTCGTCGGCCTCGTTCAAATATTTGGAGAAGACGCCTTCGGAGGCCGACCGTCCCCGGCAATCCTGCAGGACATAAGCATATCCGGCGCGCGCGAAATCTGCCGCGACCTCCGGCTTGGAGCGCGGCGTCGGATCGACCGCGGTCCTGTCGGCGTGGTTGCTCCCCCGCTTGTCGTAGGGCGTCCGCTCCAGAATGACGCTGAACGGCGCCGTCCCGGCCGGCAGATAGATGTCGGCGGCCAGGCGCACGCCGTCGCGCATCGGAGCCATGACATCGCGCAGGACGACGATGTCCTCGCCGGGTCTCGAATGGAGAACGGCGCTCACGGGATCGCCGGCGCGGCGACTGCGGCGGGCGGCAAGGTGTAGGTCGCGGGCGCTCCCGGCCCCACCGGCAGGGACAGCGACACCCACAGCGTCACCAGCACGATCCCCGCCAGACCGAAGCAGATGCTGTAGGGCAGCATCAGGGCGATCATCGAGCCGATGCCGAAATCCGGCTTCCATCTCTGGGCGATGATCAGGACCAGCGGGAAGTTCGAGGCCAGTGGCGTGACGATGTTGAAGATGGAATCCCCCATCCGGTATGCGGCCGTCGTCATCTCCGGCGAGACGCCCAGCAGCATCATCATGGGCACGACGACGGGCGCCATCGCGCTCCACTTGGCCGAGGCCGAGCCGATGACGAGGTCGAGCCCCGACGACATGCCAAGCAACGAGACCAGCAGCAGGGGTTTGGGCATCGACAGGGCCGTCAGCGCCTCGGCGCCCTTCACCGCCAGCACCGGCCCGAGATTGGACCATGAGAACATCGCGACGAAGTGGGCGGCGAAGAAGGCCAGCACGATATAGGGGGCGATGTCGCGCATCCCCTCGCCCATCATGCGGACGAGCGTGCGGTGGTTCGCGATGGTCCCGGCCGCAGCGCCATAGGCCCAGCCGCAGCCGAGGAACAACAGCATGAAGGCAGCGACCAGGGCTCCGTAGAAGGGCGCCAGCCGCTTCGGCCCGATCGCCTCCGCATCGATCAGCGGCGCGCCCGGCCACAGAGTCAGGGCGGCGAACAGACCCACGATGGCCAGCGCAACCAGACCGGCCAGCATCAGGCCCTTCCGCTGGCGCGCGTTCAGCACCCCCATATCATCGGCCTCGGCCACGCCTTCCGGCAACTGACCCGACCATTTACCGAGGCGCGGTTCGATGATCCGGTCCGTCACGAACCAGGCGATGGGGGTGAACAGGACGCCGATGGCCAGGGTGAACCACCAGTTCCCCAGCGGATTCACGCCATAGCTCGGGTCGATCAGCTGCGCGGCCGGGGCCGTGATGCCCAGCATCAGCAAGTCGAACTGACCGGGTACGATATTGCCCGCGAACGCTCCCGAAATGCCCGCATAGGCGATGGCGACCCCCGCCAGCGGATGCCGCCCCGCCCTCGCGAACACCAGCGCCGTCAGGGGGATCAGAACGACATAGGCCGCGTCCGCCGCATGGTGGGAAAACAGGCCGATGACGAACACCGCCGGGCTCAGAAACCGCGTCGGCAGCCGCCGCACGCTTCCGCCCAGCAGGGCCGCGAAAAGCCCCGATCGCTCGGCCACCGCCGCGCCCAACATGACGACCAGCACCAGCCCCAGAGGCGGGAACCGGGTCAGGGTCTCCGGCATGTCGACCAGCAGTCTGGCGACGTTCTCCGATGACAGCAGGCTCTGGGTCACCAGTTGGTCGCCCGTCACCGGATTGACCGCGCTCCAGCCGGCGCCCGCTGCGATGACGGACACGATGACCAGCACCCCGATACAACCCGCCAGGATGAAGACCGGATCCGGCAAGGCGTTGCCCAGCCGCTCCACCCGGTCCAGCCATCCCCGACGCGCTGTCGGGGATGGGCCATTCACGTCCGTCATGCCGGAACCTGGATCCTAGAACTGCAGCCCGAGGCGAATGTAGGCGCTGCGACCGCGGGCGTCATAGGTGTAGATGTCGTAGTTGATCGGGGCGTTGGCGTAGGACGCCGGCGGCTGTTCGTCGAACAGGTTGTTCACCCCGACCGACACCGTCGCATCGTAGATGTTGAAGGCGTAGCTGGCCTCCAGATCGTTGTAGAAGATGGCGTCGGTCACATCGTCCTTGACCGTGTTCACGATGTCGGTGCTCTCGCCGATGTAGCGGCCGCGCCAGAGGGCGCTCCAGGCGCCGTTGTTCCAGCGCAACGAGCTCTGCCCCTTCCAGTGCGGATAGGTGGAGCGGGCGCGATCACCCTTTCCGGCCCGTTCGTCGACGATGTCGGGACCGCCGGTCGGATCGGGGCTGACGGTCGTGAACTCATCCAGATAGGAGGCGTCCAGCACGGCGGCGAACCGGCCGATATCGGTGTCGAACTCGTAGCGCGCCGTGGCGTCGATGCCAGAGGTGCGGATTTCCGACAGGTTTTGCGCGCCCTGGATCAGGCGGGTCACCGCCCCGGTCGACGGGTCGCGGATCACCAGATCGCAGAACGATCCGCCGCGGGTCGCACACAGGTTCAGGATCTGCGCCACGGCCTGGGAGGCGATCGCGTCCGAAATCTTGATGTCGTACCAATCCATCGTCAGCGTGAAGCCCGGCACGAAATCGGGCTGGAACGCGAAGCCGGCGCTATAGGTGTCGGCCGTCTCGGGCTCCAGATTGGGGTTGCCCGAGGTCACGCCCGCGATCAGGCCGTTCAGATTGAAATTGGCCTGGTTGTAGTTGGACGGAATGCCCGCACAGCCCGGCAGGGTCGGACGCGCCGCCGCGCCGCCGTTGCAGGGGTCCACGGCCTGGGAGTTCACCTCGCGCCCGCCCTGGAACAGCTCCAGGATCGACGGCGCCCGGAAGCCCTGGGAATAGGTGCCGCGCAGCAACAACTGCTCCACCGGCCGCCAGCCCACGCCCGCCTTGATCGTCGTCGCGTCGCCGACCGTGTCATAGTTCGAATAGCGGGCCGCGAGACTCAGATCGAGACTGTGCGCCAGCGGCATGTCAGCCAGCAGCGGGATGGCGAACTCCACATAGCCTTCGTGCAGGCTGTATTCGCCCACCGTCGGCACCCGCGTCTGGGCGGTCGTGGTCGTATAGACGTTGGACAGGAAGACGGGAGTCGAGTTGGCGTAGGCGTCCGGCGTGTCGGTCGCCTTGTTCTGGCGATACTCGTAACCCGCCGCCACCGACAGCGGCCCGGCCGGCAACTGGAACAGTTCGCCGGTGATGTTGTAGGTCACGTCGAACAGCTCGGTCGAGTTGGACTCCCGCGTCGTGAAGCGGATGGAGTTGGCCATATCGGCCGTCATCGGACCGAACAGGTTGATCGGCACGCAACCGGCAGAGGCCAGGCAGGTGGCCGGATTGCCCAGCCCCTGGAACAGCCGCTCGTAGTTGACCCCGTTCAGGGCCGAGGACTGGATCTCGTTGCGCGACCAGCTGCCGTTGAGGTCCCACGACCACTCCCGACCGAAGCCGTTGAAGGTCCCCTCGGCGCCGGCGCCGATACGCCAGGTTTCGACGTCCTGGATGTTGTCGCGATTGCCGAGGTCGGTCATCACCTTGCGCACTCGCCAGGCCGAAGTCGCAGCAAAGGCCAGCGCATTGGCCGTCGGCACGCCGTTGGCCGTGCCGAACGGGTTGAACGGGTGGTTGTTGGCCAGGGAATAGCCCCGGATGGTACCGGCCGTGCCCCCGATATCCAGCAGCACCGGCGAGAACATCTGGTTCGACTGACGTCGGTTGTAGAGACCCTCGACGTGGAACGAGACATTGTCCGACAGGTCAGCGCGGAAGCGGCCGTACAGGCCGTAGCGCTCGCTCGGCCCTGCCGAATAGATGCCCTGGGCCTGGGTGTTGAAGAAGTCCTCCGCCAGGGTCGCGGTGCGGAAGCTGTTGTCCGCGAGGTTCCCTGCCCCGTAGTTGCCCAAGGCGATCTGGGTCGCGGGGGTTCCCGAAGTGGCGAAGCCCGTAGCGGTCCCGAAATAGGCGTTGTTTGAGAGGCCAGGCAGGATGAACAGGCCGCGCGGGCTGGTGCCGGGCGCGGTCAGGGGCACCAGGCTGAGTGCAGTCAGGTCACGGTCCGACGTCAGGATCTCGTCCTCACGCGCATAGCTGGCCGACAGGACCACCGAACTGTTCTCGAACCGGCGGCCCCAGTTGGCGACGGCCGAATACTGCTCGCCGTCGCCTTCCGACGTGATCCCCGCGCGGGTATTGAGGCGCAGGCCGTCGAAGTCGCGGATGGTGCGGATATTGACCACCCCGGCGATCGCATCGGCGCCGTAGATGGCCGAGGCGCCGTCCTTCAGCACCTCGATCCCGTCGATCATCCCCAGCGGGATGGTGTTCAAATCGACAAAGTCGCGGAAGCCGCGCTGGCCCACGCCATCGACCCAGCGGTGCCCGTCGACAAGGACCAGCACCCGGTTGCCGCTGCCCTCGGCCCCGCCGAGGTAGCGCAGGTTGATCGAGGAGGCGCCGTAGGATGTGCCCTGGGTTCCGTTGCTGTTCAGGCTGACCCCTGCGGACGGCAAACGCTGCAGCAGATCGCCGACCGACACGGCGCCGGAGTTCTTGATGTCCTCGGCGGTCAGCGTCAGCAGCGGCCCGACCGAGTCGGCGTCGCGACGCTGGATCCGTGACCCGGTCACGATGATCTCGTCGACCGACGACGCTTCGTCCTGAGGCGCCGCCGGCGTCTGGGCCGCAGCCGGTGAGGCCAGCAGGCCCAGGGTCAACGCGGCCAGCGCAGAGCCGGTCAGACACAGTGTCCGGATCGAAATCGTCGTCGCCATGGTCTTGGTCCCCTTGTCCTGCCGGTCCTCGATCGCGGATCGGCCCCTTGGACGGAACAGTCGCAGCGGGTCCGCCGCGTCCGCAACAATATGGCGATTTCGTATCACCTCATGCGCCAGGCGCATGATCTATGAACCAGCGCTCGGCGAAAAGTATGGTCGGGTCCGGAGGCGTACAGGATGATGGATCGACGACAACTCGTCTGGGGCATGGGGGCATTGGCGTCGGTGTCGGGGTACGGGGTCGCGACAGCCGACACCGGCGGATTGCGTATCGACCTCCTGGGTCAGGCCCTGATCGAACACGCCCCCGCAGCCGCCGAATGGCCCGGACGCGCCGGCGTGGTCGGTGTTCTGGAAGGAGCTGACGTCGTCTTCACCAATCTGGAGACCGTCATCCGGGGTCCCCGCGCCGGGGCGCCGACCCGGGAGCTGCTCACTCTGCACGCCTCGGGCCCGGAAATTCTGGAGACGCTGAAGGGCGCCGGCGTCGACCTGCTCACGACGGCGAACAACCACGCCTTCGACCTCGGCAGCGGAGGCATTCTGGACACCCTGGACGCCATCGACGCCACGGGTCTTCGCACGACGGGCAGCGGTGTCGATCTGGCGCGGGCGACCGCCCCCGCCACTGTCGAAACCCCGGCCGGCAAGGTCTCGGCGATCGGCTTCGCCACCGGCAAGGTGCGCCCGGGCGGGGCCGCTGCTTCCGGGCATCCGGGCGTCAACGAGCTACGACGCGATGCATCAGGCGCGCCCCTCGCAGAGGACGAGGCGCGAATCCTGGCCGCGATCCGACAGGCCGCATCCAGCTCCGACGCCGTGATCGCCTGCCATCACAACCACGACTGGGAGCCGGACAACAGCCAGGTCCCCGGCTGGCAACAGGCCTTCGCCCGGCGCTGCATCGATGCGGGCGCGAGCGTCTTCGCAGGCCACGGTTCACCCGTGCTGCAGGGCATGGCGGCACACCGCGGTCGCCCTCTCCTCTTCGGTCTCGGCAACTTCATCTTCCAGACCGAAAAGCCGCAGGGCGCCTACCCGCCGGCGGCGTGGCAGGGCGTCATCGCCTCGGTCATAATCGACGGCGACCGACCCCTCCGCGTTGAACTGACCCCTCTCGTCCTCAACGAAATTGGGTTGAACGGCTCCGAAGACCAGGCCACGCGGGGCTTCCCGACCCTGGCCGGAGACCAGGACGCGGCAGGGATTCTGGCGCGCCTGGCGGCGCAATCGACCGCGCTGGGCGGCCGGGTGAACGTTCGCGGAACCCGCGGCGGGCTTGAGCTGATCTGACGACTGCAATCCTGAGCCGCCCCTGGCTACCCGACGTGGGTTGTCGTCTCGGACAAGATGATCGGGTTGGCGACCAGGTCGGATCCGGGTTTCTGGATGTCCCGCAAACGAAGATGCGCCAGCAGCTGTCACCCGCCGTCCAGCGGCGCAAAGCTCATTGTCACCGGTGTCATCTTACGTAAGGGTAGTCTCAACGCCGTGGAATCGGCGATGGGAGGACTTCGACTGTGGACAGGACATGGCGCCGGCGCGCCGTGCCGGACGCCGCCCAATTTCCGGCCGTCACATGCGCGCCCGATATCTGCGGAACACGTTGTTTGACGAGTCCTGTTTCTCGTCATGCAGGCAACGGCAGACGTCGCAGGTCGGTTGCGTGACCGCGCTGGCCATCGCGGGGGAGATCAATCCCCATCTGTGTCGGTTCGCCCTCATCAACGGTTTCGAGGATCGACGGCCTCTCTTCGCCCACTATGGCGAACGGCTGGTCTCTTCTTTCGACGGCGCCGGTGCGGCCTTGCGATCCTGGCTCGACGCGCTGGATGTCGAGACGCCGCGCCACCTGACGCTCGCGGTCGCCGGGCCTGTCGCGCCTGACCTGATCCATATTCCGCAGTCGGGCTGGCGCTTCTCGCTCGACGCCCTGCGGGCGGAGTTCGGGTTTTCAGGCATTCAGGTCCTGAACACATCGGTCGCCGCGGCGAAGGGCCTCGAAGCTCTGACAGAGGGCGAATGCCTCCCGCTGGGCGGCGTGGAGCGTCCCCATACGCCTCTGGGCAAGGGGCGCTACGCCATCGTGCGACCGGACTACGGCCTCGGCGTCGCGGGTTTCGTCATCGATAGCTCCGGCGCCCGGGTTCTGGACAACGAGGCAGGACACCTCGCCTTTGCTCCGGGCAACCCGCTGGAGATCGAAGTCCTCAAGGCCCTGGCGAAGGTTCATGGGCGTGTCTCCTACGAGCGGCTGATCGCCTGGCCCGCGCTGACGGGACTTCATCAGGCGATGGCCGCAGTCGATGGCGTCGAGGTTGCGACCCTGTCGCCGCTCGAGATCGCTCTTTACGGCCGCACCGGCGCCGACCCGCTCTGCAAGCGCACCCTCGACTGCTTCTTCGCCGTCCTGGGCGACTTCTGCGGAGAGATCGTCCTGTCGGTCGGATCGTCTGACGGCGTTTTCTTGCTGGGTCGGGCCATGCAGGAATGCAGTGATCTCGTCTCCAACAGCGACTTCCGCACACGGTTCGAGTCCAAGGGCCGCCTGAGCGCGGTTGTGCGCGAGCTACCCACCTGGGCGATCAACAGTTCTGCCCAGCTCCTGACCGGGGCGGCGCTCAATTTTCTGGACAAGACCGCAACCGCTGCAGGGCCGGAAAGCGCCCCTGCGGTCCCTCGTCCCTCCCCTGCCCCCACGGTGCTCGCCGCATCCCAGACCGTTGTGGACGCCGCCGACGTCGGCCTTCTGGCGGTGGACGAGGATCTCAGGATTCTCGGCTCCAATACCCGTTACTGGGAGGGGCTCGGTCTCGCGCAGGCCGCCTGTGCGGCCGGCGCCGATATCGCCACGCCTCTGATGGCGCTGGCGGAAGCGGCGGTCTGGTCGCCGCCCGCCGCGACCGATTTCCTGGCCTCGCTGAGAGCGGGCCAGGCGACAACCGCCGAATGGCGACCTGCAGGCGGGCGGGTGCTTCGACAGGTCGCCACCGTGCGGGACGGCGGCGGCTGGGTGATCACTTCCCATGATGTTTCCGTGGTGGTTCGTCGCTCCGAGGAACTGGAAGGCACTGCTGCCAGCCTGCGTCAGGCCAAGCAGGACGCCGAGGTCGCGAACGCCGCCAAATCCGCGTTCCTCGCCATCATGAGTCACGAGATCCGCACACCCCTGAACGGCGTCCTGGGGATGGCGCAAGCGATGGAGGCGGATCCCCTTCCGAAGGTGCAACGCGAACGTCTGGACGTGATCCGTCAGTCCGGGGAATCCCTGCTGGCCATCCTGAACGACGTCCTGGACCTGTCGAAAATCGAGGCGGGCAAGCTGGTCCTTGAGGACGTCGACTTCGACCTGGAGGAACTGCTCAGCGGAGCCCACGCCACCTTCACGGCCCTGGCCAACAAACGCAGTCTCTCGTTCGCCATCGTCACGGCCCCGGAGGCAAAGGGCGCGTGGAAGGGCGACCCGACGCGGATCCGTCAGATTCTTTACAACCTGATATCCAACGCCATTAAATTCACCGAAGTCGGCGGCGTGCGTGTCCGGGCGGAGGTGGTCGAGGGCGACCTGCGCCTCGCCGTCACCGACGACGGCATCGGTATTGCGCCCGACAAGCAGGCGGCGCTGTTCGACCGGTTCACCCAGGCGGACTCCTCCACTACGCGCAAGTTCGGGGGCACGGGGCTGGGCCTCGCGGTCTGCGCAGACCTCGCCCGTCTCATGCAGGGCGGGATCACCGTTTCCAGCAACCCTGGAAACGGCAGCACCTTCTCTGTTCGACTGAAACTGGAGCGCGGAGACCAGGCGCACATCGCTCCCGCCCGCAGCCGCCGGCGACGCCCCGACCAGCGGCGTCTGCAGGACGCGGACACCGACCGGCCGCTCCGGGTCCTGGCGGCCGATGACAACCCGGTCAACCAGCTCGTCTTGCGGACCCTGCTGCTTCAGGCCGGCGTGGATCTTGTCGTTGTGGCAGACGGGGTCGAAGCGGTCGAGACCTGGCGACGCGGGCCTTGGGATATCATCCTGATGGATGTGCAGATGCCCAATATGGACGGCCCGACCGCGACCCGCACCATTCGCGAGGAAGAGGCCAGCGCAGGATTGCCTCGCACCCCTATCCTGGCTCTGACCGCCAATGTGATGAGCCATCAGCTCAAGGACTATCTCGACGCGGGCATGGACGGCTGCGTCGGCAAACCGCTTCAGGTCACGGCCCTGTTCGAAGCGATCGAGGCGGCACTGTCAGGACCACAGCCCGCCGCAGAACAGGCCTGATCGTCACGTGTTCGCGGTCGGATCGTCGGCCGCCAGTTCTCTCGCGTCCTCGCCTCGCGCCCAGGGCAGGGTCCCGGTCTGGCGCTCGATCATGCGGTGCACCCGGATCGGCTCGTTCTCGTCCTGCAGGGCGTGCAGCAGTTCGATGTTGGCCAGGTCCGCCCGGGTTCGACGCGTGTTGTGTCGCACGTAATCGAGCCAGGTCGCGACGTGATACCGCTCGACCCACAGGCCCCGATCGCCGAGGTCGCGCAGCAGCCGCCATCCATGCGCCCCGTCGCGGCGACGGATGCGCCGGCGCTCCGACATGGCGGTCAGGAAGGCCACGAGCCGGTCTTCCGGGATGCGATACTCCACCGTGACGACGATCGGTCCGCTGCGGGGCTCGATCGGCACGTCGGTCTCCGGCTCCCTGAAGCGATCGAGCGGGTCGAGATCCAGCGCCTCCGCATCCGGCAGCGACAGTAGAAAGCCCAGCGCGACGGCGGCGATCTGGGCGCCCGCGGCGATCAGCAAACTGAAGGCCACCCCGTGCGTGTCGGTCAGCCAGCCGAACATGGCGCTGCCGGCCGCCATGCCGCCGAAGACCGCCATCTGATAGATCGACAGCGTCCGGGCGACGACCCAGCGCGGAGAGGCCAGTTGCACTGAAACATTGAACGTCGACAGGGCCAGCACCCACCCTGCTCCGGCGAACGCGAGCGCCGGCAGGGTGACGAACGCCCAGGGGCTGATCGCGGACACCCCGGCCCCGACAGCCAGCGCGAGGCCGGCCGACCGGACAAGGCCCTCGTTCGACAGCCGCGATCTCAACCGGTTGCGGCCGAACGCCCCGCCGACCGCCCCGATCCCGAAAGCGCCGAGCGAGAGTCCGTAGACCAGAGCCCCGCCGCCGATGAGGTCGCGCGCGATCAGGGGCATCAGGGCCGGGATAGCGCTGGCTCCGACGCCGAACGTCGCCGCCCGGATCAGCACCACCCGCAGGTTCGGCGACATGGCCACGTAGCGAAGCCCGGCCTCGATGGCGACGTCTAGCCGCTCGGGCGGTAACAGCTTGGGTGACGGGGGCTGCTTCCATCGGGCCAGCACCGCGATCAGTCCGATATAGCTGACGGCGTTGATGGCGAAGGCTGCGGCTGCGCCGAGGGCGGCGACGATGGCGCCTCCGATCGCGGGGCCCAGGCTGCGGGCGATGTTGAAGCCCATGCCGTTCATGGCCACCGCAGCCGGCAGGGCGGGACGGGGCACCATGTCGCCGACCGACGCCTGCCAGGCCGGGTTCTTCAGCGATGTCCCACAGCCGATCAGGAAGGTAAAACCGAGCAGCAGCCAGGGCGTTAGCAACCCGAACGCCGCGCAGATCGCCAGAGCCGCCGATACGACCAGCATGAAAATCTGGGCGATCAGCATCAGGACACGGCGATCGTGACTGTCGGCCAGGGCCCCGGCCGGCAGGGACAGCAGCACGATGGGCAGGACCGTCGCGGTCTGAACCAGGGCGATGAGCTGGGACGAGGCGCCGAGCGCCGTCATCATCCAGGCTGCGCCGACTGTCTGGATCAACCCGCCGAAGTTGGAAGCGAGGTTCGCGGTCCAGACCGACCGGAAGATCGGCGATCGCCATGGCGACCGGGCGGCCTCGGCGGAAAGGTCTGAAGCGTGCATTTGCAACGGTAACGCCCGGCGGCCCGCCACGCACGCGCGCGCAAGAAAAATGGGCCGGCCCTCGTCGGAGGGCCGACCCCTGGATCGCCTGGCGGGGAGAACAAGCCTGCGAAAAGACCACAGACAGCCGAAGATCAGATGACGTCAGCCGGCAACGGAGTTTTTCCATAGAACGTTGGTTCGAAACCACTTAATCATCGAAGCAGTGACTTGGCGCGCGATGCTCGCTGTCGGGCGCCTTTTATCCGGGGGGACTATGCTGACCATCTATCAGACGGCCACATTTGCGCGTGTGCAAGGCGATTGGGGGCCGATGACGTCGCTGGTGGCGCCCGGCGTCTTGGGGGCTGTGGCTCCTGTCCAATTCGAGGTCATCAATACCGCCAACGCAACGGCGGCTGAGATGACGGCGCTCACCAACATCCTGACGGCCGCGTGGGCGTCATGGGCGGCCGTCCTGGGCACCGATCTGGCGCCGAGGATTCGGATCAGCGTCGTCGATCAAACGACCTCTGGACGGGCACAGGGCGGGACCACGTCCAATGTCACAATCGCGACCATGGCGGACGGTCGGATCATTTCCGAGCCGGTCTTCAACGAAGAGATGCGCACCGGCGTGAACTCCAACGGGATCGTCTCGGACTTCAACATCGAGTGCGATATCGATTATCTCCGTGAAGTGCTCTTCTTCGACTCGACGCTGAGCACGTCCAACGACATTCCGACCAACAGGACCGACGCCTTCAGCGTATTCCTGCATGAGATCGGCCATTGCCTCGGCTTCAACGGCTATGGCCCTGCGGCGACGCATAACTTCCGGACGACATACGATTTCCGCTCGAGCTTTACCGGCGATGTCCTGTATTTTTCCGGCCCCAACACGCTTCTCGCCTATGGCGGCCCCCTGCCTCTGACGACCGGCAACTTCGCCCACTACGGCAACCGCCCGGGAGCAGGTTCGGAGCTGATTCCGGCGACTTTGATGAACGGCGTCGCCTTCTCGAACGGCTTCCGCTACTCGATTAGCGCCCTCGATCTGGCCGTACTTGAGGATCAGGGCGTGGCCACGATCCGCGACGCCATCTACGATCAGACCTGGCTGCCGATCATCAACGGCGGGGCCGGGGTGGATACCTTCCGGGCAGATTATTCCGGCCGGACGACGGCCATCACCATCACCCTCAACTCGACGAGTTTTTCGGCCCCGAGCAGCCTGCCGGCGACCCAGGCCCAGTCGCTCACCCTTCTCAATATTGAACGGTTGGACCTGACCTTGGGGTCGGGAGCGGACGTCATAACGGGCGGTGACTATGTCGACATGATCCGGGGGGGGGCCGGAAACGATACGCTACGGGGCAATGGCGGAGCGGATATCCTGGATGGAGGAGCCGGCTTCGATGTCGCGCTCTATTCCGGCGGGCGGCGCTCGGAGACTCCGGACACGCTGATCTCGATCGAAGAGGCCCGCTTCATCGACGGCATCCTCACGTCGGATGGGTCAAGCGCATCAGCGCAAGTGATGCGGCTGTACAGCGCTACGCTCAACCGCACACCGGATCAGGCGGGTCTGGAAGCCAATGTATCCAACCTCGCTCGTCTCGGGATCGAGGGACTTGCCAATCTGTTTGCCGCCTCGGCTGAGTTCCAGGCGCGCTTCGGAACTCTGAACAACCAGCAGTTTGTCGAACAGATGTATCGTTTCTCGCTCGGTCGCGAGGGAGATGCCGCGGGCGTTGCGCATTGGGTCGGCGTCATGAACGCCGGCGCTACACGCGGGCAGATGGTCGTCGCCTTCTCTGAAAGCGCCGAACACCAGGTCCGCACTGCGGCCACACTCGCGGCCGGTCTTTGGGTCCCGGATCTCCAGGCCCAGGTCATCGCACGGATGTACGATGCGACTTTTGATCGCCTGCCCGATGTCGGAGGTCTGGGGGTGTGGACGGCGAATCTGAAGGGAGGCATGTCACTCCTGACCATCGCCACCGCTTTCGCTGGATCGGCGGAGTTCACCGCGCGCTATGGCGCGGTCTCGAACGAGCAATTCATCCGCCAAATGTATCAGTTCTGTCTGAACCGGGAGGCCGATGCTGGTGGCCTGGCCAGTTGGACCGAGGCTCTGAACTCCGGGACCAGCCGGGCGCAAATGCTGCTCAACTTCTCGGAGAGTCTGGAACACGTCGCGCTGACGGCGGCGTCCTGGCTTGGCGGCATTCGCTTCGCCTCAGGCGCCGGCGCACCGGTGATTGACGCAGGCAAGGGGTTGGACGACGCTCAAGTATTGCCTGCCGACACATCATTCGACGACAGCGGCATCTTCTACGACCTGGCGGATCTCGGCTTGACGTCCGTCAAATATGCGGACGCCTTCGTTCTGCCAGCCCAGCCCGACGGTGGCTTCACAGCTTGCTCATCGATCGACGACCTTGAGCTGGCTGTGCAGCCGGGGGCTCAGACCCCGCTGATAATGCTCAGGGACTTCGTATCGATTGCGAATGATGAGGGTGTCCTGGTGTCGCACGCTCACTCACTGGACTCGGATTGGGCCTGACGGGACTACCCTCGCCCGTGACGACCTCGGCGAACCCCCCGACCATCCTCGCGGGGCTGGGGCGTGGCGCGGTTCTCGCCCGCAGGCGAGGGCTGGCGGATCGAGGCTGCGGCCAAGGGTACTAGGTGTTGAGGACGGGATCGAGTGTGATGCCGGAACGTTCGGCGATGAGCGCGGACCCGCCCCCTCCGCATCTTCAGAAAGGAGTCAGGCGGATGGCTCGCCCGCAAGCGAACGCGCCAGCGCGACGACAATGCGGCGTTGATCCGGCGTTTCGATCCGCCCGTAGGCCTCAAGCAGGGCTTTCGAGCCGCTGACGGCGAACAGGTCCAGGCCATCGCTGGCGCCCGGCTCCTCCGCCTCGAAGAAGGCGCTCACCGGCTGTCCGAGCGCGTGCGAGATAAGCATCAGACGCGAGGCCGACACGCGGTTCGTGCCCCGTTCATACTTCTGTATCTGCTGGAAGGTCACGCCTGTGGCCTTGGCCAGGTCGGTTTGAGTGAGGCCACGCAACTCGCGTATGGCGCGAACACGTTGACCCACGGCGATGTCAATCGGATTAGGCGTCGGGGAAGTCATGAGGCAAGGCTAGAACATTCCCCTCCGCCGACGCAAATCGGGGTGGCGCGTCGCGCCGACGCCCCGGCGGAGACGATCTGATCCCTGGGTTCACCCAGCGCACGCACCGATCCGGTGATGCCGGTCATGGCGTGACTCCCGAGCACGGCCGACAGACCATTCTCGCTGCGAATGGACGACATGGCGGCGATCAGATGGGCGGCCTTTTCAAGGGCCGCATCGATAGCGTCTTCGGTTTCGAACAGAGCTGTGGCCAGCGTCTGTCCATATTCACGACGTTGTACGGGGGGGATCCTTCTCCCGCTCCGCGTGGGCTATGGTGGGCTTTGTTTGCGAGGTCGGTTCAGGTCAGCGAATTCGCTGGGCTTGATCGGCCGATTGCAGAAGGTGCTGGATCATGAGCGTCGCGCCGATGGCTTCCGCGAGCAGAAAGGCGATGCCGCACGTCAGGGCGATCACCATCAACAGGTCCCGCCCGACCCGGCGGTACGCGACGATCGAAGATGGGCCGCGCTCGGCGGCCGATCGTGCTCGGGCAACAGCACGAGCCCGATGCAGATAATCTCGCGCAGCAGATCGAGCTTCGAGAGATATGGACTCATCTCTCGGGTCACCGAGACCAGGTGCAGGACCGCGGCCTTCTCCGCCGGAGTCTGCGCCAGATCTTCGAAGACTGTCTCGAGATAGTCCCAGGTCCATTTCGGAAGTGTCAGGGTCAATGGGGCCTCCTTTCGTGTGGAAGAAGGCGGCGCTCGGAGCCATTTTTCCTAGTCGGGACGCGGTCCCCTACGGGGTCATTCCGTAGACCCGCGTTGAGCAGGGGAAGCGCTGCGTCACGGCGTGAGCTGACGCCAAGCCGCTTGCACCCGGTCTCGATATGCTTGTCGACGGTCTTTGAAGAGATGCCGAGACCGCGTGCGATCTCCTTCGACTGACGATGCTGCGCCACGCCCACCAGGCACTGACGTTCTCGGGTGGTGAATTGCTCAAGGTTGTTCATCGGTTCGCCCCGGAACAACCAATAGGATTGTGGACAGGAACGCAAATCCTATGCGTTCGGTTTGCGCTTTTTTGTACGACGGCAGACACACAGGTCGCAGCCCCGCCGTCAGCAGTATCCGCTGTTCGACTTCGGCAACGCCCCGACGGGCGGATAAACCGCCTGTCATCGCCTCGGGGCTCAGGCGTGGATGTCCACGTCCTTGCCTTCCTTGACGAGCAGGAAGCCGAGCACCGCCGTCGCGATAGCGATGACGATCGGGTACCAGAGGCCATAGTAGATGTTGCCCGTGGCCGCGACCATGGCGAAGGCCGTGGTCGGCAGGAAGCCGCCGAACCAGCCGTTGCCGATGTGGTAGGGCAAGGACATCGAGGTGTAGCGGATGTTGGTCGGGAACATCTCCACCAGGGCCGCCGCGATCGGCCCGTAGACCATGGTCACATAGAAGACGAGCACGAACAGGATCGCGATGACCAGCGGCTTGTTCACCAGGGCGCTGTCAGCCTTGGCCGGGTAGCCGGCGGCCTTGAGGGCCTCGCCCAACCCCTTCTCCCAGTCCGTCCGGGCCGTCTTGAAGTCGGCCGAAGGCATGGTCTCGCCGCGGAAGCTCTGCACGGTTGTTCCCCCGATGCGGACCTCGGCCACCGTCCCGGCCGGAGCGGCGACGTTGTCATAGGTGACGCCCGCCTTGGCCAACCAGGATTTGGCCAGGTCGCACGACGTGTTGAAGACCGTCTTGCCGACCGGATCGAACTGGAGCGAGCAGTCGGCGGGGTCCGCATAGACAGAGACCGGAGCCGAAGCCGTGGCCGCCGCGAGTTGCGGATTGGCCGCCCCGGTCAGGGCGTGGAACAGGGGGAAATAGGTCAGGGCGGCGATCAGACAGCCGCCGAGGATGATCGGCTTGCGGCCCACCTTGTCCGACAGCCAGCCCCAGAAGACGAAGAAGGGGGTAGCCAGCAGCAGGGCCGCGGCGATCATCATACTGGCGAGCGCGCCGTCGACCTTCAGTACCCGCTCAAGGAAGAACAGGGCGTAGAACTGGCCCGTGTACCAGACCACGGCCTGACCGGCGGCGAGGCCGACCAGGGCGATCAGCACCAGCTTCAGGTTCGGCCATTTGCCGAAGCTGTCCTTCAGCGGCGTGGCCGAACCCTTGCCCTCGGCCTTCATCCTCGCGAACGCCGGGCTCTCGGCCAGCTTCAGCCGGATCAGCAGCGACACGCCCAGCATCAGGATCGAGAGCAGGAACGGGATGCGCCAGCCCCAGTCGAGGAAGGCTTCCTCGCCCACCGCGAACCGCACGCCGAGGATGACAAGCAGGGAGATCATCAGACCGGCGGTAGCCGTGATCTGGATGAAGGAGGTGTAGAAGCCGCGTTTGCCCGGAGGCGCGTGCTCGGCGACATAGGTGGCCGCCCCGCCGTACTCCCCGCCCAGGGCCAGCCCCTGAAGCAGCCGCATCAGCACCAGGATGATGGGCGCCGCGATGCCGATGGTCGCGTAGTTGGGCAGCAGGCCGACGACGAAGGTCGAGAGCCCCATCAGCAGCATGGTCACCAGGAAGGTGTTCTTCCGCCCCCACAGGTCGCCCAGCCGCCCGAAGACGATGGCCCCGAAAGGCCGCACCGCGAACCCGGCGGCGAAGGCCATCAGGGCGAAGATGTAGCCCGTGGTCTCGTTCACGCCGGAGAAGAACTGGGTCGTGATGATCGCGGCCAGGGAGCCGTACAGATAGAAGTCGTACCACTCGATCACCGTCCCGACCGACGAGGCCAGGATGACCAGCCGGTCGTTGCGGTCGACCTTGTGGTCGGGGTCCGCCGGCGTCTCGATGGTCGCGTCCGTCATGGTCCGTCGCCTCCCGGCAAGGTCGTCCTCGACCGCATCGGAATCGCCCCCCAAAGGCGCCCGTCGCCGCCACCATGACAGGAAGTCCCCGACCTTGTCAGGCCCCGCTGGCGGATGTTCGCCGAGCCGAGGCGGATCGACATCGACCGGCTGGTGCTGTCGACCGAGGCCATGTGCTGCGGGGGTTCGTCCGTCAGTCCGGACGAAAAACACCTGACGAAACGGACGAAACGGACGAAATCCGGGTGTTCGCCCTCTCCGCGAACCGAGACCGCACACTATAGGGCGCCCCGATATCAGGGCGCGTTCGGGGCGGAACGCATCCCGCCAGCACTGACCAGATCGGGTTTTCGGCGCCGGATAGAAAAATCTGTGTGACGGAATCAGCCGAAGGTGAAGGCGAAGACCTGGGCGCCGGGGTCGAGGAATTCGATCTCGAACAGGTGCTCGCCCGCACCGTCAGACCGGCGCAGCAACTGGTACAGACGCTGGCTGTCGATCGTGCCGACGCCCGAGGCGTCGATGTCGACGCCCGCATCCGGGCCCGGCGCACGGCCGTCAATGGTCACGCGGAAGCGGACCGGGCGGCCCTCAGCCGAGCCGATGACGAGGTGCAGGTCGCGCGCCTTGAAGCGGAAGGCGAGCTTGCCGCCCGCGTTGGCCTCGGCATGTTCAGCCCGGATCGTCCAGGCCCCGGACAGACCCCACTGGTTCAGGGTCAGGGCCGGGATGGAATAGGTCTGCACCCCGTCCCGGACCGACGCCTCGGGAGAAGCGAGCCCCCTGGTGCGGCTGTAGCCGACATAGGTCTCGGGCGACCCGACCTCTCCGCCGCGGGGCATTTCGGCGCCCGTGCTGGTGGTCGCGGCCAAGTCGGGACCGGGGTCGCGCCCGGCCTCGCGCAGGAGCTGACGGATGATCTGTTCCGATTGGGCGTACTCGCCCTCGCCGAAGTGGACGTGGCGGATGTGGCCGCGGGCGTCGATGAAATAGTGGGCCGGCCAGTAGCGGTTCGAATAGGCGCGCCAGATGGCGAAGTCGTTGTCCAGGACCACCGGGTACGGCAGACCGAACCGGCGCACGGCGTCGCGGACATTGTCGGGGTTCTTCTCGAAGGCGAACTCCGGCGTGTGCACGCCGACCACGACCAGGCCGGCGTCACGATATTTCTCGGCCCAGCCCCGCACATAGGGGAAGGTCCGCACGCAGTTGATGCAGGAGTAGGTCCAGAAGTCGACGACCACGACCTTGCCGCGCAGGCCCTCGATCGTCAGGGGATCGGAGTTCATCCATTCGCCCCCCCCGACGAAACCGGGCGCAGGGCCGAAGTCCGGCAGGTTCTCGACATCGACCTCACGGTTGGACGCGGCCGGCGAGGCCATGCCGGCGCGGGCCAGAAGTCCCTGTTCGATGGCGCCGGTGCTGCCCGCAGAGATGCGGGTCAGCAAGCCTGTGTCGAGACCCAGGGCGATGGCCGCGACCCCGATCAGGACGAGAACGCCCAGACCCTTGCGCACCCACTCGCCGACGCCGAGCGACTTCTTCATCGTCTGGAACACCTTGCCGCCGACCAGAAGGGCCAGGGCCAGCGACGTCGCCGCCCCCGCCGCATAGGCCGCCAGCAACAGGGTCGTGTTGACTGACGCCCCCTGCAGGGCCGCGCCCGTCAGGATCAGGCCCAGGATCGGTCCCGCGCAAGGCGCCCACAGCAGACCCGTCGCCACCCCCAGCAGGAAGGACGGCCAGATCGACGACCGGCCCGCCGCCTGTTCCAGACTGGCCCGCTCGGTCAGCCGCGATCCCAGGGCCACCAGAGGTCGGGTCAGGCGGTCGGCCAGACCCGGGAAGACGAGCGTCAAGCCGAGCACGGCCATGACCGCCAGGGCGATCCAGCGGCCGAACTCATTGGCCTGCACCGCCCATCCGCCTCCGACGGCCGCCAGGGTCGCAACGCCGGCAAACGTCAGCGCCATCCCGATCAACAACGGCAGGCCGCTGCGGATGAAGGGTTGTTCCGCCCGCGCGAACACGAACGGCAGGACGGGCAGGATGCAGGGGCTGACGATCGTCAGGGCGCCGGCGAGGTAGGCGATCAGGAACAGGAGCATGCGGAACTGGATCTCGTTGCTGGGCGTGTCTCTACGCCGGGCGGCGCCATGAAGTTACGTCTGCCTGTTCGCGAAGGACGCCAACCCATACGCTCCACTCATGGTTCGTTCTCGTCGAATACGTCCGCGCCTCTTACCCGGCGCGCCGGTTCCGGTTGGGTCGGTCCCCCATAACCGAGGGCAGTTGGTCGGTGTCGGGGCTCAGC
The DNA here is from genome assembly GCF_031412435.1 of Brevundimonas sp. Lineage (GTDB taxonomy): Bacteria > Pseudomonadota > Alphaproteobacteria > Caulobacterales > Caulobacteraceae > Brevundimonas. The sequence continues at coordinate 71,212 of NZ_JANODA010000053.1, forward strand.
TGCACCATGCCGAACGGCGCGACTGGCCGCCAGACACCCGCCATCGCCGCCGCATGACCGATACACCGCATCGGGATGCTCCTCGTCGCTACTTCGGAGACCCTGTCAGCCGGGATTCGGCCTGTCGCCCAAGCGCAGCGACAAGCGAACACAGGTCTAGGCACTTGCAAATCATTCTCAGCTTTGGCACAGCCCGTCCGTGACCGACGCCGCCGCAAAACCTGTCGACAAGGCCGCGCCGCGCGCGCGCGCGATGAACGGCGCCCGCGCCTTCTGGCTGAAGGAGCTGCATCGCTGGCACTGGATCTCCGCGGGCCTGTCGATGGCCGGGATGCTGCTGTTCGCGATTACCGGCATCACCCTGAACCACGCGGCCCAGATTCCGGCCGAGCCGGTGACGGTTGAGTTGACCGCGACCCTGCCCTCTCCCCTGCTCGAACGCCTGTCGGACTTCCCTGACGAGACCACCGATCCGGTTCCCGACGCCATCGCCCGCTGGGTGTCCTCGGAACTTGATGTCTCCGTGGCTGGCAGGCCCACCGAGACGGCGCCCGACGAAGTCTATGTCGCCCTGAAGGGCCCCGGCTCCGACGGCTGGGTCACCATCGACCGTGCTTCGGGCGAGGCGATCAAGGAGACCACGACGCGCGGCTGGGTCGCCTATATCAACGACCTGCACAAAGGCCGCGACACCGGTCCGGTCTGGTACTGGTTCATCGACGTCTTCGCCGTCGCCTGTATCGTCTTCACCGTCACCGGCCTGACCCTGCTCTGGCTACACGCCCGGACGCGCGCCTCGACCTGGCCCCTGGTCGGCCTGGGCGTCGCGATCCCGGTCATCATCGCCCTCATCTTCATCCACTGACGAGTCCTCCCCCATGTCGTCCCGTATGCGCCCCCTGCCCCTGATCCTCGCCGCCGGCGCCGCTTCGATCGCAGCGCCCGTCGTGGCCGCCGACCTGACGGTGACGGTGACGGTGCCCAGCATCTCCACCGCCGCCTATCACCGCCCCTATGTGGCTGTATGGATCGAACGCGCGGCCGATCAGGTTCCAATGCACACGATCGCCCTGTGGTACGAGGCCGGCGCCACGGCGCGCGGCGACGGCGACGGCGAACAGTATCTGAAGGACATCCGCACCTGGTGGCGCAAAGGGGGGCGCGCGACCACCCTGCCGATCGATGGCGTGACAGGCCCCACCCGGGCGCCGGGCCGCCAAACCATCACGGCCCCGGCCGGCCGCATGTCCGCCCTTCCGGCCGGTTCCTACAACGTCGTCGTTGAAGCGGCCCGCGAACAGGGCGGCCGCGAGGTCGTCCGCGTGCCCTTCACCTGGGGCGGCGCAGCCAACTCCGCCTCCGCCTCCGGAACCTCCGAACTGGGCGCCGTCCGCGTCGCCGTCACCCGCTAAGGATCAGTCGCATGAAGAAGTTCATTCTGCCCGCTCTCGCCGTCCTGGCCGCGGTCGCCGCACCCATGTCGGCGACCGCGCACCGCGGCTGGCTGATGCCGTCATCGACCGTCCTGTCGGGTGACTCGGCCTGGGTCGCCTTTGACGCCGGCGCCTCGAACGGCGTTTTCATCGCTGACCACGCCCCGCTGCGCCTGTCGCCCCAGACCCTGTCGATCACCGCGCCCGACGGCTCGGCCGGCGCGGCCGCCAACCTGATGCAGGGCGCCTACCGCACCACCTTCGACGTCGAGATCAACAAGCCGGGAACCTGGAAGATCGCCAATGGCTCGGCGGGCATGAACGCGACCTGGACGCTGAACGGCGAACAGGGCCGCTGGCGGGGTCCGGCCGCCGAGATGGCCGCCAACATCCCGGCCGGCGCCACCGACGTCGTCTCGGCCTTCAGCGCCAGCCGTCTCGAGACCTTCGTCACCCTGGGGGAGCCGACGACCAGCGTCTTCACCCCGACCGGAGTGGGCATCGAAATGGTCCCGGTGACCCACCCGAACGACCTGGTCGCCGGCGAGGCGGGGACCTTCCAGTTCCTGAAGGACGGCCAGCCCTACGCCAACGCCGACGTCATCGTGGCGCGCGGCGGCCTGCAGTACCGCGACAACCCGGAGGAGATCGCTGCGAAGACTGACGCCGACGGCAAGGTCTCGATCACCTGGCCCGAAGCCGGCCTGTACTGGATGAACACCGCGTGGCGCGACCCGTCGGCGCCGGCCGGCGGCGGCCGCAACGGCCCGCCGGTCGCCTCGGCCCAGTACACCGCCGTCCTGCAGGTCCTGCCCTGACCCTTCGCGGATCGCGGGGCGCGCCGCCGCCACTGGATTTCCGCCAGGCGGACGAGCGGGCGGCGACCCGCGTCCTGATCCCGCCGATGGGCGCTCCGCCGTCCCGGCCTCCCGGCGACGACGTCCGTCGACTGGGCGGCGAGACCATGGGCACGACCTGGTCCGTTCGCGCTGTCGCTCCGTCAGGAGTAGATGATGCGACCCTGACAGTCGCCGTCCAGACCGAGCTGGACGCGGTCGTCGCTGCCTTCAGCCCGTGGGACCGGAGCAGCGAGATCTCCCGCTTCAACGCCGCCCCCGCCGGCATCTGGGCCCTGTCACAGGCCTTCTGGACCGTGCTCGACGCCTCCATGAATCTGGCCGACGACACCGACGGCGCGGTCGATCCGACCCTGGGCGCCCTCGTCGACCTGTGGGGCTTCGGCCCGACCGGACCGCGGATCGGCGCCGTCCTTCCCTCGGATGAGGAAGTGGACGAAGCTCTCGCCGCCAGCGGCTGGCAGAAGCTGCGCCTCAGCCGTGATGCGCGGGGCGCCATGCAACCCGGCGGGATGAAGCTGGACTTCTCCGGCATCGCAAAGGGTCATGCCGTAGACCGCGTCTCCGCCGCCCTGACCCGGCTTGGCGCGACGTCCCATCTGGTCGAAATCGGCGGGGAGATGCTGGGCAAGGGCGTCAAGCCGGACGGCCAGCCGTGGTGGATCGGTCTGGAGGAGCCCCCCGGCGCGCCGTCCTCGCGCACCGTGGCCGCCCTGGTCGACATCGCCGTGGCCACCTCCGGCGACTGGCGTCGCGCCTTCGAGCACGACGGCCGTCTCTATCCGCACACCATCGACGGCAGGACCGGCCGGCCGATCGACAACGGCGTGACCTCGGTCACCGTCTTTCACGCCAGCGCCATGATCGCCGACGCCTGGGCGACCGCCTTGACCGTCCTGGGCCCCAAGGCCGGCCCTGCGACCGCCGAGGCCTACGACCTGGCCGCCCAGATGGTGGTCCGCACCGCCGACGGCGTCGTCGAACACCTGACTCCCGCCTTCGTCGCCATGATGGACGAGGACGACGCGGCGTGAGCGACGGTTCCGTCCGCTGGCTGTGGGCGGCCCTGACCGTCGTCGCCTGGCTGGTTTTCACCGGCTGGACGGTCTGGCGGTTCCGCGCGAAGCCCGCGACGGCCCCCCAGCCGGGCGCGACCCTGATCGTCGTGGCCAGCCAGACCGGCTTCGGCGACGAACTGGCCGGGATAACCCGCGGCGCCTTCGCCGATGCCGGCCAGCCGGTGCAGGTGAAGTCCTTCGCAGACATCACACCGGCTGACATGACCGCCGCCGCCCGCGTCCTGTTCATCGCCTCGACCACCGGCGAGGGCGACGCGCCCGACAGCGCCTCCGGCTTCGTCCGCAAGGTGATGAACGACCAGACCGACCTGACCGGCGTCAGCTACGGCCTGCTGTCCCTCGGCGACCGGACCTACGCCGAGTTCTGCGGTTTCGGTCGCGCGCTGGACGGCTGGCTGCGCTCCACCGGAGCCCGGGCCCTGTTCGATCCGGTCGAGGTCGACAACGGCGACGCCGCCGCGATCCGTCACTGGCAGGTCGAACTCAGCCGCCTGACCGGCTCGGTCGCCGCCCCTGACTGGGCTCCCGTCGCTGATACCGACTGGCGTCTGGTCGAGCGCCGCCTGCTGAACCCCGGCGGCCCCGGCGAAGGGGCCTGGCATCTGGCCTTCGAGCCCGTCGACGGCGTCCTGCAATGGGTCGCCGGCGACATCGCCGATATCGGCGTCCCATCGCCCGAGGGTGGCCTGGCCCGCCGCGAATACTCGGTCGCCTCCCTGCCCGCCGACGGCCGCGCCGAGTTCCTGATCCGCCGGATGCGGCGCCCGGACGGGACGCCGGGTCTGGCCTCCGGCTGGCTGACCGGGACGCTTCAGGTCGGCGAGATCGCCCCGATGCGTATCCGCGCCAACCGCGCCTTCCACGGCCCGGACGCCGCCACGCCGATGATCCTGATCGGCAACGGCACGGGCATCGCCGGCCTCCGGTCCCACCTGAAGACCCGCGCGGCGGCCCCTGCGACCGGCGGCGCCTGGCTGATGTTCGGCGAGCGGACCTCAGCCCACGACAGCTTCCACGACGCCGAGCTCCAGGGCTGGCTGGCGGATGGGACCCTGACCCGTCTCGACCGCACCTTCTCGCGCGACCCCGGCGACGGCCGCTATGTTCAGGCCGTGATCGAGGCCGAAGCGGATTCCGTCCGCGACTGGGTCGCGCGCGGCGCCGTCCTCTATGTCTGCGGAAGCCTCGAGGGCATGGCCGGCGGCGTGAACGCCGCGCTCGAAGCCGTTCTCGGGGTCGAAGCCCTGCGCGACCTCGTCGAGACCGGTCGCTACCGCCGCGACGTCTACTAGCCGCCGGCGTCGACGCAGGTGTAGCCTCCCGTCGGGAACGGGGGAGATGACGATGACGACCTTCAGAACGGCCGCGCGCGACTGGCTGCTGACGCCGCTCATGCTGGTGATGGCGGCGCTGACGCTGGGACTGGCGGGCTGCAGCACCGTCGCCGCGCCCTCGACCTACGCCACGCCCGCTCCCTCCGTCCTCGTCGAGGCCTGGGCCGGACCGGTCGAGGAGATCCGGACCGATCGGGTCATGACCTTTTACCGGGCCTACGGCGGCGGTGCGAACCGGCTCGGCGCCTGGCTCTCGCCGGTCCAGCCGACGTCTTCGCAGGGCGTGCGCGAGGCCATGGCCCTGCCGCCCGCCAACACCGCCGAATCCTATTCGGTGGTCACTGTGCCCGCCGGAACCCTGATGAAGGTCGGCATCGCCGCCCCCGCCTTCGGCCAGCCCGGCGGCGGACGACAGGTCCAGCTTCTCGAACTGATCCCGGCCGAGAGCTTCTCCGACCCGATTCCCCTCCCATGACGCAGATCGAACTGCCTGAAGGCGATCGTCTGGTGCTTCACGGCCTGTCCGCGCCCGAGGGTGAGCGCGGCGCCGTCGTCCGACTTCACGCGACCGGCCGCCGCCGCTGGATCGCCCACCCGCCGAAGGGCGAGGGCCAGGACGCCTTCGTCGCCGTGCGGCTGGAGGACGGGATTCTTCTCGCAGACAGTTTTCAGGGTCTGAGCTTCCGCATCGATCTCGACACCGGCGCGGTCCGGGCGAGCGCCTTCCTCAAATAGCGGACGCGCGGACCCGACCCAGCCTTGGCACCGGGGCCGTGCGGCGAACCTAACCGCCCTTGCGGAGCCGCTTGGTCATGCTTTCGAACAGGGCCAGGGTCTCGGGGCTGACGTGGTGCTCGATCCCCTCGGCGTCGGCCTCGGCGGTCTCTCCGGTGACGCCCAGCGCAATCAGGAATTCATGCACGATCCGGTGCCGCTCGCGAGAGGCCGCCGCCATCGTCTCGCCCGCAGGCGTCAGGGCGATCGAGCGATAGGGTTTTGTCTCGACCAGGCCGTCGCGTTGCAGCCGTTGCAGGGCCTTGGCCGCCGTGGCCGGGGCGACGCCGAGGCAGTCCGCCAGATCCGTGAGCCGCGCCGATCCCGTCTCGGCGATCAGATCGCCGACCAGTTCGACATAGTCCTCCGCCACCTCGCTGGAGCGGGCGTCGCGCATTCGGCGGAAGGCGGCGGCGCGTCGGGCGGCGCCGGGAACCTGAACCACGTCGGTCTCCTGAAACAGCGGGCGGCCCGCGAGTCACCAGCACCCTAGACGACACAGACGGCGATTTCATCGTCCTGTCGCCTTAGGTCCGCATGAGATCGGCATGGTATTCAAGCTTCCGATGCGTCTGCTCCGCCCCGTCCTGCTCGTCCTGATGCTGGTCGCCGCCCCGGCGCTCGCCCAGGCGCCGGCGACCGTGCCGATCCCGGCCGCCGCCGAGCCGCTGCAGTTCTATGTCTTCAGCTTCACCGACACCCCCGTCGCCGAGGCGGCCCAGGATGTGGTCGGCGGCGCCCTCGCCTGGGACGTCACCATCGATCCGGCTGTCGATGGGGTCGTCACCTTCCGCGCCGACGGCTGGTATTCTTCGGACGCCCTGCTCAGGGATTTCGGCGCCGCCCTGCTGGACCAGGACATCGCCCTCGTGCGCACGGCGCCCGGGGCCTATGCCGTCGTCCCGCGCGCCAATGTGCCGATGCTGCTGGCCCGCGGGGGAGCGCTGATGACCCTGGCCGAGCCGGTCACTGCGCGCCCCCCGGTCCCCGCCCCTACGGCCGCCGCCCCCACCGCCGTCTATGGCAAGGACCGCTGGTGGGACGGCGCCTTCACCGCCTTGCTGATCTTCTTCGGCGGAGCGCTCGCCGGCGCCGCGGCCCTGTTCGGCGGCCAGACTGTCTACCGCCGGGCGGAAGCGCGGCACCGGATTGCGGCGCCCCTGCTTCAGCTGACCGACCAGCGCCAGCCCCTCGCTCGCCCGCCCGAAGGCGCCGAGGCCGATCCGGACCTCGTCATTCCTCGCTTCGACGAAAAGCGCGGCTAGAAGACCTCGTCGACCTCGGGCTGAAGCCGGGGATCGCGGCCGATGGCCTCCGGCCGCGTCGGATCGAGCCGCAGCGGTTCCGAGCGCCGCAGCCGGTCGTAGGCGTCCTGCGCATCGGCCGCGACCGAGGCGCTGTCGCGCAGGATCGTCGGCTTCAGGAAGATGAACAGGGTCCGTCGCGTCTGGCTGTCACGGCGCGAACGGAAGGCCGCGCCGATCAGCGGCAGGCTGCCCAGACCCGGCACGCGACTGTTCGCGGTCTGGCGGTCGTCGGTCACGAGCCCGCCCAGCACGATGGTCTCGCCGTCATCCGCCAGGGCCGAGGTCTGCAGGCTGCGGCGATTGGTGATCAGGTCCGCCGCGCCGATGACGGCCGTCGGCACCAGCGACGAAATCTCCTGGCTGACCTCCAGCCGAACCACCCCGCCCTCATGCACGCGCGGCACGACCCGCAGGGTCAGGCCCACGTCCTCGCGGCTGATGGTCGTGAAGGGATTGGTCGAGTTGCCGTCGGTGGCGAAACTGCCGGTCCGGAACGGCACGTTCTGGCCGACCACGATCTCGGCCGCCTCGTTGTCCAGGACCGTGATGCTGGGCGAGGACAGCAGGTTCGCGGCGTTGTTGGTGCCTACAGCTTGCAGCAGCAGACCGAAGTCGCCCTCGGATCCCGCCGCCAGCGACAGGCCCGCGCCCAGCAGGCGCCCGGCCGGATAGCCCAACGCCGTCAGCACCGTGCCCAGATCGGTGCCCGCGTTCGAAAAGCCCGTGCCGCCGATCACACCGTCTTCGGGCACTGCGCCGCCGAGGCCCAGTTGCACCCCGATCTGCTCGCCCAGCTCGCCTGTGATCTCGACGATAGCCACCTCGATCTTCACCTGGGCGCGGCGCAGGTCGAGCTGGCTGATCACATCCTCGAGCATGTCCACCGTCGCGGGCGGGCCGCGCATGACCACGGCGTTCAGTTCGGGAGAAGCCTGAACCGTCACGCCGTCCGCGGTAAAGCCTTCAGGCCGCGCCGCTGGCCCCGCCGGGGCCGCCGCGCCCTCGCCCGACGACGAGATCGCGCCGGCAGCCTGGGCCGCCGTGTCGCGGTTCGAGGCGCTCAGGCTGGCCAGGCCGGTGCTGCCTCGCAGCGAGCGCGCCACCGGGTTGGTCGCCGGGGGCTCGCCGCCCAGCAGGCCGCGCACGATCTCGGTGATCGATTCCGCGTCGGAGTTCCGCAGACGCACGACCCGGGTCACCGGCGTCGCCCCGCCCGGCGTGTCCAGCGCCTGAACGATCGACCGGGCCTGGGCCAGATCGGCGGCGTCACCGCGGATCAGGAGGACATTGGACCGTTCGTCGGCCGTCACGCGCGGACCGCCGGCGTCCGAGCCCAGCAGGGCGCTGACCGACGCCGCCACCTCGGTCGCCGACGCGTGACGCAGGGCGATGCTGTCGAACGAGGTCCCGCCGCCCTGATCGAGCGTCGCCGCGAGCTGCTGAACGCGGCGAATGTTCTCGGCATAGTCGGTCACGACGACGCCGTTCGGCTCGGTCAGGGCCTCGATGGCGCCGAAGGACGACACCAGCGGCCGCAAGGCGCGCACGGCCTGATCCGAAGGCAGGTTCCGCAGGCGGACCAGACGCGTGACGATCTGCTGATTGGAGCTGGCCGCGCCGGTCTCCGACGCCCCGCTCTGCACCACCGTCGCCTGGGGCACGATGCGCCAGACATTGCCGCTGCGGACGGCAGCGAAGCCCGAGGTCCGCAGCACCGACAGGAACAGCTCCCATACCCCGTTGCGGCTCAGCGGCTCGGCCGAGACGACGTTGACGACGCCTTGCACCTGCGGGTCCAGCACCAGCGTCCGGCCGGTGATGCGGCTGACCTGTTCGGCGACGTCCTTGATGTCGGCCCCGCGCATGTTGATGACCACGTCCTGCATGGCGACCGGCGCGGGTGCGACCGTCTGGGCCATCGAGGGCGCGGCCACGGGACCAGCCGCGAGGCTGAGGGCCAGCACGCTGGTGGTTGTCAGGCGGAGAAACTTCGTCACGCCGGGCTCCTAGCGAAGGGGAAGGTTGACGGTCAGGCGGCGGCCTTCCCGAAGAATGACGACGCGCGCCTGTCCGGCGGACCGGGCGCGTTCGATGAGCTGTTGATCGTTGGCCGCGCCGCCTACCGCCTGGCCATTCAGCGTCTCGATCACGTCGCCGGGCTGCAGGCCGAAGCGACGCAGTTCGGGCGAAGGATTGGGGCCGATGCGATAGCCGGCGGCTGTCGCGGTCACACCGGCGGCTCCCGCCGCTGCGGCCACGTTCGGCGTGGCGCCCGCATCGGCGACACGTGGCGCCTGCTGAGCCGCTGCGGCCGCGCTGGCCACGGGTGAGGACATGGCGAGGGCCGCCGCCGCTTCAGCCGACTGCGCGGGTTGCACCGGCGTCACGGTGATGCCGGCCCCCGGCGTGGCGGATACTGTCGCCGGGTCGACCGCCACGGGCTCCGGGAAGTCCAGTCGCTGTCGCGCACCGCCGGACGACAGGATCACATGGTCGACCTCGATGGCTTCGATCACAGCGTCCCCCACCGGCGTCTGGCCGACGCCATAGATGGCCGCCGGTCCCTCACCGACCGCGATCAGGGCGGTCGAGGCGCTGGGCGGATCGGCCATCAGGATACCCTTCAGCACCAGACCCAGGGTCGAGGCCGGCACGCCGCCCGCCGCTGTCGCCCCGCCGAACGGGGCCAGCGACACGATCCTCGCCACGTCCGCATCGGCTCCCTGCGTCGCCGCACCGCCCAGGGGCGCGAGCGTTTCGGCCACGGCCACCTCGTCGCGACCGTCGTCCCAGCCGGTCAGCCGCCAGGTCAATCCCGCCAGGGCCAGCGCCAGCGAGCCGACCACCACCACGCTGACGACCCTCAGCGCAATCTCGTCCCGGCGTTCGGGGGTCATGCCGCCGCCCCGCGATCGACGAAGCCCGACAGGCGCACCGCCTCGCGACCGCCGGAGGGCGACACGGCCACGTCCACGGCGACAAGATCCGGATCGTCGGTGGTCCTGCGCGCGACCCGCACGTCCCAGTCCCGGTCCATCATGCGGACGACCGAGACGTCCGGCGTCTGCGCGGGACCTTCCAGATTGAGTTCGACCAGCCGGTTCTCGGCCACCCACTGGGCGACGACGCGCTGTTCGAGCCCGCGCACGCCGTCGACATGGGCCTGGGTCGCGCGCGTCAGCCCGACCGTGGCGATGGCCAGGATGAACAAGGCGACCAGCGCCTCCATCAGGGAATATCCGTCGCGCCTCATGCCGGCGCTTCCTCGGCGACCGGCTCGGCCACGGCGTTCAGTCCGTCGAACGTCACACGCCAGCGCCGGTCTCCCTTGGCCAGGCCGAAGGCCGCGACCGGCTGGGCGCCGTCGGGGTCGATCGACACGGGGGAAGCTACGCCCAGCCCGACCATCCGGACGCCGTCCGGCAGGGCGTGCCGCTCGGCCAGGGCATCCACCACGCCCGCTGCGCCGGCATCGCCACGCACGAATCCGTAGCCCTCGCCGTCGAAGGCCAGGGACAGGGGACGGCGGGTCACCAGGACGTCGTCGGCGGCCAGCCTCAGCCGGTCGGCCAGCCGATTGGCCTCGGTCTCGACGCCCATGCCGCGATCGGCGGCGCCGACGCCCAGGGTGACGACGCCCGCCATCACCCCGACGATGGCCAGCACCACCAGGATCTCGACCAGAGTCATCCCCGACCGTCGCTTCAGGATCTGTCCCCCGACAGCGGCCATCAGCGCGTTCGTTCGTTCAGGTCAGCGTCGAGCGCCTCGCCGCCCTCCTCGCCGTCCTTGCCATAGGACAGCAGGTCGTAAGGGCCGTTCAGCCCGGGGCTGCGATAGATATAGGCCTTGCCCCAAGGGTCGGTGGGCACCTCGGTCAGATAGGGTTCGGCCGGATAGGCGCGCGGCTCCGGCGGCGACGTCGGCCGCCCCGCCAGGGCGGCCAGTCCCTGCTGAGTCGTCGGATAGTCGCCGTTGTCGAGCCGGTACATCCGCAGGGCCGTCGCGATGGTCTTCAGATCGGTCTTGGCCACCGTCACCCGCGCCTCGTCCGGGCGACCGATCACGTTCGGCACGATCAGCACGGCGACCACGGCGATGATGGCCAGCACCACGATCATCTCCACCAGAGTCAGGCCAGCACGCCGGGTATCAAGACGACGGCGAAGCTTGTGACGTTGGGACAAAGTAATCATGACACTTTTTCTCGACGGCGTAGCCAGTGGCGACAGGCTTGTTTTCGCTGCTATAGACCGGGTCAACGCCTCCGACCACGCCCTTCTATTGAGTTTCGCCAATGCTCGGTCGACCCGCCCGTTCGAACCTTCCGAGCCGAGGCTTATGGCGCATCGTCGATGACAGAATCATAGCAGTCGATCGATCCTACGCCGGTCCGACGACGGTTCTGGTCCCCTCGGAAGACGTCCTGACCCTGACGGTCGATCTGCCCTTCCCGACCCGGGCCCAGCGCCTGGCCCATCTGCCCTTCGCGGTCGAGGATGCGGTGGCCGAGCCGCTGTCGACCCTGCACTTCGCCCTGGGCCTGGAGGTGGCGCCGCGCCGCCATATCGCCGGGGTCGTGCGCCACACGCGGATGCGGTCCTGGCTCGCGATGCTGGCCGAGGCGGGCCTTGAGACCTCGATCCTGCTGCCCGACGCCCTGGCCCTGCCGTTGCCGCCCCCGGACGTGTGGGTCGTCAAGTCGGACGGCGACCGCGCCCTGATCCGCACAGACAACGGCGCCGGCTTCGCCACGGCCCTGTCCGCGCTCAGCGCCGTCTGGACCGCCGCCGGCAAGCCGAAGATCTTTCCGCTGGGCGATCCCCTGCCGGTGGCCCAGGCCGAGAGCGTCGAGAGCGAGGCCGCCCTGCTCGGGTCGATGGGAGAGACGGTCGCCGTCCTGCCGCCGCTCGACCTGCGTCAGGGCGTCTACGCCGCCACCCGCTCCGGCGCCCCGACGGCGGCTCGGACGATCGCTCTCGTCGCTGGCATCGGCGTCCTCGCCCATATCGGCCTCCTCGGCGTCGACACCCTGCTGCTGCACAATATGGCGGAGAAGAAGGAGGCGGAGGCCCGCACCCTGCTCCAGTCCGTCGCGCCCCAGATCGCGGCCGAGGACGACCTGGTCGCCGCCGCCGCACGGATCGCGCCCTCTGCGGGCGGCGTCCGCCCCTTCACCCGGCTGCTGGCCCAGACCTCGGGCGCCCTGCCCGGCGCGGGCGTCGTGGCCTTCAACACCGCCGTCTACGCGCCCGGTTCGCTTGACCTCGGCGTCGCCGTCTCGGACGCGGCGACGCTCGACCGCGCCGTCGCCGCCCTGAACGCCTCGGGCCTGACCGCGACCGGCGCGCCCGCCGCCGTCGACGCGGCCCGGGCCACCAACGGTCTCAACGCCACTATTCAGATCACCCCGGGAGGCGCCGGATGAAGTCCCCCGCCCTCGACAACGCCGCCGTCTGGATGGCGTCCCGATCGCGGCGTGAGCAGGCGATGATCGCCTTCCTCGGCGGGCTGATCCTGATCGCCGTCGTCTGGCTGGCCATCCTGCGCCCCCTGCTCGACGCCCGCGCCACGGCCATCGGCCGGATTTCCGCCTATGAGCAGGTCATGGTCGATGTCCGCACTGCGGGAGGCGTGGTCGCTCCGACCGCGTCCCTGTCCGGCCCGCTGCAGGCGGCCATCCCGGTCCAGGCCGCGACCTTCGGCATCGTCCCCGCTGTCACCGGCGACGAAGGTTCGGCGGAGGTCAGCGTGACCGGCGCCCGCTACGACGCCGTCATCCCCTGGCTGGCCGCGCTGGAGGCCTCCGGCGCGACCCTGTCCTCCGTGAACATCCGGCGCGGCGCCTCCGAAGGCGTCGTCGACGTCACCCTGCGCGTACTTCAACCATGAGCCTCGCCGAAGACACCGCCGCCCCCGTCGCCAGCCTCGGCTACGGCTTCGCCCGTCGGCGTGGGGCCATGATCCTGCGGCCGTCAGGACAGGGGGGCGACCGCCCTGTCTGTCTGCACCGCCGGTCGGCGACGCTTGAGACCCTGCTGGAGGTCCGCCGCGTCAACGGCACCGACATCGCCTTCGAGGCCGTCGATGACGACCGTTTCGACGCCCTGCTGCGCGAACAGACCGGCAGCGAGGCCGCTCCTGCCGCCGACTATGCCGCCTCTGAAGATGACCTCGCCGCCCTGGCCGAAGACGCGGCCGCGGTCGACGATCTGCTGGACAGCCGCGACGACGCCCCCGTCGTCCGCCTGATCAACGCCCTGCTGCTCCAGGCCATCCGCGACGGCGCCTCGGACATCCATATCGAGGCCGAGGAGAAGCGGCTCGTGGTCCGCTTCCGCATCGACGGCGTCCTGCGTGAGGTGCTCCAGCCCGCCCGCGCCCTCGCCCCCCTGCTGGTCAGCCGCATCAAGGTCATGGCCCGTCTGGACATCGCCGAAAAGCGCGTCCCCCACGACGGCCGCGTCACCCTGCGCATCGGCGGGCTGGACGTCGATGTCCGGGTCTCGACCATCCCGTCCCAGCACGGCGAGCGGGTCGTCCTGCGTCTGCTCGACCGGGGCTCGACCTCGCTGGACCTCGCCCAGCTGGGCATGAGCGATCGCGACCTCGAGACCTTCGAGCGGATGATCACCCGTCCGCACGGCGTCATCCTCGTCACCGGCCCGACCGGCTCCGGCAAGACCACGACCCTCTATTCCGCCCTGACCCGGCTGAACGACCGCCGCCGCAACATCATGACGGTCGAGGACCCGATCGAATACGCGCTGGATGGCATCGGCCAGATGCAGGTCAACGCCCGGATCGACCTGACCTTCGCCCGGGGTCTCCGCGCCATCCTGCGCCAGGACCCGGACGTCATCATGGTCGGCGAGATCCGCGACCATGAGACCGCCGAGGTGGCCGTCCGCGCCTCCATGACCGGCCACCTGATGCTGTCGACCCTCCACACCAATACGGCGGTCGGCAGCGTGACCCGGCTGATCGACATGGGCGTCGAGCGCTACCTGCTGGCCCCCATGCTGTCCGGCCTGATCGCCCAGCGTCTGGTCCGCCGCCTCTGCCCACACTGCAAGTCGCCCGCCGAGGCGACCCAGGCCGACAGCGAGATGACCGGCGGCGTGGTCCCGGTCGGCGCCCGCATCTTCCGCCCCGTCGGCTGCCCCGAATGCCGGGGCGAAGGCTACAAGGGCCGGCTCGGCGTCTATGAGGTCATCGAGATCGACGGCGAGATGCAGCAGGCCATTCATGACGGCGCGGCCGAGGCCGACCTGATCCGCCTCGCGCGCCAGCGCGGCCCCGGCCTTCTGGAGGACGGCGCCGCCAAGGCCCTGGCCGGCGAGACCTCCGTGCAGGAAGTCGCCCGCGTGGTCCGGGAAGACGCGTGATGGGGGACGTCTGATGCCCGTCTTCGCCTTCCAGGCCGTCGACGCCGAGGGCAAACCCCACAAGGGCACGATCGAGGCCGCCTCCGATGTCGGCGCGCGCCAGCTGGTCCGCGACCGGGGCCTCCTCCCCACCGCCGTCGCCCTCGCCGGTGAACGCAGGAAGACCGACCTTTCGAAGGGCATCGTCATCTTCCAGCGGGGCATCAGCTCCAAGACCCTGTCCGCCGTCACCCGCCAGCTCTCGACCCTGATCGGCTCCGACATCCGCATCGAGGAGGCGCTGCGCATCGCCGCCCAACAGACCGAGGGCCAGCCGATCGGCCTGGTCCTGACCGACGTTCGCGCGGCGATCCTGGAGGGCCGCAGCTTCGCCTCCGCCCTGGCCCGCCACCCCAAGGTCTTCCCCGAGTTCTACCGCGCCTCGATCGCGGCCGGCGAACAGTCGGGCAAGTTGTCGACCGTCCTCGCTCACCTGACCGAGTTCGTCGGCAATCAGGAGAAGGCCAGGCGCAAGGTGCAGCTGGCCCTGCTCTATCCGGCGCTTCTGGCCGGCGTGTCCCTGCTGATGATCACCCTGATGATGATCTATGTCGTGCCGGACATCGTGAAGGTTTTCGTCTCGCGCGGCGCCGAACTGCCCTTCCTGACGCGGGCCCTGATCGCCCTGTCGGCCTTCGTCCAGACCTTCGGCGTCTATGTCCTGATCGCTTTGGTCATCGCAGGCGTCGCCTGGAACCGCTGGCTGGCCGTGCCCGCCAATGCGCGCCGCTTCGCCGAATTCCTGTTGAAGACCCCGCCGTTCGCCGGCTTCGTCCAGCACCTGAACGCCGCCCGGTTCGCCGGATCGCTGGCCACCCTGGTCCGCTCCGACGTGCCTCTGGTGGAGGCGCTTCAGGCCTCCGCCGCCGTCACCCCCAACCGCTTCGCCCGCGAGCGCGCCGTCCTCGTCGCCGCCAGGGTCCGCGAGGGCTCGTCCCTGCGCCGCGCCATGGCCGAGGCCGACGTCTTCCCGCCCCTGCTGCTGGCGATCGTCGCGGCCGGTGAACAGTCGGGCAAGCTGGGCCACGGCCTCGAACGCGCCGCCCAGGATCTGGAGCAGGAGCTGGACTCGCTCGTCCAGGCCCTCGTCTCCCTGGTGGAGCCCGGCGTGCTTCTGGTGATGGGCGGCATCGTGCTGCTGATGGTGCTGGCCATCCTCATGCCGATCGTGAACCTCAACAACCTCGCCGGGCTGTGACTGGAATTCCGCTCATTCCCGCGAAAGCGGGGACCCAGTCCTGCAGGCGCTCTGGCGCCACTGGTGAGATGCTGCGCTCAAACCATACGCCGTGCCGCACGAAAGCACTGGGTCGCCGCTTGCGCGGGGATGAAGGGGGAATAATTTACAGCGTGGTCTCGATCGACACCGGCGCCCCGACGCCGGGGATCAGGCCGACGCCGCCCGGCTCGATCGAGGCCGTCAGCCCGCCGTCCGCCTGCACCCGCGCCTTCATCACCTCGGCGGCCGAGTCCGCCCGCGCGAACACCACCGTGGTCGCCGCTCCGTCGGCCGTGACGGTTCCGTTCAGCGCCGGCAGAGGCGTCGCCGCCCCGCCGCCCGTGGGCGCGCAGTCGCCAGGCGAGACCGCGATCGTCCCCGCTCCTTCCGGACTTCCCTTGATCGACAACCGGGCCACGTCGAATCGCATCACTGACGAACAGGCGAACGGCAACCCCGGCGCCGCAGCGTTCAGCAACCGCATCGACCCCGTCCCAGTGAGGTCGCGCACCAGAACCCGTCCCGGCCGCGCCAGAACCTGGGCCGTCGCCAGCGTTTCCGGCCCGCGCAGACCCAGACGCACCGCCCCCGACAGGTGCAGGATCGAACTGAACGGCATCACCGCCCAGCGCGCACCGAACCCGCCCGGCATGGCCCGTTCGCCGGCCCAGATCGTCCCGACCGCCTGCCGCTCTCCGTTGGACGACCGCGCCACGATGATCTCGGATGGGGCCATGGCGATCAGGCCCAGCGCATACGCCCCGACCCCGAGGCCGGCCAGGACCACGCGCCAGCGTGTCACCTTCACCGTCAGACGCTCGAACTGAAATGCGCCCGCAGCCCGGCCGCCTTCGCCCTCGCGTGTTCTCCAGACCTTCAGCATGGACGTCTCTCCGTTCGTCCGGAGATAACACGCGAACCGCCCCTGCGAAGCGCCGTCGCAAAGGTTTCACCCTGATCGAGGTGCTGATCGCTCTGGGCCTCTTCGCCCTGATCGGCGTGGCCGGCTTCACCCTGCTGAACAGCGTCCTGCGCACCCAGGACGCCACCGACACCCGCCTCGGCCGGATGGCTGAAATTCAGCGCGCCATGCTGGTCCTCTCCTCCGACCTCGACCAGATCACCGGCTCGCTCGGCGGCGGCGCGTCTTCCCTGTCGTTGCAGAAGGCCGATATCACCGGCGGCATCGTCAACGTCCGCTACGACCTGACGGGCGACGCCCTGACCCGCACGATCACAGGCGCGGGCGGCGAACGGGTACAGACCCTGCTGACCCGGGTCTCGTCCCTGCGCTGGACCTTCCACCGCCGTCGCGGCGACTGGCTGGAAAGCTGGCCCCAGCCCGCACAGCCTGCCCCGCCTCCCGTCCCCAACCCCGACGGCTCGATCCCCGCGACCGGGCCCGCGCCCGACGAAGGCGTCACCGCCGTCGCCGTCGACATCACCCTGACCGGTGTCGATGGCCAGCCGACCGCCACCCTTCGGCGCGTCGCCTCCATCCCGCTGATGGAGCCGCCCCCCGCGGTCGCTGCGCCATGAGGCTCAAGCCGACCCGCCGCGAGGGCATGATCCTCCTGAACGTGCTGCTGGTGCTGGCTGTGGCCAGCGTCGCGGTGCTGATCATGGTTTCGACCCAGGACATCGAGGTCCAGCGCTCGACCCGTCTGCGCGACGCCGCCCAGGCCTCCGCCTACGCCCGCGCCGGAGAACTCTCCGCCGTCACCACCCTGCGCCGCGACGCCCTCGTCGCCGCGGGAACCGACAACCTGTCCGAACCCTGGGCCCAGCTGGGTCAGCAGGACATCGCCGTCCCGGGCGGCCGCTTCGCCCTGGCCATCGAGGACGAACAGGCCCGCTTCAACCTCAACGCCATGAAGACCGGCGAGAGCGCGCCGATCACCCTGTTCCAGTCGATCGGCGCGACACTGAACATCGACCCCGCTTCGATGATCCGTATCGCCTCGGTGGTCCGCGTCGCCGGCCCCCTGACCGACGACGGCCTGATCGTCGCCGCCGGCGTGCCCCGCGCCGACCTCGACACACTTCGGCCCTGGGTCGCCATCCTGCCAGAGGACGCGACGATCAACCTGAACACCGTGGGCCTGCCCTTGCTGTCGCTGATGACGGGGGATGCCGAGATTGCGCGCAAGCTGATCGAAGTGCGCGCGCGCAACGGCCTGCTGACCCCCGCCGACCTCGCGACCGAAGGCGCCCCGACCCTGGCCGGGACCGGCTTCACCTCGAACCACTACCGCGTCATCACCACCGTCACCGTCGGCGACGTGACCCAGGCGCTGGACAGCCGCATCGCCCGCATCCGCCGCGACCGGACTGTCGATGTCGTGGTGACCGGCCGCAGACGGACGGCGGGCTGAGGTCAGCCCCCAGCCTGCGCCGCTTGGACCGCGCGGATTTCCGGCCCCGCCACGCAAAAAAGGGCCGGAGAAGGTTTCCCCTCTCCGGCCCAGGTCGCGTTCAGGAGTGAACGATCCCTAGAAGCGGTACCGCGCGCCGAAATAGAACTGGCGGCCCGTGTGGTGGTAGACCGACGTCGACAGCCGGTTGCCGTCGCCGACGTACTGGTGGTTCTCCTCGTCCGTCAGGTTCAGCCCTTCGAAGGTCAGGCTGACCTGCTCCGTCAGGTTGAAGGACGACGAGACATCCCAGTTGAGGGTCTCGTTCTTGCCCTCGATCGGGTTGCCGTTCCGGCCCGGGACGTTCTGCAGATATTCCTGGCGGTAGGAGGCCGAGACCCGCGCCGAGAACCGCTCATCCTCGTAGTACAGGGTGCCGTTGTAGGCTTCCGGCGACAGGTTGATCAGGTCGTTGGTCAAGAAGGTCGTGCACAGCGCGTCGCTGCAGTAGTCGATCTCGGATTCGACGTGGGTGTAGTTCAGCTGGACGCCCGTGTTCTGCAGGAAGCCCGGCAGGAAGCGGAAGGGCTGCTGGTAGCTGATCTCGAAGCCCTTCAGCGGGCCGCCCTCGGTGTTCACCGCCGAGGTCAGCTGGAAGACGGTCGAGCCGGAGCAGGCCAGGGTACACAGGCTCGGATCGAACGCCGACGGGTTCAGGCCGGTCAGGGCCGTGTACGGCAGGTCCTGACGGATGATCTGAATGTAGGTGTCGATGTCCTTGTAGAAGTAGGCGAAGGACAGCAGGCTTTCCGGCGCGAAATACCACTCGACGGTGAAGTCGTAGGTCTTGGCGCGGAACGGCTCCAGGCCGACGTTGCCGATCGAGGCCGTGAAGTTCGGTCCCGTGGCGTTCAACGAGGTGGTCGGCACCAGATAGTTGGTGCCGGCCAGGGTGTTGCCGATCTGCGGACGCGCCATGACCTTGGCGGCGCCGAAGCGGACGATCAGGTCCTCCATCGGCTCGATGGCCAGGTTCATTGACGGCAGGACGTCGTCGTACTTGTTCTCGCCACGGACCCGCGTGCCGCCGCCGGTCGAGGAGTAACCCTCGGCGATCAACTCGGTATAGGCCTTGCGAACGCCGATGTTGCCGCGGAACGGCATGCCGCCGAGGTCGGTGTTGAAGTCCGCCTGGACGTAGAAGGCGAAGTCGTTTTCCTCGATCGTGCGGTTGCCGCCGCGGGCATTGCCGTTGGTGATGCCGGTCAGGCTGAAGTCACCGCCGGCCACGCCCGTGTTGCAGTTGCAGTAGATGTTGAACAGGCTGGCGATGGCGTCAAGGTTCGGACGAACCCACGACGAGGCCGTGCCGCCGGGGATCAGATCGGCGCCGAAACCGGTCAGCAGGTTGGTGATGCCGGCGACCGTCGTGCCGGCCGGCAGGGCCGGGACCACCGTCTCGTCCGTCCGGCGGAACTCGTAGGAGTCCGACAGATAGGTCTTGCCGTGCAGACCGGCCTTCAGGGTCAGCCAGTCGTTGGCGTCCCACTCGATGTCGCCCGACACGGCTTCGAAGGTGGTGTCCACGCCGTTCGGACGCAGACGGATCTCCGACCGCGGCAGGCTGGCCAGGGTCGTGCCCAGGCTGACGTCCCGCCAGCCCCAGTTAGCCGGATTGGCGACGTCGAATCCGTAGCTGAGGACCGGGGTGTTCGGGTTGTTGCGGAAGTCGAAGGAATAGCCCTGGACGTTCTGGCGATCGAGCGTGACCGTCGTCTGGACCGGGTTGGCGAACTCCGACTGGGCCCGGCCGATGTAGAACTTGCCCCGCAGGGTGTCGGTGAACTGGCGATCGATGGTGAAGTTCACCTGGGTGAACTCGGTCGACAGCTCGTCGTAACGCTGCTCGGACCGGATATCGACGTTGTCGAAGACGCCATAGACCAGGGCGTTGTTCTCGACCGCCGCCTGACGCACGGCGATCTGGGTCTGGCCGCCGGCGGCCGCGTTGCGGCTGAACGACAGCGATTCCAGGAAGTCTTCCTGACGGGTCGCATCCAGCTTCGAATAGAGGATGTCCAGGCTCATGACGGTGTCGTCATCGGGCGCGAACTGGAACGAACCGGTGACGCCCAGACGCTCCTGATGGTGGGTCAGGCGGCCGTAGCGCGGCAAGCGCGGAATGAAGACGCCGGCCTGGTTGGCGGTGTTGTAGGCGGCGATGTTCTCGGCGGTGCCGGCCGGACGGTTGACGCCGATGGCGCAGGTCGTCGCCGTCGTGCCGTTAGCGGTGCTGTTGCCGGGGTTCTGGGGCGCGAGACCCAGCGGCGAGCAGAAGCCGCCGGAGTTGGTCGAGCCCGGCGCTGCGGCCGGAGCCCAGCGCACGGAGCTGAAGCCCTCTTCCCACAGGTCGCGCTCGGAATAGGCGACCGACACCAGAGCGCCGAACATGCCGTCGTTCCAGGTGTTGGACAGCAACAGCGCGCCGCGCGGGTTGGTCGTTTCCGACAGATCGTTGTAGCCGCCCTGCACCGAGGCCGCGAGGGTGAAGCCGTCATAGTCGAACGGGCGCGTGGCCTGCAGGTCGATGGTCGCACCCAGCGAGCCCTCTTCGGTCTCGGCGGCGGCCGTCTTGCGCACGGTGATCGAGTTGAACAGCTCGGAAGCGAAGACGTTGAAGTCGAAGCCGCGGCCGCGGTTCGCGCCGCCCGAGGAGTCCGTGCCGCCCGTGGTGGCCTGGGCCTCCATGCCGTTGATGCGGGTGCGGGTGAAGTCCGAAGACAGGCCGCGAACCGTGATCGAACGGCCTTCGCCGGCGTCGCGGTCGATCGAGACGCCAGGGATGCGCTGGACGGCTTCGGCCAGGTTCAGATCGGGGAAGTCGGCGATGTCCTCGGCGACGATGGCGTCGACGACGCCCGCTTCGCGACGCTTGATGCTGAGCGCGGCGTCGAGCGAGGCCCGGAAGCCGGTGACGACGATTTCGTCGACCTGGGTCGCCTCTTCATCCTGCGCGGGCGCGGTCTGGGCGGACGCGCTCGCGACCCCCAGGGTCAGCGCGATGGCCAGGCCGGATACACCGGCCACAAGCCCACTACGGAGCGCGCAAGGGCGCCCCTGACGATACTGATACATAATGCCTCCTCCCAAGGAATGTCATGACGCCGGCTTGTCGCCGATCTGTTATTCCCGGTCCGGAGCCTTCCCCGTGACCGATTGACACCGGTATCATTCACGGCCGAAAAGCGACCTGACACCGGTATCAATGGCGAACCTAACCCGATGAAGACCGATCTTGCAACCCGTCTCGTTCAGGCAGGCGTGGCGGCTGGCATTCTCGCCACAGCCGCCGGATGCGCAACCGCCGCCGCGCCCGGTCAGGCTGACGCGACGGAAATTGTCGCCTTTCCGGGCGCGCTCGGCGCCGGTCGCGTCGCCCTCGGAGGGCGCGGCGGAGCCGTGCTTCGCGTCACCAACCTGAACGATTCGGGCCCCGGCAGCCTGCGCGCCGCGGTCGAGGCGGACGGGCCCCGGACCGTCGTCTTCGACATCGGCGGAACCATCCGGCTGGCCACCCCTCTGCGCATCCGCGAGCCGCGCCTCACCATCGCCGGACAGACGGCGCCGGGTGGCGGAATCACCCTGCGCGGCCAGCCCCTGCTGATCTCCGCGGACGATGTGGTGATCCGCTACATCCGCTCGCGCCTCGGCGACGAAGACGGGGTGGAGACAGACGCGGTCACCATCGACCGGGGCCAGCGCATCATCCTCGACCACGTCTCCGCCTCCTGGTCGGTGGACGAGACCCTGTCGATCGGCAGCCGCGACCGGGTCATCGACGCCGTCACCGTCCAGTGGTCGATCATCGCCGAGAGCCTGAACCTGTCGGCCCACTCCAAGGGCGACCACGGCTATGGCTCGCTGGTGCGCGGCAATCGCGGGGCCCGCTTCACCTTCCACCACAATCTGTGGGCGGCCCACCGCGCCAGAATGCCGCGGCCCGGAAACTATCTGACGCCCGACATCGACCCGGTCGGCCCGCGCTTCGAGTTCACCAACAACGTCTTCTACGACTGGGGCCAGGGTCACGCCGGCTACAACGCCGACAAGGATCCGGCGACGATCTCGACCTATGTCTTCGCCGGCAACGCCTACAAACGCGGCCCGGATTCGACCGGCGCCCTGATCTTCGAGGAGGAATCCTCGGCGGCCCATGCCTGGTTCGAGGGCAACAGCGTCGACGGGGTTGTTCCCGCCGACCCTTACGCGCCCGTCACCGGCGACGACGCGCCCGGCTATCGCCTGACCGCCCTCCCCGACTGGGCCATGGGCGCGACCGAAACGGCGGATCAGGCTTACGCGTCGGTGCTGGCCAGGGCCGGCGCCTCGCGCGCCCGGGACGCCGTGGACACCCGCATCGTCGCCGGGGTCCTCGACGGCACGGGCCGGATCATCAACTCCCAGACCGACGTCGGGGGCTGGCCCGACCTCGCGCCGGGAACGCCCTGGACCGACACGGACGCTGACGGAATGCCCGATCAGTGGGAGGCCGCCCGAGGTCTCGATCCGTCGACCCCTGACGGCGCGGCGGATCGCGACGGCGACGGCTACACCAATCTGGAAGACTGGCTGAACAGTCTTGCGACCTAGCCCTTCTCCGGATCCCCGTCCCGGAACCGCCACTTCATCGCCAGAACCCCGCTCGCCATCACCAGCGCCGCCGCGTTGGCGATGATGATCGGCCAGGCTGCGCTCAGCACGCCATAGACCACCCACAGCACGAAACAGGTCACGGTCAGGGCATAGGTTCTCAGCGACACCGACGAGGCGTCGCGCGACTTCCAGATCTTGATCATCTGCGGTGCGAAACTGGCGATCGAACAGGCCGCCGCCGCCGTGCCGAAGACGTTGGCGATCAGGTCGCTCACGCCTTGGCCCTGGCGCGTGATCTGGCGGTAGGTTTGCGTTCGGCGGCCGGCGTCGCCGCCTTGGGCTGGAGCGCCTCCACGTCTTCGGCGCGAACTGCTGGCTTGCCCTTGATGGCGCGCGCAGGCTTGCCCGCATGGACTTCCAGCCCGCGCTTCTCGACCTCCTCCAGAATCTTGTCGAGCTCCCGCTCGGTCAGGTGCTCGATGCCGATGAACCGGGCGTCGGCCTTCGTCACCGCATAGACCAGCTCGTCCAGCTTGGCCTGCATCGCCGCGCCGTCGCGGTTCTGGGTGTTCTGGATCAGGAACACCATCAGGAAGGTGATGATGGTCGTGCCGGTGTTGATCATCAACTGCCAGGTCTCGCTGAACCCGAAGATCGGCCCGGTCACGGCCCAGACCGCGACGATCCCCAGACAGGCGATGAAGGTCCACGGCTTGCCCGCGATCTTGGCGGTCAGGGTGGCGAAACGGATGAACAGCTTTTCCATGCCGGACAAACTGCGCCGCCTGGGGTCGAGTTCCTAGTTCGGATCGCCGACAGATCCGCCCTGTTGTTGCTCGGTCACGGAACCGCGCATCGGCGCCCCTACGCCGCGAAGGGTCAGCAGCAGACCGAAAACGATCTCGATCGCCGCCACCGCGAGGATCGGGCCGCCGGGGAGCGGCAGATCGGCGAAGATGCCGAGGAAGCCCACAGCCGTGATCAGCCCGGCCAGCAGCCAGAAGATCGGATCGCCATACACGGTCTTGAACACGGCATAGTGGGTCCCGACGGCGATGGCCGCGGCAGGGAACACCCATTCGGGCTGGTATGGCAGGAACAGCCAGGCGACGACCAGCCCGCCGATCATGGCCACAGTGGATTCCATGACCGTCGCACCGAGAGGATTCCCCGCCGTCGCCTTCGCTCGCTTGAAGCCGAACTTCACCACCAGGGTCGTGAGCGGGAATATCAGCATTCCACCGAGGAACAGGACGATGAAGGCGGTTTGAATGCCCTGCGTCTGTTCGACGAGGCCCGCAGCCAACCAGACCAGGCCGGAAACGATCACCCCCGGCCCGCCCCCCACGTAGGCGCTTCGAAGATCCTGCTGTGCGTCACGAACGTTCATTGTGCGTCTCCCCCGAGTTTCGCCAACCTTGTCGATCTTGATCAATCAGTTCGCCGTCGGCGGCGCCACCCGCGCCATCGTCTTCTGCTCGAACGCATACCCCAGCGACAGCACGGTCGCGTCCTGCCAGGCTCCGGCCATGAAGCTGATGCCGACGGGCATGCCGCGATCCATCCCCATGGGCACGGTCAGGTGCGGATAGCCGGCGACGGCGGCGAGCGTGCTGGCCGACCCCTGGCCGTCGTCGTCATCCTCCCGGTCGTTGGTCCAGGCGCGCGAGGTGGTCGGCGACACCAGAGCGACGACCCGGTTCTCCGCCATCATCCTGTCGATCCCCTCGACGCCCGACAGCCTCAGCGAGGTCTCCCGAGCGGTCACATAGGCCGGGTCTTCCAGCCCGCCGGTCGCCTCGGCCCGTTCGAACAGCTCCTGTCCGAACAGCACGGTCTCGCGCGGCTCGGCGGCGTTGAAGGCGATGACATCCGCCAGGGTCCGCGTGGTCACCTGCTCCGGATCGGTCGAGGCCAGATAGGCGTTCAGGTCGACCTTCAGCTCGGTCAGCAGCACCGTCAGCTGCGCCCCGCCGATCGCCCGCATGTCCGGCCCCTCGGTGATCTCGACCAGTTCGGCGCCGGCGTCGCGCATGGCCTGAAGCGACCGTTCGAACGCCGCCTTCGTGTCGTCCGAGAAATTGTTCGCCATGAACCGCAGCACGCCGATCCGCGCGCCACGCAGGGAGTCCGCATCCAGCGCGGCGACATAGTCGACCTTTCGCGCATCCGCCTCGGCCGTCGCTGCGTCGAGCGGGTCCGACCCGGCGATGGCGTTCATCACCAGGGCCGCGTCGTGCACCGTCGTGGCGATCGGCCCGGCCGTGTCCTGCGAATGGCTGATCGGCACGATATGGGTGCGGCTGACCAGCCCCACCGTCGGCTTGAACCCGACCACCCCGTTGACCGAGGCCGGGCAGACGATGGAGCCGTTGGTCTCCGTCCCGATGGCGACGGGCGCCAGTCCGACGGCGACCGCGACCGCGCTGCCCGACGACGATCCGCAGGATGTCCGCGTGTTGTCATAGGGATTGGGCGTCAGACCGCCGACCGCGCTCCAGCCGCTGATCGACCGGTTCGAACGGATGTTGGCCCACTCCGAGAGGTTGGCCTTGCCGAGGATCAGGAAGCCCGCCTCGCGCAGCCGCGTGACCAGCGGCGCGTCGCGTCCCGGCGCGTTGTTCGCCAACGCCAGAGAGCCCGCCGTCGTCGGCATGTCGGCCGTCTCGATGTTGTCCTTCAGGAGGATGGACAGGCCGTCCCCTCCGCGCGCCTCGAACGCCGCGACGTCCGGCAGCGGAGTCCAACGGATGACCGCGTGGAAGTTGGCCGCGTCGGAGTAGCATTTGGCGAGTTGGACCACCGCGGCGGATTGGACAGGACCCGCACCCCGCGTCGCCGCGAGCGCGCCGCACTCCACGTCCGACGCCGCCGCTTGCGCCGCCAGCATCGGCCCAAGATCCTGACTGAACGCCGGCGCCGCCAGCGCCGAAAGGATCAGTCCGCCGACGGCGCCCGCGAGCCGATCGTGCGATCGAGGAAGTCGAGATAGGTTCGCCATTGTTGCAGCTGCCTTTCGTTGCCCCGAACGCCGTGCCGCTGCCCGGGATAGAGCATCAGTTCGAACGGAATGGATTTGACCTGAAGCGCGTCGATGACCCGCGTCGAGTTCTCGAGAATGACGTTGTCGTCCGCCATGCCGTGCATCAGCAGAAGCCGGCCCGTCAGATTGTCCAGGCGCGGGATGGCGTCCGACGCCGCATAGCCTTCGGCGTTGGCTTCCGGCGTCGACATGAACCGTTCGGTATAGTGGGTGTCGTACAGGCTCCACTCCGTCGGCGGCGCCCCCGCGATGGCCGAGGCCAGCCCCATTTCGGGCTCGGTCAGCGCCATCAGGCTCATGAACCCGCCATAGGACCAACCCATCATGGCGATCCGCGCGTCGTCGACATAAGGCAACGATCTCAGGTACTCGGCCCCCCGAACCTGATCCTCTATCTCAGGTTGGCCCATCTTCAGATACAGGGCTTCCTTGAAGGCCGCCGACCGGTCGCCCTCGCCGCGATTGTCGAGGCGGAAGACGATATACCCAGCCTCGGTCAACAGTTGAGTGGTCGACTTCTGCCAGCCTCGACGCACGCCGCCGCCCGACGGCCCGCCATAGACTTCCATCACCACCGGATAGGTTTTCGACGGATCGAAATCGACCGGCTTCGACATCTGCCAGACCAGGGTCTCGCCGTGGCTCTCCAGCGTGCCGAACTCTGTCGCCGGGCGGCGCGAGACATAGGGGGCGAACGGGTGATCGGCGTCGAGGGCGTTCTCCTCGATCCAGCGCACGAAGGTCCCGTCCGCCTGATACAGGCCCGACCGCATCGGCGTGGTCAGGTCGGTGTAGTTGCCGACATAGGCGGTGCCGGTCCGGTTCACGCTGGCCGACCACCATCCGCCCTGCGGCGTCACCGCCACGGGTTCGACGGTGCGGTTCAGGCTGGCGCGGAACAGCTGCTGCTCGATCGGATACTCCTCGCCGTCGCGCATCGAGGCGGTGAAATAGACGTCCCCCGTCTCGGTGTTCACGCCGTTCAGGCTCTTGACCGGATAGTCGCCGTGCGTGATCGCCCGGATCTGACGCCCGTCGGGACCATACAGGTACAGGTGTTTCCAGCCGCTCTCCTGCGAGGACCAGATGAACGTCCCGTCCTCGAGAGGCTTGAAGTCGTGGCTCAACGGCACCCAGGCGTTCGAGGTCTGGGTCGCGATCACCCGTGACGCGCCGGTCGCCGGATCGACGGCCAGCAGGTCCAGCGTCTTCTGGTCCCGTGACTGACGCTGCACGTACAGGGTCCCGCCGTCCTTCGACCAGTTCACGCGCGCCAGATAGATGTCGGTGTTGGTCCCCAGATCGACCTTGACCCGCCGGTTGGCGGCCACGTCCTGCACATACAGTTCGACCACCGCATTCGGCCGACCGGCGCGCGGATAGCGCTGCTCGATCACGCTGGCGCCGCCGCCGGTGATGTCCAGACGCGGGACGATGTCGACGGTCGATTCGTCGGTCCGCTGCAGGGCGATGAATTTCTCGTTCGGGCTCCACCAGTAGCCGGTATCGCGATCCATCTCCTCCTGGGCGATGAACTCCGCTGTCGCCCAGGTGATCAGGCCCTCGCCGTCCGTGGTAATCGCCTGCTCGGCGCCGGAGGAAAGGTTCATCACGACCAGATCCTGATCGCGCACGAAGGAGACGTAGTTGCCTTCCGGACTGACCTTGGCGTCGACCTCGTCGGCCTCGGTCTCGGTCAGGCGGCGGATTTCGCCCCCCTCCCGGCTGGCCAGGAAGATGTCGCCTTCCAGCGGGGCCAGGATGTAGCGACCCTGTTCGTCCCACGAATATTCGACCACCCCGCGCTGGCTGATCCGCATCCGCTCGCGCCGCGCCTTCTCGGCCTCCGACAGTTCGCCGGCGTCGGGGACCAGGGCCCGGGCGTCGATCAGCTTGAACGGTTCGCCCGCTCCGGTCGGCGCCGCCCACAGGTCGAGCACCGAGACATCGTCCTCGCGCGCCCTCAGGAAGGCCACCAGATCGCCGTCCGGCGACAGGCTGACCCCCTGGGCGACCGGGCCGTTCAGGCTGGGGTTGGCGAACACCCGCTCGGGCGTCAGCACGGCGGGGTTGGCCGAAGTCGTTGATTGAGCGAAGGCCGAACCGGCCGTCAGGGCGAAGACGGAAGCAAGAAGAACTGTGCGCATGGGGACGGACGCTAGTCGCAGAAATGGGCCGCGTCATCCCCTTCCATCTGGACGGCTGCGACCTATCTTGGCGTGCTCGCCTGATAGGCCCGATCGCACGATGTTCGATGCGACGAACCAGACTCAACGGACTATCTGGACTCCAATTTCCGGAGTCTGGCGCATCAGACTCAACGGACTATCCGGACTCCAATTTCCGGAGGCGGTCCGCCCCGCGACCCCGACGACCTTTCGCCCGGCGGCCCGTCCGCCTAGAAGACCCGCAATGACCGACGCCGCCCTCTCCCCGCCGCCGCCGAAGCCCTCCGCCTTCCACGAGCTTGAGGTCGTCTGGGTCCATCACTGGACCGACCAGCTGTTCAGCTTCCGCGTCGCCCGGCCCGAGGATTTCCGCTTCCGCTCCGGCGAGTTCGTCATGATCGGCCTGCCGGGCGCTGACGGGGGCAAGCCCGTCCTGCGCGCCTATTCGATCGCCAGCCCCGCCTGG
Organism: Brevundimonas sp.; assembly: GCF_031412435.1. Lineage (GTDB taxonomy): Bacteria > Pseudomonadota > Alphaproteobacteria > Caulobacterales > Caulobacteraceae > Brevundimonas. The sequence continues at coordinate 99,326 of NZ_JANODA010000053.1, forward strand.
GACGAGCAACTGGAGTTCCTGTCCATCGCCGTGCCCGACGGCCCCCTGACCTCGCGACTGGTCAAGATCCAGCCCGGCGACACCGTGCTGATGGGCAAGAAGCCGACCGGCACCCTGGTGCTGGACGCCCTGACCGGCGGGCAAACGCTGTGGCTGATAGGGACCGGCACCGGCCTGGCCCCCTGGCTCAGCGTCGCCCGCGACCCCGACACCTATAGCCGCTTCGGCCGCGTCATCGTCTGCCACACGGTGCGCAACGTCGCCGACCTGTCCTATCGCGACTTCCTGACCACGGGCATCCATGAGGATCCCCTGATCGGCGACGAGGCGAAGGCCCAGCTGACCTACTACCCGACCGTGACCCGGGAAACGTTCGACACCCCCGGCCGGATCACCGACCGCATCTCATCGGGCGCGATCTTCCGCGACCTCGGCCTGCCGGAGGGTTTCTCGCCCGACCGCGACCGCGTGATGCTGTGCGGCTCCATGGCCATGATCAAGGAGACCGCCGCTCTGCTCGACGGTTTCGGCATGAAGGAGGGCTCCAACGCAGAGCCCGGCGACTATGTTCTGGAGCGCGCTTTTGTCGGCTGAACACCACCCGCAGATCGTGGCCGTGGATGCGCGGGTGGATCCCGCAGCCTGCCAGTCGATGTCCGAGGTCCGCCAGGGCGTCGACGCGCTCGACCGCGCCCTCGTCGCCCTGCTCGCCGAGCGCCAGCGCTACATGGACGCCGCCGCCCGCATCAAGCCGGATCGCGACGCCGTCCACGACGACGCCCGCATCGAGGACGTCGTGTCGAAAGTGCTGACCAGCGCCGACGCCCATCACCTGTCCCGCGACATCGCCGAGCCGGTCTGGCGTCTGCTCATCGACCGCTGCATCGCCCACGAGTTCGGCGTCTACGACCGCACGCGGCGCTAGCCCTTCAGCGACCTCAGCATCAGCTCGTGCCGCCAGGCCGCCACATCGGCCAGGGCCTGGCCCAGGGCGTTCCTGACATGATCCAGCTTGGCCGGGGCAACATCCTTTTCAGCCGCCTCGGCCTCCGCGCAGACCTCGGCCAGGACACCTGCCCCGATTCCCGCCGCCGCGCCCCGGATCGTGTGCACGGCGTCGCGCCAGCCCTCCTGGCGCGCATCCAGCATCGGCGACCACATCCCCGCCTGCTGCACGAACAGGCCCAGGATCTCCTCCGCGACCTCGTCGTCGCCGCCCGTCGTCCGGTCCAGGACCGAAAAGTCGACGGCGCCCGACAGGTCGCGGCGGGACATCAGGCGGCCTGATCCGGGTTCTTCGCTAGACGGGCGTTCCGCGACGACCAGAGGAAGTAGACGACCAGTCCGCCGAGGTTCCAGTACAGGAAATACAGCTGGGTCCGGGTCTGCAGGCTGAAGAAGAAGACGACGCAGCCGACGATGGTGATCGCCCCGACCAGCCACCACAGCGGCGCCTTGAACATCCGCACCCGGTTCGGATCGCGCAGGCGCAGGATGATCAGGCTGACGCCCACCGCCGCGAACGCCGCAAGCGTCCCCGCATTGGCCAGCGAGGCAAGCTCGTCCAGCCGCATGACGCCGGCCAGCGCCGCCACCACGATGGCGGTGAAGACCGTCACCACCGCGGGCACGCCGCGGCTGGAAATCTTCGCCAGCGACGTCGGCAGCAGGCCGTCGCGCGCCATCCCCAGGAAGATGCGGCTCTGGCCGAACAGGAAGGCCAGCAGCACGGTCGGCAGGGCGATCACGGCGCTGGCCGCGATCCACTGGGCCGCCGTCCCCTGCCCCATCTCCCTCAGGATCAGGGCCAGAGGTTCCGGGCTCTCGGCGAAGCTGGCCACCGGCCGCGCACCGATCGCTGCGGCCGCCACCACGAGGTACAGAACCGTGCAGATCAGCATCGACCCGACGATGCCGATGGCCAGATCACGTTCGGGCTTCTTCGTCTCCTCCGCCGCCGTCGAGATGGCGTCGAAGCCGTAGAAGGCGAAGAAGATGATCGCCGCCGCCGCCATGACCCCGGTCTGGACCACGGGCTGGCCGGTGATCAGCTCCGCGAACGGCATGGTCGGGGCTCCGAAGCCGTTGGGCATGAAGGGGGTGAAGTTGGCCGCGTCGAAGGCGGGCAGTGCGATGGCCACGAAGACGATCAGCGCCAGGACCTTGATGACCACCAGCACGGCGTTCAGCGTCGCGCTCTCGCGGGTGCCCAGCAGCAGCAGGCCAGTGACCAGGCCGATGATCGCCACGGCCGGCAGATTGACGACCCCGCCCGCCACATGCGGCCCGACCGTCAGGGCCGTCGGCAGGTCGATCCCGAGCCCGGTCAGGAAGCCGACGGCATACCCCGACCAGCCCACGGCCACGGCCGAGACGACCAGTGAGTATTCGAGAATGAGGCTCCACCCCACGATCCAGGCGATCAACTCGCCCAGCACCGCATAGGAGTAGGCGTAGGCGCTGCCCGCCTGAGGCATCATGGTCGACAGCTCGGCATAGGCCAGGGCCGCGCAGGCGCAGACCAGTCCGGCCAGTCCGAAGCTGATCATCACCGCCGGCCCCGCCAGCCCGGCGCCCACCCCGATCAGGGTCAGGATGCCGGTGCCCACGATGGCCCCGACGCCGAGCGCCAACAGGTGGGGCCAGCTCAGGGTCGCCTTCAGCCTCGGCCCGTCTGATGCCTGGTGCATCGCGTCGATCGACTTGCGCCGGTTCCAGAAGGCCATTCGCTTACTCCCCCGATGGCCCTTGCCGGACCGATTCCGCGGGGATGCTAGACTGCCCTGCGGCGAACCGAAACACCGGGCGGAAAACCCTTGCATCCCGTGGTCGATGTCTCTATTTCCGCCCCTCCGCCGGGCGTACCTGACGACCGTGCGACGATGGTATGGGTGATTAGCTCAGTTGGTAGAGCAGCTGACTCTTAATCAGCGGGTCGTAGGTTCGAACCCTACATCACCCACCATCGGCTCCTTAGAGATCCCGACCGGCTGGCGGCGCGCCGAGCGATAGGCGCGCGGCGTCGTGCCGACCTGATCCCGGAATGCCCGGTTGAACGGCCCGATCGATCCGAAGCCGCAATCGAAGGCGATCTGCAGGATGGAGGCGTCATCGGCAGCATCGGTCAACCGCGCCTTCGCCCGCTCAATCCTGTGATGGTTGATCAGCCGATTGAAGTTCGGGAACCCCATCGCCGCGCCGATGCACTGCGACACCCTGTATTCCGGCTCGCCCAGGCGCGCCGCGACGTCGCCGATTCTCAGGTCCGGATCGCTGTCGATCTCCTCGTCCCTGAGCAGCCGGAGCAACCTCTCGGCCAGACGTGCGTCCTCGGCCGTCGGCGCACGACGAACCGGGACCGGATCCGTCAGCGGATTCCGTAGCCGGAACCAGACCGCCGCCATCACCGCGCACAAGCCGACGACGGCCGAGCCGCCCTTGGTCCAATCGTCCCGCAGCGCGTCGGCTTCGCTGCCATTCGACACCCACAGGCCCAGGACAGAGGCTGCGACCAGAACGGCGTAGAGGCCGAGGAAGGCGAGCCGGAACCGCTTCTCACCGCCCGGCATGTCGCGACGATATCGGTTGAACGGCTCGACGAAGGTCAGGAGCAGCGCCGTCGAGCCGCCGAGCGCATAGACATTGCCGGCCACCCTAGACGCCAGGCCGCCCTCAGCCGTCAACACCGCCATAGCTCCACTGGCGGCGACGAGCGGCCCGACGATGCGCGGCCACAGGACGTCGCGCGGGGCGGGATCGAACAGGGCTCGTGTCAACAGCCAGGCCCAGCCGCAGGCTCCAACCCCGACAGCCTCGAAGGCCGTCCCGACCCCGCCTCCCAGCAGACGAGAAAGGATGTAGCTGACGAATGATCCCGCCGCGATCACCGCATACGCGCGCAGCCGGCTTGGCGGCTGGAGCCCCAGCCCGATCAGGCCGGCGGTCGAACTGGACCCTGTGGTCGTGGACATCGCGTCCTCCCGGACCCATTTCATGACCGGGCCATGCTCCCGAAACAAGAACTTCTGGCCGAATTCCAAATCGGCGAGACCCCGCGCCCGACCGGCCCGCATCCCTGCCGACGACCTCAAATTCGAGACCCGTCGGGAGAATCCATGTCGCCTATCGCTTCCTCTTCGCCCTCACGCGGCCCCGCCGCAAAGGCCCTGCTCTGGGCCGGCCTACTCTGGTTCCTGATCGCCGCCGTGGGTCAGACAGCCTTCATCGGCTTCATCGTCGCCTACTACGGCGTGCGAACCGCGACGGGAAATTTCGCCGGCTGGAACGACAAGCCCCTGATCGACGGCTACATCGCCGGTGACGACACGGGCAATATCGTCTTCGCGGCCCACGTCCTGCTCGCGGCCGTGGTCACCCTCGGCGGGCTGATGCAGCTGATCCCCGCCATTCGGCGCCGATGGCCTGGACTGCACCGCTGGACCGGCCGTACCTTTCTGGTCCTCGCGATCGTCATGGCGCTGAGCGGCGTCTGGCTGGCGTTGGTCAGAGGGACCTATCTGTCCACGATCTCCAACGTCGCCATCCTCATCAACGCAGTGCTGATCCTGATCTTCGCCGGCCTCGCCTGGCGGCACGCGGTCGCACGCCGGTTCGAACAGCACCGGAAGTGGGCCATGCGGACCTTTATGGTCGTCAGCGGCGTGTGGTTCCTCAGGGTCGGTCTGATGGGCTGGATTGTCCTCAATCGCGGCCCGGCCGGCCTGACCGCCGACATGAGCGGTCTCGTGGACAGCGTGATGACCTTCGGCAGCTACCTGATCCCGCTGGCCGTGCTGGAACTCTATTTCGTCGCCCAGCGCAGTTCGGGCGCCCTCCTGAAGATACTCGCGGCCGTCGTGGTCGTTGCAGCCGCCGCCTATACGGCGCTGGGCGTCTTCGGGACCGCCGCCTTCATGTGGGCTCCCTACCTCTAGTCGATCGACACCATCCGCCTTCTCAGCGCGCCGTAGCATTCGCAGGCGGCGTGCTCGAGCACCTCGCGGCTGGCGATCCGCACCACGCCGCGTGAGGCCTTGATGCCGCCGAGCTTGCCCAGTTCCTGCCAGGACGCGTTCACGGTCGTCCGCCGCACGCTCATCGTGGTGGCCAGGTCGTCCTGGGTCAGTTTGAAGGCGTCCTGCCCGGTCCGATCCTTGATGGTCAGCAGCCAGCGCGCCAGCCGCGGCGTCACTGTGTGGACGGCGTTGCAGACCGCGTTCTGCGCCGCCTCGACCTGGTTGTTGTGTGTCAGCCGCATCAGAACCCGCAACAGCAGCGGACTCTCCAGCACGCGGTGCCGCAACGCGTCGGCGGGCAGGGCCCAGGCGTCGCCGGCGATCTGCACCTCGACGTCCCAGCCGCAGGGTTCGTCGGCCAGGAACGCCGCCAGTCCCGTCACCCCCTGACGGCCCACATTGGTCGCCATGCCTGAGCGCCCGTCCTCGAACCGGATCACGTTGGCCAGGTCCGCCGTGACCGGCAGATAGACAACCTCCACCGTTTCACCGGCCCGCGTGACGACGTCGCCCTGCGGCAGGTGGCGGAGAATCAGTTGCGGGCGCAACGCCGCCTTGTCCTCGGCCGCCATCGCCGCCCACAGGCTGTTGTCGTTTGGATCCGCCGCCGTGCTCACCATCAGAACCGCCGACCCTGCGCGGTGACGCTGTAGACCTGCCCGTTGTCGGCGTTGGTCACCATCACCTCATAGTCGCCGCCGCCCATCAGCGTCTCTCGCCTTGATGGAATCGTCTCGGTGAACACCTCGAGCGCGACCGCGCACGCTGCGTCGTTGTCGGCCAGATCTTCACCATCCTCGTCCCGGATCACCTCGCCGTCGCGGAGGCGGAAGAAATAACGAGGCATGGCGGTCTCCGTCGGCGGCGCTGACTCAGCAGAACAAGAAGTCCAGTCGCCGCCAACGGTTCCGCTTGCGCGGACCGGCGCCTCGCCGCGGCCATGCCGCCACAGCGACGGCTATCGACAGGGTGCTGAAACCACAACGCCGCAACGCTGACGCTTGCCGAACATCAGTCTCCGTCGTGGCCGTGTCCCTCGGTTTCGGCCGCCCCGACCGCGAAACCCTGGTCGCTCTCGTTCTCGAACCAGAAAGGCGCCCGCGCCCGCTGGCGCAGCCCGATCTCGTTCATGTGGTCGTCGTAGAGCCGCCCGTTGGCCAGGGTGTAGCGGATCGAGGTGGTGTTGCGGATGTTCTCCAGCGGATTGGAGTCCAGCACCACCAGATCGGCCAGCTTGCCGACCTCCAGCGAGCCGACGGCGCGATCCAGACCCAACGCCAGGGCGCCGTTCAGCGTCCCGGCCCGCAACGCCTCCAACGGAGTCATCCCGCCCTGGGCCAGCATCCACATCTCCCAGTGGGCGCCCAGCCCCTCTCGCTGGCCGTGAGCGCCGATCTCGACGACGACGCCGAGGTCGCTCAGAGCCTTGGCCTGTTCCGCGATCTGGATGTGGTTCCACTCGTTGGCGGGCTGGGTCACCGGCCGCCGCGCGCGCGCGTCCAGCAGACGGCGCGGGACATACTGGGTCAGGATCGGATGGTTCCAGACCTCGCTCTCCTGATACCAGTAGTTCTCACCGGATGAGCCGCCGTAGGATACCACCAGGGTCGGGTTGTAGGCCGTGTCCGACTGACGCCACAGGTCGTGAACGTCGTCGTACATCCGGGCCAGCGGGATCGAGTGCTCGATGGTGGTGTGTCCGTCCACGATCATCGTCATGTTGTGCTGATACAGAGAGCCGCCCTCCGGCACGACGTTCATGCCCAGCTGGCGCGCGGCCTCGATGATCTGCTGGCGCTGGTCGCGGCGCGGCTGGTTGTAACTCTTGACGCTCCAGGCCCCGACGGCCTGCATCCGCCGCAGGGTCGACAGGGCGTCTTCCAGATTGTTGACCACCGCCGTGAAGTTGGTGTTCGCGCCGTACAGGATCGTCCCTGTCGAGAAGATTCGCGGCCCGACCACCCGACCGGCGCGGGCCAGCTCGGAGTGGGCGAAGATCTCCGAGGTGTCGTTCGACGGGTCGTGGATCGTGGTCACACCGAAGGCGAGCGCCGCATAGTTCACCCAGCTCTGCTGCGGAATGATCTCGTCGGCCCCCATGGAGCCGTGCCAGTGGGCGTCGACGATGCCGGGGATGATGGTCTTGCCGGCCACGTCCACGATGACGGCGCCGGCCGGAACCGTGACCTCGCCGCGCGCGCCGATGGCCTCGATGCGGTTGCCGTTGGTGACGATGACCCCGTCCTCGATGACGCGGTCGCCGTTCATGGTGACGATCCGCGCGCCGGTCAGGGCGAGGCGGCCTTCGGGCCGGTCCGCGGCCTGCTGGAAGCCGAGATTGATCCCCGTCTCCGGCGGTTTGGGCAGTTCGGCCGGCGCGCCCTGGACGAAGGCGAAGCCCTGGTTCAGGTCGCGGCTGAACAGCTGCGGCCCGAGCGACCAGCTCAGGCGGCTCGAGTCACCCGACCAGGTCAGCCAGTCGCCGGCGTCGCGCGTGAACCGCGTCTGCGGCAGGGCCTTGCCGTCGGCCGAGAGGGTCACCGGCCGCCCCGTCTGCGCGAACGGCGCCACGAAGGCGTTGAACCGCTCGGTCCAGGCGATCCAGTGCTCGTCCGGAGACAGCACATAGTCGGCCGCCCATTCCGAGGTCAGGTGAACCCGTTCGTCGTGGCCGTTCAGGTCGACCGACTTCAGCGCGGAGTTCCGCTCGACCCGGCCAGTGAAATAGATGCGGTCGTCCGAGGCTCCGAACTGGGGCGCCGAGCCGTCGTCGGTGACGAAGGTCGCCTCGCCGCCCGCCGTCGGAACGCGGTAGATGCCCGGCTCGCGGCTCCAAAGGCCCGAGGTCAGGGTCCCGTCCGCCACCTTGCGATAGACGATGGTCCGTCCGTCCGGAGAGAAGGTCGGCTCGATATAGTGGCCCGGGTTGGTCGTCACGACCCGTCCCTCGCCGCCGGCCGCCGGGATCACCCGCACGGTCCCCAGGTCCTCGTCGTCCCACGTCGTGTAGACGATCGACCGGCCGTCCCGCGACCAGTTGGGATAGAGTTCGAAATGGTCCGACTGGCGCGTCAGGCGACGTGGCGTACCGTTGGGCAGATCCCTGATCCACAGATTGCCCAGCGCCTCATAGACGACCCGCGAGCCGTCCGGTGACGTGCGCGCCCAGCGGATCATCTTCACATCGAAGGTGTCGGGCGCGACCTCGACGGGGAAGCGCACGGTCTCCTGGATACGACGGCTGTCGGCGACGCGGAACGGGATGTCCGCGACCTCGCGCGAGGCCACGTCGATGCGACGGACCTGGCCGCCGGCCCAGAAGACGATGGCGGAGTTGTCCGGCGTCCAGCTCATGGCCGGATAGACGCCGTGGACGGCCCAGGTCTCCTGCATGTCGCGGTCGAGACCGGAGTAGATCGCCGTCTCGCGCCCGCTCTCGATGTCCATCACGAACAGGGTCGACTGGTAGCGAACGCGCCGGATGAAGGCCAGGGACTTGCCGTCCGGCGATGGCGTCGGCCGGATCGAGCCGCCGGGCCCGCCGAGAAACTCCTCGACCTCGCCCGTCTCGCGATCCAGTCGCTGGATCACATAGATTTCGGTGTTGACGTCCTTGGAATACTGGAAGGTCTCGCCCGGCGTGTTGTCGTCCGAGAAATACAGATAGCGGCCATCGGGCGAGAAGGCCGGCTCGCCCGAGTCCTTCTGCTGCGTCCGCCGTTCGGTCAGCTGAACCCCGCCGCCGCCCGAGCGGTGATACATCCACATCTCGCCGGCCCCGAGTGACCGGGCCGAGGTGAAATGTTTCCTCGCCACGATGAACTCACCGTCCGGCGACCAGTCGGGCGAGTTCAGAAGGCGAAAGCTCTCGTCCGACACCTGTGTCGGGTTCGACCCGTCGCGGTCCATGACCCAGATGTTGTCGCCGCCGTCGCGGTCGGAGGTGAAAGCGATCTTCGTCCCGTCGGGCGAGTATTTCGGCTGCATGTCCCAGGCGACGCCGGACGCGATAGCCCGGGCCTCGCCGCCGCCGATCGGCATCACATAGATGTCGCCCAGCATGTCGAAGACGATCTCCCGACCGTCCGGGCTGACGTCCAGCGCCATCCAGGTGCCTTCGGTGACATCGATGGCCGCGTCGCGCGCGGGTCCAGGCGGGGTCTGAACGTCCCACTTCGGCGTCTCGGCCTCGGCCTCCGCCGCAGGCACGGCGGCCGGCGTGATCTCGGGCGCCGGCTGCGCGGCCGTCTGGGCCCATCCCGTATTGGGCACGGACAGCGCGACAACGGCGCTCAACACGGCACGCATCAGCATACACAACACTCCCCTGCCCAAAGGCGCTGTCTTCTCTACGGCGACGGGGAAAGACGGTGAAGACGAAAACACTCCGTTCCCTACGGAATCTCTTCCCTTCAACAACGCAACGGTTCTAACGTCATGCACAGGAACCAGCGTTAGTCGGGGGACAAGCGTGCGGAAGACCATCCATTTCAGCCGACTTCGCGCCTGGGCGCTGCCTGTCGCCCTGGTCATCGGCCTGACGTCCTGCGGCGGAGGCGGAGGCGGTGGAAGCGACGGCGGAACCACTCCACCCCCGACACCTGCGCCAGTCATCAGCGACGCCGACGCGGCCAAGCTTCTGACCCAGGCCACTTTCGGCCCGACCGATGCCGAGATCGATTCGGTCAAATCGCTCGGCTATGCCGGTTGGATCAACGCTCAGCTGGCCCTCCAATCCTCGTCCCACCTGGCCTATACGGACAATCGGCTGGCGCAGTTGCGTCTGACCAATCCGGCGGCGACGCTCGGCCCCAACCAGTTCTACGAAAGCTTCTGGCTCTATTCCGCGACCGGCCAGGCCCAGTTGCGGGAGCGGGTGAAACTCGCCCTGTCCGAAATCTTCGTCATCTCGCTGACGGACGCGAACATCGATGTCCGGGGCGCGGCGTCCTACTACGACATGCTGGGCGCCAACGCCTTCGGCAACTACCGCACCCTGCTCGAGCAGGTGTCGCTGCATCCCATGATGGGCATCTACCTGACCCACCTGGCGAACCAGAAGGAGGACCCCGCCACGGGTCGGACTCCGGACGAGAACTACGCCCGCGAGGTCATGCAATTGATGTCCATCGGGGTTCAGGAGCTGAACGTCGACGGCACCGTCCGCCGCGACGCCAACGGCGCCGCCATCCCGACCTACACACCCGCCGACATTTCGAACCTGGCCCGCGTATTCACCGGCTTCAGCTGGTACGCCGCCACGCCGACGAACTCGACCTTCGTCGGCGGCGGACGCAACAACGACTCCTACGTCCGCTCGATGATCCTGTACCCCCAGTTTCACTCGACCTCGGCCAAGACCTTCCTCGGGGTGACCCTTCCCGCCGGCTCGACCGACGGCGTGGCGGAACTGAAGACCGCGCTCGACACCATCTTCAACAACGTCAATGTCCCGCCCTTCATCTGCAAACAACTGATCCAGCGGCTGGTGACCTCCAATCCGTCGGCGGGCTATGTCAGCCGCTGCTCGACCGCCTTCATCAACAACGGCTCGGGCGTACGGGGCGATCTGGCCGTCGTGGTGCGGACCATTCTGCTCGACGCGGAGGCGCGGGACATCAACTCGACCTCCAGCGCCACCTTCGGCAAGGTTCGCGAGCCGGTCATTCGCATGACCAACTGGATGCGGGCCTTCGGAGCGACCTCGGTCAGCGGCAACTATCTGCTGAACTCCACCAGCGCCAACACATCGCTCGGTCAGTCGGCGCTCGCCTCTCCTTCGGTCTTCAACTTCTTCCGCCCCGGCTATGTCCCGCCCAACACCCGGCTCGGCGCCCAGAACCTGCTGGCGCCGGAGTTCCAGATCGTCGACGAAGTCACCGTCGCTGGATACGCCAACACCATGCAGACCGCGATCGGGACCGGCATCGGGACCGGCAGCGACGTCCGCTCGGCCTATACGCGAGAGGTCGCCATAGCCGCGGACGCCAACGCCCTGACAGACCGGATGAGCCGGATGCTTCTGTACGGCCAGATGTCCTCGACCCTGCGCGCGCGGATCGTCGAGAGTGTGAACAGCATCGCCGTCCCGGCCGCCACGGGTTCCAACCAGGCGACGATCGACACCGCCCTGCTGAACCGCTCCCGACTGGCGGTCTACATGACGATGGTGTCTCCCGAATATCTGGTTCAGCGGTGAGGACGGCGCGATGACCCACGGAAAATACAGCCGCCGCCAGCTTCTCCGCGTCGGCGGGGGCCTGTCGATGCTGGGCGCCGCCGCGCCCTTCGCGGCGCAGCTCGTTGCCGCAGGGAACGCCGTCAGCCAGAGCGCGCCGGACTACAAGGCCCTGGTCTGCGTCTTCCTGTTCGGGGGCAACGACGCTCACAACATGGTTCTGGCGACCGACAATGACAGCTGGGGTCGCTACTTCGCCGCGCGGAACACCGGCAACGATCCTATCGCCCTGATGCCCGTGGGGACGCCTCCGACACCGGTCGGCGCGACCAATCCGGTCACAGGACGGGTTTCGACCGCAGACTCGCCAGAGGCCTGGGGCGGAGTTCTGCCGATCATTCCGCGCACCATCCAGCCGATCCCGGCCGGCACCAACGCCTCGGTTCGCACCTTCGGACTGCATCCCTTTATGGCCCCGGCGAAGGACCTCTTCGATGCGGGGCGTCTCGCCGTCGTCGCCAATGTGGGGACCCTGGTGCGTCCGATCACCAAGGCCCAGTACGAGGCGCGAACCGTCGCCTTTCCCGCCAACCTTTTCTCGCACAACGACCAGCAATCGACCTGGCAGGCGGGCCAGACCGAAGGCGCGAGGGTGGGTTGGGGCGGTCGGTTCGGCGACCTGCTGAACGGCATGAACGGGACCAGTTCCCTCTTCACCGCCGTCTCGACCTCAGGCAACGCGGTGTTCCTGTCGGGCCAGTCCGTCGTCCAGTACCAGATGAGCACGGGGGCCCAGCCGGCGGTCGTCATCAACGGTCAGGCCAGCGGCGCCCTGTTCGGTTCGACGATCGCGCCCGCCCGTGTCCGCGAATTGGTCACCGACACGTCCTCGGCCAGTTTGTTCGCCGCCGACTATGCGACCACCACTGGCCGGTCGATCGGGGCGGCGAACTCGCTGAACACCGCCTTCGCGTCATCGGCGGTCACGGGGGTCGCGACCGCGCCCGCCTACCGCAACCCCATCACCGGCGCGACCGAGACCAACAGTCTCGCCGTCCAGCTTCAGACCGTAGCGCGAATGATCGCGGCCGCTCCGACCCTGGGGCTGCGCCGCCAGGTCTTCTTCGTCAGCCTCGGTGGCTGGGACACCCACGACTTCCAGAACACGGCCCAGGCCAACAACCTGTCCAAGGTCGCCCACGCCCTCAGCTATTTCGATAGCGCCCTGGGCAATCTGGGCGGCGTCAACATGCGCAACGCCGTCACCACCTTCACGGCTTCGGACTTCTCGCGGACCTTTACCACCAACGGCGACGGCACCGACCATGCCTGGGGTGGCCATCATCTGGTCATGGGCGGCGCGGTGCGCGGCGGCGACATCTACGGCCAGTATCCCACGCTCGGCGTGGACCTCGGAACCTTCCGGAACCCCGACATGAGCCGGAGCTACCTCGTTCCGACCACTTCGGTGGATCAGTACGCCGCCACCATGGGCCGCTGGCTTGGCGTTTCGGAAGCGAACCTGGACTCAATCTTCCCGAATCTCGGCAATATGGTCACGCGAGGCCTGGGCTTCCTCTAGGCCGCGCGCCGGCCCGCCCACTCGGCATCTCGCGCCGTCTCATAGCCGTCCCTCACGGTCTGTCTCGGCTGGTCCGCGCCGAGTTGCGTGATCTGTTCGGCCCAGACGTCGGCCAACCGGCGGACCGTGGTGGTCACCCAGCCCGGAGCCTGTTGACGCGACCAGTTCTGGATCGACACCGCGTTGAAAATCAGCAGGAAGACGGTCGCCAGCACGATGGTGCGGCTGGTCCAGCGACGGTCGCGCGCGGCGACCCCTTCCTCATCCGGCGGCTCTCCCGGCGGGAAGGCGAACCGGCCCAGGGCCAGTAGCGGATTGAGCGGTTCCGGCGCGGTCGGCAGGTCATGCGCGTCGGCCGTCTCGATCCAGTCGCCCCCTGAAACAGGAACGGGAGGATCGCCGGAAGAGTCCAGGCCGACATCCTCGACAGGATCGTCCAGATAGGGTTCGACCGCGTCCCCCTCCAGCGGAGGGAACGGGTTCGCCCGGATCTCCGTCGGGAACGGAGCCAGCGGGATTTCGGGATCGTCGGGACGGTCGCTCATCTCGTCGCCCTCAGAACTGGAAATAGATGAAGGGAGCCACGCCGTCCGGGCGCACGGCCTCGACCAGCAGGATGGCCGCGCCGACCAGCAGCCCCATCGTCAGGGACGGCGCCGGCTTCAGCCAGGTCGCGATCCCCTCGGCTGCACGCGGCGGCAGCCAGTGCATGGCCAGGCCGCCGACGATCAGCGTCAGCAGGAAGGGCGTCACCAGGGTCGCCGCCTCGAACCGGCTGAGGCCCGTCAGCACCTCCATCGCCATCGGGAAGGTCTCGGCCCGGAACAGGATCCAGCCCAGGCAGACGATATGGAAGGTTACCAGCACCCCCAGCCAGGTCGGCGGTCCCCTGCCCTCTCCGATCACCGCCCGTCCCAGCCGTTCGACCACCTGCACCCCGCCATGCAGCGCGCCCCACGCCACGAACGTCCACGCCGCCCCGTGCCAGAGCCCGCCCAGCAGCATGGTGATGAAGACGTTCAGGCACGACCGGACCAGCCCCTTCTTGCCGCCCCCCAGCGGCACATAGAGATAGTCCCGGAGCCAGCTCGACAGGCTGATGTGCCAGCGTCGCCAGAAGTCCTGCATCGAACTGGCCCGATACGGCTGGTCGAAGTTGCGGGGGAAGGAATAGCCGAGCAGCGCCGCGATCCCGATCGCCATGTCCGAATAGGCCGAGAAGTCGCAATAGATCTGGACCGCGTATCCATAGACCGCCGCCATCAGGTCCAGGGTCCCGTAGGCGGCCGGGTCGAAGAACACCGGATCGACCAGCCGTACCGACAGCTCTGAAGCGATCACCGTCTTCTTGAACATCCCCCAGCAGATCAGCAGCAGCCCGTGCGTCGCCATCTCCCGCGTCAGCCTCGGAGCCCGGTCGAACTGGGGCAACAGGTCCGACGCCCGCACGATCGGCCCGGCGACAAGATGCGGGAAGAAGCTCATCAGCAGCATGACGTCGAGCAGCGACTTCGCCACCGGCGTCTTCCCGCGATGCACGTCTACGACGTAGCTGATGCCCTGAAAGGTGAAGAAGGAAATCCCGACCGGCAGAACGATCTGCAGCAGCGGCAGGTCCCGCTCCCACCCGAACCGGGTCAGCAGGTCGCCCGCCTGTTCGACGAAGAAGCCGTAGTATTTGAAGAAGCCCAGGATCAGCAGGTTGCAGGCGACACCCAGCCCGACCAGCCATTTTCGCCGCCCGGCCTCGTCAGACCGCGCGATCAGCGCCGCCACGCCCCAGTTCAGGATCGCCGAGGCGATCAGCAGGGCGACGAACCGCCAGTCCCACTGCGCGTAGAAGAACCAGCTGGCCAGCAGCAGGAACAGCTTTCGCCGCCCGTTCTCGCGATCCAGCGACCAGGCGGTGAAATAGACGAACAGGAAGAACACGCCGAAGGCCAGCGTCGGGAACAGCACCTCAGAACCCCCGCCGGTCGTGCGCGGTCATCAGGTCGGCGAACAGCAGAGCGCCGATCCAGTCGCCGCCGGGCCCCGTGAAATGCACGCGGTCGCCGCGCATCAAGGGCGCCTCCCCCTGCGTCAGGGCAAAGGCCGAACAGTCTCCCCCCATACGGCCCTTCCAGTCCCAGAACGCGACGCCCGTCGACGCGGCCACCCTGTGTTGCACGTCCCGAACCATCGACAGCATGGCCGGGGCCTTCCAGCGTTGCTCGATGTCGCCGGGGCACGTCCCGCCCCCGTCGCCGCGCATGGCCTCCGGCGCACCCAGGATCAGGATCGACGCGCCGGGTGCGGCCCGCCTGACCCGGTCGATCTGCCCGCGCAGCAGGGCCTCGTAGACGGCCGGGTCCAGCAGCTCGTCGAACCCCTCGTTGGTACCATAGGCGATCACGACCAGGTCCGGCGTCCCGTCCTGCGGGCCCAGAAGCGGCTCGATCGCGGCCATGGCGTTCAGCGTCGCCCCGACGATACCGTGGGCGTTCAGGAGGATGTCCCGCCCCTCGAACCGCCCGCGCAACCGCCACATCAGCGAGGACAGGATGTCGCCGCCCGCCGTATGACTGTCGCCGAACTGGACGATCCGCACCGGTCGCCCCGGCCGATCGAGGGCCGCGAAGAAATTCGCCAGCGCCCGGGGTTGGCACAGGCCGTTGGCACAGGTCGCGCTGACCGGCGACGGCAGGGCCATATAGGGACGTTCCTGCGCCTGTCCTGCGCCGGCGACGACCAGCGCACCGGCAGCGATCAGCGCGGTCCGGATCACGCCCCGGCGGCGGGCGCGGTCGCCGCCACAGGCGAACCTAGCCCCGCATCTCGCTTGAGCCGCGCGGCGACCGGCTCGGCGAGCCGCAGATAGCCCGCCATCGACATGTGGATTCCGTCATTGGCCCGCATCAGCCGCCGCCGACCCGTGCCCGTCTCGGCCAGATAGGCGTCATAGTCGCCGTCCGCATTCTCGGTCAGGCTTTCGGTCTCGATATAGGGCACGCCCAGCGCCGCCATCCGCGCCGAGACGACCCCGTTGATCAGGGCCATCTTCGCATCGAACCCTGCCCGCTTCATCTTGGGCAGGCCGACCCAATAGACGGCGATGCCCTGGCCCTTCAGCATGGCCACAAGGTCGTCGACCCGCCTGGCATAGGCGGCCTTCCAGCCCTCTGTGCCGAACGCGTGAATCTCGCCATCCATACTGATGCCCTGGGCATCGTTGGTGCCGAACAGGATGACCGCCACATCGACAGGCTCTTCCGCGATCTGGCGCGCCGTCTTGGCCTGGATGTCCACGTAGTCGTAGCGGCTCAGGCCCGTGGAGAC
>NZ_JANODA010000054.1:0-15926 GCF_031412435.1 Brevundimonas sp.
TCGCGCCGTAGAGGCCCACGGCATGGACCTCGTCGAGATAGGTCATGGCGTTGTATTTTTTGGCCAGGGCGATGGTCCCGGCCAGGTCGGCGATGTCGCCGTCCATCGAATAGACGCTCTCGAACGCGATCAGCTTGGGGGCATCCGCCGGCGCCGCAGCCAGCAGTTCCTCAAGGTGCGTCAGATCGTTGTGCAGGAAGACGTGGCGCTCGCAGCCGCCGTTCCTGATGCCCGCGATCATCGAGGCGTGGTTCAGGCTGTCGGAAAAGATGATCAGGCCGGGAAGGATCCGCTGCAGCGTCGTCAGCGTCGCCTCATTGGCCACATAGCCCGAGGTGAACAGAAGCGCGGCTTCCTTCTGGTGCCAGGACGCCAGTTCGGCCTCCAGGTCCACGGCCGACCGCGTCGTGCCCGAGATATTGCGCGTGCCGCCGGCCCCGGCGCCCACGGCGTCCAGCTCGGCCTGCATCGCTTCCAGAACGACCGGATGCTGGCCCATGCCGAGGTAGTCGTTGGAGCACCAGATCACGCAGTCCTGCTCCGACCCGTCCTCGCGCCGCCGCACGGCCTTCGGAAACTGTCCGCGCACGCGCTTGATGTCGGCGAAGACGCGGTAGCGCCCCTCGCCCTTCACCTGGTCGACGGCGGACTGGAATGCGGCAGTGTAGTCGAACAAGCGAAGCGCTCTTTCGGGGGCTCCGGCCAAGCCGGAAAATGATGGCGGCGTAATGCGCCGATTGGCCCCCTCTGTCCACGCGCGTGCAAGGACAAATCGCCGCAAACCCTTAATTGATAACGGTTCTCAAATATTTGAGATATCGCTGTTGTCTTCTCTCATGGGTTGTGGTCACCTTGTTTCCACTCGGGAGGACGGGATGAAGCAAGCTACTCTGCTAGCGCTGATCTTGGCCACGCCGCTTGCGGCTTGCGCGACGATGGACCCCGGCACTGGCGCGGGCGCGATCTACGCACTGCCGAGAACCGATGCGACCGTAACGCTGAATCTGCGTCTGACCAGTTGCCAGCCATTCGCGGCTGAGGGGGCTGTGTCATTGACGCCGACCCCGGGAGCCCAAGCACAGACCTATCAAATCAACGGCAGTGATCTCACTAGCAGGCGCGTACGGCGCTCGGTCAAGATTGGGGTGAATGCGGCGGGGGCGATCACGCAGGTAAACGCCTCGGCGTCCGATCGGACGGCGCAGATCGCCGCCAGCGTGGTGAAAACCGCTGTGACGCTCGCACCTGTATTTGCACTCGATGGCTCATCGCAGACCCCGGAGTGCCGCCCGGATGTCGCTGCTGCGCTAGCGAGAGCGGACCGTATCCAGAATCAGATCCGGGATATCCGCGCGGAACTTGGCGAAAATTTCTCGGGCCCTGAGCGCGACTTGCCGGATCGTCGCCAGCGGCGCCTAGCTGAAGCCCTGCCGAGCCTGATAACGGAATTGGCGACGCTCCAGACTGGCATTTTGCGTCTTTCGCTCTCGCGTCGGGTGGCCATTGACGCTGTTCCGACCGCTCAAAGCCAATTTCCGGTCACGCACGGGATTGCCGACTTGGATGTGACGGCCTTGACCCAATGGTATCTGGGCGAGACCGACGCTGAGTGGCGGGCGGCCTTCGCACCTTACCTAGCGTTTTCATGGTCCGCAGAGAAACTGGCTCGTACCCCTGTGGAAGTGTCTTCTTGGCGCGGCGCCTCCGATAACCAGACGCGGCGCGTTGAACCCTGCAACCTGGACATGCCGATTCCAGCGCCAGCGCAGGTGCGCGTGAGCGTCAGGCCACCGACCGGCATCGGGCTTGAATCACCCATTCCACCTCTGATCATGCACGCCGCTCAGTGGAGCATGCCAGCATCACTGTGCCTGAACGCAGCCTTCGGTGAGACGCGCTCGGTTGAGATGACCTTCGATGATTTCGGCCGGACCACGGCCTTCGCCTGGGTGTCCGAGGCAAGTGGAGAGGCGATGTCCGTCGCTGCAGCAGGCGCTGCTGCGGATCTTGCCGGATACTGGAGAAGCCAGACCGACGTTGCTCAGCAGCAAAGCGAGCTTCTGGCTCTCGAAACCCAGCAAAAACTGAACCGTCTCCGCGCCTGCGAAGCCATAATCGCTGCTGGGGGATATACCTGTCCGCCATAATGCGGCTCAGGTCTTCGGCAGTTCGTCCAGCCGCCCGCGCAGCATCTGCAGGATGCCCGAGAAGTCGCGACCGCCGTAGCCGAGGCCATCGAACATCTGGAACAGCGCCTCGGTCTGCGCGCCCAGCGGCGTCGAGGCGCCGGCCTTGGCCGCCGCGTCCTGGGCCAGCTTCAGGTCCTTCAGCATCATCGCTGTCGCGAATCCGCCGTCATAGTTGCGGTTGGACGGCGCGGTCGGCACCGGCCCCGGCCACGGATAGTAGGTGGTCGTCGACCAGCTCTGGCCCGACGACTTGGCGACGATGTCGAACATCTTGACCGGGTCCAGACCCAGCTTCTCGGCCAGGGCGATCGCCTCGCAGGTCCCCAGCATGGTGATGCCGAGGATCATGTTGTTGCAGATCTTGGCCGCCTGCCCCGCCCCGTGATCGCCGGCCCGGAAGGTCGCCCGGCTCATCGGTTCCAGCGCCGCCTCAATGCGCGCGAAGTCCGCCTCGTCGCAGCCGACCATGAAGGCCAGGGTGCCGGCGTCCGCCGCCATCGTCCCGCCCGACACCGGCGCGTCGGCGAAGGCGTAGCCGCCCTCCTTCGCCAGGCCCGCAACCTTGCGCGCCGTATCGACATCGATGGTCGAACAGTCGAGCAGCAACGCCGAGGACGGCGCCACGCCGATGATCTGTTCGGAATAGACCTTCAGCACATGCGGTCCGGCCGGCAGCATGGTGATGACCACGTTCGCGTCGCGCACGGCCTCGGCGACCGAGGCGACCGGCGCACAGCCCGCACCCTTCGCCCGATCAAGCGCCGCCGCCGACAGATCGAAGGCCGCGACCGCATGGCCGGCCTTCGCCTGGTTGGCGGCCATGCCGCCGCCCATGTTTCCCAGGCCGATGAAGGCGATCTTTGTGGCGGTCATGACGGCGTTTCCCTGAGCGTTATCGTTTGCCCGGGGTTAGCCGCTCGCTCCGACCGCCGCCAGAGCCCTCACGCGGGTTTGCGGAAGCGCAGCATGAACTGGCTGGTCTGCCCCCGGATCGACGGGTCGAACACGTTGGCCGTCAGCGGGTCTTCAGCGTTCAGCAGGATGTCGCTCTCTGCGTCCAGCACGAAGCCCGCCGCCTCGACCTCGCGCTTCACGTCGGCGATGTCGATCCGGTGCAGGGTGTGGGCGACGTCGAGCCCCGCGCCCGCCGGGGCGTAGTGGTCAATGATCACATAGAGGCCGCCCGGCCTCAGCGCCGCGAACACGGCCGCATTGACCTTGGCCGCCGTGTCCGTGGGGAAGGGCCGCAGGTGCAGGTCGTGATAATTCTGGGCCGTGAAGATCAGGTCCATCCCGGTCGGGAACTCCGGTGCGCCGATGGGCGAGCGTATGCCGGTGACATTGTCCATCGCATCGGCCGCCGTGAACGCCTCGCCATAGCTGGCCTGGAAGGCGATGAATTCCGCCGGTTGCCAGGCGATGACGCTGCCCTCATCGCCGACGGCGCTGGCGAAGACGCGGGTGAAGTAGCCGCCGCCGATGATCATGTCGCCGATCGTCTCGCCCGGCCCGACCCCGGCGAAGGCCAGGACCTCGGCGGTCTTGCGCGCGGCGTCCCGGGCCATGTCGGCCTCCGGGCGATCGGAATCCGCCAGCACGGCGGCATAGTCGCCGGCGTCCTGCAGTGCGGGCGCGAAACCTCCGGTGGCGACCAGGACAGCGGCCGAAACGGCGAGGATCAAGGAACGGCGCATGTTTCTCTCCCGTGCGCACTGATGGCGCTCGCCAGCTTATATCCCGTCCGGAGAACGACGTCAGGCGAAGGTGGCGTTCCGTCGTCGAATTCATGATACCGCTGGACTTCAACGCAAGGAGACGCCCGTGGCCCAGCTCGTCGTGACCTATGGAATGCCCGCAGATCCTGCCGCCTTCGCCGACCACTATCGCGACGTTCACATCCCGCTCGCCAGGGCGATCCCGGGGCTGCGGCGCTTTGAGGTCAGCGCCGGGCCGGTTTTGACGCCGGAGGGGCCCTCCGACGTCCATATGACCGCCACCCTGTATTTCGACAGTCTCGCCGACATCGCCGCCGCCTTCGCCAGCCCGCAGGGTCAGGCGGCTGCGGCGGATGTCGCAGGCTTCGCCACCGGCGGCGCCTCGATGCTGATGTTCGAGACGCGCGAGGTCTAGCCGGGCTTGCGGAACCGATAGACGAACTGATCCGACCGGCCGCGGATCGCCTCATCGAAGACCGACAGGCTGTGGTCGTCCTCGGGGTTGCGGACCGCCTCGGTCTCGCCGTCGAAGATGAAGCCGGCCGCCTCGACCTGCGCCCTCAGGGCCGAGCCCTCGATCCGGTGCAGGGTGCCGACGACCGAGGTCCCCGCCCCCGGCGCCGCCTGGTGGTCGAGGATGACATAGAGGCCGCCGGGCTTCAGCGCGCGGAACACCGCCGCATTCATCGCCGCCACATCGACGTTGAAACGGTCGATGACGAAGTCGTGGTATTCCTGGCCCATGAAGACCACGTCCAGAGGCTCAGGGAAGGTCAGGTCCTCCAGCGCGCCGGTGACCCGCGTCACGTTTGGATAGTCGGTCGCCAGTGTGTCGCCGAACGCGTTCTCCCGCGCCGCCGTCTGGTTCGGGACGAAGGCGTAGACCCGGCCTTCGGGACCCACGGCGCGGGCGAACAGGCGGCTGAAATAGCCCTCTTCCGGCCGCACATCCGCGATCCGCTCGCCGCCGTCGATCCGGGCGAAGGCCAGCATTTCGGCCGGCTTCCTCAGGGGGTCGCGGGCGACCTCGCCGGCGGGCCGCAGGGGATCGGCGATGGCCAGGGCGTAGTCGTTGACGACCGCCGAGGCTCGCTCCGCTGGATCGGCCGGCGTCTCCCCCGACATCATCGGCGCGCAGGCGGACAGGGCGATCGCGGAAGCCACGATCAGCAGCGACGATTTCAGCATGGGACGATCCTCGAACAGCGGTTGAGCCAACATACGCACGAAAGCGTCACAGGATGCAGGCCATCAGCCCCGAGGTGTCCATTCCTCGTCGGCAGCCAGGGGCGCGAACAGGGCGTCGAGGTCGGCGTCGTGCACTCCCTCCAGCGTCGTCGGCGACCATTTCGGCGCATTGTCCTTGTCGACGATGACGGCCCGCACCCCCTCCTGGAAGTCGTGGGTCCGCACCACCCGGCCACCCAGCCGGTATTCCATCGCCATCACCTCGGCGAAGTCAGTCATCGCCCGCCCGGCCCGCAGCTGGCGCAGGGTGACCTTCAGCGACTGCGGCGACTTGGTCTTCAGGATCGCCAGCTGCGCCAGGGCCCAGTCCGAACCGTCTGCTTCCAGCGCGGCGAAGATGTCCTCGACCGTATCGAAGGCGAACAACCGGTCGATGGCCTCGCGATACGGCGCGAGCGGCGCCGGGCCTGCGTCAGCCGCATGATCGCCGACAGCGTCCGGCCCGGTCGCCAGCAGGTCCGTTTTCAAGAGCTCCATCCCGGACGAGGCGACGAAATGCGTATGGATCCCCAACGCCACCGTGTCCGCCGCCTTCAGCCGCGCCCCCGTCAACGCCAGCCAGGTCCCCGTCTCCCCCGGCAGCCGTGGCAGGAACCAGCCGCCGCCCACATCGGGGAACAGGCCGATCCCCGTCTCCGGCATGGCGTAGGTCGTCCGCTCTGTCGCGATCCGCACGTCGGCCGGCTCCGAAATCCCGACGCCCCCGCCCATGACGATCCCGTCGACGATCGCCGTGATCAGCTTCGGGTATTCGAACATCAGATGGTTCAGCCGATACTCCGTGAGGAAGAAGGCCCTGGCCTGCACGGCATCGGTCGCCCCGCTCTCCGCGATCATCCGGATGTCGCCCCCGGCGCAGAAGCCGCGCTCGCCCGCATGGTCGATCAGCACCGAGCTCACCGCCGGGTCGTCCCGCCAGGCCAGCAGCGCCGCCGTCATCGCCTCGCACATGCCGAGGTTCAGCGCATGCAGCGCCTTCGGCCGGTTCAGGGTGATACGCCCGACCGAACCCTCGATCCGGGTAATGACTTCCGATTCGCTCATTGCCGCATCATCTCGCGCGCCGTGATCACCCGCATGATCTCGTTGGTGCCTTCCAGGATGCGGTGCACCCGCAGGTCGCGCACGATCCGCTCCAGCGGATAATCCTTCAGATAGCCGTAGCCGCCGTGCAGCTGCAGCGCCTCGTCGGCGATCTCGAAACAGGCGTCGGTCGCCATCCGCTTGGCCATGGCGCACCATTTCGTCTTCTCGGGATGGTTGGTGTCCAGCGCCCAGGCCCCGCGCAGGACCATCAGACGCGCGGCCTCCAGCGCGGTCGCCATATCGGCCAGTTTGAACTGGGTGTTCTGGAACTCGGCCAGGGCCTTGCCGAACTGTTTGCGCGTCGCGACATAGGCCTGGGCCGTCTCCAGCGCCAGCCGCGCCCCGCCCAGCGAACAGGCCGCGATGTTCAGCCGCCCGCCGTCCAGCCCCATCATCGCATAACGGAAGCCGTCACCCTCCTTGCCCAGCAGATTGGCCGCAGACACCCGGCAGTCGTCGAACTGGACGATGGCCGTGGGCTGGGAATTCCAGCCCATCTTCTTCTCCTGCGCCCCGAAGCTCAGGCCCGGCGCGCCCTTCTCGACCACGAAGGCCGAGATGCCTTTCGGTCCCGCCTCGCCGGTCCGCGCCATGACGACATAGACGTCCGAAGTTCCCGCGCCCGAGATGAAGGCCTTGGAGCCGTTCAGGACGAAATCATCCCCATCCCGCGTCGCCGACGTCCGCATCCCCGCCGCATCCGACCCCGAGCCCGGCTCGGTCAGGCAGTAGGAGGCGATCAGCTCCATCGTCGCCAGACGGGGTCCATAGCGGGCGCGCAGCTCGTCCGAGCCGAACCGGTCGATCATCCAGGTCGCCATGTTGTGGATCGAGATGAAGGCCGCCGTCGACACGTCGCCTCTGGCCAGCTCCTCGAAGATCAGGGCCGCCTCGACCCGCCCGAGCGCCATGCCGCCGTGGTCTTCCGAGGCATAGATGGCGGCGAACCCTGTCTCCGCCGCGCGACGCATCACATCGACCGGGAAATGCTTCGTCTCGTCCCACTCGGCCGAATGGGGAGCCAGCTCCGCATCGGCGAAGGCGCGCGCCGCGTCCTGTATGGCGCGCTGGTCCTCGGTGAGGGCGAAATCCATGGTGTCTCCCGAACGGTCGTTTTCTTGGGCTTCTATCCGCATCCTTCTCGCAATGGGAGAAGGAAGGTAAGCAGCGCCCATGACCCTGCCCTTCTCCCCCGCCGCCTTCCCCATGGCCCGTCCCCGCCGCCTGCGCAGCCAGCCCTGGGTGCGCCGCCTCGTGGCCGAGACGACCCTGACGCCGTCCGACCTGATCTGGCCCCTGATCGTCCACGACGGCGCCGAGGACCGCGTCCCGGTCGCCTCCATGCCCGGCGTCTTTCGCCTGTCACCGAAAGCCGCAGCGGCGGCGGCGATAGAGGCCCGCGATCTCGGCATCCCCATGGTCGCCCTCTTCCCCCACGTCGACGCCGCGACCAAGGACGCGATCGGCACGGGCGCGACCGACCCCGACGGCCTGATCCCCGACTGTATCAAGGCCATCAAGGACGCCGCGCCGGAGATCGGCGTCATGTGCGACGTGGCGCTGGATTGCTACACCGACCACGGCCACGACGGCGTCGTCGAGGACGGCCGGATCGTCAACGACGCCTCGCTGGAGCGGCTCGCCGAACAGGCCTTCATCCAGGCCCACGCCGGCGCCGACGTCGTCGCCCCGTCGGACATGATGGACGGCCGGGTCCAGGCGATCCGCGAGGCCCTGGAGGCCAACGGCTTCCACGACACCCTGATCCTGTCCTACGCCGCCAAGTTCGCCTCGGCCTTCTACGGCCCGTACCGCGATGCGGTCGGCTCGGCGAAGATGCTGACCGGCGACAAGAAGACCTATCAGATGGACTACGCCAACTCCGACGAGGCCTTGAAGGAAGTCGCCATGGACATCGCCGAGGGCGCCGACATGGTCATGGTCAAACCGGGAATGCCCTATCTCGACATCGTCCAGCGGGTAACCGAGACGTTCAAGATCCCGACCTTCGCCTACCAGGTCTCAGGTGAGTATTCGATGATGCAGGCTTCGATCGCCAACGGTTGGCTGGATCAGGATCGCGCGATCCTCGAAACCCTGCAAGGCTTCAAGCGCGCGGGCTGCGCCGGAGTGCTCAGCTATTTCGCGCCCCAGGCCGCGAGGCTTCTGAACCGCTGATCCTTACAGCAAAGCTCCTTCGTCAATTCTTCACCTCGGAGCCGCCAGATACTCGGGTAAAGGGTATTGTATGACGGCCGTTTCGTGCTTGCGGGTGATGGTGGACGCAAATCGCACCGATTTGCCTGCGGAGACGCTTGGCCCGCTCGTGGCCAAATACGCCACCATCTTTCTGGAAGTGCGATGGGTCCGCCCCCGCACCGCGGACCAGCTGAGCCACTACTGCTATTTGCTCAGCGACCCACGCTCCGATGAGCTCGACACCGTCGAACTGGCCCATCTGGCCACCGAGCTTCAGGAGCGGCTGTTCGGCACGGGCGTCGAGGATGCAGTGAAGCTGGTCCTGTTCGAGGGCGAGCTCGAGGCGATCCGCGCCTTCACCGCCTCCAGCGCGGA
This sequence comes from Brevundimonas sp., assembly GCF_031412435.1. Lineage (GTDB taxonomy): Bacteria > Pseudomonadota > Alphaproteobacteria > Caulobacterales > Caulobacteraceae > Brevundimonas. Next base: position 8,813 of record NZ_JANODA010000054.1, read on the forward strand.
AGAGGTGCTTTTGGCCATGGAGGACCCCGGTCGCCTGCCGAAAGGCGGGCGCCTGCGACGTATCGCGGCGGACGGATCCCTGATCGATGTCCCCGAGGACGCCCGGGCGCCCAAGGGCCCGGTCGACGACTTCATTTTCGGCCCGTCGATAGACGGCGCCCAGGGCATCTATTTCCCCAAGGCCCGGACCTTCGTCGGCGACGTCGTCAGCTGCACCCCGTCCCGCGCGGCCACCTACTACAGCGCCGTCGACGGCGAGGAGCATCTGCCCGACGACTCCGAGTCGTTCGACGGCGGCTGCGTCATGACGGCGCTGCGTTTCCTGCTCGATTTCCCGGTCGCGACCCCGCTCTATGTGCCCGTCTCCTTCTCGACGCTCGTCCGGCCGACGCAGAGGTCCGGATATGTCGAGCTTCTCGGCATCCTCCCCGCCGAGACGCGAGGCCAGCTGGCCGCCACCGTCTACGACGTGCCGCGCGCCCCGTCGTTCCAGTCGCTCAAGATCATCCATGAGACCTTGCGAGGTCATTTCGCCAGCCTCGACCTGCGCACCCAGGATCCGGACTTCGAGGTCAGACAGCTGGTGGAAGGGACGGTCACCAGCGTCACCCTCGTGCTTCCCAATGCCAGCCAGGAGGTCCGGACGGCCGCTCTAAGGCGGTTCGCGTCGCATATTCCGGAGTACAAGCGCCGTCGCATCTGGTCCGGTCTTACCAACGTCCGCTTTCGGACCGAACGCGAGCTCGCGGTCAGCCTCGGATTTCCGTTCCTGACCGGACCGGGAATTTGCCGTCTCCAGGCCGAGCCTGTCGGCGGCCGCTCGTGGGACATCGACGCCTTGCCAGTCCTGTCGCTGGACCGCGTGCTGGCCGACGCCGGCTGATATCGCTAGCGTCGCTCGGAAACGCCGTGAGACAGTACCGATGATCAGACGCCTCGTCCTCGGCCTCGCCGCACTCGTGCTGTGGCCCGCACTTGTCATGGCGCAGGACGCGGTCGCGCCCGCCCTGCCCCGCGTCGCGCTCGAAACCTCGGCCGGTCGCATCACCATCGAGGTCGAGGTCACCAAGGCGCCCATCACGGCCGCCAACTTCCTCAAATACGTCGACGAGCGCCGCTTCGACGGGGCGACGTTTTACCGCGCCATGCAGTCTGGCCCCGGGATGGGCCTCGTCCAGGGCGGGGTGAACAACGACCCCGAGCGCGTCCTGCCGCCCATCGCCCACGAGCCGACGACCCAGACAGGCCTCAGTCATATCGACGGCGCGGTCTCGATGGCCCGCTATGCCCCGGGCACAGCCACAGGCGACTTCTTCGTCTCGGTGGGCCCGACCCTGTCCTACGACGCCGGACGCTCCTTCTCGGTCGATCCCGACGGGTTTGCCGTCTTCGGCCGGGTGGTTCAGGGCATGGACGTCGTCCGCGCCATCCTCGCGGCGCCCACCTCTCCGACAGAGGGTGAAGGCTTCATGCGCGGCCAGATGCTGCAGCCGAAGATCGTGATCCTCCAGGCGTGGCGCGAAGCTCCCTAGAGCCTTATCGGCTGAGGAGGGATCGCTTCGCGAACCCGCTGATGCCGTGAATCAGGCTCCAGGCTCAAGCAAGAGCCTGATTCACGCTTCATGTCGGAACCGCGCAGCGGTTCTCGAGGAACGATCAGGCTCTAGGGCTCGCTGCGCGCCAGCAGGGCGACCAGGTCGTCCTTCCAGAATCGGGCCCAGGTGTGGGTTCCGTGACCCTTGCCGTCGAGGCTGTTGGGGATCAGCCGATAGTTCCCGTGGGCGATGCGCGGTGCGAACCGTTCGGCCAGACCGAGTTCCGGCGGATTGATGAAGTCGTCGGCCGAGTTGATCCAGGTCACTGGAGCCGTGATCCGCTCCAGGTTCCCCGAGGGGTCGTAGTCCCAGGACGCATTGACCTGATACCAGAAATCGTTGGCGTCCAGCGTCGGCAGCCGCCGCTCCAGCTGCGTCACCAGCCAGGCGTCGACGGCCTCCGGCGTGGCCAGCTCCTGGTGCATCGGCATCACCGCCCCGCCCGCCAGCAGCAGCAGGTCCACAGCCGTCCTCAACCCCTGCACGGGCTGTTCGGCATAGTCGCCGCCGTTCCAGGCCGGATCCGCCCGGATGGCGTCCTTGACCATCGCGCGCCACAGCCGGTTGCGTCCGACGATCTCGGTCGGGATGCAGGCCATCGGCATCAGGGCGTCGGCGAACTCTGGATGCGTCTCGCCCCAGACGAAGGCGTGCATGCAGCCCATCGAGGTGCCCAGGATCAGCCTCAGATGATCGACGTCCAGCCCTCCGACCAGCATCCGCCGCTGGGCTTCGACCATCTCGGTGTAGCCATACTCCGGGAAGGCGGCCCGCAGGCCGTCGCTGGGTTTCGACGAGGCCCCGTGACCCAGATTGTCCGGCATGATGACATAGTAGCGGGTCACATCCAGGGGCTGGCCCGGCCCGAACAGCTCGCCCGCGAACTGGGGGGACAGGAAGGTCGCCCCCGTCCCGCCCGTGCCGTGCAACAGCATCACCGCATTGGTCACCTTGCCGCCCGCATCACGCCGGGGCTCGCCCAACGTCCTGTAGTGCATGCGGGCGTCGGACAGGGTCTGGCCGCGCGCCATCGGCAGGTCGCCGATCACGACATCCCCCTCGACCGGCGTCCATGTCTGAGGCGTCAGGGCGTTCGCCTGACCGCACCAGACCAGCAGAAACAGAAAGATCGTCGCGATACGCATGGCCGTCTTGCTCCCCGATGCCCCGAATGCGCATTGCAGCGTCGGACAGAGCGCTGAAATCCCGGGCCATTTGTGATTCTCGAGGCGCTATCACAGGCGCCCCTTCCGTTCAGGGTAGGATGATCTCTGGTCTTTGACATCCCGCCGAACAGACGCCCTGCCGCGCCGATTGGACTCCTTGCACTCCGGGTGCAAATCCGTCCGGCCCATTAGTCGTTCAGGTTCAAGTGATTACGCGTCGTTCCTCAGCGAATTGGACTCTTGCACCCGGTTCTTTCCGAGTCCAATCCACGCCGCCTCAAGGCTTCAGTCGCGCCTTCAGGCTCGACGTGTCCCAGCGGTTCCCGCCCATGCCCTGGACCTCGGAATAGAACTGATCGACCAGGGCCGTCAGCGACAGGACCGCCCCGTTCGCCCGCGCCTCGTCCAGCACCAGCCCCAGATCCTTGCGCATCCAGTCGACGGCGAAGCCGAACTCGAACTCGCCCTTCGCCGCCGTCTTCCAGCGGTTATCCATCTGCCACGACTGGGCCGCGCCCTTGGACACGGCGTCGTAGGCGGCGTCCGTATCCAGACCGGCGGCCCGGGCGAAATGCACCGCCTCGGCCAGACCCTGGACCACGCCGGCGATGGCGATCTGGTTGACCATCTTGGTCAGCTGGCCGGAGCCCGAGGGCCCCATGTGCTGGATCGCCTTCGAATAGGCCATGACCGCCGGCCGCACAGTCTCAAGCGCGTCCGCGTCGCCGCCCGCCATGACGCTGAGCTGGCCGTTCTCGGCCCCCGCCTGACCGCCCGAGACCGGCGCATCGATGAAGGCGACGCCGGCGGAGGCGCACAGCCCGGCCATCTCGCGCGCCACCTTCGCCGAGGTCGTCGTGTGGTCCACGATCACGGCGCCCGCCTTCATCGCCGGAAGCGCCTCGGCCACGACCTGACGCACATCGTCGTCGTTGCCGACGCACAGAACGAACAGGTCAACACCGTCCGCCGCTTCTCCCACGCTCGCGGCGAACCGCCCGCCGTTGACCTCGGACCACACCCGCGCCTTTTCCGGTGACCGGTTGTAGCCCGCGACCTCGTGGCCGGCCTTGACCAGATGACGCGCCATCGGCCCGCCCATGACGCCCAGCCCGGCGAAACCGATCCTCATGCCGTGTGGCCTCCCGCAACGCCGTAGCGGCCCCGGAAATAGGTCAGGGCCGCCGCGTCCGAAGACTCGAAGCCGGCGACCTCGCCGATGATCATCATATGGTCGCCCATCTGCACCCGATCGTGGGTCTTGCAGTCGAACCGCGCGGCGGCCGCGCCCAGCCTCGGCGGCGCATCCCCCACGCGCTGGAACTCGTGGCTCTCCATCAGGCCGATGCCCTTGGCGAAGCGGCGGGCCAGCGACTCCGACTGGGCGTCGAGCACGTGGATCGAGAACCGTTCGGCCTCACAAAAGGCCTGCCACCGCTCTGACCGCTCGTCCAGGCACCACAGCACCAGGCGCGGTGTCAGAGAAACCGAGGTGAAGGAGTTGATCGTGATCCCCAGCGGCCCCAGCGTGCTGTCGGCCGTGACCACGCAGACCCCTGTCGCGAAGGCGCCCAGCGCCTTGCGATAGGCGGTCACGTCGCCCCTGGCGACCTCATCGGGAAGGGATTCAAGGCTCACCTGACGGACCTAGGCGACCACGCTCACGGAGGCAACCGGCGTCAAAGCCACAGGCGCATCGCGGCCGGCGACACCGGACCATTCTTCTGCGCCGTATTGGCCGTGTAGCTGATCCGGGTCTCACGCGATCCGCAGGCGCATCGGAACCGCTCTGACCGCCCGGCCAGGGGCCAGAACCGGCGCGCGCCGAACAAAGGCCGGGGGTCCATCAGCGCCGCCCGTTCGCAGCCCCGGGCCACGCAGGCCACGACCAGCCGCGCCCCGGGCTCGTGTCGGTTCCGAGGCTCATAAAAGTCGTTTCGAATGTCGCGCATCACAGGCTCCTTCGTGCAAGCGAACCACGCGACATCCCCGACCTCAAGGACTATGTTCCGCCTTTGTTCCCGCCCTGTGGACTCGTAGCGACGTCACGCCAGACCGCCCAGCACGGCAGGGATCAGCCCGGGCAGGTCCTCCGCCGTCAGGCCCGGCCCGAACCGCCCGGCGGCATCGGCGTGCATCCAGACCGCCGCACTGACCGCCTCGAACGGGTCCATGCCCTGGGCGATCAGCCCGCCGATCATCCCTGCCAGAACGTCGCCGCTGCCCGCCGTCGCCAGCCAGGGCGAGCCGTTCGGGTTGATCCTGCACCGCCCGTCCGGTGCGGCGATCACCGTCTCCCGCCCCTTGAGCACGACATGCGCGCCGCTGATCCGCGCTGCCTCGACGGCCGCCGCCTCGCGCCCCTGCTCCAGCAGGCCCGGGAACAGCCGCTCGAACTCGCCCTCGTGCGGCGTGATCACGTCCATGCCGGCCAGACAGGCGAACAGGTCGTTCGGTCGGTCCTTGAACAGGGTCAGGGCGTCGGCGTCGACGACAAGGGGAGTGTCCGTCGCGGCCAGAGCCGCCAGGTTCCGCGCCGTGGCCCGGGTCAGGCCCGCCGCTGGACCGATGACGATGCAGTCCAGCGACCCGGCCAGGGTCGCCAGCGACGCCGGCGAGGCGAAGCTGGCGACCATCACAGCCTCAACCGCCCCCGCGATCAGCGCCCCGGCGTCCGGCGGGCACAGGATCCGCACCAGCCCCGCCCCGATCCTCAAACCCGCCCGCGCCGCGAGCCGCGCCGCCCCGGTGTGCAGCATTCCGCCCGACACCACGCCCAGCCGGCCGCGCTGATGCTTGTGCGCATCGGGGCCGGGCCACGGCAGGGCGGCGCGCCACAGGATCGGATCATTGGTTTCGCTCATGCTTCTCTCAACGCCCTTCCGTGACGAAAATGCAAATCGCCCCTTGCCTTATGCTGCGATGCGATGTCCCTTTGGTCCCCGAGCGTCTGGCCCACCTGATGCCGCCTCGGGGTCGCCCATGAAGAAGATCGAAGCCGTCATCAAGCCGTTCAAGCTCGACGACGTGAAAGAAGCGCTCCAGGACATCGGAGTGCAAGGCATGACTGTGCTGGAAGCCAAGGGATACGGCCGCCAGAAGGGTCACTCCGAACTCTATCGCGGCGCCGAATACGTCATCGACTTCCTGCCCAAGATCAAGATCGAGGTGGTGGTCGCCGACGACCTGGCTCCGGCCGTGGTCGAGGCCATCCAGACAGCCGCTCGCACGGGAAAGATCGGCGACGGCAAGATCTTCGTCTCCGACGTGATCGACGTCATCCGCATCCGCACCGGCGAAACCGGAGCCCAGGCCGTCTAGGCCGAACTCCGCAAAAAACTTCCTCCCCAGAAGAAACGAAGAAGGATCATCGACTATGAGCGCCGCCAAGAAAATCCTGCAGGAGATCAAGGACAAGGACGTGAAATACGTCGACGTCCGCTTCACCGACACCAAGGGTCGCCTGCAGCACGTCACCTTCGACATCGACCTCGTCGATGAGGAGTTCCTCGAAGAGGGCACCATGTTCGACGGCTCGTCCATCGCCGGCTGGAAGGCGATCAACGAGTCCGACATGCTGCTGATGCCGGATCTGACGACCGCCTACATCGACCCCTTCTACCAGCAGACGACGATGTTCCTGTTCTGCGACGTGATGAACCCGGACACCGGCGAACCCTACAACCGCGACAGCCGCTCGATGGCCAAGAAGGCCTTGGCCTATGTCCAGTCCTCGGGCGTGGGCGATCAGGTCTATTTCGGCCCGGAAGCCGAGTTCTTCATCTTCGACGACGTGCGCTGGAACACCGCCCCGCACAACACCGGCTACAGCTATGACTCGATCGAGCTGCCGGCCAATACGGGTTCGGAATACACCGAGGGCAACATGGGCCACCGCCCTGGACCCAAGGGCGGCTACTTCCCCGTCAACCCGGTCGATTCGGGTCAGGACCTGCGCGGCGAAATGCTGGGCGTCATGCGCGATCTCGGCCTCAACCCCGAGAAGCACCACCACGAGGTGGCTCCGGCGCAGCACGAGCTGGGCCTGAAGTTCTCGGACCTGCTGACCATGGCCGACCGCCTTCAGCTCTACAAATACGTGATCCACAACGTGGCCGCGGCCTACGGCAAGTCGGCGACCTTCATGGCCAAGCCCATGTTCGCCGACAACGGCTCGGGCATGCACGTCCACATGTCGATCTGGAAGGACGGCAAGCCCCAGTTCGCCGGCGACAAGTACGCCGGCCTGTCGCAGCAGTGTCTGTGGTACATCGGCGGCATCATCAAGCATGCCAAGGCCATCAACGCCTTCGCCAACTCGACCACCAACTCCTACAAGCGTCTGGTGCCCGG
>NZ_JANODA010000055.1:0-10159 GCF_031412435.1 Brevundimonas sp.
GCCCCGTCGGACGAGGCGTTTGCCGCCCTGCCGGCCGGCACGGTTGAAGAACTGGTCAAGCCCGAGAACAAGGACAAGCTGACGGCGATCCTGCTGCTGCACGTTGTGCCGGGCAAGGTCATGGCCGCTGACGTGGCCGGCAAGGTCATGGATGCTGCCACGGCCGGCGGCGCGACGGTGCACGTTGACGGCACCGACGGCGTGACCGTGGATGGTTCCAAGGTGGTGACGGCCGATATTGCCTGCACCAACGGCGTGATCCATGTGATCGACGCCGTGCTTCTGCCCAAGGGCTGAATACGCCGTAGAGAACCAAAGGGCGGCCCTTCCGGCCGCCCTTTGTCGTTTCAGGAGGGGCGTCTCAAGCCAGCGCCTGATCCAGATCGGCGATCAGGTCGTCCAGATCCTCGACCCCGACCGACAGCCGGATCAGCGTATCGGTGACCCCGCCCGCCTCGCGCACCTCTTTCGGCACGCTGGCATGGGTCATGATCGCCGGGTGGTTGACCAGACTCTCAACCCCGCCCAGCGACTCCGCCAGGGTGAAGACCGCGAACCGCTCCAGCACCGATTTTGTCCGCGACAGGTCGCCGTCCAGCACCAGGGTGACCATGCCGCCGTACCGACCGTTCATCTGACGGCTGGCCAGCGCGTGCTGCGGATGGCTGATCAGGCCGGGATACAGGACGCGTGACACGCCCTTGCGCTCCTCCAGCCAGCGCGCCACGGCCAGGGCGTTGTCGTTGTGCGCCTTCATCCGCAAGCCCAGGGTCTTCAGCCCCCGGTTGGCCAGAAAGGCGTCGAACGGCCCCATCACCCCGCCGACCGAGTTCTGCAGGAACTTGATCTCCTTCGCGATCTCGGCATTCCCGGCGACCAGCACCCCGCCGATGATGTCGGAGTGGCCGTTGAGATATTTGGTCGCTGAATGCATGACGATGTCGGCCCCCAGCGCCAGCGGCTGCTGGCTCCACGGCGTGGCGAAGGTGTTGTCCACCACCAGTAGCAGACCATGCGCCTTGGCCACCTGCGACAGGGCGGCGATGTCGGCCAGCTTCATCAGCGGATTGGTGGGCGTCTCGACCCACAGCATCTTCGTCTTCGGCGTGATCGCCGCCTCGACCGCGCCGACATCGCTCAAATCGACATAGCTGAAATCCAGCCCCATCGACCGGCGTCGCACCCGCTCGAACAGCCGCCACGACCCGCCGTACAGATCGTCGCCCGTGACGATGTGCGATCCGGCGTCCAGCAGTTCCAGCGCCGTCGAGGTCGCCGCCATGCCGCTGGCGAAACCGAAGCCTTGAACGCCCCCTTCCAGGTCGGCGATACAGGCCTCGAACGCCTCACGCGTCGGGTTCTTGCCCCGCGCATACTCATAGCCCTTGTTCACCCCCGGGCTTTCCTGGGCATAGGTCGAGGTGGCGTAGATGGGCGTCATGACCGCGCCTGTGGTCGGGTCCGGCCGCTGGCCCGCATGGATCGCGCGGGTCGAGAAACCTTGGCTGTTCTTCAAATTCGCCATACGATTACCGGTTCAAACTCAGGTGGTTGATCAGGTCGACCCGCGCGATCAGGCCGACGAATTTTTCGCCGTCCAGCACGATCGCCACCCGGTCGCGGTCGAACAGCGGGATCAGGGCGTCCAGCGGCTCGGTCACCTGGACCGTGTCCAGGTCGCGCGTCATGGCCGAGGACACCGGCTTGGCGAACCGCTCCTTGCGGGTGATCTCGTCGGTGTTCATCACGTGAACCAGGTCGCTCTCGTCGAGGATGCCGACCAGACGGCCGTCCTGGATGATCGGGAGTTGCGACACGTCGGCGCCGCGCATCCGCTTGAAGGCGGTGTCCAGGGTGTCGTCCGGCCCGGCCGTGACCACGTCGCCCTTCTCGTATTTGCGCGAGATCAGGTCCGACAGGTCGCCATGCAGTTCGCGCTCGCCCAGCCCCTGATCCGCCAGCCAGGCGTCATTGTAGACCTTGGACAGGTATTTCGCCCCGGTGTCGCAGACGAAGGTCACGCAGCGCTTCGGTTCGGTCTGCTCCCGGCACCAGCGCAGGGCCGCCGCGATCAGCGTCCCCGACGACGATCCGGCCAGAATGCCTTCCTTGAGCAACAGCTCGCGCACCGTCGCCACGGCCTCGGCGTCCGGAATCGAATAGGCCTTGTCGATCAGGCTCATGTCAGCCGTGTCGGGCACGAAATTCTGACCGATGCCTTCCACGGTGTAGGACCCCTCCGGTCCCGGTACGCCGTCGTTGACGATCCCGGCCAGAACCGAACCGACGGGATCGGCCAGGACGATCTCGGCCTTCGACCCCTGGCTCTTCAGATACTCGGCCACGCCCGTAATCGTCCCGCCCGAGCCGATGCCGGCGACATAGGCGTCGACGTCGTGGCCCATCTGTTCCCAGATCTCCGGCCCGGTCGTCCGGACGTGCGCCTCGGAGTTGGCCTTGTTCGCGAACTGGTTGACGAAGAACCCGCCCGGAATCTGCTGCGCCAGCCGCTCCGCCATATCAGTGTAGTACTCAGGGTGGCCGTGCGCGACGTCCGACCGGGTCAGGCGAACATCGGCGCCCATGGCCCGCAGATGCTGGATTTTTTCCTTGGACATCTTGTCCGGGATGACCAGCAACACCTTATAGCCCTTGGCCTGCCCCACGAGGGTCAGCGCCAGACCCGTGTTTCCGGCCGTCGCCTCGACGATGGTGCCGCCGGGCTTCAACCAGCCTTCCGCCTCCGCCGCTGCAATCATCGACAGGGCGATGCGGTCCTTGATCGATCCACCCGGGTTCTGCGCCTCCAGCTTCAGAAACAGCCGGCAAGGCCCGGTGTCGATCTTCGTCACCTCCACCATCGGCGTCTTGCCGATCAGGTCCAGCAGCGACCCCGAAGGCGCGCTCAGGGTGGGGTGGTCGCTCAGCGGCAGGGAAGACATTCAGACAAACTCCGGAACGGACGGGCGCGGCGGAAGCTGATCGCCCGACCCCATCCGGTCAAGCGGCGCAAGATTTCGCCCTTTTACGCGAAGCGCCCTACATAGGAACTCAATGACCAAAACACCCAGAAAACCCGCCGCCGGATTGCCGGACGAGGCCACCCTGCTGGCCTTCTTTCGCGATGCCGGATCAGCGGAAAAGGGCGATATCGCCCGCCACTTCGGCCTCAAGGGCGAAGATCGCCGGCGCTTACGCGAAATGATCCGCGGCCTCGAATCGGCCGGCAAGCTCGGCAAACGCGGCAGGAAGGGCTTCTCCGAGGCCGGCGCCCTGCCCCCCGTCGGCGTCGCCGACGTGGTCGAGAAGGACATCGACGGCGAACTCTATGTTCGCCTGGTCGAGGCATCGGCCGACGCACCCAAGGCCCTCCTCATCCCCGACAAGGGCAAGCCTGGTCCCGCCCCCGGGCTCGGCGACCGCGTCCTCGCGAAATTCGAGCACGGACCGAACGGCTGGGAAGCCCGGCTGATCAAGAAGCTCGACACGAACAACAACCGCGTCCTCGGTGTCATCCGCAAATCGAACAAGGAGACCCGCGTCGAGCCCGTCGACCGTCGCTCCAAGGACGTCCTGATCATCCCGCAGATCCTGGCGGGCGACCTGCGCGACGGCGACCTGGTGCTGGCCGCCATCGAAAAGTCGGAGCAGCGCTATGGCCACAAGCGCGGCAAGATCCTGGAGACCGTGGGGCGGGAGGACGACCCCCGCGCCGCCTCCCTGATCGCCATCCATACCCACGGCGTCCCGATGGGCTTCTCCGAGGCCGTCGAGCGGGAGGCCGAGCATCAGGACCTGCCGACGCTGAAGGGCCGCGACGACCTGCGCGACATCCCCTTCATCACCATCGATCCCGCCGACGCCCGCGACCACGACGACGCCGTCTATGCCCAGCGCGACGAGGACCCGAAGAACGAAGGCGGCTGGGTCGTCTGGGTCGCCATCGCCGACGTCGCCGCCTACGTCCGCCCCAACACCAGCCTGGACCGCGAGGCCCGCGCCAAGGGCAACTCCACCTATTTCCCCGACCGCGTCGAGCCGATGCTGCCCGAGCGGCTGTCGAACGGCCTCTGCAGCCTCAAGGAGGGCGAGAACCGCGCCACCCTCGCCGTCCGAATGATCTTCGACAAGGATGGCCGCAAACTCGGGCACAAATTCCATCGCGGCCTGATGCGCAGCCACGCCAAACTCTCCTACGAGCAGGCCCAGGCCGCCATCGACGGCGTGGAAAACGGCGGCGGAACCGACGACGCGACCGGTCCCATCATGGAGACCATCCTCTATCCGCTGTGGAACGCCTACCACACGATGCTGAAGGGCCGCCTGAAGCGCGCCCCGCTGCAGATCGACAGCGCCGAGCGCCGCATCCGCATGGCGCCCGACGGCGGCATCGCCTCGATCGAGAAGCGCGTCTCCCTCGAGGCTCACCGGCTGATCGAGGAGATGATGGTCCAGGCCAATGTCTGCGCCGCCGAGACGCTGGAGGCCAAGAAGACGCCCCTGATCTTCCGCGTCCACGACACGCCCAGCCAGGAGAAGGTCTTCAACCTGGCCGACTTCCTGTCGACCATCGACAAGCCGTGGAACAAGGGCGAGGCCCCGACCACCAAACGGTTCAACAAACTGCTCGACGAGACGCGTGACGGCCCCCATGCCGAGGTCGTCAATGAGGTCGTCCTGCGCAGCCAGATGCAAGCCATCTACAGCCCCGAGAACGTCGGCCACTTCGGACTCAACCTTGACCGTTATGCACACTTCACCTCCCCGATCCGGCGCTACTCCGACCTGATCGTCCACCGCGGCCTGATCCGCGCCCTGAACCTGGGCTCGGACGGCCTGACCGACCGCGAGATCGCCGAACTGCCCGCCATCGCCGATCAGGTGACCCTGACCGAGCGACGCTCGATGGCCGCCGAGCGTGACGCCATGGACCGCTATGTCGCCGCCTTCCTGCAGGATCGCGTCGGCGCCACCTTCACCGGCCGGATCACCGGCGTGACCCGGTTCGGCCTGTTCGTCCGCCTCGACGAGACCGGAGCCGACGGCCTCGTGCCCGTCTCGTCACTGGGCAACGAGTATTTCACCCACGACGACCGCGCCCACGCCCTCGTCGGCGAACGCTCGGGCCAGCGCTACACCCTGGGCCGCACCGTCGAGGTCAAGCTGAAGGAAGCCACCCCGATCACCGGCGGCCTCCTGTTCGAGATGCTCTCGGACGCCGAGCCGCGCGATCCCAACGCCCCCGCCCCTCGCCTCGGCATCCGGGGACGCGGTCCCGGGAGCGGCGGCAATGGCCCGCCCAAGCGCGGCCTCGGTCGTCCCGGGGGTCCCAAGCCCCCGCGCGGAGGCACGCCGAAAGGCGTTCGCAAGGGCAAGCGGCGCTAGAGGCCGCCCAGACCGCGCCCCATGGTCAGCGCGAACGCGGCGAACAGAACGACGGCCATCCCGATGATGGCCGGGTTCCTGCGGATCGATCTGGCCGTCACGGGCGCTCGCGGCGTGGTCAGCAGCGGCAGCGTCAGCGGCATGAGCAGCAACGGCAGCGACGCCGCCCCGATCTCCATGAAGGCGTCGAGCAGGCCGGCCCCCGGTCCTCCGCGATAGAGCAGGGCCGCGCCGACGGTCGCCACAGTGGCGGCCAGCCAGGCGATCCGCGCCGTCCGTCGCGCCTCCGCCGGTTCCGCCAGCCGCGACAGTCCTCGCGATGCGAACCCGACACCCGCGAGATAGATCGCCGCTCCGACCAAGGCGCCGACGCCTCGCACCAGTCCGGACGGTTCGCCGATCAGCCCCGCCCATGCGAAATACAGATCGCCATCCCGCGTCAGCATGGCCTGCACCAGATAGCCGCCGTCCCAGAACGCGCCCATGGCGGCGATCAGAACCAGATAAAGGGTCACCGCCGGTCGGCCGGGCCCCGTCACCCGGCTGGCCAGGGCGGCGACGAGGGCGAGGCCCAGATTGGTCAGCGGACCACCCAGATCGATCAGGAATGAGGGCACGTCGCACCGGAACAGCGACGTGGTCAGCAGGGTGACCCGCCCGCCCAGCGCCAGGCAGACGCTGCCATGGCCGACGGACTCATGCGCGACCGTCACCGTGACCGCCGCCAGCACCGCCAGCGCGGCGACGGTCACGGTGTCGTTCCTGCCCTCAGATGCCCGCGCCATCCCGCCGCCCCCGCTTGCCCGACCTGACTATGGCAGTCCAGCATGACGGATGACCATGAGCCAGCCCCCGACGATTCCGGAGATCGACAGCGCCCTCGACCGGCTGAACCCCGTGGAGCGCGATCTGCTGGGCCTTCTGGGCCGAGGGCACACTGCGAAGTCGATCGCCACGCTCCGTTCGATGTCGGAGGCCGCCGTCAACGAGCGCTTCCGCTCAGCCCGTCGAAAGACCGGAATCGGCTCCAGCCGCGAGATCGCCCGTCTGATCGTGGCCCGAGAAAATCGTCACGACTTTATCGATCTCGCCCGAGCGCCAGCCTCGCCGCCAGAACTCCCTCGTCCAGAGGCGCCGCGCCGTGCGTCGCCCCACCGATGGAGACTTCTTATGGCCGCCGCCGTCCTGATCGCCGCCGCGATCCTCGCCCAGCAGACTTCGGTTCCGCCGGCTCCGCCTGTGGTTCACGCGGCCATCCCGGCCGCCGCCGAAGCGGTCTTCGCATCCCGCGATCCTGCGCCCGACGTCGTGGCTCTGCATGCCGAAATCGGATCAGGACCAGCGGACCCGGCCTGGTCCGCCCCGACGGAGGCCGCTCTGTCGCGCGCCTATCACCACGCGATCGACCCCTCCCGGACGCTGGAAACCCTTGACGTCACCTGCAACGAATCCCTGTGCGAGGTGCTGGGCGTCAGCAGGCCGAACCTGTCGATCGACGAGAACAATGTGCTGATGGACGCCTTCCAGGCGCGTGATCTCCACCAGATCGCGATCACGCGCGACCTCGCCCTCGTCGTCCAGAGCTTCAACCAGACGCGGGACGACGGCGTCGCCGGTGCTCCCTCGAAGGTCGTCTTCGTCGCCTACTGGCGTCGAGCGGAGTAGCCGCCCAAGCAGGGCCAACCCGACTGAGGCCCCGCTTTCCTTGCCGCGGCCGCCGTGGCATCGGTTTCCGATGCCGTCGCCCCTCCAGCCCTTCGACGCCGCCCAGGACCTTCGCGACGCCCCGCCGGCGCCGGGACCGCGCCAGCGCCCCAGGGACGCCGCCACCCTGATCCTCGTCCGCCGGGGCAAGACGCCGGAAGTGCTGATGGGCCGACGCGCGCCCGGCCATGTCTTCATGGCGTCGAAATGGGTTTTCCCGGGCGGACGCATCGATCGCGCCGATTTCACCGCCGCCTCCTTCACGGATCCCGATGGCCCGACCCGCGCCCGGCTGGAGGCGGAGCTGCCGTCCCACCGCGCCCGCGCCCTGTGTCTGACCGCCGTGCGCGAGACCTTCGAGGAGACCGGCCTGATCCTCGGCAGCGCCGCCCCACCCGCCTCGGTCGCCGGGCCGTGGCGCGAATTTCGTCAGGCGGGCGCCCTGCCCGACCTCGCCGCCCTGTCCTACATCGCTCGCGCCATCACTCCCCCCGGCCGCACGCGCCGTTTCGACGCGCGGTTCTTCCTGGCCGACGCCGCCGCCCTGCTGGCGCCCGAACCGACCGCCGGGTCGGGCGAGCTGGACGAGATCGCCTGGCTGCCGCTCGAAGAGGCCCGCGCCCTTGACCTGCCCTCCATCACCCGCTTCGTCCTGGCCGAGGTGGCCGAGCGGATTGTCATCCCGGACGGCGCGCAGCGACGAACCGGGACGGATCGCCCCCTGCCCTTCGTCCGTATGGTGCGCGGCGCCCATCTGGTCAGCCATGACTGAGACCGTCACCCTGCGCCTGACCATCGCCGATCCCGTGCCCGGCCTGCACTACTGGCGACAGGACGCGAAGAACGCGCCGCACGACATCCGCCTGTCGACCGATGGGCCCCTGACCTTCGACATCCCCGTCGACCTGCGCCCGGACGGCAGGCTGGGCGGAACCTTCGTGCGTCGCGAGGGCAAGGAACGCCGCTTCGTCTACATCGCCATCGGCGGCGCCATGCCGGGGCTGCCTGTCGTCAGCCGTCGCGCCAAAATCGATGTCCACGACATCCCCGCGGCCCTGCTGAAGCCCGGAACCGTCATCGCCGCCACCCTCCCCGGTCGCGGGAAGGACGGCGCCCCCGCCTGCGCCACCGTCCGCCCCCTCACACCCTGGACCGCCGTCTCGTGAGCTTGTCATCCCGGAAGGCGCAGCGCGCCTTTCCGGGACGCCCTGTTCCGGCCACGGTCGCCCGTCAGCTTGGCCGGACCGACGGGGAGGATCTGTGTCGAACGCCGGCCTGAGTATCGCGTACTGGCGCTCGCCCGCCGCCCGCCGGTCGTCGTCGCGCCGTGCGGCGATCCTGGCGGGCTCGATCCTGTTTCATGCGGTCGTGCTGACGCCGCTGGCCATCGGCCTGTTCGCGGGTGATCGCCCCGTCATCACCCCGGATCCCGACATCCCGATCTTCGTCGAGATGGAGCCGCGCCCCCTGCTTGAAGGCGAGACCGTGCGCGAGCCCACCCTGGCCAGCGTCGCCGCCCGCGAAACGGTCCCGCTCCTCGGAGAGGCTGTCCCCTCCGTCACCCAGGACCGCACGCGCGAGGAGGACGAAGAGGATGACCGGCCCACCGTCCCTGCCCCGCGGATCGGCGCCAGCCCGCTCGTCGGACCGCCGCCCGCCTCCGCCGACCCCTGGCAGGTGAACCCCGAGAGCACGGCCGCCGCTGTCGGCCGGTCGATGCGCACGGGCGCCGGCGGTTGCCGGATGATGGACGGCCGCCTGTCCGCCTCCGAACAACAGCTCTGCGACGAGCGCTTCAACGCGGCCGCCGGCCGGGCCGGCCCGCTCGGGCCCCGGACCCTGACGCCCTCGGAACAGCGTCGCGACGCCCAGTTCGCCCGCGACGGCGCCGCCGCTCTCGCCCAGTACGAGGCTCAGCGACGGCCTCTGTCCGGCGGTCCCGGCATCACCTTGGCCAGCCCTGACTGCCCGGGGGGCAACCTGCGCGGCTCCTGCGCGGGCGCTCACCTGCGTCCAGGCTTCGAGATGACCGACGAGCGGCTGCGCAACAACCGCAAGATGGAGTAGCGCTCAGGCGCCCTGAAGGGCCCAGCCGTGGTCCGGACAGAAGGCGTCGTGGGCGGCCGCGCCCAGATCGATCATCGCGTTCATGGCCATGAGGTAGCAGGCCGCCGCCATGCAGATCGCCGCGATGGTCCAGGATATCCGGTCGACCCGGCCCGGTGTGTTCTCGGTCTTCGTCATCGCACTCTCCGCCACACGGCAAAGGTGTGCGACGGACCGCCCGGCGTCAACTCACGCTCGCGCGACCCGCTGTCGCGCCCAACGAAAAGGGCGGCCCCGCTGCCGGAACCGCCCCCTTCAGTCTTCAGTTGGTGAAAGCGATCACTCGCTCTCGGCCAGCTCCAGTTGCAGATCGGCCGGCAGGGGCTCGACGGCGGCTTCCCGCGTCGAGGTCAGCAGGGCGTCCCGCTCGTTGGCGATCTTCTGCAGGCTGCGCAGATAGGCGCCCGTACCGGCCGGGATCAGTCGGCCGACGATGACGTTTTCCTTCAGGCCTTCCAGCATGTCCTTCTTGCCGTGGACCGACGCGTCGGTGAGGACGCGCGTGGTTTCCTGGAAGGAGGCCGCCGAGATGAAGCTGCGGGTCTGCAGCGACGCCTTGGTGATGCCGAGCAGGACGGGCTGGGTGGTGGCGATCCGGCCCCCACGTTTCTCGACCTTCTCGTTCTCCAGCACGGCCTCGGCCACTTCGACCGTGTCGCCACGGATCAGGGTGGTTTCGCCCGAGTCGAGGATCTCGACCTTCTGCAGCATCTGGCGAACGATCACCTCGATGTGCTTGTCGTTGATCGGCACGCCCTGCAGTCGATAGACCTCCTGCACTTCGTTCACGAGATACTCGGCCAGCGCCTCGACGCCCTGGATGCGCAGCAGATCGTGCGGATCGGGGTTGCCGTCGATGATGTAGTCGCCCTTCTGGATCAGATCGCCGTCGTGGACGGAGATATGCTTGCCCTTGGGGATCAGGAACTCGACGGGTTCACCCTGTTCGCCATCGGCGTTCAGT
>NZ_JANODA010000056.1:0-20355 GCF_031412435.1 Brevundimonas sp.
TGGTCGCGGGGTCATAGGCGTTCGCGCCGGGCGGAACGGCCGCGGCGTCGGTGGCTTCAGCCGAGACCAGTTGGCTGGACTTGATGTTGGCGTTCAGCTGGATACGGGTGGTGGCTTCCGCCGTGCCGCCGACCGAGCCGACGTTGATCGACTTCAGCTTGCCGAGATCGGACGGGTCGCGCGTGATGCCGCCTTCGGAGTCGACCGGCCAGCCCTGGAGATAGAGGCCGGCGGTGTTCTTCAGAAAGCCGAAGTCGTCCACGCGGAAGGCGCCGGCGCGGGTGAACAGGCGGGCGTCGCCGGCGTCCAGGCCCTCGGCCTTTTCGGTCGTGACGAAGAAGCCCTGGCCCGTGATGCCGAGGTCGGTCGAGGAGGTCGTGCGCTGAAGCTGGCCGGCCTGGGAGATGTAGTTGCGGGTGTTGGCCAGAACGCCGCCGGCGGAATAGCCGGCGCCCTGGTTCTGGGCGTTGACGACGGTCGAGAACTCGGCGGCAGTGCGCTTGTAGCCGACCGTGTTCACGTTCGCGATGTTCTGCGAGATCGCAGCCAGGGCGGCGGAGTTGGCGGTCAGGCCGGACACGCCAGCCAGAAGGGCGGAATTGATGCTCACGGCGTGGGCTCCTTAGGAAAGCAACTTGAGGGGGTTCAGGGCGGAGGCGATGCGGGCGGCGAGGCTGGCCTCGCTGTCTTCGGCGCCTTCGGGGGCGGCGTCTGCGGCGACGTGATCCTGCAGTCCGAAGACGCTGGAGACAGGCACGATCGAGTTGCCGATGGTGAGGTAGGGGACGCCGTCGTACATCTCGACGCCGGTGACGCGTCCACGGGTCAGGACCTGGGAGTCGACGGTGGCCGTGCCGTTCTTGGCGGTGATCTTCAGCGAGTAGACGCCGCCGTCGGGCAGCTGGCCGCCGGCGGTGGTCTTGCCGTCCCACACAAAGTCGTGGGTTCCGGTGGTGCGGTCCGGAGCGGGGCCGGTCCAGACGACCTTGCCAGTCGAGTCCAGCACTTCGAGCCTGGCTTCCGAGGCCGAGGCGCCGAGTTCGTAGGACCAGGTCGCCGAGCCTTCGTCGAGCTTGGTCACCGCCCATGCCGCCGTAGCGTCCTTGCCGATGTAGTTGGACGCGCCGCCCAGACCGCCACCCTGCTGGGCCTCCAGGAGGCTGGTCAGCAGGTCATTGGTGAGCAGTTGTTGCTCGACGCCGGTCATCTGCGTCAGCTGTGCCGTGAATTCGTTGGAGTCGAGCGGCGACAGCGGGTCCTGGTTCTTCAGCTGGGCGGTCAGCAGTTGCAGGAAGGTCTCGAAATTCGAGACCATGCTGGTGCGGCTGGTTTCCGTGCGGCTGACCGCTTCGTTGGCGGTGATGGCGTCGACCATAGGGTCAGACCTTCAAATCGACGCGGTCGGGCGTCAGGGTGAGAGGGATCCAGGCTGCAGGCGTCGCCATCCGGTCGGCGTCGGCCTGGAGTCGCGAGGCGGCGCCGAAGGCACGGGCGTTGCGGGGATCGGGCTGGCGGTCGAAGGCAGAGCCGCCCTGTTGGCCGGCGGAGGCGTCGCGCTCGGCGAAGGACAGGGCGTCGTCGGCGACGGTGAAGCCGGCGTCCTGAAGCTGGCGGCGCAGTTCGTCGGCCCGGCCGCGCAGCTCGGTGGCGGCCAACGGATTGTCGAAGGCCATCCTGGCGATGAGCTTGCCGTCCGCGTCGATGTCGAGGCTGACGTCGACCTGGCCGAGGCCCTCCGGGGTCAGCGCCATCTCGAAACGGGTCGAGCGACCTTCCAGCTTGCGCACGATCTGGGCGGCGATCTGGGCCGTCGTCTCGATGGTGGCGCGAGAAAGGGTGGAGAGGGCTGGCGATACGGCGGTCTCGGCGGGGCGGGCCTCTGTGGTCTGGGTCGCCGTACCGAGCGGAGCCGAGGCGGTCTCGTCCGTGCTTGCCAGGGCGGGGGCCGCGGCGGACGCGGCAGGCGGGGCGGGTCGGGCCGAGGCGGCTGAAGTCGAAGTGGAAGTCGTGGCGGCCGGGGCGGCGGCCTGCGGGCCATCCGACCGGGTCGAAGCATCCGGATCGTCGGCAGCGCTGGTCCGGGCTTCGGCGCGGGTCGACTGGGCGCGATCGATCACGTCGCGGGTGCGGGGCGCATCGACGGAAGCGGCCGGAGCCTCGACCGGCGCGACAGTGGCGGCGGCCGGCGTGGCTTCCGCAGGGGCGGCCTCGGCGGAGGTCGAGATGTCAGCGGCGGACTTCGCCGGAGGCGGCGCCACGGCCGCTGAGGCGCGCGCGGCGGGCACGGCGGTCGGAGCTGCGGCAGGCATGGGGGCGGCGGCCCTGGCCTGTTCCGCCTGAAGGGCCGCGAGATCGGGCTGGTCGGCTGGAGCGGGTGCGGAGGGCGTGGCATCGGTGTCGACAGCAGGCGCCGCTCCAGTTGCTGTGCGGGGCTGATCACCCGGCGTGGGTGCGGGGACCAGGGTGTTGTCGTCGGCGAGAGGAGCCGTTCCGGCCGCCGCCTCGGGCTGGTCCATGGGCGTGGGCGCGGGAAGAGCGATGTCGCCAGATGGCGCGGGCGACGCCTCCGCCTTGGGGGCAGGGGCGGCGGCGGCGGCTTCCGTCGGCGCAACCTCGACGACGGCGGGAACGGAGGGGACGGTCGGCGTGACCGGGGCGGCGAGGAGCATCTCGTCCGTGACGGGAGCGGTATCGACCACGGTTTCGGCAGCGGTGTCTTCGACCGGGGAGGGGACGGTTTCCGCCTCGCTCTTCGAAGGGGTGGGGGCGGGCGTTTTGGCGGGGGGCTCCGGCGGTGCGGTCTCATCCAGGATGGCGCCGAAGTCGGCGTCAGACGTCGCCGCGCCGCGCTTGGGAGCGGCGGTGTGGCCCACGGAGGGCGCGGCTGGGATGGCGAGGCTGGGCGCGGACATGCGGCGGCAGGCAATTCTGGACTGGAGGACGGGGGCGCCTGCTGCGCCGGAACATTCGGATGGGCCGTCGCAAGGGTTGGGCCACACGCCCGGCTGGGACCCATCTCCCTGTATTTCCGACGAAAACCCGCCAATTGTCCCGGCAGGTCAGGTGGGCGACATCGACGTTTCTTGCCGCGCAAAAGTCGCTTTTTGCCCGGCGCCTTTCCAAGACCTTTCCGAGTGCGGATCCTCCATCCGAAATCTGGCCCGCCAATTGCGACCTGAATCGTCATGAGCCAGTCGCGTCCAGTGATGTTCAAGAGAATCAAGGCGTTGCCGAACGTGCCTCTGCACGCGGCTGGGCAAGACACGCAGCCTGCCGGGCAGGGCTTGCCGGGCGGAGGGTTAATCGGATGAGCCTGAGCACCATCCTGAACATCGCCAACTCGGGCCTGCAGACGGCTCAGACGCAGTTGCGCGTGGTTTCGGATAACGTCTCCAACGTCAACACGCCGGGCTACGTTCGCAAGATCGCCGATCAGGTCTCGCTGACGACCCAGGGCGTCGGTTCGGGCGTCGAGGTGGCGCGGGTCCGCATCGCCACGGACCGGTTCCTGCAGGCCGCGTCGCTCAGCGCCGGGGCCGAGGCCAGCCGCCAGGGCGTGCGCTATGAACTGTATGACCGGATCCAGTCGCTGTTCGGCGACCCGGGCGGGGACACCGGATTCTTCTCCCAGATCGACGACGTCTTCTCGGCCTTCGCCGTGGCGGCCGAGGACGCCGTGTCCAGCCCACGCCGCCAGGACGCCCTGTTCAAGACCCAGGCGATCTTCGACGAGGCGGGCCGCATCTCAGGCCAGATCCAGGCTGTGCGCGAGGATGCCGACGGCCGGATCCAAAGCGGCATCGAGAAGGCCAACAGCCTGCTGCAGCAGATCGAAACGCTGAACGTCGACATCGCCAGGGCCACGGTGCTGAACGGAGACGCGTCCGGCGCCCAGACGCAACAGGCACGGCTGGTCGACGAACTGTCCAGCCTGATGGACGTGCAGGTGTCGCAGCGCTCGGTCGGCGGTGTGTCGATCCGCACCGGCGCCGGCATCCTGCTGGCCGGCGCGGGCGCGGCGACGCTGGAGTACCACCGCGCGGGTACGGTCAATGCCGAGACCAGCTTCAACGAGATCTGGGTCACTGAACCGGGCGGCACCAAGCGCGCTTTCGCCGACGGACTGAAGAGCGGTGAGATCAAGGGGCTGCTGGAACTGCGCGACGTCGATTCGCCTCAGACAGCGGAACGGCTGGCCGAACTGGTCACCCACGTCGCCGACGAACTGAACCGGGCGCACAACGCCAACTCGGCGGTGCCGCCGCCCACGACCCTGACCGGCAAGAACGTGGGGCAGGATCTGACGACCGCCCTGACGGGGTTCACTGGCGGGACGACGATCGCGGTGGTCAATCCCACGACAGGCGCGATCGCCACGCGCGCGGACATCGTCTTCTCGGGTTCGACCTTCACCATCAATGGCGGGGCGGCCACGCCGATCGCCAACTTCCTGACCAGCCTCAACACGACACTGGGCGGGGCCGCGACGGCGAGCTTCGCCGGCGGCAAGCTGAGCATCACGGCGGCGGGCGTGAACGGCGTCGCCATCGGAGACAGCGCCACGACGCCGAGCGCCAAGGCCGGGCGCGGCTTCTCCCACTATTTCGGGATGAACGATCTGATCTCGAGCGAGCGCCCGGCGCTCTACGACATGGGGATGACGACCACGTCGGCCCACGGCTTCACCGCCGGCGAGACGCTGAGCTTCCGGTTCACCGCCGAGAGCGGCGCCAGGATCCGCGACATCCAGGTGGCGGTCCCGGCCGGCGGGACTGTAGGCGACCTGCTGACCGCCCTGAACAGCACCGTGACCGGCGTCGGCCGCTATGGCTCCTTCGCCATGGATGCGTCTGGCGAGATGAAGTTCACGCCGCTGGGTGATCCGGCGCCGCGCATGAGCGTGCTGGAAGACACCACGACCCAGATCCCGTCGGGCGTGTCGGCCACCGAGCTGTTCGGGCTGGGCGGCGGGGTGCGGGCATCGCGCGCGGACGGCTTCAAGGTGCGGACCGACATTCAGCAGAGCCCGTCGAAACTGGCGCTGGCGCAGTTGAACCTGTCTGCCTTGGCGGGGACGGCGGCGCTGAGCTCGGGCGACGGACGCGGGGCGCTGGCCCTGGCCGATGCGGGTCAGAAGACGGTGAGGTTCTCGGCTGCCGGGGACAGCCCGGGCGGCAATCTGTCGGTGTCGCGCTATGCGTCCGAACTGTCCGGCGAGATCGGCGGCAAGGCGCAGGCGGCCAAGAGCCGTCAGGCCAGCGCCCAGGCCCTGTCCACCGAGGCCGACGCGCGTCAGCAGAACCATGAGGGGGTGAACCTGGATGAGGAGCTGGTGCTGATGACCACCTATCAGCAGGCCTTCAACGCCTCGGCCCGGATGATCCAGGCCGCCAAGGACATGTACGACACGCTTCTGGGGATGATCTGATGAGCCGGGTTTCGACGAACGGAAACTATCAGTCGGCGCTGCTGAACCTGATGCAGGCGCAGCAGGCCCAGAACGATGCGGGCGAGCGGGTCCAGACGCGCAAGAACGCCACCGACATGGAAGGCTTCGGCCGCGGGGCCGAGACCCTGACGGCGCTCAAGGGCGCCGCAGCGCGGGTACAGGGTTTCCTCAACACCGGCGAGGCCGTGGCGGCTCGGCTGGAGGCCCAGGATCTGGCCATAAACCAGGTCGCCGACGCGCTGGGCGCTGCCCGCCAAGCAATAGGCAGCGTGCTGGCCTCGGATTCGATGGCGACCCTGATGCTGGACCTCGAAGGCCAGTTCCAGACGGTGACCAACGGGCTGAACTATCGCCATCAGGGCGGCTATCTGTTCGCCGGCGCCGACACGACCAATGCGCCGGTCGGGGTGGCGACCCTGACCGAGCTGGCCGCCGCGCCGACGGTGGCCTCGACCCTCGGCAACGACCAGATCAAACAGGTGTCGCGTATCGCGGAGAACACCTCGGTCGAGACAGGCTACCTGGCGGACGGCTTCACCTTCACCGAAGCGGACGGGGTCACCAAGAGCCACATTTTCCAGATCTTCCGGGACATCAAGGCCTATAGTGACAACCCGGCGACGGGGCCGCTGACAGGCAAGCCGACCGAGGCGCAGAAGACCTTTCTGACCGCCCAGCTCAAGCGGCTGGAGAGCGCTTCGACCTCGACCATCGACGCGGCGGCGAAGAACGGTTCCCTCGCCAACCGGCTCGACCAGATCAAGACAAGCCATGAGGCCCAGCAGCTGTCGCTGGAGAAGCTGGTATCCAGCCGAACAGACGTCGATCCGCTCAAGGCCGTGACGGACCTGCAGCTCTCGCAGGTGGCGGTGCAGGCGTCGGCCCAGGTGGTGGCGCAGCTCAGTGAAGTCTCTCTGTTGAATTTCCTGAGATAAGTCGGAAGCCCGACTCCCATAAAGCCACGCTGGACGGCGTTCCCGAAAAGGAACATACCATGAACGATGGCGCAGCTGGATCTCAGGAAGAAGCTGTCGGTTCTGGCCGACGCGGCGAAGTACGACGCCTCGTGTTCATCGTCCGGCACGGCGAAACGAGACAGCCGCGGGGGCAAGGGGATCGGCTCCACCGAGGGGATGGGCATCTGCCACGCCTATACGCCGGACGGGCGGTGCGTGAGCCTGCTCAAGATCCTGCTGACCAACTTCTGCATCTACGACTGCGTCTACTGCATCAACCGGGTGTCCTCGAACGTGCAGCGGGCGCGGTTCAGCGTGGACGAGGTCGTCGAGCTGACGCTGAACTTCTATCGCCGGAACTATATCGAGGGGCTGTTCCTCTCGTCGGGGATCATCCGCAGCGGCGACTACACGATGGAACAGCTGGTGCTGGTGGCCAAGAAGCTGCGCGAGGAGCACGACTTCCGTGGCTACATCCACCTGAAGCTGATCCCCGAGGCGGATCCGAAGCTGGTCGAAGAGGCCGGGCTCTACGCTGACCGGCTGTCGGCCAATATCGAACTGCCGCGCGACGAGGCCATGGGCCGGTTCGCGCCGCAGAAGGACGTCGGCGTCATCAAGAAGGCGATGGCGAACGTCCGGCTCAAGGTCGAGGCGGCCAAGCCGCAGAAGGGGGACAAATTCCGCCCGCAGAAGTTCGCACCTGCAGGGCAGTCGACCCAGTTGATTGTTGGCGCAGATGGAGCCCCGGACACCGAAATTCTGGATCGATCGGCGTCTCTCTACGGCGGATACGGACTGCGCCGGGTCTATTATTCGGCGTTCAGCCCCATTCCGGATTCAAGCTCGGCCCTGCCGGTGTCGAAGCCGCCTCTGATGCGGGAGCACCGGCTGTACCAGGCGGACTGGCTGATGCGGTTCTACGGGTTTTCGGCCCCGGAGATTTCTGAGGCCTCGACCGGGGGGATGCTGGACCTGGCGATCGACCCCAAGCTGGCTTGGGCGCTGAATCAGAGGGCGCAGTTCCCCGTCGATGTGAACACAGCGCCGCGCGAGATGCTGCTGCGTGTGCCGGGGCTGGGGGTGAAGTCGGTCAATCGGATGATTTCGGTTCGGCGGTACCGGACGCTGAGGCTGGAGGACATCGCGCGGCTGTGCCGGGGGATCGACAAGGTGCGGCCGTTCATCACCACGCTGGACTGGACCCCGGGCGGGCTGACGGACGCGGTCGATCTACGGCAGCGGCTTGTGGGTGAGCCGAAGCCTGAGCAACTGAGCCTGTTCTGATGCCGACGGCGGAGGTGGCGCACGAGACGGATTTCGAGGGGTGGCGGAAGGCCGCCCGGGCGTTCCGGCTGGCGGGGGTGGATCCGGCGGCGGCGCGGTTCGCGGTGGAGGGTTCGTCTGGCGCCGGGTCCTTGTTTGACCCCGGGCCCGAAAACCCGGGTCCCGGCGTTCGCGGGGATGCAGGCGGGGAGAGTGGGTTCACCGTCCCCAAGGCGTTCGTGGACGTCGCGCAGGAGGTGATACTGCATCGGTCCGCCGACCGGTTCGACCTGATGTACCGGCTGCTGTGGCGGCTGAGGGCCGAACCGGATCTGATGAAGGTCGTGTCGGATCGCGATGTCGCCGACGCGATGGAGCGCGCCAAGAACGTGAGCCGGGCCTCGCACAAGATGAAGGCCTTCGTCCGCTTTCGGGCGGTTCAGGACGAGGCGGGCGAGGCGTTCGTCGCCTGGTTCGAGCCCGCGCATCGGGTGCTGGAGAAGACTGCGGGATTCTTCGTTCGACGCTTCACGACGATGCGGTGGTCGATCCTGACGCCGGACGGATCGTGCTTCTGGGATGGCGAGGCGCTGACGTTCGGACCGCCGGCCAGCGCCGCCGATGCGCCGCAGGACGACGAGATCGAGGAGTTCTGGAAGACCTACTATGCGTCGACCTTCAACCCGGCGCGGCTGAAGGTTCAGACGATGCAGGGCGAGATGCCGAAACGGTACTGGAAGAACCTGCCCGAGGCTTCGCTTATCCCGAAGCTGATTGCCGCGTCGCGCGCGCGTACCGAAGTCATGGTCGCCAGTTCGCCTACCGAACCCAACGCCCGTCTGGCCAAGGCTATCGCGCGAAGCGTCCGGGACGGGTCATACGAGGAAGGGTTCGTCGCTTCGGACCTGAATGAGCTGAAGCATGGCGTGCAGGCCTGTCGCCGGTGTCCTCTCTATCAGGATGCGACCCAGGGCGTGTGCGGCGAGGGCCCCAGGGCGGCCAGGCTGATGATCGTGGGCGAGCAGCCGGGCGACCAGGAGGATCTGGCAGGGCGGCCGTTCGTCGGACCGGCGGGGCAGGTGCTGGACGCGGCGCTGGAAGAGGCGGGGATCGATCGGGCCGAGGTCTACGTCACCAATGCGGTGAAACACTTCAAGCATGAGCCGCGCGGCAAACGGCGGCTTCACAAGACGCCGACGACCAACGAGGTCTCGGCCTGCCGCTGGTGGCTGGATCAGGAGCGGCGGCTGGTGCGGCCCAAGGTGACACTGGCCCTCGGCGGCACGGCGGCTCTCGGCGTGCTGAACCGCAAGGTGGCGGTAACGCAGGAACGAGGTCAGCGGCTGTCGCTGCCGGATGGATCGGCGGCGATGATCACGGTGCATCCTTCCTATCTGCTGCGCATTCCCGACGCGGCGGCGAGGGTGCGCGAGCGGGCGACTTTCATTCGTGATCTGAAGGCCGTTCGGGAGCTCCTATGACTTGCGTAACGGCTGTTGCCGAACGATGACGGCACATCTTCCATACGGTTTCGACACGGCTATCGGGCATGGGCGATTCGCCCGGGCTCGTCTAAGGGTGGGCGTATGAGGACGGCTGATTTCCACATCGAGGACGCCAAGGGCGGCGCGACCGTGCTCAAGCTCACGGGCGACTGGACGACCATGGGGATCAACCAGACCGCCATCCGGCTGGGCGAAAACCTGGAAGGCGTCAGTATCGACCATGTCGATCTGAGCGAACTGGGCAGGTTCGATACGGCCGGCGCCCTGGCTCTGGTACAGGCGTCGAACTTCGCCATGCCCGCCAACGCCTTCGACACCCGTCCCGAGGCCGGGCGCATCTATGCAATGGTCGAGACGCTGGAACGCCAGAGCGCCGAGCCGCCGAAACGCCAGGCGCCGCTGGTGCGCATCTTCGCCAAGATCGGCCACGGGGTGCACGACGCGGCGGCCGAGATGCTGCTGTCGATGGCCTTCCTGGGTCGATTGATGGGGGCGACGGGTTCGGCCGTCCGGCATCCCGGCGCGATCCGCTGGCCGGCCTGGATCAGTCAGGTCGAGCGGTCGGGCCTGGATGCCCTTCCGATCATCGCCGTGACCAACTTCTTCATCGGCTCCGTCATCGCCTTCCTGGGGGCAGACCTGCTGACCCAGTTCGGGGCCGGGGTGTTCACGGTGCAACTGGTCGCCGTGGCCGTCCTGCGGGAATTGGCCGTTCTGATCACTGCGATCCTGCTCGCGGGCCGCTCCTCCTCGTCGTTCGCGGCCGAGATCGGCTCGATGCGGATGAACCAGGAAGTCGACGCGATGCAGGTGATGGGCGTCAACCCCTTCCAGGCTCTGGTCATCCCGCGCCTTGCCGCCATGCTCGCCATGGTGCCCTTGCTGACCTTCGTCGGCATGGTCTCGGGCTTCCTGGGGGGCATGCTGGTCGTCTGGAGCCAGCTCGATTACGGCCCGGCCTTCTTCCTGCAGCGTGTCAGCGAAGATCCGAACATGGGGACGCACCTGATGGTCGGCCTGGTCAAGGCGCCGGTGTTCGCCGTGGTCATCGCCGCCATCGGTTGCCGTCAAGGCATGGCCGTCGCCGGGGACGTGGAAAGCCTCGGACGGCGAGTGACGGCGGCGGTGGTGCAGGCGATTTTCGCCATCATCGCCCTCGACGCCGTTTTCGCCCTGATCTTCCTGGAGCTGAACCTGTGAAGGCGGTCCGAACGACGGCAGGCGCGGCCAACGACGCGCCGAACGTCAAAAAGCCGGAGGTTCTGATCGAGGTGCGTGGTTTGCTGAGCCAGTTCGGTGAGCAGGTCATTCACAAGGACCTCGAACTGGATGTCGTGCGAGGCGAGGTCCTCGGCGTCGTGGGAGGGTCCGGCACCGGCAAGACGGTGCTGCTGAACTCCATCATCGGCCTGAAGGAGCCCGAGGGCGGCTCCATCAGGATTTTCGGCCATGATGTTGGCGGGGCGACCGACGCGGAGCGCGCGGACATGGAGCGGCGCACAGGCGTTCTCTTCCAGCAGGGGGCACTGTTCTCGTCACTGACCGTGCTCGAGAACGTGGCCTCGCCGATGGTCGAGCACACGAAACTGCCGAAGGAGACGATCCGCGAACTGGCCGAGATGAAGATCGCCATGGTCGGGTTGAAGCCGGAGTCGCATCACCAGAAGCCGGCCGAGCTGTCGGGCGGGATGCGGAAACGTGTCGGCCTGGCCCGCGCCCTCTCGCTGGATCCGGAACTGATCTTCCTGGACGAGCCTACGGCGGGCCTGGACCCGATCGGGGCGGCGGCCTTCGACGAGCTGATCCGCAAGCTGTCCGACGACCTGGGGCTGACCGTCTTCATGATCACCCACGATCTCGATAGTCTCTACGCCATCTGCGACAAGGTGGCGGTGCTGGCGGACAAGCGGGTTATCGAAAAGACCACGGTGCAGGAGCTGGAGAAATCCGACCACCCGTGGATCAAGGAATACTTCCTGGGGCCGCGCGGTCGCGCAGCCACCAAGGCGGCTTAGGACGAGACCGAGATGGAAAGAGACGCACATTACGCCGCCGTGGGCATAGCCACCGTCGCCCTGCTGGCGGCGCTGGCGGTGTTCGCCATCTGGCTGGCCCGGCTGCAGTTCAACGACGACTACGACATCTATGACATCGTATTCTACGGGCCGGTGCGGGGATTGTCCGAAGGCGGCGAAGTTCACTTCAACGGCATCCGGGTGGGCGAGGTCACCGACCTGAACCTGGACCCAGACAAGGGCGATCAGGTCATCGCACGCGTTCGGCTGAACAGCACGACGCCGGTGCGGGTCACCTCGCGCGCCCAGTTGGAGCCGCAGGGCATTACGGGCCTGAACTACATCCAGATCACGGCCGGCACGGACGGCAGCGCCCTGCTGAAGACCCAGTATCCGGACAATGTCGTGCCCGTGATCCAGTCACAGCCCTCGCCGATCGCGGAGCTGCTGTCGGGTTCGGGCACGGTGCTGGCCCAGACGGTGGATGCGCTCAACCGGATCAACCGGGTGCTTTCGGACGACAACATCCGCAGCTTCTCGACCAGCGTGCGTAACGTCGAGGCGCTTTCGACCGAACTCGAAGCCCGCAAGGGGATGTTCGAGGACCTCGAGAAGGCGCTGGAGAACGCCAACGGCGCCATCGTCGAGTATCGCGCCCTGGGTGTCGATGCGCGCCGTCTGGTCAATGAGGATGGGGCGGCCGCGGTTCGGAATATCAACGAGGCGACCGCCGATGCGCGCGAGGCGATCGCCTCGATCAACCGCACGGCCAACGCCATCGAGGGACCGGCCGGTGAGTTCGCGACGACCGGCGTGCCGCAGCTGCTCGAGGCGATCCAGGGCCTGCAAGAGGCGACGGGATCCCTGCAGGGTCTGGTGGACGATGTCCGATCCAGTCCCCGTGACTTCATCTCCCGCGCGCCGTCCCAGGAACTGGAGGTCCAGCCGTGATCCGCACCCTCGCTCTCGCGGCCGTCGCCGCCCTGTCCCTGTCCGGATGCGCCCTGCTATCATCGCCGGACCCGGTACAGCTGTATCGTTTCGGCGCGGCCGGGCCAGTCGCGACGCCCGTGGCCTCACCGGTCCAGGTCAAGCTTCGCGCGCTGGAGATGCCTCAGGCCGCCCAGGGCGACCGGTTGCTGGGCATTACCGGCTCGGAGGCGGCTTATATCGCCGGCGCGCGCTGGGTCTCGCCGGCCCTGATGCTCTACAGCGACGCGCTGGAGGCCAGCTTCGCCTCGCAGGCGCGGGCGGTCCGGCTTATCGGACGGCGCGAGCTGACGCCGACGACGCGGCTGCTGGATGTCGATGTTCATGCGTTCGAGACGCGCTACGAATACGCGGGCGGAGCGCCGACTGTGGTGATCATCGCGCGGGCCCGGCTTCTGCGCTTCCCGGAGCGGACCGTGGTGGCGGAACAGACCTTTACGGTCAGCCAGCCAGCCGGCGAGAACCGGCTCGCGACCATCGTCGAGGCCTATGATGTGGCGACGCGGGACCTGAACACTCAGATCGTGGCCTGGACCGACGCGAACGCGACGACAAACTAGGCTGCCAGGGCGATTGTCGTCTGAGCCGGCGCCACCCGGGCGTCGAGCTCGGCGCGGCGGCCCTGCGCGGCCGAGAGCGCACGGCCTGCGGCGTCGATGCGGTCGGTCAGGGCGGATGTGGCCTGCGACAGGCGGACACGGTCCGGGGTGATCTTTTTCGGGCGTTTGCCCGCCAGGCCGAGGGCGTCCTGCCAGTCGGCGCGCCAGGCCTCTACGCCGTCGCAGACCTGTTTCAGGGCCGTCGGGGTGCGGCAGTCGGCGTTCTGGGCCGCGCGCAGCAGGGGCAGGCGGCCGATGGCTGTGGCGCGCAGGGCTTCGAGTGCGGTCAGCCGGGTTTCCAGCGGATGGGGCAGGGACGCGACGGGCGCGGGCGTGTGAACGGGTTCGGGATCGGGGTCGCTCTGGAGTTCGGCCTCAGGCTCGGGCGCGGTTTCGGGTTCTGGCTCGGCAGAGGCTTCAGCCGCGAGTTCCACGACATCGACGGGCTCGGCGACGTCAGTCAGGACGACAGTTTCTGGCGACTCGACCGCTTCCGACAGAACGGGCGCAGAGCCCCCTGCGTCGGCCTCGACTTCGGGTTCGACCTCAGCTCCTGAGCCTGCGGCCTCCGGGGTTTCGCCAAGCGCCTCGACCGGGCCGTCGACCGGCGCCGGTGAGAACTCCGCGCCCGCTTCGGCAATAGTCTCTACCGGCTGGAGGGCGTCCCCGGCCGGTTCGGGCGCCGCGCTCTCCGCAACACGCTCCATGACAGGCGCGACGGCCTCGTTCGCCAGCCAACTGCGGGCGGCGACGATGTGGGCGTCGAGTTCGGCGATGGCCTCGCGGGTTTCGGACCAGAGAGTCTCCAGCGCCGTGTCCCTGCGCGCGAGGACGGCGACGCGCTCACCGATGTCGGCGGCGGCCTGGGTGACGGCGGAGTCGGCGGAAGCATAGCCGGCACGGAAGGCCTTCAGACGCTTGCTCCGGCTGTCGAACAGTCCGGCGAGGCCGCTGCGCGGTACGAGCCGGGCCGGGTCGAGGCCGGCGACATGGTCGCGGATGTGATCGAGCAGCAGGCGGCATTCACCCAGGTCGCCGGTGCGTGTTTCGGCCAGGGCGCGGTCGTTCAGCGAGGCGAGTGCGGCGCGCGCGCTCTCGCCGAATGCAACGCAGGTCTCCGGCTCGTCGACGATGGTGTAACGGATCGCGGCCACGCGCGCGGGATCCGGCTTCGGCGCGCCGCCCGGCGGACTGATCGACACCGCAACACCCATATCACCCTCCGTTCCGACCCCCTCAGGCCGGTCCCGGATTAACTATGCCGCAGCTTTCAGGGATTGGGAAACGGTGTAGGTCGCCTCGGTCTTTGCGGCGACCTCGTCCAGCGTCACGCCCTCGGCCAGTTCGATCAGCTCCAGGCCCGCGCCGTCCGGCTTCACGTCGAAGACGGCGAGGTCGGTGATGATACGGCTGACCACGCCCGTGCCGGTCAGGGGCAGGGTGCAGGCCTTCAGGACCTTGGACTGGCCGTGCTTGTTGGCGTGCTCCATGACGACGACGACGCGCTTCACGCCCGCGACCAGGTCCATGGCGCCGCCCATCCCCTTCACCAGCTTGCCCGGGATCATCCAGTTGGCGATGTCGCCGTTCTCGGCCACTTCCATGGCGCCCAGGATCGACAGGTTGATGTGGCCCCCGCGGATCATGGCGAAGCTGTCGGCCGAGGAGAAATAGCTGCTCTCGGGGATCTCGGTGATCGTCTGCTTGCCGGCGTTGATCAGGTCGGGATCGACGTCCTCATCGTAGGGGAAGGGACCCATGCCGAGCATGCCGTTCTCGGACTGGAGGGTCACCTCGATGCCGGCCGGAATGTAGTTGGCCACCAGGGTCGGGATGCCGATGCCCAGGTTCACATAGAAGCCGTCCTCAAGTTCACGGGCGGCGCGGGCGGCGAGCTGGTCGCGGGTGCGGGGCATCTCAGATTACTCCGAAGGGGACAGGGGCAGGGGGCTGACGCCCCGGTCGGCGAAGACGCGCTTGGCGACGCGCAGGGCGTTGGTGGCGGCGGGGAAGCCCGCATAGATCGCGACCTGCATCAGGGCTTCGACGATCTCTTGCGGCGTCACGCCGACCGAGAGGGCGCCGTTGATGTGACCCTTCAACTGGTCGGCAGGATGGCCGAGGGCGGCCAGGGCGCCGAGGGTGACGAACTGGCGGCTCTTCGGATCGAGACCGGGGCGGCTCATCATCTCGCCGTAGCCGAACTCCACCATCATGTCGGCGAAGTCGGGGGCGATGGGGGCCATGCCCTTGCGCAGGGCGGCTTCGAGGCCCGGATCCAGGGTCTGCATGTAGGCCGCGCCGCGCTCGGCGCGTTCGGCGGTCATATCAGGCGTCCGCGTGCTGGCGGATGGTGCGTTGTTCGATCCGCTTTTCGAACGTCCCCAGGATGATGCGATCGACATAGATGCCGGGCGTGTGGATGTGGTCGGCATCGAGGTGGCCGGTCGGGACGATGTGCTCCACCTCGACGACCGTCGTCTTGCCGGCGGTGGCCATCATCGGGTTGAAGTTGCGGGCGGTCTTGCGGAAGATCAGGTTGCCCGCCGCGTCGGCCTTCCAGGCCTTGACGATGGCGAGGTCGGCGACGAGGCCGGTCTCCATGACGTAGTCGCGGCCGTCGAAGTTGCGGACCTCCTTGCCCTCGGTGACCAGGGTGCCGACGCCTGTGGCGGTGAAGAAGGCCGGGATGCCGGCGCCGCCCGCGCGAATGCGTTCAGCGAGAGTGCCCTGCGGATTGAACTCCAGCTGCAGCTCGCCGGCCAGATACTGGCGCTCGAACTCCTTGTTCTCGCCGACGTAGGACGAGATCATTCTGGCGATCTGGCGCGTCTCCAGAAGCTGGCCGAGGCCGAAGCCGTCTACGCCCGCGTTGTTGGAGATGACGGTCAGACCCTTCACGCCCGAGGCCTTCAGCCCTGCGATCAGGTTCTCGGGGATGCCGCACAGACCGAAGCCGCCGGACATGACGGTCATACCGTCGAAGGTCAGGCCTTCCAGCGCCGCAGCGGCGTCGGTGAAGATCTTGCGCATCAGCTTCCTCGTTTTATTTCACCGACAGATGAATATCGGTGGCTTTGACGCTCCATACGGCGGTCGGGGCGCGGGGGCAAGGTAGCGAGGTGACGCGCAGAGCGCCAACGGTAAGCCGACTGCCGGGCGACCTGACGATTTCCGACGGCCGGTTGTTTTCACACAGTTGATGATCTCTGATGCCGAAGGGAGCGAGGGGCTCTGTGGGGACCATGTGATGCGGATCATTCTGGCGCTGGGCGCACTGGCGATCGTCGGCCTGTCGGGCTGCGTCGAGGATCCATACGGCTATGGAGGTTACGGGCCGGGACCGGCCTATGGCGGCGGAACCTACGGCGGCGGCTATGGCGCGCCGGATCCCAGCGCACGGGCCAACTATGGCGAGGAATATCTCAGCGCCGGCTTCGACGACGATCCGCGCACGATTTCCGTGACGTCGGGTGGGGAGATTGATGCGTCCAGCCTGGGCGGGGAATGCGTCGGCATGATCTCGCGGGCGCCGGACTTCCAGCTGACCTACGACGCCGGCAGCCTGCCGCTGACATTCGGGGTGTCGAGCTATCAGGACGCGACCCTGGTCATCAACGCTCCGGACGGCAGCTGGTACTGCGACGACGATTCCGGCGGCGGGACCGATCCGGAAGTCAGCTTCTATCGGCCTCAGTCGGGGGTCTATGACGTCTGGGTCGGCGCGTTCGACGGCGACGGCGGGGACGCGGAGCTGTTCATCACCGAGCTTCAGTGATCCGACGGTTGTCTTTAGCTGAGCGATGATATCTGATCCGCCCTGTGCGGATCTGGCGCTCTCATTCGTTTTGATGACGACGCCTCGCACAGGTGGACGACATTATCGCGTATTGGCGACGGGCGTCGCCTCGTCGGGAGGTAGTGCGATGAAGACCGGTCTTGGGTCCGCGGTGGCGCTCGGCGCCGCTTTGGCGCTGTCGGCGGGCGCATCGATGGCGGCGGCGCCGAGCGGGCAAAAGGGTCAGAAGAGCCAGACCCCTTCGGTGGACATCACCCAGAACGCCACCTTCGGCTCGGTCAGCCTGAGCTCCGGCTTCACGCCCGATCCCTATCGCGTCGACATGTATTCCGGCGGCAACGTCGACGCCACCTCGGTCGCCAACGGCTGTGTCGGCATGGTCGCCACAGCCCCGGACTTCGAGTTGACCTATAGCGCAGGCAGTCTGCCGCTGATCTTCGGCGTCACCAGCGACAATGACACGACCCTGGTCATCAATGGGCCGAACGGACGCTGGTATTGCGACGACGACTCGGGCGACGGCACCAATCCGCTGATGTCGATCCCCGATCCGCTGTCAGGCGTGTACGACGTCTTCGTCGGCGCCTATGGCGGCAACGGCGCGGCGGCGCAGCTCTACATCACCGAACTGAACAGCAACGCGATGGGCGGCGGCGACCCGCAGAGCAACTACGCCGGCGCGGTCGATCCTTTCGAGGCGGCCAACTATGGCACGGTGACGCTGAGCGCCGGCTTCACGCCCGATCCGCGAAGGATTTCCATGCGCGCCGGCGGCAGCATCGACGCCCAGAATATCGCTTCCCACTGCCGGGGCTTCGTCACGCGCGCCCCGGACCTCGAGCTGAGCTACAGCGCCGGCAGTCTGCCTCTGATCCTCAGCGTGGAGAGCGCCAGCGACACGACCCTGGTCGTCAACTCACCCGACGGCCTCTGGTACTGCGACGATGACAGCGGCACCAGCGGATCCAACCCGTCGCTGCGCATCGATAATCCGGCGAGCGGCACCTACGACATCTGGGTGGGCACCTACAGCTCGGGCACGAGCCAGCCGGCGCGGCTGGACATCAGCGAGCTCTATTCCAACTAGCCTTAATCCTCGTGCGTGGCGGGAGCGGCATGGCGACGTCGCCAATAGCCGCGCTATAAGCAGATCCTGAGTTTCCCGGTCGGGGTGGGTCGTTTGCGCGCGGGTATCAATGCAGTGACGGCGGCTCTGGTCGTCGGGGTCCTGATCGGTCTGGCGCTGACGCCGGACGGTCGCGGCTGGCTGCGTCGTCCGACCCTGATGCCGGGTGGTGCGGCCAACGCCTCCGCCAGTCCATCGCCGACGACCGTTTCGCCCGCTGCCTTGCCCGCCGCACCGGCCGCGCCCGGACCCGCGTTGACGCCTTTGGCCGCGCGTGCCGCGAGCGGTCATCTGAGGATCGGGGTGTTTGGAGACTCGATGGCCGATGGCCTGTGGACCGGTCTTTATCGCGAGATGCGCGACCAGCCGGGCGTGAGAGTGACCAAGTTCAGCGAGGTCTCAACGGGCCTGAGCCGCTACGACTACGTCGACATCCAGGCCAAGACCGCGCGCCAGATCGCCGAGGAACCGATTGACGCAGCGGTGATCCTGTTCGGCACGAACGACGCCCAAGGCATCAGTATCGACGGCGAGATCCACGACTTCGGCACCGACGGCTGGAAGACTGCCTATGCCAAGCGGGTCGACGACCTAGTGGCGATGCTGCGCGGCCAGAACGTCGCCGTCTACTGGGTCGGGCTTCCGGCGATGAAGCGGGCCAGTTTCGACGCCAGGATGATGCTGATCAACGGTGTCGTTTCGGCGCGGATGGCCGCACTGGGCGTGCCCTATATCGAGACCGAAACGATCACCCAGAACGCCGAGGGCGAGTACGACGCCTACCTGCCGGAGACGGGCACCGGGCGGCGGCGGCTGATGCGGGCCAATGACGGGATTCACATGTCGATGGCCGGCTATCTGCGGATCACCGAGCCGGTGGCCGCGCGGTTGAAGCGGGACGCGGGGCTGGTCAGCCCGGTTGCAGAACCAGCGGCGTGATCCGGGCGATCGCCCTTGTCCTTGGACTGGCGCTGGCGGGATCGGCCGCCGCGCAGGAACGTCCCTATTCGCCTCTGCCTTCGCCCGTCAGCGCGACATGTCCGGGCGGTCTGTGCCAGCCGGAAGGGTTGATCGAGTTCTTTGCCGCGTTCAGCCAGCGCCGGCCGGTGACTATCGTACAGTTCGGCGACAGCCATACGGCGGGCGGGGACATCACACGGTCGCTGCTGTGGCGGCTGCAGACGCGGTTCCAGGGGGCGCCGATCCAGCTTCATGCGCACGGCGTGGTCGGGGCGACGCTGGTCGGCATGGCCGGGCGCGAACACCTGTTCGACGACGGCGAGGCGGGACCTGATCTGATCATCATCGCCTATGGCACCAACGAGGGGTTCGACGAACTGCTGGACCCGCGCGCCTACGAGGCCCTGCTGCGGGGTCAGCTCGAGCGGGTGCGGCAGACTTCGCCCGGGACGTCGATCCTGATCCTGGGCGCGCCCGAGGCGATGCGGGGCGACGGAGGCGGGCGGTGTGCGGGCGACGCCGATCAGCGCTGGAAGGCGCCGGAGATGCTGTCGGTGGTGCGGGATGTGCAGCACCGGGTCGCGGCGTCGACGGGCGTCGCGTTCTGGGACTGGAGGGGCCGTATGGGGGGAGACTGTTCGGCCCACGCCCTGACCCAGGGGGATACGCCGCTGATGCGCGGCGACCATGTGCATTTCACCGGCACCGGCGGCGACTGGATCGGGTCTTTGCTGGCCGCCGACATCATCGCCGCCTACGACCGCCGCCGGGGGGGCGGGTAGAGTGTTGTTCCCGACGCTGGCGTTCGGCGTGTTCTTCCTGTTCGTCTATTTCACCGCCTGGTCGCTGGATCGCGACAACGGGCGGCGCAAGCTGTTCCTGTTGCTGGCCAGCTGGTTCTTCTACGCCCAGTGGGACTGGCGGTTTGTCGGCCTTTTGATCCTGTCGGCGGTGCTGAACTGGGGCGTCGGGGCGCTGATCGCGCGGCAGCCGGGGGCGAAGAAGGCGTGGTTGGTCGCGCTGGGCGTCGCGGTCAATCTGCTGATCCTCGGCTTCTTCAAATACTACGGCTTCTTCATCGAACAGGCCGGCGATCTGCTG
This sequence comes from Brevundimonas sp., assembly GCF_031412435.1. GTDB lineage: Bacteria > Pseudomonadota > Alphaproteobacteria > Caulobacterales > Caulobacteraceae > Brevundimonas. The sequence continues at coordinate 19,767 of NZ_JANODA010000056.1, forward strand.
ATGCGGTTCGGCTGGGAGCGGGACCTGCCGCTGCTGCAGATCGTCCTGCCCGTGGGGATCAGCTTCTTCACCTTCCAGGGCATCAGCTATGTCGTGGACGTGCATCGCGGCAAGACGCCGGCGGCGAAGAGCCTGCTCGACGTCATGCTGCTGATGAGCTTCTTCCCGCACCTCGTGGCGGGACCGATCGTGCGCGCTTCGGACCTGCTGCCGCAGTTCGACCGGACGCCGCGGTTGACGCGGGCGATGGCCACGCACGGCCTGCTGCTGATCGTCTGGGGCCTGTTCAAGAAGACGGTGATCGCATCCGAGATCTCAGTGAACCTGGTCGATCCGGTGTTCTTCGATCCGTCGGCCTATGGAGCCATCGACATCGCGGCGGCGGTCTATGGTTATGCGGTCCAGATCTATTGCGACTTCTCGGCCTATTCGGACATGGCGATCGGGATCGCCGCCCTGCTGGGCTATTCCTTCCCGCGCAACTTTGACCAGCCTTACCGGGCGTCCTCGATGCAGAGCTTCTGGCGGCGCTGGCATATCAGCCTGTCCAGCTGGCTGCGGGACTACCTCTATGTGCCGCTGGGGGGCG
>NZ_JANODA010000057.1:0-37109 GCF_031412435.1 Brevundimonas sp.
CCGTCGTCCGCGCGGACGATGTCGACGAGCCGGACGTTCAGATCGCTCATGTCTGGTCCCGGATAGGCCAGCCGTGGTCCAGCGGTCCGTGTCCGCCGCCCAGACCCGGCGCCCGGCGGATGGCCTCGGCGACATAGGCCCAGGCGTTCGCGACGGCGACTTCCAGCGGCAGGCCCTGGGCGAGCCCCGCCGCGCAGGCGCTGGCCAGGGTGCAGCCGGTGCCGTGGGTGTTGCGGGTGTCGAACCGCTCGCCTTCGAGCAGGGTTTCGCCGGTCGGCGTCAGCAGCAGGTCGACGACGGTGTCGCCCGGCACGTGACCGCCCTTCATCAGCACCGCCCGCGCGCCCAGCGCCAGCAGGGCCTCGCCGGCGCGGCGCTGACCGTCGAGATCCGTGACGGCGAGGCCGGTCAGGGCCTCGGCCTCGGGAGCGTTGGGGGTCAGCAGGGCGGCGCGCGGGATCAGCAACGCCTTGACCGCAGACACCGCATCCGCGGCCAGCAAGCTCTGGCCGCCTTTGGCGACCATGACTGGATCGATCACCGCCGGAGCGGTGCAAATGTCGAGGATGGCCGCGACCCGCTCCACGACCTCGGTCGAACCCAGCATGCCGGTCTTGATGGCGTCGGCCCCGATATCGTCCAGCACCGCCCGCGCCTGGGCCTCGATCAGGTCGAGCGGCAGCGCGTGCACGCCATGAACGCCGAGCGTGTTCTGCACCGTGATCGCGGTGATCGCCGTCGCCGCATAACCGCCCATCGCGGTTACCGATTTTATGTCCGCCTGGATGCCCGCGCCGCCGCCGGAATCCGATCCGGCGATGATCAGGACGCGCCCACGCGCTTGGGTCTCGGTCGATGTCATGCCGCTGGATGCGGCGCCGCGCCGCGATCGGCAAGCCGTCTCTTCTGCCCTGCCCGCTACCGGCGAGAATGACCGACTTCAGCCGTTGGTCAGGTTGGTCGGTCTGGCGATCTTGTTGGCTGAATTCTGATCGGTTTGGTCGGCGGAGATAACCGCCTCCTGAACCGCAAGCGCCTGCACCGTCTCGCGCACGTCGTGGACGCGGACGATGACCGCCCCGCGCCGCGCCCCCTCGAGCGCCAGGGCGATCGAGCCGCCCAGCCGGTCCCCCGCCTCGGTCGCCGACGGGTCGATGTTCCGGATCATCCGTTTCCGGCTGGCCCCCAGCAGCACCGGGAACCCCAGCTCAGCCAGCGTCCCCAGCCCGGCGATCAGCGCCAGATTGTGCTCGATGGTCTTGCCGAAGCCGATGCCGGGATCCAGCGTAATCCTGTGCCGCGCCACCCCCGCCGCGATGGCGGCTTCGGCCCGATGGGCGAGATAGTCTCGCACCTCAACCACCACATCCTGATAGCGCGGCTCCACCTGCATGCTGCGCGGTTCGCCCAGCATATGCATCAACACCACCTCGCACCCCAGTTCGGCCGCCACCTCCGGCGCATCGGGCGCCCAGGTCAGGGCCGTGACGTCGTTCCAGATCGTCGCCCCCGCCGCCACGGCCGCACGGGCTGCCTCGGGCTTCATGGTGTCGATGCTGATCGGCCCGTTCCAGCGCGCATGCACCGCCGCGATCACCGGCGCCGTCCGCGCGATCTCTTCGTGGACCGGGACCGGCTCCGCCCCCGGCCGCGTCGATTCCCCGCCGATGTCGAGAATGTCCGCGCCGTCCCCGATCAGTTTCATCGCCTGCGCCAGCCCGGCCTCGATCGAGTCGTGCAGTCCGCCGTCCGAGAAACTGTCCGGCGTGACGTTGAGGATGCCCATGACGCGGGGGCGCGCGACGGCCGTCATGCGCGCGTCTGCGGGTAGAAGGTCTCGCCGCGTTTCAGCATGGCGACGAGGTCGGCGATCTTCTTCCTGCGCCCGGCCTCGGTCCTCAGCGCGTTGGTGCGATGGATCAACGCGAACCGGTTCTGCGACGTCAATTCCGCGAGCAGCGCCTTCGCCTCGGGCTCCGCATCGATCGCCGCCTGCAGATCCTCGGGGATCTCGGCGCCGCTGACACGATAGGTCTTCTCCCACCGCCCGTCCGCCTTCGCCGCCTCGACATGCTTCAGGCCCGACGGCTGCATCGTCCCGTCGGCGATCATCCGCTCGGCGTGGGCGACGTTGATCTCGCTCCAGCTGCTCTTCGGCCCCCGCGGGGTGAACCGTTGCAGGAAGCTGACGTCATCGAGGCTCTTCCGCACCCCGTCGATCCAGCCCCAGGCCAGGGCGACCGGGATCGCGTCCTTCCAGGCGACACTGGGCGTGCCGGACCCGACCTTGAACACCCGGATCCAGACCTCGGGCTCGCCGGCGTGGTGAGACTCCAGCCAGTCGTGAAAGGCGTCGGCGTGCCCGAACTCGCGCACCCGCTTCGGATCGACGACCATCGGCGCCATCAGTTCCTCTTTCCGATCAGTCCGCCCAGGGCCTCAAGATAGGCTGCGAACGCCTTTCGGCCAGAGGGGGTGAGGGTCACGCGGGTCAGCGGCTTGTTGTTCTGGAAGCTCTTGTGGATGGCGACATGGCCCGCCTCCTCCAGCTTCTTGAGATGGACCGACAGGTTCCCTTGTGTCGCCTCCAGCACGGTCTTGAGCTCGGTGAAATCGGCCGTCTCGACGTCGGCCAGATAGACCATGATCCCCAGCCGCATGCGGCCGTGGATGACCTCGTCGATCCTGCCGAGATCGCCCAGCGCCATGGGTCAGGCAGCCTTGCTCTGGGCTTCGCGCAGCATGATCCAGCCCGGCAGGGCGAACAGCAGGAACAGGGCGGCGGTGCAGACATACAGGTAGAGGTCCGGCTGGCGCACCAGCAGACCCAGGGCCACCGTCGTCAGCCAGCCGCCTGCCGCCGTCGCCAGCATCCAGACCTTCTTCTTCAGCACCCAGGCCACGGACCATACGGCTGCCTGAAGGCCGAACACCACGGCGGGATAGTAGAGCCAAAGGGCGAAGTCGTTGTCCCGCGCCGCGCCGACACCAAAAATGATGACCATGGCCAGATTGACCATGCCGGCGCCGGAGAAGCCTGCGTTCAGCGTTCGCGTCGCCAGCGGTCCGCGATTGCCGCCGCCGGGCCCGGCCTCGCGCTTGTCGCGGATCGACGCCCAGACGATGACGCCGAGTACGGTTACGGTGATCCCGATGACGAAGGCCAGATTGACCAGGTCCGGCCAGCGGATGACGCCGACCATCTGGCCAATGTGGAACAGGCACTGGAGACCATAGAGCAGCCCGCCCGCCAGATAGCAGATCGCCATGGTGATCGACGGCTTGCCCCCACCCTCGACGATCGAGCGCAGGAAGGCGAGGTCGGCTTCAGCAGACGGCTTCGTGGAGCTGGCGGGCTTGGACGGCATGGGGGCGATTCTCATCTGCGACCGGCCCGTCCGGGGTGGACGAGCCGATCGGTCTTGGCAAGCTTCCGGGGCAAGCTATTCGGCTGGGACGGCCGCCGTCTCGGGCGTCTTGCGCCAAGGCACGCGCCGGCCGTTCAGCCATTGGCCCATGAAGGTGTGCCGGATCAGCAGCTCATAGGTGATCAGACAGACGGCGAAGACGCCCAGCGACACCCCGCCCAGTTTCAGCCACCACGGCCCGGCCCAGTCCTGCACCCAGACCTGGGCCAGCATGACCAGCGGCAGATGCAGGATGTAGACCCAGTAGGAGGCGTCGGCGAGGTAGCGCCGGATCGCGCTGTATCCCGACAGGAAGCGCAGGCACAGCCCCATGGCCGCGAACGCCGAGGACCACACCGCCAGCGCCACGGTCCAGGCCGCCACGGCCTTGTCCGCCGTCGGCTCGGTCATGGGTTCGATCTTCGGGCCACCCGCCAGATAGTAGGCCGCCACGCCCGTGACGACGGCCATCGCCAGCACCAGCGGTGACCATGCGGCGATCCGGTCCAGCAGATCGCGGCGGCGGTCGATCAGGAAACCGACGCCGAACGCCAGACCGAAGCCGACCAGCGCCGCTGTATGGGGAACCACTCCGGCATCCGGCGTCGGCACGGCGAAGAAGGCGATCCATTTCGGATCCAGCCAGAAGGCCAGCCCCAGCGGGACGGCCAGAACGGCCGGCGTCCACGGCCCGATCAGGGCGCCGGTGACCCTGTCCACGATCCGGCCCGAGCCGCCGTCCTTGTCGAGCATCGCGAACGGCGCGCGCAGGATCAGGACCGCCGCATAGAAGAGGGTCAGTACATAGAGGAACCACAGGTGGGTCAGCGGGAAATTGGTCCAGTCATAGGTCGGCGGCGGCGGCGACGGCGCGCCTGGCACGACCAGGCCGTTCATATAGGACGTCCAGATCAGGGCCCCGACGATGCCGACCATCACCGGAAACCAGAAGGCCGTCAGCGGTCCCGTGATCCGCATGGCCCGGTCCTTCGCAAAGCCCAGCCACCCTCGACGCGCCAGCATCATGTGGGCGAACAGGCCGGCGATCAGGAAGAAGGCCGTCATCCGGAACAGGTGAATGGCGAAGAACAGCCAGGCCGCGCCGATGGACGTACTGTCGTCGGCGACGATCCAGATCCGCTCCGGAAAGAAGGCGAGGCTGGCGTGCAGCACGACGCCCAGCAGCAGGGCTCCCGCCCTCAAAGCGTCCAGTCCGTGAAGCCGGTCGGGTGCACGGGTTTCGGAATGAGTCATCGAACCGTTCTCCTTCACAGACGGCGATCGGGGGAATTCAGAGCCGTGAGAACGCGGCGGACGGCGTCAGCCACCACCGGGGGCTCATCCAGCGGAACCATGTGGCCGCTGTTCTCCGCGACGATCAGCACGCTGTTCGAGGACAGAGCCGCCAGATCCTCCTGACCCTGTTGATGGTTCAGGTCCGCCTCGCCCGGGGGCGACATCGTCCGTCCCCGCCGGATGACGATCAGCGGCATCTCACCCAGTATGCCCGGCGCACCCGGCGGGAGTGTCGCGGCATCAAACAGAGCAAGGGCTTCGAACTCCGCCTTCACCCCTCGCAGGACCTCCGGCGTGAACGCCATGTGCACTTCTGCAGATGTGCCCGCCGGCATGCCGATGACTGGAACGCCCGGCTGCGAAACAGCGAGTGCTGCGTCGATCTGCGAGACGGTCGAGTCCCGGGCGGCTTCGAACTCGGGGAGATTTCGTTCCGAGGTGGCGTCCACCAGCACCAGACCCACCACCTGTTCGGGATAGGCCTGGGCATAGGCGCGGATCAGAAGCCCGCCGAGGGAATGGCCGACCAGCACATAGGGGCCGTCGAGTCCCGCGGCCCGGAGCAGGGCGTGCAGATCCCGCACTCGGTCCGGATAGGTCCAGCCTTCCGGGGCGGGGTCGCTCCAGCCCATCCCCGCGCGGTCATAGGTGCAGACCCGCGCGAAGCCGGCGATCGCATCCTGGGCGGCAGCCAGACCCGAGTTGGCGGTAAACTGTGACAGCCCCGCCTCAAAAATCACCGCAGGGCCGACGGTCTCGCCCTTGCAGAAGATGTGCAGCCGGCGGTCTGCGGCTACCTCAACAAGCCGGCCGGGCGCAGCGGGGCGGACATAGCCGCCGGGTCCGGCTGCGCTCTGGGCAGCCGGGTTTTGATTCGCAGCGCTCTGGGCGGTCGCCTGCCCGGCCAGGCCGGATGCCAGCAAGCTCACCGCCAGAGCTCCGGCCTTCAATGCGGTCCTGCGCAGGGTGTCGAAGCCGTGCGTGGGCTCCGGTGGCCGGGTTTGGAATGACGACATGAAAAGGGCTCCCGTTCGATGGAGCGCCATATTGCATAGACTAGTCTGCAATACAAACCTGTTCGCTATAAAGAACCCCGCCTCGATCGCTCGATGGCGGGGTTCCCAAGTCCTAGTGGAGGGTGGACTGGCTGTCCGAGGCGACCACGCTGACGCCGTCCGAAACCGGGGTGACCGGCACCGAGACCGACGGACCGGCGTTGGGGAAGTTGTTCTCGTCGCGGTTCGGCGCGGCGCCCTTCTCCAGCAGGTCCTTGATCTCCTCGCCCGACAGGGTCTCGTATTCGAGCAGGGCCTGGGCCAGTTTTTCCAGATCCGCAGCCTTGTCGGTCAGGATCTGGCGCGCCTCGTCCCAGCCCGAGGTGACCAGTTTGCGGACCTCGGCATCGATGGTGCGGGCGGTCTCCTCCGAGATGTTCTGGCTGCGCGCGACCGAGTGGCCCAGGAAGACCTCCTGCTCGTTCTCGCCATAGGCCACCGTGCCCAGCACGTCGGAGAAGCCCCACTGGGTCACCATGCGGCGGGCCAGCTTGGTCGCCTGCTGGATGTCCGAGGACGCGCCAGAAGTGATATTTTGCTTGCCGAAGATGATCTCCTCGGCCACGCGGCCGCCGGCCATGATCGCGATCCGGTCGATCATCTGCTGGTACTTCATCGAATAGCGGTCGCCTTCCGGCAGCTGCATCACCATGCCGAGAGCCTGTCCACGCGGGACGATGGTCGCCTTGTGCACGGGGTCGGCCATCTTGACGTTCATCGCCACGATCGCGTGGCCGCCCTCGTGATAGGCGGTCAGGCGACGCTCTTCCTCGTTCATGGCCATGGATTTGCGCTCGGCGCCCATCATGACCTTGTCCTTGGCGTCCTCGAAGTCGCGCTGGGTGACCATGCGACGGTCCTTGCGGGCCGCCATCAGGGCCGCCTCGTTGACCAGATTCGCCAGGTCGGCGCCGGAGAAGCCCGGCGTCCCCCGCGCGATGGTCTTGGTGTTCACGTCGGCGGCCAGGGGCACGTCCTTCATGTGGACGCGAAGGATCCGCTCGCGACCGGCCACGTCCGGGTTCGGCACCACGACCTGACGGTCGAAGCGGCCGGGACGCAGCAGGGCCGGATCCAGCACGTCGGGACGGTTGGTCGCCGCGATCAGGATGATGCCCTCATTGGCCTCGAACCCGTCCATCTCGACCAGCAGCTGGTTCAATGTCTGTTCGCGCTCGTCATTGCCGCCGCCGAGACCCGCGCCCCGGTGACGACCGACGGCGTCGATTTCGTCGATGAAGATGATGCAGGGGGCGTTCTTCTTGGCCTGTTCGAACATGTCGCGCACGCGGCTGGCGCCGACGCCGACGAACATCTCGACGAAATCGGAACCGGAGATGGAGAAGAAGGGCACGCCCGCCTCACCCGCGACGGCGCGCGCCAGCAGGGTCTTGCCGGTGCCCGGAGGGCCCACCAGAAGGGCGCCCTTGGGGATCTTGCCGCCCAGACGCTGGAACTTGGCCGGGTCCTTGAGGAAGTCCACGACCTCCTGAAGTTCCTCCTTGGCCTCGTCCACGCCGGCGACGTCGTCGAAGGTCTTGCGACCCTTGTGCTCGGTCAACAGCTTGGCCTTGGACTTTCCAAAGCCCATGGCGCCGCGCGCGCCGCCCTGCATCTGGCGCATGAAGAAGATCCAGACCCCGACCAGTAGCAGGATCGGCAACAGGCCCAGCAGGGCGTTCATCCAGATCGACTGGCGGATGGTCTTGGCGCCAACGTCGACGCCCGCGGCGTCCAGACGGGCGGCGAGCTGGTTGTCCGAGATCGGCACGACGGCGGTGAACCGGTTGTCGTTCTTGTAGACGCCCGTGACCTGATCGCCGGAAATGACCACCGACTTGACCTCGCCGGCCGCGACCTGGTCGTTCAGCTCGGAATAGGTGATCGTCACCGGCCGGGCCTGGGCGCCGGCGGCTTGTCCGGGCAGCGTGGCGCCGCCGCCGTTCTGGCTGATGGCGGCATAGACGGCCAGAAGGCCCAGTATGATCACGCCCCAGATCGCCAGGTTACGCAGGTTCATCGGTCTGAAATCCTCGTCGCCGACCCCGTGGACCGGCAGATGTTATGTCGTTGTCGTCAAAATAGGTCAGGCGGAGGCGTTTCGCCATGCATGGTTCCGGCGAGGTCGCTTTCCTGCGTCGTTTCGCCCAACCCCCCGGCAAGCGCCAGGCTGAGACGATGCGGCGCCAGGGCGCGAACCTCCGCCGCCCGCCATGCAAGAACCGGCGCATCCCCGCCGTCCCGGATCAGGACCGGCAGGGCGGCGCGCGCCCAGGCTGGAACCGTGTTCACGATGGCGCGATCCGCCTTCGACAGGGCGTTCAGACGACCGCGCGCGGCGGTGACGGTCCAGCCCGGCTCGCGCGCGGTGATCTCGTAGCGGCCGTCCCAGATATCGGGCATGCCGGGCTGGAGCGCGATGTCGGCGACAGGGTGGCGGCGCATCTCTCCCGCCTCGCGGCCGATCAGGACCGTTGCGCCCCGCGCTTCGACCCGTGCCCCCGTGAGAGTGGCCGTGAAGTCCTCGCCTGCGCTCAGGCGCCCTGTGAGCGTCTGCAGGCGATCCCCACGCGGAGGCGTCTCGCTTCCGGAGACGCACAGCAACATCACTGCCAGTTCGGCTGAGTGGATCGACCTATCCATCTCGAATCCCTCTCCCAGAGGGAGAGGGATTGAGCGCCCGACAGCTCGCCGGCGTTCTTGCGCGAAAGGGGGAGGGTCGTGCGTTCCCGGTGAGGCCCGACCCTCATCCGTCTCGCTTCGCGAGCCACCTTCTCCTACCGGGAGAAGGGACAGCGCTCTGCGCGCCGAACCCCTTCCAAACCCGGCATTCCCCGGATCCTCGATCCAGTCCCGCCCCCGCTCACGCAGCCAGCCTCGCAGCCCCTCCCGCCCCTCATCCAGCAACGGCCGGAGCAGCATCAGTCCCCGCCCCTCGGGCCAGGCCGGGCTCGGCGACCATTCCCTCAGCCGCCCGAGCGTCGAACCCCGTTCCCGCATCCAGTCGCTCTCGGCGATGTCGTCGGCGGTGTGGGCGAACAGGACGACCGTCGCGCCCGCTTCCCGCGCCGCATCGGCGATCAGCCCATGCCGCGCCCGACGCGCCGCAGCCGGCAAACCGGTCACAGGCTTCCCCCCTACCCAGCGACGCTCGACCCAGTCCGCCCCGACCGCCCGTGCGGCGGCTTCGCAGCGACGGCTCCAGTCCGCGCTCTCCGGGTTCAATCCGTGATCGACCGTGATCGCCAGCAGCCGCCGCCCGGCGCGCTTCGCCCACGCGGCCGCGACCCCCAGCAAGGCCATGGAGTCCCCGCCGCCGGACAGGGCCAGGGCGACGGGATGTTCGACGTCGGTCTGAAGCCGCGCCTCCAGCCGCGCCGCGACCCGGCCCTCCAGCCCGGCCGCGTCGGGCGGGATCAGCGGCAGGCCGCCCGCGTCCGCGTGTCGGCGGCGATGGCGCGCAGAGCCGGCGTCGAGGTCCGCTCATAGCGCCGGACATATTCGCCCAGAGCCGCGCACGCCTGGGCGTCCCGGTTCGTCGCCTCAAGTCCGCGCGCGAGCTTCAGCGTCACCTCCCCGGCCCAGGGCAGGGTCGGCCAGCCGGACAGGGCGGTCGCATACTGCTGCACCGCGCCGGCCTGATCTCCGGTGGCGCGGATGATGTCGCCGATCCGCCAGACGGCTTCCTTGCCCGACGGCGTGTCGGGCCAGTTGATCGCGACGGCCTCAAGCGCGGCGCGCGACGCGGCCGGGTCGGTCAGGGCGCGCGCGGCGGCAAGATCGGAAACGGCGTCACCCGTCGGTGAACGGGGTCCACGCGCGGCCTCCTCCGCGGCTTCCTCGGCAGCGCGTCGGGAGGCTTCCGCAGCGTTCTCCAGCCGCTCGACGCGGTTGTCCGCATCGTTCAGCCGGTTGCGCAGGGCGGCGTTGTCGCGGTCGCTCTCGTCCAGCTGGAAGGTCAGCCGTTCCAGGTCGGCATTCACGCGCTGGACGGTCTGCTCCATGTCCTGCAGCCGGCGGTCCATCTGGGACACGCGTCCCTGCAGGGCGATCAGCTCCGGATCGGATTCGACCAGCAGGGGTTCGCCGACCTGATTGTTGCGCTGAATCAGGGCGCGCTCCAGGCGGCGGACGTTGCGATCCAGGTTGTCGAGGCGGCGCACATCCCACTGGATCGCAGGCAGGGGCTGGGTCTGGGCGATCACGGCGCCGCCGATGAGGCCGCAGCCCACCACGGCGAGGGCGATGTTCCGGAACGAGAATGGGCTTTTCATGACCCTACAGCTTTCATCGATTTGAGGCCGCCGCAAGGCGTCAGGCGCCCAACCCCAGCGCGACGATGGCGACGAAGAAGAAGGTCGAGACCAGCAGGCAGAAGAACAGCAGCACGCAGGTCCGCCAGAGCGCCGACCAGATCGACAGACCGTAGGTCCCCTTCAGCTGGGCGAACATGTGCGCGGGCACGGCACAGATCCCGATCGCACCCAGCAGCCCGGCGAACCAGCCGTCCATCCGTCCCAACGTACCCAGAGCCATGAACAGGATGGCCATGAAGGTGAGGGAGTACAGCACGAAGACCCCGTGGTCGTACCAGGTGAAGCCCCGTTTCCAGGCGAACATCAGCCAGACGAACGGAATCGACAGCGGCACCAGAAGGAAGGCGAATTTGTAGAGGGTCTGCTGGATTTTGTAGACGGCGAAGTCCGGGTTCGCGAGCTTATGCAGGATCTTGTCCTGCATCTTCTTGTCGCCCAGTCCGACGGTGACGTTGCCGTCATGCACCGCGTCGGCCATGCTGGCCTGCCAACTGCCGGGCGTCAGGCCGTCGGCGCGCGGCCCGCCCGCCTTGGCTTCTTGCAGGGCGCGAAGCTGCCCTTCCGCCCCGGCCAGCCCCGCCTGCAGCCCGGTCTGGACGCCTTCGGCGCCCGGCTCGTCCGCCGCGACATCGGCTTCCACCTCCACCAGTTGGGCGCGAAGCTCGGCGATGCCGGCCTCGCTCGAAGCGATCTGCTCGTCGATGCTGCGTGTCTCGCCGGGCACCAAAGTCCCCCCGAAGCTCAGGGCGAAGAACATCAGGAAGACGGTGAACAGGAAGATGGCCAAAGGGGAGACGTAGCGGGTCCGCTTGCCCTGGATCCACTCGCGCGTCAGCCGGCCGGGGTTGAGCAGCAGCAGGGGCAGGGTTCGCCAGATGCGGGCGTCGAAATGCATGACGCCGTGAAGCAGCTCCTCGACGAGGTGCAGAAGGGTGCGGTGCACATGGGTCGGCTGGCCGCAGTTGGCGCAGAAGTTTCCGGTCGTAGGCTCGCCGCAATCGGTGCAGGTGTCGGCATGGTCGTCGCCGGCCTTGCCGGTCGGCTTCTCGACCGCCCCCGCGATCAGGCCGCCGGTCGCCAGACCGCCCGCCGCATCGATATCCACCATAGCCCCCTCCACGCACGCTGCACTCTATGTGCAGTGCAGCGCGGAGCCGGTCAAAAGGAAAGGGCGTCCGCTACAGCGAACGCCCTCCCAAAATCACATACCGACCGCGCTCGAGCAGCGAGTCAGAGCCTGTCCTCCGGCCGATCGAAGACCGGACCGGGGGGCGCGGGCGAGCGGCAGCGCCCTGATATCTACTGCGCGCCCGAGGCGATCGCCGTGTGGCCGTTGCGGTTGCGGGCCCACGAGTCTTCGTTCGAACCCACGGCGATCGGGCGTTCCTTGCCGAAGCTGATCGTGTCGATGCGGCCGGCCGAGACACCGCGTTCGATCAGATAGTTGCGGATCGATTCGGCGCGGCGGGCGCCGAGGGCGAGGTTGTACTCACGGGTGCCGCGTTCGTCGGCATTGCCCTCGATGCGGACGGTCACGCCCGGATAGCGCGCCAGCCAGGCCGCCTGGGCGTCCAGGCGCGGATAGGCCTCGGGGCTGACCGAATAGGAATCGAGGTCGAAATAGATGCGGTCGCCGACATTGACGACGAAGTCCTGCTCTGAACCCGGGGCGCCGGCGCCCATGTTGCCGCCCTCGATGCCGCCATTGCCCGGTCCCGGATAGACGGGGTTGTCGATCACCGGACCGCCCGTCGATCCGTCGGCCACGCCCGTCACCGGACGGCGCGGGGCGCAGGCGGCCATGGACAGGGCGACAAGACCGACCACGGCCAGCTTGTTCAGTGTGGATACGGTCATCATCGGGTCGTCTCCTTGATCCTGGCGGTCCTGCGAAGCTTGAGCATAGGTCGCGAACCGTGGCTTTTGTCTGTGCCGTCTCCGGCGATAACGCACTGTTGTTCGGGCGGGTCCCCCGAACGACTTTTTACGAAGAACAGCTGTCGGCCCCCTGGCCGGCGCCGAGGTTGTTGGGGCTTTCGTCCAGCAGCGGCGACCAGGCGGGGTCCGAACCCCGACCCTGATAGCCCGACTGGGCGATGACACGGCCGGACAGGTCCACCATCCACAGATTGGTGTTCCCGCCCCGTGTCTGGCGCGAGAACATCAGATAGCGGCCGTTGGGGGCCCAGGACGGGCCCTCCTCGAAGTAGGAGCGCGACAGCATCCGCTCGCCGGACCCGTCGACGCCCATCACCCCGATGCCGAACTGGCCGCCGCCGGACTTGGTGAAGGCGATCAGGTCGCCGCGCGGGCTCCAGGCCGGGGCCGTATAGCTTCCGCCGCCCCTCGAGATCGGCCGCTGGTTCGAACCATCGGCGTTCATGACGTAGAGGCGCGGCGTCCCCGTCCGGTCGGAGTTGAACACGATGCGCGAGGCGTCGGGCGAAAACGACGGCGAGGTGTCGATGCCGGGATCCGAGGTCAGGCGCGACAGCTGCCGCGTCCTCAGGTTCATCACATAGACGTCGGTGTTGCCGCCCCGGATGATCGAGAAGGCGACCTTCGACCCATCCGGCGAATAGCGCGGCGCAAAGGCCTGCCCGTCGAACTCGCCGAGGCTTTCGCGACGGCCCGTGGTCAGGTTGTAGAGGTAGATGCGCGAGTAGTCCTCGCCCAGCGCCATATAGGTGATCTCGTCGGGGTTGGACGAGAAGCGCGGCGTCAGGATGATCTCACTGCCGTCGGTCAGGAAGACGGGATTGTAGCCGTCCTGGTCGACGATCGCGAGGCGCGACAGGCGGTTCAGCTCGGTGCCGCTCTCGGCGACATAGATGATGCGGGTGTCGAAGATGCCGGTCTCGCCGGTCATCCGGGCATAGACCACGTCGGCGATCTTGTGCGCGATCCGGCGCCACTGCTCGCGCGTGGCGGTGAAATTGTAGCTGACCAGCTGGCACTGGCGGTAGGGGTCGTACAGGCGGAAACCGTAGTCGTTCCGGTTGTCCGCGCGCGGTGTGACCGAGCCGTACAGGACCGCCTGGGCCCCGATCTGGGTCCACTGCGGGAAATTCGGCGCATTGGCGATCGACAGGTTGGTCTCGATGAAGCTGGCCGGGTTGATCGGCTCGAAGAATCCCGAGCGGCGCAGGTCGCCGGACAGGACCTCGGCGATCGAGGTTCCGTTCTCGCCGCTGAACGGTGCGACGGCGATCTGGAAGGGACGCAGCACGCCCTGGTCGATCTCGACCTCGATCGGCTCGCCCGTCTGGGCCGGCTGGGCCTGGGTCTGCTGACGCGAGGGGCCGTTCAGATCCCGCGTCGACTGGGCCTGCGCCATCGAAGTCGCGGCGATGCCGATGGCGGCCACGGTGCTCAGAAGCAGGTTCAGACGCATCGATGTCTCCTCAGGCGTAGCGAGATGTCCCGGTCCTTATCGCCAGACCGTGTGACAAAGACCAGCATGGCGGCGAATGGGGCGACTTTCGGGACGGCAACCTTTGCCGGGCGGCTCGTCAGGCATCGTCAGGTCGCCGCTCAGCGGTTCCTGCAGGCCCGTTCGGTGTTGAACGTCGGCCGGTACGCGCCGCCGGGGAAGCCAGCGGGAACGTCGAACGGAGCGGTCTGGCGGATGGCCCTCAACGCCCCGTCGGCGGCGGCGCGATAGACGGCGTCGGAACGCGGATTGCGCAGCGTCGGCCCGGCCGTGATCCGCCCGTCCGGCGACAGGGTCAGGTCCATCTCGATCCGCAGCTGGTTCGCCCCCGGGATATCGCAGGGCAGGGTCCAGTTCGGATAGACCTGATTGAAGATGGCGGTCAGTTGCGGCCCCGTCGCCTGGGCCGCCTGCCCGCGCCCCTGCTGGCCCGTGGCCGGACGAGGGCCCGGCGTCGGCGCGGGACGGCGCGGACCGGCCAGGGCGTCGAGGTCCAGCGACGGCTGCGGCTGGGCCGGGGCCGGTCGGGGGGGCGTTGGACGCGGCGGCGTGGGCCTCGGCGGCGTCGGCCGGGGCGGGGTCGGTCTGGGGGTCGGTGTCGGCGTGGGCCGAGGTGTCGGCGCGGGCGGCGTGGGCGTCGGCGGGACCGGTTCCGGCGGCGTCTCGACCGGCGCGGTCGCGGCGTCCTCGGTCACCAGTTCCTCGGACGGATTGTCCGGCGCGGCGGCCTCGACCACCGCCGAGGAGATGATCGACACCGGCACCGACGACACCGTCGGCAGGATCTCGGTCTCGCTTTCGGGCCAGCGGATCAAGAACATCGCCGCCACGCCCGCGTGCAGCAGGATGGCGCCGAGAACAGCCGGTGACGGACGCGAGGCCGCCATGGCTCAGCCTTCCCCGCCCACAGCCGGTTCCGCCGTGTCGGTGATCAGATTCAGCTTGGTGAACCCGGCCGCCGACAGCCGCGCCATCACCCGCGCCACGGCCTGATAGGGCGCCCGCCCGTCGGCCCGCACGAAGATCGACAGCTCTTCCCGGTCCGTGCCGTCGGCGGCCTCGGCCACCCGCTCGGCCAGGGCGTCATAGGCCGTCTCGTCGCGCTGGACGAAGATCGCGCCCTCGCGGTCGATCGATACCGTGACCGGCGGCTTGTCGGTCTCGACCGCGCTGGCCTCGGTCTTCGGAAGCTCCACCGGCACGCCCACGGTCAGCAGCGGCGCCGAGATCATGAAGATGATCAGCAGCACCAGCATCACGTCCACCAGAGGGGTGACGTTGATCTCGCTCAGCGGCCGTCTGCGGGCGCGGCGTCGGCCCCGAACGTGACCTCCGCCGCCGCCTCCACCCATCGCCATGGCTCAGACGCTCCGGCGGAAGGACAGGTCAGGTGACGGCGGCGGCGGGGGCGGCGGGGCGACCGGGGCCGAGCCTCCGCCCAGACGGCGCGCCACGGCGGCCTGCAGGTCGTCGGCGAAACTCTCCAGGCGGCCGGTGAACTTGCCCGCGTCGATCGAGAACTTGTTGTAGGCGATATAGGCCGGGATGGCGGCCGCCAGACCCACGGCCGTGGCGAACAGGGCCTCGGCGATGGCCGGCGCGACCGTCGTCAGATTGGTGTTCCCCGCCGCCGCGATCCGCCCGAAGGCGTTCATGATGCCCCAGACCGTGCCGAACAGGCCGATGAAGGGCGAGGCCGTGGCGACCACCGACAGCACGCCCAGCCCCTCTTCGATCCGCTGACCCTCGCGCGCGATCAGGGAATCGAGGCTGCGGTCGATCCGCGAGATCAGCATATTGCCCTCGGTGTCGGTCAGCGGCCCCTTGCGACGCGTCTCGCGCCAGTCAGACAAAGCGATGACCAGCATGCGCGGCAGGGCGTGGGCCGGCTCCGGTCCCGCCTGGGCCGCCACATCCTCCAGCGACCGGCCCGAGGCGATGGCCTTCTCGAAGGCGTTCGCCTGGTTGTTCAGGGCGGTGAAGCGGAAGGCCTTGTCGATGATGACCGTCCACGACCACACCGAGGCGACGGCCAGCCCGACCATCACGCTCTTCACCACCCAGTCGGCGGTCATGAACAGGGTCACCGGGTTCAGCATCGAGGCCTCGGTGGCGACAGTGGCGGCGACAGTCATGGGCGGATCCTGGGGAGAGCAGTCGGACTCTATCGAGCCACGCGGCGTGGCGGTTCTATGGCCGGAGGGCGGATTGGACGGCCGTCTATTCCTGACGAAGCAGGGCGCGAGTCTAGCGGCGCCGCGGGTTCCGGCAAGTTACCAATGCGTCAGTCGTTGGTCAGCCAGGGCGTCACCGCCTCGACCAGGGCCTTCGTCGGTCGACGCGGGCGACCGTCCAGATGGATGCAGACGGCGGTGACATCGGCCCGGCACAGCGCCTCCCCGTCCCGTTCGATGACCTGGGAGATCAGCAGCCGCACCCCCTTCACCGCGTCATAGGTGGTCCGCACCACCAGGGCGTCGTCGATCCGCGCGGGCTTGATGAAATGCAGTTTCATCTCCGCCACCACAAAGGCCAGCGGCGGATCGATCTCCAGCAGCTGCGCATGGCCGATGCCCGCCAGCCTCAGGAAGTCCGACCGCCCGCGCTCGAAATAGCGGACGTAGTTGGCGTGATAGACGACCCCGGTGAAGTCGGTGTCCTCGTAATAGACCCGCACGGGCAACAGGTGGGCGCGACCCTCGAAGCGACCAGCGGTGGGACTATCGTCGTAGCTCATGGCGCCTGAACCGGGTTCACATAGGCGGGCGCAGCAGGCGAACGGGCGAAGGCGGGACAGAACTCTTCGCGCAGGGCTCGGAACTCTGTCGGCAAGGGCTCGTCGGCGAACAGGATCCGGCCGATGCGGGAGATGAAGGCCACGGGTTCATGGGTCGCGTCGCCGCGATTGCGCGGAGCGGCGTAACCGCACACCGCCGGGCCCGAACCGGCCTCGACATAGCGAACCTCCCAATCGCCGCCACGCTGTTCCCGCACCTGCCGCTCGGCGCGCTGGAACGGTCGTTCCGACGACCGGACCGTGCGCTCGTGGACGAACACCCAGACGCCAAACGCCCCCAGCACGAGGACGGCAACGCCCAGGACGGGCACGAGGGTTCTGACGGTGAAGCGATTGCGAGCCATCACCGCCAGCATGACCGGCTTTGGCGTGGAGGTGAAGCTCAGGCCTCGATCACCGGAAAGGTCTCGTCCAGCCAGCGACGGCCGGCGGCGGTGAAGCGCACGATGCGGGTGTCCTCGACCCGCGCGCCCAGTCCCTGACTGTAGATATGGTCCAGCAACCCGGCCCCCAGTCCCCCGCCCAGATGATGCCGGCGTTCGCTCCAGTCGAGACAGGCGCGGCACTCCGCCCGTCGCGACGGACCGGCCGAGACGCCCAGCGTGTCGAAGAAGGCGCGACCCGGCGGGGTGACCGCCAGCGCCTCGCCGTCGCGCGCCACCAGCCCCTGCGCCAGCAGGCTGTCCAGCACCCGCACCCCCGCCGTCCCCGCCAGATGATCGTAGCAGGCGCGCGATTCCCTCAGCTCCGGCTCCCTCGGGCCCGGGCGGGTGCGCGGCCGCCCGGCGCGCGCCGACAGGCTCATCAGGCTTTCCAGAACCTCGGCCACGTCCGATCCCGACAGGCGAAAATAGCGATGCCGCCCCTCCTTGGCCTGGACGATGAGGCCGCCTGTCTCGAGCCGGGCCAGATGGCCGCTGGCCGTGGACTTCGACACCCCGCCCTCGCCCGCCAGCTCACTGGCCGTCAGAGCCTGGCCTGACAACAGGGCCAGCAACATGTTGGCGCGCGCCGGGTCGCCCAGCAGGGCGGCGGTCTCGGCGATGTCGGGGCCTGCTCTCATGGTTCGATCGTAACCGAACCATTGACGGCCGCCAATCGCCTAGAACACGGCGACCGCAAGGAGCGCCCCATGACCGTGACCGTCTTCATCCGCTATCAGATCGACCCGTTCCAGCAGGCGGAGTTCGAGGCCTACGCCCGTATCTGGCTGGCGGTCATTCCGGCCTGCGGCGGTGATCTGATCGGCTATTTCATGCCGCATGAGGGGACCAACGATATCGCCTGGGGCCTGATTTCCTTCCCAGACCTCGCCGCCTACGAGGCCTATCGCGCCCGGCTGCGCGCCGCACCCGAAGGCGCCGCCAATTTCGCCCTCGCCCGCGATCGGCGTTTCATCCTGCGCGAGGAGCGGACCTTCCTGCGCCGGGTCGAGCCGGCATGATCGCCGTCATCTTCGAGGTCCAGCCGCACCCCGATCGGCGCGACGCCTATTTCGACGCCGCTGCCGCGTTGAAGCCCCTGTTGGCCCAGGTCGAAGGCTTCATCTCGGTCGAACGGTTCGAGAGCCTGACCACGCCCGGCAAGGTCCTGTCCCTGTCCTTCTTCGAAGACGAGGCGGCGGTCGCCCGCTGGCGCGCCCTGCCGGCCCATCGTGGCGCCCAGTCCGCGGGGCGCGGCCACATCTTCACCGACTACCGCCTCCGCGTGGCGGAGGTCCTGCGCGACTACGGTCTCACCGACCGCGTCCAGGCGCCGGCCGACAGCCGTAACGCCCATTCCTGAGGGACTATTCGAACAGACCGCCCTGGGGCGGGACCACGGGCTTCGGCGGTTCGGTCAGACCCAGATGGGCATAGGCCTTCGCGCAGGCCATCCGCCCGCGCGGCGTCCGCTGGATGAAGCCCTGCTGCAGCAGATAGGGCTCGATGACGTCCTCGACCGCGTCCCGCGCCTCGGCGATCGCCGCCGCCAGGGTGTCCATCCCGACCGGCCCGCCGCCGTAGTTTTCAATCAGGGCCTTCAGGAAGCGCCGGTCGTTGGAATCCAGCCCGACCTCATCGATCTCCAGCCGCGACAGCGCCCGCGCCGCCACCAGTTTGTCGATGACCGCCGCGCCTTCCGCCTCGGCGAAATCCCGCACCCGGCGCAGCAGCCGCCCGGCCACGCGCGGGGTGCCACGGGCTCGCGATGCGATCTCGCGCGCGCCCTCGTCGTTGATCGGCGCCCTCATCTTGCGCGCGGCCCCGGTGATGACCCGCACCAGCTCGTCGGGGGTATAGAACTCAAGCCTCAGCGGAATGCCGAACCGGTCCCTGAGCGGCGTCGCCAGCAGCCCGGCCCGCGTCGTCGCCCCGACCAGGGTGAAGGGCGCGAGGTCGATCCGCACCGAGCGGGCAGAAGGTCCTTCGCCGATGATCAGGTCCAGCACATGGTCCTCCATCGCCGGATAGAGGATCTCCTCCACCGTGGGAGCCAGCCGGTGGATCTCGTCGATGAACAGGACGTCGCGCGGTTCGAGATTGGTCAGGATGGCGGCGAGGTCCCCCGCCTTGGCCAGGATCGGACCGCTCGTGGCCCGGAACCCCACACCCAGTTCCCTCGCAACGATCTGCGCCAGAGTTGTCTTGCCCAGCCCCGGAGGTCCGAACAGCAGCACGTGATCCAGCGCCTCGTTCCGCCCCCGCGCCGCATCGATGAAGACCTTCAGATTGCCCTTGGCCGCTTCCTGGCCGACGAACTCCGACAGGGTCTGGGGCCGCAATGCGCGGTCATAGGTCTCACCGGGGGCGGGCTCGGGCGAGATGATGCGGTCGTCGGTCACCGACCCAGCTCCTGCAACGCCGCCCGGATCACGGCCGACAGCTCCGCATCCTCACCCAGCCGGATCAGCGCCTGATCCACAGCACGGCGCGCATTGACCTCGGCCATGCCCAGGCCCAGCAGCGCCGAGACCGCCTCGCCCGTCACGCTCGGAACCGGCGCGAGGACTTCGGCATGCACCCCCGGCGCCGACGGGGTGAACGACACATCGCCCAGCGACTTGCCCTTCAGCTCCGTCACGATCCGCAGCGCCAGCTTCGGCCCCACGCCATTGGCCCGCCCGATCGCGGCCTTGTCGTCGCGCGCCACGGCCCCCGCCAGCTCGCCCGGCGGCAGCAC
Source organism: Brevundimonas sp. (assembly GCF_031412435.1). Taxonomy (GTDB): domain Bacteria; phylum Pseudomonadota; class Alphaproteobacteria; order Caulobacterales; family Caulobacteraceae; genus Brevundimonas. Next base: position 19,467 of record NZ_JANODA010000057.1, read on the forward strand.
GTCCAGCACCGACAGCGCCGCCTTCGGCCCCACCCCCTGGATGCCCAGCAGGGTCGTGAAGGCCCGTCGTTCGTCGCGCGCCAGGAAGCCGTAGAGCCGCGGCCCCGCGTCCTCGCTCCACTGCGAATGCACATGCAGGGTCGCCTCGTCGCCCGGCGCCGGCAACCGCCCCAGGGTGCGCGCCCCGCAGGCGACGACATAGCCCACGCCCGCGCAGTCGATCAGGCAATGGCCCTCCTCGACCTCGGCCAGCACGCCTCTCAGACGCCCGATCATGCCGCCCCCCGCACCGGGTTCAGCGCTTCCAGCAGCGTCCGCTTCCGCAGCTGCGCATGGGTGATGGCCACCGCCAACGCATCCGCCGCATCCGCCTTCACGTCTCCGCTCGCCGGCAGCAGCCGTTTCACCATGAAGGCGATCTGCCCCTTGTCCGCATGTCCCGCCCCGACCACCGCCTTCTTGATCAGGTTCGGCGAGTATTCCGCGACCGACAGACCGGCCCGCGCCGGGGCCAGCATCACCGCCGCCCGCGCATGGCCCAGCTTCAGGGTCGAGGCCGGATTGACGTTGACGAAGACCTCCTCGATCGCCGCCTCGTCACAGTCATGGGCCGCGCACACCTCGCCGACCTTCTCCAGCAGCCACAGCAGCCGCTCCGACAGCGGCGCGGTCTCCGGCGGGCTGACCACCCCGTGCGCGACCCAGCGCAGGCGCGACCCTTCGGCCACGACGACGCCCCAGCCGGTGCGGCGCAGGCCGGGGTCCAGTCCCAGGATTCGAGTCCCCCCGCCTTGATGAATCATGCTGTTCGTCATTCGTTCCTGTCATGCCGCAAACGAGGTTGACGAGCAATGAAGACGGCTCAGTCTGTGCAGCAGGACAAGGCCGCGCCTTCCCGCTAGCCTGATCGTCGAACAGAGGGATCGCTCATGTCGAACACAGCCGGCGCCGTCATCGCGGCCAGACGCATGCAGGCCGAGCGCCAGATGATCGAGGCCCTGAAAGCCGCCGAAGCCTTCTCGCCGGACAAGGCCATTCCCCTGGCCCCCGACAAGAACCTGGCCCGGCTCGCCCTGCGCGGCCTGCTCCGCCAGAACGCTATCCGGCAGGCCCAGGCCGGCTTCTACTACCTCGACGAGCCGGTCTACGCAGCGGTCCGCAAGAGCCGCCAACGCATGCTGATCGGCGTAGGCGTCATCGTCTTGGTCTTCGGCGTGGCCATCGCCATCGCGACCTCATCGAAGGCCCAGACGGCGCCCGCACCGCGCCCCGACCAGCTCGCCTTCCGCGCCCTCTATGAAGAGTTGGTCGAAACCAACACCACCCTGTCGGAAGGCAGCTGCACCCTGGCTGCCGAACGGATGGCCGCCCGTCTGACCGCGGCCGGCTATCCCGCCGCAGACGTCCGCATCCTCGCCCCGGCCGACCGGCCGAAGGACGGCAATCTCGTCGCCACCCTGCACGGTTCGGACGCCTCGGCGCCCGCCCTCCTGCTGCTCGCCCACATCGACGTGGTCGAGGCCAATCCCGCCGACTGGACCCGCGATCCCTTCACCCTGATCGAGGAGGGCGGCTATTTCTACGCGCGCGGCGCCTCGGACGACAAAGCCCAGGCGGCCGTCTGGGTCGACACCCTGATCCGCCTGAAACAGGAAGGTTTCGCCCCCGCCCGCGACATCCGGATCGCCCTGACCTGCGGCGAGGAGACCGCCGACGTCCACAACGGCGTCGAATGGCTTCTGGCCGAACACCCCGAGACGCTCCAGGCCGGGTTCGCCCTCAACGAAGGCGCGGGCGGCCTTCTCGATGCCGAGGGCAACCGCGTCGCCCTCGCCGTTCAGGCAGGCGAGAAGATCTATCAGGATTATACGCTGGAGCTGACCAACCCTGGCGGCCACTCCTCACGGCCGCGCAAGGACAACGCCATCGTCGCCATGGCGGCGGGTCTCGCCCGCGTCGGCGCCCATGACTTCCCGCTGGAGCTCAACCCGGTCACCCGCGCCTATTTCTCGGCCCTCGCCGACACCCAGCCGCAACACGCCGCCGACATGCGCGCCCTGACCTCGGGCGCGACCCCCGACGCGGCCGCCGCCGCCCGCATCTCGGCCGCCAACCCGTCGTGGAACGCAACCCTGCGCACCACCTGCATCCCGACCCTGATCGACGGCGGCCATGCCCCGAACGCCCAGCCCCAGAAGGTCACCGCCAACATCAACTGCCGCATCCTGCCCGGCCACACGGTGGCGGAGACGCAAGACCAACTGACGCGCCTGATGGCTGATGCCGCCATCTCGATCACCCCCGTCGGACGCCCCAGCCCGACCGCCCCGCCGCCGCAACTGTCGGACGCCGTCATGGGTCCGATCCGCGAGGTCGCCGGCCAGATGTGGCCGAACGTGCCGATCCTGCCGACCATGGCCACCGGCGCTACGGACGGCCGCTTCACCAATGCCGCGGGCATCCCGACCTATGGCGTCACCGGCATGTTCGGCGACCCGGACGGCGGCGGCGCCCACGGCCTCAACGAACGCATTCGCGTCCGCTCCCTCTTCGAGGGCCGCGACTTCCTGTTCGAGATCGTCAAACGCTACGCCGCGCAGGACTGAGGCGGGTCAGCCGTTCGCCTCGATGTAAGCCTCGGGATCCTTGTTGACCGGCTTCACGCCCGTGATGTGATCGGCCTCGAAGGCGGCGAACTTCACGGCCAGCTCATGCCGCGTCGCCAGCGACGCATGACGGCGGAAGTCGGTCAGACCCTGCCGCTCCTCCTCGCCCATATGCTTGGAGTTGACGACGTTCGCCTTGCCCACCGCCTCGATCCAGGCGCCCGTCCCGACCGGGTAACTCTCGACCGCCTTGACCGCGTCGCGCAGCTTGTTGTGGTCCTCGATGGCGTCCTCGGTCTCGCCCTCGACCGTGCCGTCCTCGGCGTCGTTCGCTCCCTCACCCAGCTTCAGCAGCTCCGGATAGAAGAACCGCTCCTCGGCCTCGGCGTGCACGTCCAGGAACGCCTTCAGCCGCGACCAGACCGCCGTCAGCGCCCCGATGTCCTTCGGATCGATCTGCTCGATGATCGCGAACAGCCGCCGTTGCTCGGCATGGTCGTCGAGGATCAGCTGGGTGATGTCCATGGGGCGGCTCCGGCGCGAATGGTGAAGCCTCGATACGCCTGCGGTGAGGCGCGGGTTCCGTGCGAACGACTCGCGCGGGCTCAGAAGGGTTCGCGGCTCATGTGCCAGACCCGCAAAACCAGAACGCTTTCAGGCTCGGTCCGGTAGACCAGCAAGAAGGGCGTAGCAGAGACGATCAACTCTCGCCTTCCGTCCGGACGAGCCCGCCCCTTGTTCGGAAAGTCACGCAGACCATTCGCCGCCTCAAGCACGCGGTCCTCGGTCGCGATGGCGGCTGAGACGTTGTCCCGTGCGATGTAGGTGACGCCCTCCTCCAGATCGGCTTCCGCCTCTGGCGCCCAGATCAGCCTCAAGCGGCACTCGTCCACAGTGCTCGCCGGGCATGCAGTCTGGCGACCACATCTTCGTGTGGACTGCCTTTGCCGGCCGCCAGTGAAGTTTCGGCCTCAATGATGGCGGCTTCCAGGGCGTCATGCTCACGAGCAATGCGTTCAGCAGCTTCCAGCAGGAGATCGCCGGACGGCAGTCCCCGAGACATCGAGACGGCATCCAGCTTCGCCTTCACGGCCTCGTCCATCTCGATGGTCACGTGCACGGTCATGGGGCGATGCTAGCACCGCCCCTGACCGTCGCCAAACTCAGGCGACGATGGGCTGGACCGATCCGCCATCGACCGGCGCGGGCCGACCGCCGCGCTCGCGACGCGCCGCTTCCAGAGCCGCAGCCGACATCGCGGCCTCGGCGCGGACGCCTTCCAGCTCCGCGCGCAGGGCTGCGGTCTGCTGGGCCATGACCTGGGCCCTGGCCTGCTGCTCGTCCTGAACGGCGGTCAGTTTGGCCTGGATCTTCAGCATCCGGTCCTCGGCGCGGGCGATGGCCTTCTCGTGTGTCGAGGCGGCCTTGGCCAGGGTCTCGGCGCGGTCGACGGCGGCCAGTCGGGCCACTTCCATTCCGGCCAGACGCTGACGCGTGTCCTCGGTCTCGGCCTCGAGTCCGCGGATCCGTTCCATGGCGCGGTCCAGGCTGATCTGCAGCTGTTCCGCCTTGCGCTCCGCACCGTGAGATCCGGCCTGCAGCTCGCTCAGGCGCGAGGCCTGTTCGGTGTTCAGAACCTCCAGCCCGTTGGCGCGGGCCGTGGCCGTGTCGAGCCGCGAGGTCAGGGACGCGATCTCCGCACGCGCCGTTTCCGTCTGGTTCTCAAGCGCCCGCAGGCTCCGGGCCGACTCGCTCTGTTCGGAGGCCGCGCGGGCGCGTTCGGTCGCGAGCTGACCTTCGCTGGCCGCCGAGGCGCGGGCCAGGGCGGCGACCTCGGCCGAAATCTCGTCGACGCGGCGACGCAGGACCGTGTTTTCTTCCGACGCGAGGGCGTGGTCGCGCTGTATCTGGGCGCGACCGCTCTCGGACTCGGTCCGCAGCGTCTCGGCCTGCTTCAGCTGGGTGCGCAGAGCCTCCTGGTCCTGTTCCAGCTCCTTGATCCGTTGGGCCGACGCCCGGTCGGTGGCTTCAAGGGCTTCGATCTTGCCGGTGGCGATCGACAGCTCGCTGCGCAGGCGGTCGGTCTCTACGCGCGCCTCCTGCGAGGCTGCGGTCTGCTCGCCCAGCTTGGCGGAAAGTTCGTCGGCGCGGCTCTCGCTCTCGGCCAGGGCGTCGGCCAGGCGGCGCGCCTCTGCGTTCAGGTCGTCCAGCCGTCCGACCGAATCAATGTTGGCGGCGCGCAGATTGATCAGTTCGACATGGCTGTCCCGGCGAGAGCGGAACTCGGCCTCCAGCGGCTCACGAAGCTGGCCAAGCAGGCTCTCAAATGTCCCGAACCGGCGCGCCATGTCGGTCAGCTGATCGAGGCTGTCCTGAATGGTTTCAAAGCGTTCGCCGATGATGCCGGCGGCGTCGCCGTTCTCCCGCTCCTCGGCCGGCGAGGCGGCCTGGGCGGCCTTGCCGTTCCGCGACAGAACCCGGTCGATCCTCGACAATACCGTCATGACATCCCCCTGACGGGCGGATGGAGCCTGACATCGGCCGGCGCGAATCGCGCCGCCCACCCTTTCCCGTTCAGAAAGATTAATGGGCGTGAGCGGACGAGTCGATACTGTAGGGTCCCGGCCCCTGTGGGCAATCAGTCGGTCAGCCCGCGAACTTCGCCATGTCTTCGTCGGAGATGTCCTCGTTGGAATAGACCATCGAGACGTCGTCCTCGGCGTCCAGCGCGTCCAGAAGCTTCATCAGGGTGCCGACGTGTTCGCCGGTGACCGGCACCTCGGTCTGGGGTTTCCAGACGATGGCGGTCGACTTGGCGTCGCCCAGGATCTTGGACATGGCCTCGGCCACTTCGTTCAGGTCCTCGAAGGCGGTCCAGATGACGTGGCCCGGCGCGTCCTCGTAGATGTCGGGCTTCACCAGATCGGATTCGACGTCCTGGGCGCCCGCCTCGATGGCGGCCTCCATGACGGCGTCCTCGGTCCCGGCCTCGGCGGGGTAGGTGATCTTGCCCACCTTGTCCCACATGAAGGCCACCGAGTTCATCTCGCCCAGCGCCCCGCCGTTCTTCTTGAACGCCGTGCCGATGTTGGAGTTGGCGCGGTTCCGGTTGTCGGTCAGGGCCTCGACGATGATGCCGACGCCGCCCGGCCCCCGACCCTCGTAGCGGACCTCCTCCATCGTATCGACGTCGCCGCCGGCCGCCTTGTTGATGGCGCGCTGGATCACGTCCTTGGGCAGGCTTTCGGCCTTGGCGTTGTTGACCGCCAGACGCAGGCGCGGGTTCAGCGCGATGTCGGGCATACCCGACTTGGCGGCCACCGTGATGTCGCGCGACAGCTTGGAGAACAGTTTGGAGCGCACCGCATCGGCGCGACCCTTGCGGTGCATGATGTTCTTGAACTTGGAATGGCCGGCCATTTTGGTCTCTTGAAGGGCGCTATCGCTCGCGACGCGGTCGCTCGCTGCTTGAGCGCGTTCGGTGTTAGGTATCGGGTTCGGGCCGTCTAGCCCGCCCGCGCTGTTCTGTCACCAATCGGTCGCCGGAACCGGCGACCCTGCGGGGGATTATGCCAGCCACCGACGGAGCTTGACCATGTCAGACAATCCCCTGCACGACGCCGACGCCTATCTCGAGGACGATCTCGACGACGCAGACATCGTCGAATGGTACAAGGGCCGTCCGATGACGGTCTCGACCGCCGTCGCCACCGGCTCCATCGTCGCCGCCTTCGCCATCGGCGTCCTGACCGCCGTCGGCGCCCTGGCCCTGCTGGGCTATATGGACGAGGACTGAAGGGCCTAGGCGGCCCTCAGGTTCTCCACCACGCCCCTCAGCACCGCCGGCAGCGGCTTGGGCCGACGCGTCTCGGCGTCGACATAGACGTGTACGAAATGGCCGATGGCGGCGGGCTCGGCCACGCCACGACGGAAGACGGCGAAGCCATATTTCACGCTCGACGTGCCGATGTGGTCGACCTTGATCCCGACCTCGATGACGTCCGGAAACGCCAGGGCCGAGGTGTATCGGCAGCCTGAATCGACCACCAGGCCGATCGATTCCTTCAGCGCGCCGCCGATGATCAGGTGGGCGTTCACCGCCGAATCCACGAATTCGTAGAACTTGGCGTTGTTGATGTGGCCGTACTGGTCGTTGTCGGCCCAGCGCGTCGAGACCGTGTGGTAGGCCTTGTAGGTCGCCCGGTCGGCCAGAGGCCCCTCGTCGCGTTTCGGCATTCTCTTTTCGTCCCTCGCAGCGCCGGCTTGGTCGCCGATCCTGACGTGACGCTCGGGCTTGGCCTCCGTCGCGTCAAGCGCCTATCGAAGGTCACCCGCGCGTTTCCGACGAGGCTGCTCATGACCCGGACCACCACCCGCGCCGCCGTCCTGCGCGCCATGGGCGCCGCGCGCCCCTATGCCGACAGCCGTCCGCTCTCGATCGAGACCGTGACCCTCGACCCACCCGGTCCGGGAGAAGTCCTCGTCGCCATCAAGGCGGCGGGCCTGTGCCACTCCGACCTCAGCGTCATCAACGGCGACCGCCCCCGCCCCATGCCGATGGCCCTCGGGCACGAGGCGGCAGGCGTCGTCGAGGCCCTCGGCGAAGGCGTTACCGACCTGGCCGTCGGCGACCATGTCGTCATGGTCTTCATGCCGTCTTGCGGCCACTGCAATCCGTGTGCGGAGGGTCGCCCGGCCCTGTGCGAGCCCGGCGCCGCCGCCAACGGCAGGGGCGAGCTCCTGACCGGCGGCAAACGCATCCACGCGCAGGAAGCAGAGGGGCGCGACGAAACCCTCAACCACCACCTCGGCTGCTCCGCCTTCGCCGAGCGCGCCGTGGTCTCGCGTCGTTCGCTGGTGAAGATCGATCCGGCCCTGTCGTTCGCGGAGGCCGCCCTGTTCGGCTGCGCGGTCCTGACCGGTGTCGGCGCGGTGGTGAACACCGCCCGGATCAAGGCGGGCCAGAGCGCGGTCGTCGTCGGCCTCGGCGGCGTCGGTCTGGCCAGCGTCCTCGGCGCCCTGGCCTCCGGCGCCTCTCCGGTGATCGCCGTCGACCTGTCCGAGGACAAGCTGGCCCTCGCCCGTACGCTCGGCCCGGTCCAGACCGTCAACGCCTCGGACCCCGACGCCGTCGATCAGGTCCGCGCCCTGACCGATGGCGGCGCCGACTTCGTGTTCGAGATGGCCGGCTCGGTCCGCGCCCTGGAGGCCGCGTGGAAGATGACCCGGCGCGGCGGCACGACCATCACCGCCGGCCTGCCGCCGCCCGATGCGGTGCTGCCGGTGAACGTCGTCTCCCTGGTCGGCGAGGAGCGCACCCTCAAGGGCTCCTACATCGGGACCTGCGTGCCCAGCCGCGACATCCCCCGCTACGTCTCCCTCTACCGTCAGGGCCGCCTGCCCGTGGACCGGCTGATGAGCGGGACCATCCCGCTCGACGACATCAACGCAGGCTTCGACCGGCTCCATGCCGGCGAGGTCGTCCGGCTGGTCGTGACCTTCTAGGTCTTCGGCGCTTCGCCGGCGGGAGCCGCCGGTTCGGCCGGAGCCTCGGCCGCCGGAGCGGTTTCGGCCGCAGTTCCCTGTGCTGCTTCGGCGGCCGCCAGTTCAGCCTCGGCGGCGGCGATCGCCTCCGGGGTGTAGGCCGGGTGGATCCCCTTGTCGCAGTAGTCGAAGAAGGCCGTGATCTCGGCCTTTCCCGTATCCTTCGCGACCAGCCGCATGTCCGCCCCGCTCAGACCCACGTCGATGGCGCCGCTGGCCTTCAGGGCGGTCAGCACCGGATGGTCGGTGGGCACGGACGCTGCAGGCCGGAAGGTGCCGGTCGCCGTGCCCGACGTGAGCACGGCTGCGTCCTCACGGCCCCAGTTCATCTGCACCGTTTTCGTTTCCGGCAGGCATGACAGGCCGAAAACACTGATGCCCTCGGCCCAGTCACCGTCGCCGAAGTCCAGTTCGCCCGTCCCGCCGTGCGGCGTGAAATACCAGTCATAGGTCGCCGGCATCGCGTCGCCCGAAGGCAGGGTCGCCTGCCCCGAGGGCGCGGCTTCGCCCTGGCCAGACGGCTGACATGCGGCGAGCGTCAGCGCGATGGCGACGACGGACACGGTGCGGATCATGCGGGTATCTTTCACTCACCGTCTCCCCCGACGGCCCGTTAACCTAGGCCGCGAAACCCCGCTTCGCCAAGGGCGTGACAATCGTCCAGGGCAAGGCTAGAGGGACACAAGGTTCTCAAAGGAAACTCACCCATGGCGACCGAACTCTACGACCTCACCGTTCCGCCCTTCTCGCGGGGCCTGACCGCCCTGTCCGGCCTGCTCGACAAGGCCGTCGCCCATGCGAAGGAGACGGGCGTCGATCCCGAGACATACCTTTCGCTGCGCATCATCGACGACATGAACCCCTTTGTGAAACAGGTTCAGACCGCCTGCGACAGCCCCAAGCTCTGCATCGCCCGCCTGTCCGGCGTCACGGCGCCCGTCAACGACGACAGTGAAACCACCATCGCCGAACTGCGGCAGCGGATCGCCGACACCCTCGCCTATCTGGCCTCGGTCCCGCGCGACAAGGTCGACGGCCAAGAGGGCAAGGAGGTGACCCTGACCTTCCCCGGCGGCGAGATGAAGTTCCTCGGCCAGCCCTATGTCACCGGCTTCGCCATGCCGAACTTCTACTTCCACCTGACCACCGCCTACGACCTGCTGCGCGGCGCGGGCGTGCCGATCGGAAAGCGCGACTATATGGGTGCGCCGGGCTGACAGGGTACGGCGCCGGACACAGGAACCTTTGCGGCGACCGACTCTTTTCGCACCGTCAGTTTGCGGAAGAGTTCGGTCGCGTGGTCGTCAAACAATTCAAGGGTCGCGGTCGCCGCGCCGTCACCTCGGTACAACCCCGGCAAGGCGGCTGGCTGTTCCGGCTCTACATGGCCTGGTTCTTCAACGGCGTGAATAAACGCTGAACTCGCGACCCAGCAGCGCCTCGACCTCGGCCCGCGTCGGCAGTGACGGCTGGGCCCCGGCCCGGGTCGCCGCCAGCGCCCCGGCCGCGCAGGCGAAGTCCAGCGCCGCCTTCGGTTCCATCCCGTCCAGCAGCGCCACGACGATCGCGCCGACGAAGGCGTCGCCCGCCCCGGTCGCATCGATGGCGACCACCTCGGGCGGCGTGGCCCAGGCCATCTTGACGCCCCGGTGATACATCTCGGCGCCGCGCGCGCCTTGCGTGATCACCACCCGGCCCCCGCCCCGGTGCAGCAGGTCGCCGTAAAATTCCGCCTCGCCCTCGTTGACGACGATCAGGTCGCACCGCCGCAACAGGGCTTCCGACACCGGCGCGGCGGGCGCCAGGTTGGCGCAGACGAACCCGACGGCCCGGCCCACCGCCGCCTCCACCGTCTCGACCGGCAGCTCCAGCTGTACGATCAGCGCACTCTCGATCCGCGCCGGCAGTTGCTCCGGCGTCACCAGATGGTTCGCCCCCGCCGCCACCACGATCTGGTTTTCGCCCGACGGATCGACCGCGATCAGGGCGACCCCCGTCGGCGCCGCGATATCGACCTCCACCCCCGACAGATCGACCCCGAAACTCTCCATCAACGCCAGGGCCTCCTGCGCCATGGCGTCATCCCCGACCCGGCCGATCAGATTGACCTCGGCGCCCAGCTTCTCGGCCGCCAGCGCCTGGTTGGCGCCCTTGCCGCCCGGATGCCGCGCCAGGGTCGCCCCCGTCACCGTCTCGCCCGCCGCCGGCAGGGAGGGCGCCGAGGCCACCAGATCCAGATTGATGGATCCGACCACGGTGACGTTCATCGGATCGCTCCCAAACGTTCGGCGATCAGGTCGAACACACCCTGCCCGTCCGCCTCGACGGCCCACAGATGCCGCGCGCTCGCCGGATCGACCCGGAACTCCACCGCCGTATGGCCGCGCGTCAGTTCGCTGCCGGTCTCGACCTCGATCAGGCAGGGCTTCAGCCGGAACAGTTCGGGCAGCAGCAGCCAGGCCACCGTGCACGGATCATGCAGGGGCGCGGCATCCCAGCCGACGATGTCCCGCTCGATCCGCTGCGAGAACCGCACCATCGCCGCCGCCGTCAGCGCCGGCCCGTTGCCCACCGCTTCCAGCGCGGCGATCCGTTCCTCGGTCCCGCGCACCTGATGAGTCGCGTCCAGTCCGAACACCACCATCTCGCAACCCGAGGCGAAGACCTCAGCCGCCGCTTCAGGGTCCGCCCAGATGTTGAACTCGGCCGAGGCGGTGATGTTGCCGCCCTCCGACCGCGCCCCACCCATGACCACCACGGGTCCCAACCGTTCGGCCAGACGCGGCTCGGCCCTCAGCGCCAGCGCCAGATTGGTCATCGGCCCCATGACGGCCAGAGCCACCGACTTCGGTTCGGCTCCCATCACCATCCGCACGATGGCCTCGACCGCCGAACCCTCCGCCGCCGGAGCATCGGGCTCCACAGCCTCGAGATCGCCCAGCCCTTCGGCCCCGTGGAATTCGCCAGCCCCAGCCGGGTCCCGTTTCAGCGGCTGCGCCGCCCCCGCGTAGACAGGAACCTCGTCCCGCCCCGCCACCTGCCGGATGATCCGCGCGTTCCGCGTCGTCTTCTCTAGCGGCACGTTTCCGCCGACCGTGGTCACGGCCAGCACCTCCAGCTCCGGCGAGGCGAAGGCCAGCAGCAGCCCGACGGCGTCATCCACGCCCGGGTCGCAATCGATGATCAAACTCTGTCTTTTCACCCGCCCTGAATGCGTCCGGACGCGGATCGTCGCAACGAAAAAGGGCGCGCCGTCGCCGGCGCGCCCCCTCATTCGACCGGGAAGGCGGGTCCTACAGACCGACCACGCCGCCGTCGTCCTTGGTGATCACGATGGTCGCCGAGCGCGGGCGCGAGCCCGTGCCGCCGGTCTGGCTGGCGGGCCAGAACGACGTCGGCGAGGCGCCCGTGCCGTTCTCGCCCGGGTGCTGGATGTTGACGAAGATGGTCTTGCCGTCCGGCGTCGAGTCGATGCCGGTGATTTCGCACTCCTTGGGTCCGACCAGGAAGCGACGCAGGCTCAGGCCCGGCGCCTTGCCGACGAAGGTCGGCTGGGTGCGGGTCGCACCTGTCGCATCGGTGTTGGTGATTGTCCGGGCCGCGCCGTCGCCGACGCTGCCCGGCTGGGCGACCAGCATCATGCAGTTGCTCTTGTCGGTGAAGGCGCCGTCGTCGGTCTGGATCCACAGCAGCGGATTGACCTGGCCGGAGGCGTTCTGGGGTCGACCGAACCACAGGCCGTCCGGCGACGAGAAGTCGTTCGTCGCATCCAGGCCTGAGAGGTTGATGTTGGCGGCGTTCAGGTCCGAGTCGGCCCCGAAGGCGTAGATGTCCCACTGGAAGGTGGTCGCCTCGGGATTATCGCCCGTCTCGCGCAGTCGGATGATGTGGCCGTTCGGGTTGCCGTACTGGGCCGAGTTCGAAGCGCCCTTGGGGTCGTTGTAGTGGCGCGGGTTGGCGGCGTCGGTTCCGGCCAGCGGACGCTGCGACGCAGCGTTGTTGGTCAGGGTCAGATAGACCTCGCCGTTCACCGGGTTGACCGCGGCCCATTCCGGACGGTCCATCTTGGTCGCGCCGACGGCGTCGGCGGCCAGTCGGGCGTTGATCAGCACATCGGCCTGGTTGGCGAAGGCGTAGGCCGGGTTGGCGGCCGTGACCGCACCCGCGCCGAACACCAGCGGCAGCCACACGCCGTTACCCGTTGCGTCGAAGCGCGCGACATAGAGGGTGCCGTTGTCCAGGTATTTGTCGCCGATCGACAGGCGGTCGGCGGCCGTGGCGTCGGCGGCGACCCAGGCGGCGGCCGAGACGAACTTGTAGAAATATTCGCCGCGCGAATCGTCGCCCATGTAGAAGACCGGACGGCGGCCGGCGACGAAGTTGGCGGGCCAGGCGCCCTCGTGACCCATGCGGCCCAGCGCCGTGCGCTTCCTCGGCGTCGAGGCGGCGTCATAGGGGTCCATCTCGACGACCCAGCCGTACTGATTGGGCTCGTTGCGGAAGTCGCCGGTCGCGTCAGCGGCGAGGACCGAGGCGTTCCACTTGGCGAAGACGGTCGAGCCTGCGACGGCCGGGACCACCGAAGCCCAGCCGTTGGCGCCGGACGCGCCCTGGGCCGCGCCATAGCGGTTCAGGGCGACGACCTCCTTCGGGGTGCGGGCGGCGTTGTCGGTCGACGAACGACGGAAATAGCCCGCCCAGTTCTCTTCGCAGGTCAGGTAGGTGCCCCAGGGCGTATAGCCGTTGGCGCAGTTGTTGACGGTGCCGCGACCGGCGACGCCCGTCGGCGAGAAGGCGGTGCGCATCTGCGCGTCGGCGCGCGCCGGACCCCGGATATCCATCGGCGTATTCGGCGTGATGCGGCGGTTGAAGGTCGAGTTCTGGACGTAGTTCCAGCCCGACGTGCCTTTCAGGACCTCGATCACGGCCACGCCGTGGGCCTCGATCTCCTTGATGGCCTCGGCTTCCGGACGGACGCCGCCGACCGAGGTGGGGCCGTTCGGGTGCAGATAGGCGGCCGAGATGTTCTCGTGGTTCATGGCCAGCAGACCGCGCGTCGACGAGTTGTCGTCGCGCAGACCGGTCGTGGCGCCCAGGCCGAAGAAATACAGGGCGTCGTGGTGGTCGCCCGCGCGGCCGGCGAAGTTCGTGTCGGTGCCGTTGTTGGCATAGGCGGGCGTGGCCGCGTTGATCGGGTCGCCCAGCCGGTACAGGACCGAGACGGAATAGCCGGCCGGCACGGTGACGACGTCCAGCAGGTTCTTGGCGACGGCGTTGAAGCCGAGCACCGCCGGGCTGACCGTCACGGTCGTCTGGGCGATCGAGACGACGTTGTTCGCACCGGAAGAGTTGAACGCGAACACCAGCGACGTGGCGGCGGCCACGCTCGGTGCGGTGAAGGTGGCCGTGGTGGAGTTGGCGTTCGTGAGGGTTACGGTCGGCCCCGACACCTGTGTCCACAGCACGCCTGTCGCGCCCGTCGAAGAACCGGTCAGGGTGACCGTCTTGCCCGAGGTCGTCGCGCCGGAGGCTCCGGCAGACACAGTGGAGTCCGTCGTCGGGGTCTCACCGATGTCGCAGCCGGCCAGGCCGAACAGTGCGGCGACCGAGGCCATGCCGCCCATGATCGTGCGGCGCGAGTGACGCTCCTCGACGATCGAACCGAAGGTCGGGTTGGACGAGGTGTTCAGCTCGACGTCGCCGTCGTCGTGGCTGCCGGTCAGATGGAACTCGGACATGGTTGCTCCCCAAAATGTCTGGGGCGCAGCGGTAGCGGCCGCGGTTGTGAAGTTCGTGTCCGAAATATTGCCGTTTTATATTGCGAACAAGTCGCACAACACACGGCGATTACAGCTGATCCGCAATCGGATCATGTATCCGATCAGTCGATGCAGGCCCTGACGCAGGCTTCAGCCAGAACCTCTGCTGAATCTACAAGCGGAACAGAGACATCGGCCGCGTCGAGCAACAGGGGAACCTCCGTACACCCCGCAATCACAGCGTCCGCGCCCGCGACGTTCAGCGCCTCGGCCAGCCGCGCCATGGCCGCGCGATTGTCCACACCCACGTCGCCCCGCTTCACGCCATAGACGCAGGCCATGAAGGCGGCCCGATCCTCGCCCTGCAGCACCACCGGCCTGACCCCGGCCTCCGTCAGCGCCGCGACATACAGCGCCTCCCCGCCCGGCGTCGCCAGGATGCCGATCGCCAGACTTTCACTGGAATGCGCGTCGTACCCCTTCGCCGCCGCCACGGTCGCCGCGATCATGTCGATGAAGGGCAGGCCGGCCGCCACGATCCCCGGCTTCTGCGCATGGGCCGTATTGCAGGGCATGGCCAGAACCTCCGCTCCCGCCGCCTTGAGCCTCGCAGCCATCCGCCCCAGCTCGGCCTCGGCGTCTCCGGGTCGCGTGTTCCGGTCCGGCACCTGCGGATTCATGTCCATCACGACCCGGATGTGATCCGCGTCGCCGTCGGCAGGGGTCAGCGCCTGCACCCGCGCCAGAAAGGCGACGGTGGCGGCGGGGCCCATGCCGCCAAGAACGCCCAGAACCTTGCTCATCCGAACATCGGCTCCAGCTCGCCCTGATAGCCGAACAGTCCCTGCGCCCCGCCGGTGTGCAGGAAGACGACCCGCTCGCCCTCGAACCGGCCGGCCTTCGCGAGCGCGATCAGCCCCTTCATCGCCTTGGCGCTGTAGACCGGGTCCAGCACCAGTCCGTCGGTCCGCGCCGCCAGCATCAGGGCGTCCGCCACCCCCTGGTCGATCAGGCCATAGCCTTCGCCGACATAGTCGCAGTCGGCCACCACCATATCGTCCGTCACCCGGTCCGGATGGCCCAGCAGGGCGGCGGTCTCCTTCGCCAGCTTCAGGACATTGGCCTCCTGTTTCTCCTTCGGCGCCCGCACGCCGATGCCCAGCACGGGAATGTCGGCGCCCAGCACAGCCAGCCCGGCGACCAGACCCGCATGGGTCCCCGCGCTGCCTGTCGCCGTCACGATCCGGTCGATGGCCAGGTCCAGCTCGTCGGCCTGTATGACGATCTCGCGCGCGCAGTCGACGTATCCCAGCGCCCCGATCGGGTTCGAGCCGCCGCCCGGGATGACATAGGGCTTGCCGCCCTTGCTGCGGATCTCCGCCGCCGTCTTCTCCAGCTCGGCCGGCATGTCCGATCCTCCGGGCACGGAGCGAATGACCGCGCCGAACAGCCGGTCCATCAGGACATTGCCGTTGCGGGTGTAGTCGACGGCCTTCGAACCGGTCCGTTCCTCGAGGATGACCTCGCACTTCAGCCCCATGGTCGCCGCGGCCGCCGCCGTCTGGCGCACATGGTTCGACTGCACGGCGCCTTGCGTCACCAGCGTATCGGCGTCCTGCTCGAAAGCGTCGCCCAGCAAGAACTCCAGCTTGCGCGTCTTGTTGCCGCCGCCGGCCAGCCCCGTGCAGTCGTCGCGCTTGATCCACAGGTCGATGCCCAGGGCCTGCGACAGGCCCGGCGCGGGCTCCAGCGGCGTCGGCAGATGGGCGAGGCGCACGCGGGGGAATCGGGCGAGATGCATGGGGGACGGCCTTTCGGGTTCGCCCTCTCCTATCGCGCGTCGCGCCGCCTGCGAAGCCTCAGGCGGCGCGCGACTGACCGATCTCGAGCGCTTCGTGCAGCAGGGCGACGATCTCGGCCGCCGACGTGTCCGGCGTGGCCATCAGTCGCTCCAGCACCGGCGCCGTCTCCGGCCCGAGGCGCGAACTGGCCATGGTCCACTCCGTGAACCGCCTCTCGGTGATCGGCCGGCGATCCAGCACCACGATGTCGCGGTGCCGGGGGTCGGGCGCCAGTCGCCGCAGCAGGGCGTCCAGCGCGGAGGTCGTCCCCTCGACCACCTGGATGAACCGCCCGTCGTGGGCCGCCAGCGTCCCGGTCAGGCCGTCACGGGCATTGTTGCGCTGCGACTCGGCCAGGATCGTCGCCATGTTCAGCAGACTGTCGGTGCGCCCCGTGGCCGTGCTGGCGTAGAGCAGTCGTTCAAGATGCGGCATCACTCACTCCACAATACTGGCGAGAAATCTGGAGCCTGACCCGTATCCGACCCGTAAACGGCCGATATCAAACAGGAAATGTCCGCTTCCCGACACAGTCGCCCGCATCGACGCCGTCGCACCCGACCCCGAACCCGAGGATTGCCCGTCGGCGGGCATCGGCCTATCGTCGGTCCGTTCTCCCGGGGGTCGCGCTTGAGCGGCTGAGATAGGCGTAAGCGCCTGACCGGCCGAACCTGATCCGGGTCATGCCGGCGAAGGGATGAGTACGCTTCGGGACCACGCCACAGTCCCGTCGTCATCCCCGCTAATGGGGGGACGCCCGGAGTCGGCGCGACCCTCTGAAACCACAGAGGCCGCCATGAACGTTCACGTCACCCCGGAAGCAAACGCCGATCAGGCTCAAGCAGAGAGCGCCCGCGGCGCGAGCGATAGCCACGAACCAAATGTGGATCTGTCGCTGAAGGACGCTCGTGAAGAGGTCATGCGCGAGACCGGGACCATCCCCACCGGCGAACGCGCTGGCTCCCGCAAGGTCTATGTCGCCGGCGAACTCTACCCCGACATCCGCGTCCCCTTCCGCGAGGTCGCCGTCCACCCGAGCGCCAACGAGCCGCCGGTGACGATCTACGACTCCTCCGGCCCCTACACCGACCCGACCGTCACCATCGACATCAAGAAGGGCCTGCCCCTGGTCAAATCCAGCTGGCAGCTGGATCGCGGCGACATCGCCCCCGTGCTGAACCCGCGCGAGGTCAAGCCCGAAGACAACGGCCACGCGTCGGGCCGCCACCTCGCCCCCCGCTTCGACGTCTCCAACCACAAGGTCTTCAAGGGCGTCGAGGGTCGCCCCGTCACCCAGTACGAATACGCCCAGGCCGGGATCATCACGCCCGAGATGGAATACGTCGCCATCCGCGAGAACCTGCGGCGCGAGCAGAACGCCCCCTGCATCCGCGACGGCGAGGACTTCGGCGCCGCCATCCCCGACTTCGTCACGCCCGAGTTCGTGCGTCAGGAGATCGCCCGCGGCCGCGCCATCATCCCGCACAACATCAACCACCCCGAGGTCGAGCCGATGATCATCGGCCGCAACTTCCTGGTGAAGATCAACGCCAACATCGGCAACTCGGCCGTCCTCTCGTCGGTAGACGATGAAGTAGATAAGTTGGTCTGGGCCACCCGCTGGGGCGCCGACAACGTCATGGACCTGTCGACCGGACGGAACATCCACAACATCCGCGACTGGATCATCCGCAACTCCTCCGTCCCCATCGGCACCGTCCCCATCTACCAGGCGCTGGAGAAGGTGAACGGCGTCGCCGAGGACCTGACCTGGGAGGTCTATCGCGACACCCTGATCGAACAGGCCGAACAGGGCGTCGACTATTTCACCATCCACGCGGGCGTCCGCCTGCCCTTCATCCCCATGACGGCCAAACGCGTCACCGGCATCGT
>NZ_JANODA010000058.1:0-91117 GCF_031412435.1 Brevundimonas sp.
GAGCACATCCAGACCGTCGGCGACGCGGTGAAGTTCATCGACGAGAAAACCGCGGCCTAAGCCAAGGTCCCAACGGCATTCAATGGCCGCCCGGCCCTCCTAGCGGAGAGGCCCGGCGGCCATTACTGTTTCTGATTCAGAGTTTCCTGGAGCTGGAGCCCGACATCATGCGTCGCGTCGTCGTCACCGGTCTCGGCCTTGTCACGCCCCTGGGCAACGGGGTCGAGCACAGCTGGAAGGGTATCGTCGAGGGCCGTTCGGGCATTCGGCCTATCACCGCATTCGACACCGAGGGCTATGGCTGTACGATCGCCGGCGAGGTCCCCAGCGTGGACGGGCGTGGCGGCGGTGGTCCCGACATCCCGGGCAGCTTCGATCCCGACGCCATCATGTCCGCCAAGGACCGGAAGCGCGTCGACGACTTCATCCTGTTCGGTATCGCGGCGGCCGATGAAGCCCTGAACGACGCCAACTGGCATCCCGAGACCGACGAGGACAAGGAACGCACGGGCGTGATGATGGGCGCCGGAATCGGCGGCCTGGGTCCCATCGCCGAGAGCGCACAGATTCTGGCGACCAGCGGCCCGCGCCGCATCAGCCCCTTCTTCATCCCCTCGGCCCTGATCAACCTGGCCTCGGGCCAGATCTCGATTCGTCACGGGCTCAAGGGTCCGAACCACGCGGTGGTCACGGCCTGCGCCTCCGGAGTCCACGCCATCGGCGATGCGGCGCGGATGATCATGCTGGACGACGCCGACGTCATGGTCGCGGGCGGGGCCGAAAGCTCCATCGTGCCGATCGGCATCGCCGGCTTCCTGGCCTGCAAGGCCCTGTGCACCGCCTACAACGACACGCCGGAGAAGGCGTCGCGCCCCTATGACCGCGGCCACGCCGGCTTCGTCATGGGCGAGGGCGCGGGCGTCGTCATCCTTGAGGAATACGAACACGCCAAGGCGCGGGGCGCGAAGATCTACGCCGAGGTCATCGGCTACGGCATGAGTGGCGACGCCTATCATATCACCGCTCCGTCCGAGGACGGCGACGGCGCCTATCGCGCCATGAAGGTTGCGGTGAAGCGGGCCGGGATCGCAATCGAGGACATCGACTACGTCAACGCCCACGGCACCTCGACCATGGCCGACTGGATCGAACTGCGCGCGGTCGAGCGGCTCGTCGGCGACCACGCGAAGAACATGGCCATGTCCTCGACCAAGTCCATGACTGGCCACCTGCTCGGCGCCGCCGGGGCCATCGAGGCGGTGTTCTCGGTGCTGGCTATCCGCGACCAGATCGCCCCGCCGACGATCAACCTCGACGATCCGGAACACGAAACCGCCATCGACCTCGTGCCACACAAGGGCAAACCGATGGAGATCGACGTGGCCATGTCCAACAGCTTCGGGTTCGGCGGCACCAACGCCTCCATCATCTTCCGCAAGGTCGTCTGATCGTGACGAGCGCCGGGGGGGCGCCGAAACAGAAGCGTCCGGGTCTCGTCGTGGCGCTGCTGGCGGCGTCCGCGACCTTCAGCCTGTTCCTGATCGCCGCCCTGGCCTGGGGCTGGAGCGTCTATTATTCGCCCGGCCCGACGGCGCGCGAGGGCGACACGACAGTGGTCACCCTGCCCAGCGGCTCGGGGGTCTCGACCATCGCCGCGACCCTGAAGCGCGCGGGCGTGATCCGTTCGGTCGATATGTTCAAGGCCGCCGCCACCCTGACCGGGGCGGATCGTCGGCTGCGGGCCGGCGAGTATGAGGTACCGACGCGGGCTTCGCTGAAGGCCGTCCTCGGCCTGCTGACCGACGGCCGGGTGGTGCGCCATTTCGTGACCATCCCCGAGGGCTGGTCCTCGGCCCAGGCGGTGGACATCCTCAATGGCGAGGCGATCCTGACCGGGACCATCGACGAAGTGCCCGAGGAAGGCTCCCTGTGGGCCGACACCTACGAGATTTCGCGTGGAGAGACCCGCGCCTCGGTCATCGCCCGCATGCAGCGCGACGCAGCCGACAACCTGGCCGCACTCTGGGCCGCGCGCAGCCCCAACACGGTGGTCCGCACGCCCGAGGAGGCCGTGATCCTGGCCTCCATCGTCGAGAAGGAGACGGGTCTGGCGCGGGAGCGGCCCCGGGTGGCGGCCGTGTTTTCGAACCGCATCCGGCTCGGCATGCGGCTGGAGAGCGACCCGACCATCATCTACGGCATCACCAAGGGCCGTCCGCTCGGCCGTGGCATCCGCCTGTCGGAGCTGCAGCGCGATACCGGCTGGAACACCTATCTGATCGACGGCCTGCCGCCGACGCCGATCGCCAATCCGGGCCGTCAGGCGCTGGAGGCTGTGCTCAATCCGCCGGCGACCCAGGACCTGTTCTTCGTCGCCGACGGCACGGGCGGCCACGCCTTCGCCCGGACCTACGAAGAGCATCTGATGAATGTCTCACGCTGGCGGGCGATCGAGGCGGGCAAGGCCCCGCCGGCCGAAACCCTGCCGCCCGGCGCGGTCCCCGGCGCCCCGCCGCCCGGACAGGGCACGCCCGAGGGCGCGGCGGTCGCCCCGCCGACCGTGACCGGCGAGGCTGTCATCACCATGCAGGCGCCGGGAACGGTGACGCCGTCGCGAACCCTGCGTCCCGCGACGCCCGCCGTGCCCGCCACCCCGGCGGCGGGTCAATGACCGTCTTGTCCGGCCCCATCCTCTCCGGAATGACCGGCTTCGGCCGGGCCGATGGCACGCTCGACGGCTGGACCTGGTCGGTCGAGGCGCGCTCGGTCAACGGCCGCAATCTGGAAGTCCGCTTCCGGGGACCGAACGGGTTCGACAATCTGGAACGGCTGGCCAAGGCCGCCGGTCAGGCGCGCCTCAGCCGGGGCCAGGTCACGATCGGCATCCAGGCGCGCAGGGCTCCGGGCGACGCCTCGGCCCTGAAGGTCAACGAGGCCGTTCTGGCCCGCTATCTCCACCTCGCCAACCAGCTGGCGGAGGAGGGGGCGACCCCGCCGTCGGCCGACGGCCTGCTGGCCCTGCGCGGCGTGCTCGACATCGACGAGGAGGCCGAGGATCCCGAGGCCCGCGCCCCGATCGAGGCCGCCATGGCCGCCACGGTGGAACAGGCGCTGGACGCGCTGAAGATTTCCCGCGAACGCGAGGGCGCCCAGTTGCGCCCGGTGATCGAGGACTTCGTCTCCCGCATCGAAGGCCTCGTCGCCACGGCCGAAACCGAGGCCGCCGCCCAGACCGAGGCCGTGCGCGAACGCTTCGCCCGTCGCATGGCCGAACTGGCCCCCGACGCACCGGGGCTTCAGGACCGGATTGTGCTTGAAGCCGCCGCCCTCGCCACCAGGGCCGATGTGCGCGAGGAACTGGACCGGCTGACGGCCCACGTCGCCTCCGCCCGCGCCCTGCTGGATCAGCCGCCCGCCGGCCGCAAGCTAGACTTCCTGATGCAGGAGTTCATGCGCGAGGCGAACACTCTCTGCTCGAAATCGGCTACGACCGCCCTGACCGCCACGGGCCTCGACCTGAAGGCCGTCATCGAGCAGCTCCGAGAACAGGTCCAGAATGTCGAATGAACGCACGCCCCGCCGGGGCGTCCTCCTGATCGTCGCCAGCCCCTCGGGGGCCGGCAAGACGTCGCTGTGCCGTCGCCTGATGGCCGATCACGGCGGGCTGGAGCTGTCGGTCTCCATGACCACGCGCGGCATCCGCCCGGGCGAGGTGGCCGACCGCGACTATCATTTCGTCTCGCCGGAAGAGTTCCAGAAGGGGATCGACGAAGACGCCTTTCTCGAATGGGCCGACGTGCATGGCAACCGCTACGGCTCACCCCGAGGGCCGGTCGACAAGGCCTTGGCCGAGGGCCGCGACGTCCTGTTCGACATCGACTGGCAGGGCGCGCGCGATATCGCTGTGAAATGCCCGGAAGACGCCGTGCGGGTCTTCATCCTGCCCCCCAGTCTTGAAGAGCTGAAGCGCCGTCTGGTGACCCGCTCGCAAGACGCCGACGACGTCATCGAGCGCCGGATCGCCAACGCCAAGGGCGAGATCGAGCACTGCGGGGAGTTCGACTACGTCTTCGTCAACGACGACTTCGACCGCTCCTATGCCGAGCTGGCCCACATCTATCACGCCGAGCGCAGCCGCCGGTTCAGGAACGTCTGGGTCCGCGACTACCAGTCGGCCCTGCTGGCCGAAGACGTCTGACGCGCCGTCAGGCCGGAACGTAGGTCAGCCTGACCACCGACTCCCCGATCAGCTGGTTGCCCACGAGCCGTAGCGGTGGCCTGGCCGCCTTGAAGAAGGGCGTTCCGCCGCCCAGCACCACCGGGTGCAGGTAGATCTGATATTCGTCGATCAGGCCCAGCGGGGTCAGGATGGCGGCCAGGGCCGGACCCGCGACCTCGATCTCTCCGTCCTGTTCCGCCTTCAGCGCGCGGATCGCCGTCTCAAGGTCGCCCATCAGCAGGGTCGCGTTCGGCCCGACCGAAACGTGCGACCGGGACGCGACCCACTTGGGGCTGTCGCGCCACGCTCTGGCGTAGTCCCGCTCGGCATCGCCCCACTCGGGCCGGTCCTCGTCCCAGTAGCGCATGATCTCGTACAAGCGGCCGCCGTAGAGGCTGCCGGTCACGCGGCTCATGTGGTCGATGAAGTGGCGGAACAGCACGGCGTCGGGCCCGAAGCCGTCGTGATCGACGTAGCCGTCCAGCGACTGGTTCAAACCGTAGATCAGCCTCGCCATCTCGCCCTCTCCCTGGGTGGCGAAACAATAGCCCTGGCATTGGCGGAGTCCATGCGAGCGCCCGCCGCGTCACTCAGACGATGGGGGAGTCCAGAAGCGTCGCAGGTCGCAAGATGGGAATTGTCTGCAACCTGTTGTAATTGTTAATTTGCATTCTGTGCACCCAGTCCCTTGGGAGTGCAATTCCAGATCAGCCTGATCTCCCCTCGAACCACGGGGTGATGCGGCCCAGGGCCTCCTCGATTTCCGGCGTCGAGACGGCGAAGCTGAAGCGCATGAAGCGGTGGCCGTCGACGGGATCGAAGTCCACGCCGGGCGCCGTGGCGACGCCCGTGTCTCTCAGAAGCTGCTCGCAGAAGGCCACGCTGTCGTCGGTCAGATGGCCGATGTCGGCCCAGATGTAGAAGGCGCCGTCGGGCGGGGCGATCGACTTCAGGCCCAAGACCGGCAGGGCCTCCAGCATCAGGGCGCGGTTGCGGGCATAGGTCTCGATATGGCCTTCCAGCACCGCGTGCTGGTCCATGGCCACCAGACCCGCGTGCTGGCTCAGCGACGGCGGGGTCAGGAACAGGTTGCCGATATAGGCCCGGGCCGTCTCGATATGGTCGGGCGGGACCAGCAGCCAGCCCAGCCGCCACCCGGCCATGCTCCAGTATTTGGAGAAGCTGCTGATCACCATGGCCCCGGGCGCGAACTGCAGCAGCGAAGGCTGGGGCCCGACGTAGGAGAGACCGTGGTAGATCTCGTCGGACAGGATCTGCATCCCCTTGCGGCCGCAGACTTCGGCGATGGCGGCCAGTTCCCCGGCGGCGATGACGGAGCCGGTCGGGTTCGCAGGGCTGGCGATGATCACCCCGGCGGGCGCCGGCTCCAGCGCATCCAGGGCGGCGGCGGTCAGCTGGTAGTGTTCGTCGGGACCGCAGGCGATCTCCACCGGAATCATCCGCAGCGCCTTCACCGTGTTGCGGTAAGCGACATAGCCCGGGCGGGCCATGGCGATCCGGTCACCGGGCGCGAACCGCGACGACAGGCCCAGGACAAGGGCCGGCGAGGCGCCGTTGGTCAGCAACAACTGGTCGGGTGAGACCGTGACGCCATAGCGCTCGTCGTACAGCCGGGCGATCCGGGCCTTGAGCGGGGCGCTTTCCCAATAGCCCATGCTGTCGGTATCCAGCACCCGGTGGGCCTCGGCGATGGCGGCGGGCGGGGCGCCGGTGGACGGCTGGCCGAACTCCATATGGATGACCGACCGCCCCTCCGCCTTCAGGGCGTGGGCCAGACGGCTGATGGTGATGGCGCGGAACTGGTCGATGTCGGCGGTCATGGTGGGGTGTCTAGGGCCTTCGCTCGCCTTTCGACAGGGCGATGTTCTGCCCCGTTGCCCGCATCAACCCGCGACGGGCGATCGCGTGTGTTCATAGAACCACTGCAGCGTCCGGTCCCAAGCCTGGGCGGCTGTGGTGGGGTTGTAGCGCTCCGGCGTCGCGTCGTTGAAGAAGCCGTGGACCGAGTCCGGCCACAGATGGCCTTCATGGCGAACGCCGTGACGCTCCAGTTCGGCGATCTGGGCCGGATAGGCCTCGGCCAGCCGCGTATCCAGCGCCCCATGGTGGATCAGGATGGCGGCCTTGATCGCGGGCACCAGCTCCGACGGCGTGGCCCCGCCGTAGAAGGGCGCAGCGGCGGCGAGATCCGGGCCCATCAGCCCTGCGAGCAGGTTCGACTGTCCCCCGCCGAAGCAGAAGCCGGTCGCCGCGATCCGCCCGTTGCAATCCGGCCGGGCCTTGAGCCAGCGGGCCGCGGCGACGAGATCCTGGGTCATCTTGTCCCGGTCCAGTGCTGCGAACAGCTGACCGCCCTTGAAGTCATCGCCCGGGTAACCCCCGACGCTGGTCAGGGTGTCGGGCGCGAAGGCCATGAAGTTCGCAAGGGCGAAACGACGCGCCACGTCCTCGGTATGCGGGTTCAGGCCCCGGTTCTCATGGATCACGATCACGCCGGGCAATAGGGCGGGCTCGGCGCTGCGCGAATCGGCGCTGAACGGGCGGACCAGATAGCCCCGGATGGAGCCGTTGCCGTCCGGGGACGGCACGGTCACATAGTCCGCGCGGATGCGCTCATCGTCCCTCGCGACCTGCTGGCCCAGCGCATAGTTGGGCATCAGGGCCTCGACGATCACCGAGGCGCTCAGGCCCGCGACGGCATAGCGGCTGACACCCCGGACGAAGGCACGTCGGTCGATCTCACCGTGAATGAAGCGGGTGTAGAGATCCACCGCCCCGGCCGGAATCTTCCTGTTGTCGTCGCCCATGTCCGCCTCCCGTTCCGTCTCTCCGGAGCGGAGAGGCCCGCAGTCTGGATCAAGGCGCGCGCCGACGCTACCGGGTCAGGAACCGCAGGCGGAGGCCAGCCGCAGGAAGCCGGCAATGTCGATGGTCTCGGCCCGCGCATCCGGGTCGATGCCGGCGGCCTCGCACAGGGCCCCGCCGCCGAGCTGTTTCAGGCTCGACCGCAGCATCTTCCTCCGCTGGCCGAAGGCGGCGGCCGTGACCCGCTCCAGCCGTTTCAGGGTGGCGGCGTCGGGCCGGTCGGGGCGGGGGACCACATGGACGACGGCCGAGGCGACCTTGGGCGGCGGGGTGAAGGCTGCGGCCGGCAGGTGCATCACGATCTTCACCTCGGCCACGGCCTGGGAGATGACCGCGAGGCGGCCATAGGCGTCGTCGCCCGGCGCGGCTGTGATCCGCTCGGCGACCTCCTTCTGGAACATCAGGGTCATGGCCACAGGCGTCCACGCTCCCGTCAGCCAGTCGATCAGCAGCGGCGTACCGACGTTGTAGGGCAGGTTGGAGACGACATGGGCCGGACCCTCGACCAGCGTCCCCTGATCGATCTTCAGCGCGTCTGCCTCGACGATCGTCAGCCGCCCGTCGCCGGTGTCCAGCTCGTTCAGCAGGGGCAGGAAGCGCGGGTCCTTCTCGATCAGGACCACCGTGCCGGCGTCGCTCTCCAGGATCGCGCGCGTCAGGCCACCCGGTCCGGGCCCGACCTCGATCACGGCGCGGCCTTCAAACGGCCCGGCGAGGCGGACGATCTTGCGCGTGATGTTGAGGTCGAGCAGGAAATGCTGGCCGAAGCTCTTTTTGGCCAGCAGGCCGTGAGCTTCGAGGGATTCCCGCAAGGGGGGGAGGTCGGTGGGATTCAAAGTGATTCCGCTCATCCCCGCGAAAGCGGGGACCCAGTTCTTTTTTGAGGCTCGGTGGCCGGGATCGCGGGCCAGACCTAGCACTGACCGGCGTCGCGCCCAAAGGCCTGGGTCCCCGCTTTCGCGGGGATGAGCGGAAATCAGTGGGAACTGCGCCGGGCCGCCATCGCCGAGGCCAGACGGATGGCGGCGATCAGGCTGTCAGGCCGCGCGATTCCCTTTCCGGCGATGTCAAAACCGGTCCCGTGGTCGGGAGAGGTGCGGATGACGGGCAGGCCGAGCGTGGCGTTCACCCCGCCCCAGAAGTCCAGCGTCTTCACCGGGATCAGGGCCTGGTCGTGATAAAGACAGATGGCGGCGTCGTAGCCGGCACGGGCCTCGTCATGGAACATGGTATCGGCGGGCAGGGGGTCTGTGATGTCGATCCCCTCTGCGCGCAGGGCCTCGGCGGTCGGCCTCAGGACCGTGATCTCCTGCAACCCCAGCGCGCCGCCCTCGCCCGCGTGCGGGTTCAGGGCGGCGAGCGCCAGACGCGGCCGGGCGATGCCGAAGTCGCGACGAAGGACCTCGTGAACCACCCGCGCGGTGCGGGCGACCCGTTCTTCGGTCACCAGTTCGGGCACCTGATCGAGGGCGACGTGGATGGTGACGAGGCAGGCACGGAGGTCCTTCGCGGTCAGCATCATCACCGGGCCGCGCGTCCCGGCATAGGGGGCGTCGGCCGTCAGTTCGGCGATGAACTCGGTGTGGCCGGGGAAGCGGAAGCCCGCTGCGTAGAGCGGGGCCTTGGCGATCGGGGCGGTGACGACGCCGGAGGCCTCTCCCGAGAGCGCCAAGGCCACGGCGCGCTCGATCCAGTCGGCGACGACGCCGGCGTTGCGCGGGTCTGGCTTGCCCGGCTCGATCGGCTCAGGAGCCGGGTGGTTGAGGACAGGCAGGGCGCGGGTGAAGAAGGTTCCCGCATCGGACAGGTGGCCAATCTCCCGGACCGGAACGCCTTGCGCCTCCAGCAGCCGCGCATCGCCGATGACAGCGAACGGCGCCTGTTCCGACCGGGCGATCCAGGCCTTGGCGATGATCTCCGCGCCGACGCCGGCGGGTTCGCCGAGCGTCAGAACAAGAGGCGCGGAGCCCACCCGGTCACTTCATTTCGATCAGGGCGTCCGCACGCAGGTCGCGGATGTAGCGGCGCGCCAGCATGGCAAGGTTCTGGTTCTGCAGCCGGCCCTCGACCTCGCGCGCTGACGGCACGTCGACGCCGCCGACCCGACGACCGCAGACGGCCAGCAGGTGGATGCCCAGGGGGGTGCGGACCGGGTTGGAGACCGTGTTCACCTCGGCCGAGCGAGCGACCTGCTGGAACTGGGGCGCGAGGTTGGCCACGTCGCTTTCGCCGAGGTCGGAGCCGAGCAAGCCCGCTTCCGACGTCGCGCGTTGCAGGATGTTGTCGCAGGTCAGGCTGGGGCGGATCGCTTCCAGACGCTGGGTAGCGGCGGCGACGTCGGCTTCGCTGGCCGTCTCCGGCAACTCGATCATGGCCTGTTTCAGCGTGACCAGGCTCGTCGCCGCGCCCGAACGCTTGTCGCGCATATAGATGATGTAGACCCCGCCCTCGACCGGGATGGCGCGCGACAGCTGACCGACTTGAAGGGCGTCGAGCGCGGTCTGCAGGGCGGGCTGCACAGTGCCCTGGACGATCCAGCCGGCGTCGCCGCCGCGTGCGGCCGACGGGGCGGCCGAGAATTGGCGGGCCACGGCCTGGAAGGGTGCGCCCTGGACCAACTGTGCGACAAGCTGCTCGGCGCCGTTCATGGCCGCCTGCTGGCCGCCGACGCGGTTGGCCTCAAGGTAAATCTCCCCGATCAAGTACTGGGGCTTTGACGCAGCTTCGGTCAGCTGGCGAACGGCCTGCTCGACCTGGGCGCGGCTGACGCGGGCGCGGCTGTTGAAGCGACCGCCGACCAGTTCACGCCAGCCGATCTCGGTGCGCAGCTGTTCGCGCATGGAACTGGGGCGGATACCGCCCTGGGCCAGGAAGGCCATGTAGTTCTCGGGCGTCGTGCCGGCATCCTGCGCCATCGCCGCGATTTCCTGATCCACCTCTTCGTCGGTGATCTTCAGGGTCTCGTAATTGGCGATCTCCTGCGCCTGCAAGCGTTCCTCGATCAGGGCCTGCAGCGCCTGCTGCTGGATCGCCGGGATGTTCTCCTCGGTCGGCTGCACCTGGCTCATGGCGATGACCGCCAGCATGCGCTGGCGCAAGTCGAAGCCGGTGATGATCTGATCGTTGACCGTGGCGACGATGCCGTCGGCGAGGGTGAACTCCGGCTCCTCAGCGGCGGCGGTGGCGGGCGCCTGTTCGGCGGCCGGATCCAGTGTGCCTGCCGCCTGACCCGCAGGCGCCGTCTGGGCGATCGCCGAACCCGCGACCAGCGCGGCCATCGCGACCCCGGCCGTAAAACGCATCAAACGCATGGTCAGTCCTGATTCCTTCGAGCCTGCTGCCCCGATTCCCCACCGGGTTGGCGCACGCCTTTACGCGTCATGCCTAACGCAAGCCGTTTGATCCATAGCCTGACCCTCCAAAAGTGGCGAGGTTTAGACGGAAGTAGACGCCTTCCGACGGCCCGGTGGGGCTCACGCGAGTGTTGTCGCGCCGATAACCCACCTCAATGCGGAAACAGTCGTCGTCGAACACCACGCCGACTTCGGAGCGGGTGATCAGGTCGCGCTCCAGATCGGCGATGCCCGCGACGGCCACGCCCCAGTTGCCGGCGACGAACTGCTGGCCGGCCAGCTGGACGAATTCGTAGTTCCGGTTGAGCGGGCCATCCAGCGGATTGGAGCGGTCGACGATGTAGCTGACGGTCGCCAGGTTGCGTCGACCCCAGCGACCGTCGAGGGCCATCTCTGCCCGGCGAATGTCGCCCGATCCGTCCACCGTCGCGTGACCCCAGCCGCGGATACGGTCGGAGGGCTGGAAGCTGCCCTGAACCACCCAGTCGGAGGTCTCGGCGGCCAGGCCGGACGGGTCGTAGAGATTGTTCGGCGCGTCCGGAACGGGAATGCGTAAGGTGTCCTGCTCTGCGTCCCGCATACTGCGTCCCACGAACAGGCTGGCGGTCCGGCCCTCGCTCCAGCGCAGTGTGGTACGCACGCCGGCGGTCAGGCGGACGCCGCCCTCCAGCAGGTCATATCCGGGGAAGCGATCGACCCGGAACAGTGACGATTCGTCGAGTTCCACCGTCTGAGCGTCCTCGACGGGGATCCGGAAATCCAGGTCAGGGTCCGTGGAGATCGAGATCTGGCCGAGCGGCTCCACGATAATGTCCGCCCCGTCGCCCAGGCGGCGGATAAGGGGATAGCTGACGTCCAGACCCACGGTGGCGCGACCGCGTGTGATCGTCTCGTCCTCCAGGCCGAGAACCGGCGGCAGGTCCGCGACGGAATAGAGGTCGACGCGACCGTCGACGAACGGCTCGTAGCGAATGCCCGCCGGGGAGGTGAAGCTGCGGCGCCAGTCGAGCTGACCGCTCACGCGTCGGCTGTCGACGCCGGGCAGGCCCAGGGTGGTCCCCGCGGTCGGAATTATCTCTGGCCGCAGGACCGGGCTGCCGAAATAGTCATCGCGGTAGAGGGAGACGGCGGAGCCGCGCAGACGCAGGCGGCCGCCCAGAACCGGGCTCGAAGGTTCCCAGCGAGCGTCGATCAGGGGTGCGACGAGCGGAAGGGTGCCGTCGGACTCAAAGATGTTCAGCGCCGGTGTCACGTCATTGAACAAGGCGACGCGCAGACTCTGGATCGAGAAGGCTGCGATCGACAGATAGGAGCGCTCGGTCTGGCGCTCGGCGTAGACCTGGCTGATCAGACGGCGTTGGTCGCCGTAGTAGAGGCCGTTGTCCTGATAGGGGTCAATGATGTCGTAGCGGTCGAAAAGGGTCTTGTCCGAGGTCCGCTCGGCCGTAAAGCCCCAGCGCCATGGACCTGCGGGATCGAATTTGCCGTAGCCCAGGAAATAGCTGCGGCTGGTGCGGTCGCCGAAGTCGACGTTCGATTCCGCACGGCCGTCGCCGTTCAGGTCGAAGTCGCCGAAGTTCTGGGCGTAGGTGTAGCCGCCCCGGGCAACGATGGTCCCGTCGGCGAAGCGGCGACGCCATTGCAGGTTCAGGAAAGGCAGTACGCGGGTGTTGAACTGGGGGCTGATCAACCAGTCCTCGGACGGCGAGAT
The DNA here is from genome assembly GCF_031412435.1 of Brevundimonas sp. Classification (GTDB taxonomy): domain Bacteria; phylum Pseudomonadota; class Alphaproteobacteria; order Caulobacterales; family Caulobacteraceae; genus Brevundimonas. Next base: position 12,170 of record NZ_JANODA010000058.1, read on the forward strand.
GACCTTCAGATAGGGCGTCTCCACCGACACGCCGCGGCCGTCGTCATAGTTGAAGATCGGGACGAGGAAGCCCGACGCCCGCTCCACGGTGGGATCGGGATGGGCGAAGAACGGCGTCCACAGCACCGGTACCCCGCCGACCTTGAACACGGCGTTGCGATACAGGATCGCCCGCAGTTCCTCGTCCTGCACCACCTTTTCGGCCTGGATCGAGATCGAGGGCGTCTTCGGATTGCCCTCGGCGTCGCAGATCGGGCAGGGCGTGAAGAGGGCGTAGTTGAGCTCGTTGACGTTCTCGGACCTCCGCACGGCGGTAGCCGCCATCAGGCTGGCGCCGTTGGTCATGCGAGTGGCGAAGTCGACGGCGACGCCGGCCCGCAGATCCGAATCGAGCTCGAGATGGCTGGCGAATACGGTGTTGCGGTCGGGATCGACCAGTTCGACGTCGCCGTCCGCCGTGCCGATGCCCTGGGCGATGTCATAGGTGACCGCGCGACCGCGCAGGGTGTGGCCCTGGAAGCGGGCATAGACGCGGTCCTGTTCGCCCGTCGCGCTGATGACGTCGCCCTGACGCCCGGCGGCGTCGGCCTCGATATAGATGGCGTCCGGAGTCAGGCCGTCGGCCTGGACTGTGGGGGGCGAGGTTGGCGCGGGCGGAGGCGCCGTCTGGGCGAGAGCGGGCAGGGGCGCGCAGGCCAATGCGGCCGCTCCGGCCAGGAGCCGGTTCCGCAGCCGGGTCTTGCGAGAGACGGCGCCTTCAGCCCGCATCGATTTCAACCGTTCCTTCAGGCCCCCGCCGGAGGTCGCTTAGCCGTCTTCGGTATAGAACAGCAAGGTGAAGGCGGCGAGCGCCGTGAGGATCGCCGGTAGCCAAGCCGCGACGAAGGGCGGCACCACTTCGGCCGAGCCCATGGCGGCCGAAAACTGGTTCAGGAAGAAGAAGGCGAAGCCCAGCACAACGGCAGCCACGGCCATGCGGGCGAGATCGCCCAGCCGCATCAGTCGCAGCGAGAAGGCCGCAGCCAGTATGGTCATGGCGGCGAAGGCCAAAGGCGTTGACAGCAGCGACTGGAGCCTCAATCGATAGGCGGTCGAGGAGAAGCCTGCGTCCTCAATGCGCTGGATCTGGCCGGGCAGGGACCAGAAGGGCGTCGACTGGGGCCGGGCGAACCGCTCGAAAGCCTCCTCGTCGGCAAGGGCGGAGGGCAGGTCGAGGGTGGCGTAGCGGACGGCGCGCTGGCCGGTCTGGGCTCCGACCGCGTCGAACAGCCGCCAGCGGCCGGCGCTGAGGCTGGCCGAAGGGGCGTCGATCCGCTCGGTGAACTGGCGCCGGCCCTGCGGATCGGTTGCGTAGATGAAGAAGGTAACGTCCAGCAGCCGGGCGTTGGCGCGGTCCTGACGGCCGGCGCGGATGACCATCTGGCGGGGGCCCTCGCCCTCGCGCAGCCAGATCGCCTGTTGCTCCTCAGCCCCCAGCACGGAGCCGGAAATTCTGGCGCGCTCGCGCTGGAACAGGCCGTCGGCTGAGGCCGCCACAGGGCCGATCACGGTCACTGTCAGGATGCCGAGCACGAGCGCGGCGCCGGCGGCGGGCAGGACGAAGCGCCAGGCCGAGACGCCGGCCGCGCGCATGGCCACCAGCTCCGATCGCCGGTTCAGGCCGACGAAGGCCCCAAGCGTGCCGAACAGGAAGACGAAGGGCAGCAACTGCACGATCACTGCCGGCGACTTCAGTAGCATCAGTCCGAGGATGCGCAGGCCCGACAGGTCGGTGTCGGATCCCAGGCCGCGTGAAATCTCCACGAAGTCAATCAGCATCACCAGAGCAGCGATGACCGCGAGCGCGACGCCCAGCGAGCGGGCCAGCTGGATCAGGACGTAGCGCTCGATCCGCCCGAGGCGCAGGGCGCTCAGGACATGCCGGGGCGCGTCGGCGATGGAGCCGAAGCCGCTCATGCGAACCGCGCCTTCAACTGGGCCAGAGGCGACCGGCCTTTCGAGCGGCGCGGCTTCAGCGCCCGGAAAAGGAAACGCAGGGCGAAGGCGGTGGCCGCGATGGGCAAAAGATACTGGAAGACGTTCAGCCAGCTGTTCCAGGCACTGGCGGCGACGACCGCGTAGCCGAAGATGCGCACCAGGAGGAATGCGGCCGATGCCTTGGCGATACGCGAGCCATAGCCCGTGCGGCTGAAGGCCCCGCCCATGATGGCGGCCAGGGCCATCGCCATCGCCGTCAGGGCATAGAGGGGCGAAGACAGACGGCTATGCGCCTCTGCCAGCAGTTCGCCGCGCGGGGCGGTGTCGCGGATCAACTCGGGCGTGGGGTCGAACAGCTGGGTGATCCAAAGGTCGGCGGGTTTGTAGCGAATGCGTTCGGTGTCGCTGACGTACTGGCCGAGCGGAAAGACATAGCCGTCGAAGGACAACTGCTGCAGGACGCCCTTGGAATCGTACTGCTGCCACGAGCCCTGTTTCATCGTCAGGACGGGCTGGCCGTCGACGCGGCCGAAGCGCGCCTCGGACGCGTCCCAGGTCGTCACCGTGTCGTCGTCCTCGATGTAGATGAAAAGGTTCTTCAGCAGGCCGTTCTGTTCGATCTGCTGGACGTAGACGGTCAGGCCATTGGGGCCCTGAACGAAGCGGCCTTCCTCCACCAGCAGGGCGGCGAGGTCGGTCCGGATTTCGAATGCCTGTTCGCGCGAGGTGCGCTGGGCCCAGGGCTGGATCACGACGTTGGTCGCGAGGGTCACCAGGGCGACTGCAAGGGCCAGACGCGCTGAGGGTGCGATCATCTGCCAGCGCGACATGCCGCTGGCGTAGGCGGCGGTCAGTTCCTGCTCGCGCTGCAGCCGGGTCAGGGCGATCAGGGCGCCGACGAACAGACCGATGGGCAGGATGACGCCCAATAGCTGGGGCACCGCCAGCAGGGTCAGTTTCAGCATGACCCAGACGCTCTGACCGCGTTCCACGATGACTTCGAGCTGGTCGAGACTCTGGCTCAGGAGGCCGATTCCGGCCAGCGAGCCGCAGGCCGCGAGGACGGGCAAACTGATCTGGCGGAAAAGGTAGCGTTGAATCAGGGTCATGCGGGCGATGAAATCACCCGGTTGCGGGCGCGGACGTTGCGGCGCATCTAATACACGTCCGGGCGCGCCGCCGACAATGGCGGCCGTGGCCACCCACAGTTCAATGACCGGGAGTCTACCCCGGCCGGAGTATGCGTTTCCATGAAGATCGATTTCGTCGCCGAAACCGGCGCAGCCGGCGTTCTCGCCATCCTCGTCCATGACGGCCGCAGCCTGGCCGGCGAGGGCGGACAGCATGACGCCGCCACCGGTGGGGCCTTGGCCAGGGCGATGGGGGTCAGCCGCTTCACCGGCGGCGCCAACTCCAGCCTGATCGTCGCCGCGCCGTCGGGTGTGAAGGCCGACAGCATCGTGCTGGTCGGCGCGGGCGAGGCCGGCAAGTTAGACGACCTGGCGCTCGAGACCGCCGCCGGCGCCGCCTACAACGCCGTGAAGCTGTCGGGCGCAGAGACTTTGACAATCGACCTTGGGCATCTGTCCGGGGCGGAAGCCGCGCGCGCCGCCTTCGCCGTCCGTCTGGCCGCCTACCGGTTCGACAAGTACCGGACCAAGGAAAAACCGGACAAGATTCCGTCGATCAAGACGGTCAACATCATCACTAAGGACGTCGCAGGGGCCAAGGCGGCGCTGGAGCCGCTGAACGCCGTCGCCGACGCCGTCTATTTCTCGCGCGATCTGGTCGCCGAGCCCGCCAACATCCTCTTCCCGGCCGAGTTCGCCCGGCGGGTCAAGGAGCTGGAGCGTCTGGGCCTGAAGGTCGAGATCCTGGGCGAGAAGGAAATGGAAGCCCTCGGCATGCACGTCCTGCTTGGTGTGGGTCAGGGTTCGGTTCGCGAGAGCCAACTGGCTGTGATCCAGTGGAACGGCGGCACGCCGGGTGACCAACCGATCGCGTTTGTGGGCAAGGGAGTCTGCTTCGACACCGGCGGCATCTCGATCAAGCCGGCCGCCGGCATGGAAGACATGATCTGGGACATGGGCGGCGCAGCCGCCGTGGCCGGACTGATGCACGCGCTGGCGGGCCGCAAGGCCAAGGTCAACGCCGTCGGCGTGCTGGGCCTGGTCGAGAACATGCCCGACGGCAACGCCCAGCGCCCGGGCGACATCGTCACGTCCATGTCCGGGCAGACGGTCGAGATCATCAACACCGACGCCGAAGGTCGCCTCGTCCTCGCCGACGCCCTCTGGTACACGCAGGATCGCTTCAAGCCGAAGTTCATGGTCGATCTGGCGACCCTGACGGGCGCCATGATCGTCGCCCTGGGCTTGGACTATGCGGGCGTGTTCTCGAACTCTGACGAACTGGCCGACGCCATTCTGGCGGCCGGTCCCAAGGTCAACGAGAACGTCTGGCGCATGCCGCTGCCGCCGCAGTACGACAAGATCATGGACAGCGTGAACGCCGATGTGAAGAACTCGGCCGGGCGCGACGGCGGGTCGATCACCGCCGGCCTGTTCCTGCAGCGCTTCACCAACGGCGTGCCGTGGGCCCACATCGACATCGCGCCGGTAGCCTGGGTCTCGAAGTCGACGCGGACGACCGTTCCCGACGGCCCGGTGGGCTGGGGCGTGCGTCTGCTCGATCGCATGGTGGCCGACACCTACGAAGGCTGATCGGGTGAGCGGGACCGGTGAAATCTGGTTCTATCATCTGGAGCGGTCCACGCTGGATCAGGTCCTGCCTGAACTGCTGGACCGCACCCTTCAGCGCGGCTGGAAGGCGCGCGTGCGGATCGCGGATGCGGATGCGCGCGACGCCATCGACGAGCGGCTGTGGACCTGGCGGGACGACAGCTTCCTCGCCCACGGCCTGTCTGACCAACCCCATCCCGAGCGCCAGCCGATCCTGCTCACTGCAGGAGACGAGAACCCGAACGGATCTCAGGCGCTGTTCATCGTCGACGGCTCAGCCATGAGCCTCACAGAGGAGTTCGAGCGGTGCTTCATCATTTTCGACGGTCGCGACGAGACCGCGCTGCATCAGGCGCGGGATCGCTGGAAGGCGCTGAAAGGGCAGGGCGCCAACCTCGCCTACTGGAAACAGTCGGACGAGGGGCGTTGGGAAAAGGCGGCCTGATCGCCGCCCTGTTCCTGGCCGCTTGTTCGTCGACGCCGCCACCAGCCAACGAAGCCTCCGGGCCCTCGACGATCGAGAAAGCGGAGGCCAACCAGCCGGTCGGATCGCACATGCCGGACGGCGAGGCCGACCTCTGCAAGGCCGCCGACTTCCAGTACCTGGTCGGCAAACACAGGAACGAGATCCCGGTGCCGGTCGAGGTGGTCAACCGCCGGGTGGTCTGCACGACCTGCCCGGTGACGATGGACTTCTCGCCCCACCGGCTGAACATCTTCTACAACACCCAGTCCGAGATCGTGGAGCAGGTTCGATGCGGATAGTTGCCGGACTGATGCTGGGCGGGGCCTTGCTGGGGGCCTGTGCGCCGACCCCGATGCCGGAGCCGACAGGGCCTCAGCAGTGTAATGCCGAAGCCTCGAAGTCGCTCATCGGGAGCCATCGCGGCGCGGTGGACTTCGCGGCCGGGGCCGATGTGCGGTTCGTATGCACGACCTGTTCGGCGACAGAGGACTATCGCCCCAACCGGCTGAACATCCGCTTCGACGAGGCGACCGGGATCATCCGCAGCGTCGACTGCGGCTGACCCCGGGCCGACCCGGCGCCTACCAGCGCCAGGCGTCGCGGATGACCTCGATGATGTAGCCGTCGTAGCTGTCGATCAGATAGATCGTGGTGTCGACGGCGACCCACTGGGTTCCCGGAGGCGGATAGCCCAGGCCCCAGGTGCGGTAGTCGCTGAGGCTGTAGCGCCAGAAGATCGCGGGCAGGTAGTCGCCCTGATACCAGCGCTGGCCCCAGTAGTTCCTCGGCACCGAATAGTAGCCGTAGTTCGGCGCGAAATAGAAACCGAAGCGGTAGCCGGAGTAGCCCCGGAAGCCGCGATCGTTGCGCCACCAGTCGTTCGAGCGGCTCCGGTTCCAGTCGCGGCGCCAGTCGTTCTGGTTCCAGCGGTTGTTCCAGCCGCCGTAGTCGCGGCGACCATTGCGGTCGTTCTGCCAGTTGCGGCCGCCGTTGTTGCGGTCGCGGTCCCAGCCGCCGTTGTTCCGGCCGTTGTTGTCGTTCCAGCCGCCGTTGCCCCGGCCATCGTTGCCGCGATCCCCGCGGTCATTGCCGCGGTTCCAGTCCTGACCGCGTCCGTCGCGACTCTGGTTGTCGCGGTTCCAGCCGCCGTTGTTGTCCCGGCCGCGTCCATCGTTGCCGCGGTTCCAGTCCTGGCCGTCGTTGCCGCGACCACGGCCGCCACGGTCCTGACCGGGAGTGGGCGCCGGCGGCGTCACGACCGGCGGGTTGTCCCGGTTCCAGCGGCCGGGGCCGTTGCCGGTCTCGGTGTCGCCGCCGCGGTTCCAGCCGCCCTGACCGCCGCGATCACCGCCGCCGTTGTTTCCGTCACGATCACCGCCACGATCACCGCCACGATCACCGCCGCGGTCGCCGCCGCCACGTCCGCCGCGATCTCCGCCCCCGCCGCCGCGACGGTCCTGGACGTCCTGGACCTGCGGGCGCGGCTGGTCGAAGCGAGGCGCGGGCGTGGGAGGAGGCGTGTTCTCGTCCGGCTGGAAGCGGCCGCCGGCGTCGTTGGACGGCGGAGGCGGGGGTGGAGAGGACCCGTCGCTCACCGTGGCCACGTCGTCCTGGGCCAGGGCCAGGGTGGGCAGGCCCGCCGGGATGGCCAGGGCGGCCAGGGCGGCGAAGGCCGTCAGCATGGATTTCATTTCGTTTCTTCCCCGCACGCCGGTTCCCCAGCGGCTCGAAAGTACGGTCGGACTTTGTCCATGAACGGTGGCTGAACGACGATACAGGCGCGGGCGACGGTTCGTGACGGCTTGCAGCCAGGGTTCGGGCAGTCCAGATCAGAGACCTGAACTGTCCGCCGGAGACGCCGCCATGACCGCCCCGATCGAGCTCTGGTACTGGCCTACGCCCAACGGCTGGAAGGTCTCCATCGCCCTGGAGGAGATGGGGCTGCCCTACCAGATGAAGCCGGTGAATATCGGGATCGGCGAGCAGTTCACGCCGGCGTTTCAGGCGATCAGCCCGAACGGCCGGATGCCCGCCATCATCGATCCGGACGGGCCGGGCGGGGAACCGTTGTCGATCTTCGAGAGCGGGGCGATCCTGCAGTATCTCGGCAACAAGTCGGGCCAGTTCTATCCGACCGACGTCCGTGCCCGGGTCGAGATCGATCAGTGGCTGTTCTGGCAGGTGGGGGGACTGGGGCCGATGGCGGGTCAGACGCATCATTTCCGCCAGTACGCGCCGGCGATCATCAAGGACCAGCGCCAGATCGCCTACGGCGTTCGGCGTTACACCGACGAGACCCATCGGCTGTACGGCGTCATGGACAAGCGGCTGGCGGATCGGGAGTATCTGGCCGGCGACTACTCGATCGCCGACATGGCGGCCTGGCCCTGGATCCTGCCGGAGCATCAGGGACAGGACCTGGCGCACTTCCCGCACCTGGCGGCCTGGATGGCGCGGGTCGGGGCGCGGCCGGCGGTGAAGGCCGGAAGGGCGCTGGGCGAGGAGATGCGGCGGAACCTCGCGGCCTCGGGCAAGGGAGCGGAGGAGGCCCGAAAGGTCCTGTTCGGACAGCGCGCGCGTTAGGCTTTCAAGAAGGTCGGTAAACGCCGTCTTGACGGTATATTTCGCAGGTCTGAATCGACTGTGGAGTATTCATTTTCCCTTTACTGAAAAGACTTTGCGCCTCGCTGCGTTGTTAACTTTAACTTCAAACCGGGGGTATTTGATCACGGTCGAAGGGCGGGTCCAGAACGGACGTCCCCCATCGCAAAGGACGACCGTGATGAACGCGCAAGAAACCGCGCCGGAGCTGCACAACGAGGTCGAAGCGGCCCCGTTGCCCCTGCCCACCGCCGACATGGACGGCGACGCCCTGTTCCGGCTGGGCATGATGTATTCGTCGGGATCGGGCGGCTGCCCGATGGACCGGGTCTCGGCCCACATGATCTTCAACCTGGCGGCCATGAAGGGCTCGATCGAAGCCCGGGTCTATCGCCGCGAGATGTCCGAAGAGATGGAACGCGACGAGATCGCCGAAGCCCAGCGCGCCGCCCGCCGCTACATCGACGCCGGCGTGGTCAAGCTGGCGGCCTGAGACTTTCTTTGGTGCGCTAACGCTTGCCGCGCGACGGCTCGCTGCTTGAGCGCATCGGCGAGACGTTTGCACTCGAAAGGACCGAGTGCAAAGTGCAAATCGTCGAGCTTTCGACGCGATCCCGTTGAAATGTAAGCGGATCGCTTGTGAAGGGGAATTGCACTCGAGTGCAATTATTTGGACCCGTTTTGTGCGAGCGTGTCGGCGCAAGAGATCGGCTTTTCAAAGACCAGCCTCTGACATGGGGCGGTCGATACGATGCGCAAGGGCGATAAGAGACTTTTTTCCTAGACGGCGATGCCGACCTAGAACTGCTGGTACTGGCCGTTGATCGAATAGTTGAAGCCGATCGGCAGGGCGTTGCGGACCTGGGTGAAGAAGTTGGCCAGTTCGCCGAGCGTCGAGCGCGGCACGAACAGGATATCGCCGCGCCGCAGGGCGACGACCTCGCCGCGGCGAGGCCGCAGATCCACCACCCGCATCATGCGCACGCCGCCGGGGCCACGGCGGATCAGGGCCACCTGCTGCGACCGCGCGCTGGGCAGGAAGTCGCCGGCCTGGACGATGGCCTGATAGGCGTCGCTGTCCCCGATCAGATCGTAGACGCCGGGGGTGCGAACCTCGCCGGCGACCCAGACCTTCACCGGACCGGCCGTCTTCAGCGTCACCTCGACCACCGGCCGCACCAGTTGTGACGCATAGGCTGAAGAGAGTTCGTACTCGAGTTCCGCCAGTGTCCGGTCCGCCGCCATGGCCTGACCGATCAGGGGCAGGGCGATCCGTCCGTCGGGTCCGACCCGCAGGGTGCGCGTCAGCTCCGTCGCCGTCGGGGTCGCAACCTCGATCTCGTCGCCCGGATAGAGCAGGTATTCCGGCTCGGCCTCGGTCCAGTCGGCGAAGGCGATGTCGTTGAAATCGGCGCGTTCGACCCGCTGGCTGCGAGGCGCGGCCTGGCCCGAGGCGCAGCCGGCCGTCGAGTAGGCCAAGAGGGCCGCGCCCATGGTCCAAAGAATCTGACGCCGATCGAACATAGGGTGACCCTCGCCAGTTATGGGTAATGGATGGTTAACGCGGACAGGCGAAGGATCGCAGACGGTTCACTCTCCCACGGATTCGCCAGTTCCATGCGTTCGGCCTCAACGACAGCCTATGTCTCGGCGCGACCGCGCTACGGGCTGTTCGATGTGATCGGCCTGCTCTTCCGCGAACTGCTGGTGATGATCCTGGTGTTCGTGCTGGTGCTGGCCCTCGGCGCTGCGGCCGTGATGACCCTGAAGAAGACCTACACGGCCGGGGCGAGCCTGCTGGTCAACGCCGGTCAGGAATATGTCTATCAACCCCGCGTGGGAGGGCTGGCGGATCGCCAGTCCCAGCCGCCGGCCGTGGGCGAGGTGGCACAGGCCGAGGCCAACATCATCGGCACGCGGGAGGTGAAGCTGAGGGCCGTGCGCGCGCTGGGCCTGCCGTTCTTCCAGAAGCCGGGCAAGGTCTCGACCGATCCCGTCGCCAAGCAGGAAGGCGACGCGATCAAGTTCATCAATGACGGGCTGAGCATTTCGACCACGCCTCAGGGGGCGACCATCGGCCTGGGCTTCGAAAGCGACAGCGCCGAGAAGTCGGCGCGGGTGCTGAACGCCATCATCGACCAGTATCTGATCTATCGTCGCGAGGTGTTCCAGGACCGCTCAACCCCCGCCATCCAGACGCAGCGCCGGGTGTTCGAGGACGAGCTGGCCGACGTGGACCGCGCCTATGAGCAGTTCCTGGCCACCAACGACATCGGCGACTTCGCGGCGACCAAGGCGGCGCTGGCGGCGACCTATCAATCGACCCTGACGGAGAAGTTTTCGGTCGAGAACCAGTTGAACCAGGCGGCGCGGCGGCTGCAGACGCTGGAGGCGCAGCAGGACCGCACGCCCGCCGAGGTGACCCTGCAGCAGGACCTGAACGTCTCGGCCAACGACCAGATTTTGCAGTTGCGGACCGAGCGCGAGCAACTGCTGGCCCGCTATCAGCCGGACAGCCAGCCGATCCTGGACATCGAGGCCCGGATCGCAGGCCTGCAGGAATACGTCGCCTCAGGCACGACGGTGGGGGCCAAGGAAGTCCGCCTTGGGCCAAACCCGGTCTGGACCGAGCTGGAGACGACGCGGATCACGACCCAGGCCGAGCGAGATTCGCTGAGCGCGCGGTTGTCGTCGGTGAACCGGCAACTGGCCGAGATACTCGATCGGCAGGCGCAGCTGACCCGCGAGGAGTCGCAGAACTCCACCCTGACATCCAATCGCGACGTGCTGACCGCCTCCATCCGCGAGTTCCAGCAGCGGGAGACCCAGAGCCGGGCCGACAATGGACTGGTCGCCGCAGGGGCCGATAATGTGCGGGTCATCGAGCGGGCGGCGGCGCCGACGCGGGGGACGAGCATGAAGCTGCCTCTGCTGGCCCTGGTCATCCTGTTCGCCGGGTTCACCGCCCTGTGCGTCGGCCTGCTGCGGGTGTTCACGCGGCGGGGCTATGCGACGCCGGCGATCGCCGGGCGGACGCTGGAGATGCCGGTGCTCGCTGTCGCCCCCATGAAGGCCCATTGAGATCATCGTGTTAGCCTTCGGGCCAAGTTGCAGCGCGTAACCGATTCGTATGGTCGATCTCACATCAGAAATGGCGGGCCTCTGGGCCGCGCTGGGATCGGCCCCCGCTCACCGTGGACGGGTCATCCAGTTCGCCTGCGCCAACACCGGAGAGGGTGCGTCAACGGTCGCGCGGGAGTTCGCACGGCTGGCGGCGGTGCGGGCGAGGAAGCCCGTCTGGCTGATCGACGCGGACCTGGCCCAGCCATCGCAACAGGAGGCCGTGGCCTCTGAGCCGGAGCGGTTTGGACGGCTGGGGGCCGCGGCGGCCTCGTCGCCGAACGGGGCGAGCTTCTTCGCCGTGACGCCTCCGGTCATGGGCAGGGACCAGAAGCCGATCGCCCCGGCGCGGCTGATGACGGCGCGACCGTGCCTGGGCGGGCGGCTGTGGATCACGCGGTTCCGGGCCGAGGTATTGCGGTCGGGGCAGAGGGCCGAACCCCTGTCGGATCCGCGTTACTGGGATGCGATGCGCAAGCATGCCGACACCGTGGTGATCGACGCACCGGCGGCGGACCGCAGCGATCTGGCGATCATGCTGGCGCCTTTCGTCGACGCGACGGTGCTGATCGTGGCGGCTGAGAGCACGGCGGCGAACGAGCCGTTGATCCTGCGCGACGAGATCGAGGCGGTCGGCGGCCGGATCGCGGGGGTGGTGGTCAATCGCTCGACCTATACGCCGCCGGCCTTCCTCAGGCGGCTGACGGGCTGATCCGGTCCAGGCGGGCGAGTTCGCGCGCGCCGTAGAAGTGGGGCTCGAACCCCTTCATCCAGAAGATCTTTCCGAGACCGCGCGCGGCCCTGTCCATCATGCGGGCGCGCGACGGATGGGCGATGACCGTCAGGGCGATGGCGGCGAGGCCCCAGACGAAGGCCTGAACCGCGCCGACCAGCATCCAGCGGGCGACGCCGGGCCAGTTCCGGGCCTTGGCGGCGGTCTGGCTGGGGCCCTGGCCGTAGGCGAAGGCGCGGGACAGGGCGTAGCGCATGGTGGCGCGGTGGGGCGGAGCGAACTCCTCGACCCAGGCGTCTGCGGCCCAGCCGAAGGTTCCGCCCCGGGCTTCGAGAGCTGCGAACAGGGCGTCGTCCTCGCCGCCGGACTGGTCAGCCGAGGCGTCGAACGGCGCGGGGCCGGGCAGGGCCGTGGCGCGGATCATCAGGGAGTTGCCGCAGCCCCAGGGCTTGTCGATGCGCTGTGTGGTGGTCGGACCCCTGCGGCCGAAGAAGGCTTCGAGGTAGGGCGTAGCCCAGCCGATGTTTTCGGGCACGCGGCCGGCGATGGGGCCGAAGACGACGTCGGCCTTCGTCTGGTCGAGGGCGGCGAGGAGGGCGGCCAGCCAGCCGGCCGAGGCGGCCTCGTCGTCGTCGAGGAAGGCGATCAACGGGGCGTCGGTCATCGACAGGCCGGCGTTGCGGGCCGTGGCGACGCCGGGGCGCGGCTCGTGCCGATAGATCAGGGGGCAGGGGCTGTAGGGAGTCAGTCGGGCGACCGTGTCGCGCGCCGTTCCCGACGGGTCGTTGTCGACGACGACGATGGAGGCGATCGGTGCGGTCTGGGCGAACAGGGAGCGCAGGGCGCGTTCGAGGCTCTCCGGGCGGCGCATGGTCGGCACGATGACCGACACGGGTTGCATCACACGGCTCCGGCATAGAGGGCGGCGCGGTAGAGGCGGAGCGAGAAGGCGCGGGCCTTGGTCGGCATCCAGGTCGTCGTCGCGGCGCGCTTGATCCAGGGGCGGATGGCGCCGATGGCGGGGACCTTCTTCAGCAGGCGGGCGGCCTTGTAGCTGGGGTAGGTCCCGACGATGTCGGGGTGGCGGGCGACGACGCGGGCGAAGTTGCCGGCGGACTGTTCGTACTTGCCGGCTAGAGCCTCGACCGTGTCCAGACCCATATGGGTGGCGGGGTTGTCGACGTGGACGACGGTGAAGCGGCGCGAGACGCGCATGGCCCATTCGACGTCCTCCCAGCCCCAGCCGGAGAATTCGGCATCGAAGGTCTCGGCCTCGAAGACGTCGCGGCGGACCAGAAGGTTGGAGGTGAAGACGTATTTTTCCGGCGTGCGGGCGCGCTCCTGATACGGGACGCAGTCGCTCCTGGCGGCCATGGAGCGGTGGACCTGGAAGCGGGCGTCGGTCGGAGCCTGCAACAGGGAAAAGCCGCCGAAGGCCACGGCCGGGTCCTCGCGCGCGACGAGGTCGGCCCAGGTCCAGAGGAAGCGGCGGTGGTCGGGGCGCATGTCGCTGTCGAGAAACAACAGGGACCCGCCGCGCGCGGCGTCGGCGAGGCGGTTGCGGCCTTTGGAGCGGCCTTCGTTGGACTTGAGTGTGATCAGACGGGAGGGGAGGGCCATGGCCCTGATCCGGGCCTGCAGGCGGGCGGTGAGGTCGGGGTCGTTGGTGCCGTCGTCCATGACGATGACCTCGACGGCGCGATCGACGGAGCCGGCCTCCTCGTCGAGCAGCTGGAGCAGTTCGGACGGGTCGTCGCGCAGGAAGGGGATGAGGACCGAGACGGCGGGCTTCGCGCTGCGACGCCGGGCGTTGTCGGTGATGACGGGACGGCTCATGCGGTCGCTCTCCGGGACAGGCGGGCGCCGATCAGGCGGGAGGCCAGGTCGCGGACGCCGGCGGCGTTCAGGACCATGGCGACGACGCCGTAGACGACCGCGCCGACCCCGGCCTTGAGGATCAGTTCGGCGACGCCGCCGAGGGCCGGTAGCGGCAGGACGGCGGCTGCCATGGCGGCGGAGGCGACGCCGCAGCGGGCGAGGGTGTCCCAGGGGATGGGCATCTGGACGATGTTGCGGCCCATGCCGATGGAGGCGAGAACGCCGATGCCGAAGCTGGTCGCCGTGGCGATGGCGGCCCCGTGGACGCCCATGATCGGCACGAGGATCAGGTTAAGGATCACGTTCGCGCCGGCCGGGATGCAGAGGGTCAGCAGCAGGCGGTCGGTGCGGCGCCCGAGCACGAAGGACTGGCTGAGGTAGTAGGCGGTCGCGCCGGACAGGAGGGCCGACAGGGCGATCCAGGGGGTGACGGAGGCGGCGACGGAGCGCAGGTCCTCGCCGATCATGAAATCTGCGAGCGGACGGGCGACCAGGGCCACACCGACGGCGGCAGGCAGGCCGATCAGGATGAAGGTCGCGGCCTGTTCGCGGGCGGCGGTCATGAAGGCCTCGCGGCTGCCGCGCTCCCAGGCCATGATCAGGGCGGGGGTGCCGGCTGCGCCCAGCCAGATGAACAGGACGTCGAGGGTGCGGTTGGCGAGGCTGTAGCCTGCGTGATAGGCGCCGACGGCCGCCGGACCCAGGTAGATCTCCAGCAGGAAGCGGTCGGTCGAGGCCATGATCAGCGACAGCCCGAGGCCCGCCGCGATCGGATAGCCGTAGCGGGCGTAGGAGCCGAGCCGGTCTCGGTAGAGGACGCCGCCGCGGGCCTGTTTCAGCTCGTTGGGCAGGACGAAGGGCAGGACCAGCAGGGGACCGACCGCGAGACCGATCAGGGGGGATGCCGCGCCGAGGCCCTGGAAGGCGCAGAAGGCCCCGATGGCGAAACCTCCGAGGGTGACGGCGATGTCCATGGCGGCCGATCTGGTCACCTCGCCGGACGCGCGGAACCGCTCCTGGGCCAGTTTGGCGAAACATCGGATGGGGATGCCGACGAGACCGGCGGCGATGGCCAGCTTCAGCCCCGGCCCAATGGGGACGGCCCACAGGATCAACCCCGCGACCGGCAGGACGGCGAAGGTGACGACGGCGGCGGTACGGTAGAGCGTCAGGAAGTGGTCGGCCAGCGACTGGCCTTCCTCGGCGGCCCAGAAGCGCGCCATGGCGGCTTCCAACCAGCTGAAGGTCCCGACATGGACGAGCGTCATGATCGAGAAGGCGATGGCGTAGCGGCCGAAATCCTCGGCCGACAGCAGGCGGGTGAAGACCACGATGGCCCCGAACCCGACCAGGCCCTGGATGATGTTGGCGGGCAGATAGCCCCAGACCCCGCGCCAGAACATCAGCGTATCGCGGCCCGGTCGCCCAGAAGGACGGGGACGGTCACGACCATGATCCAGAGGTCGAGCCACAGGGACTGGCGTTCGATGTATTCGATGTCGAGCTGGACCCGGCGGCGGACGTCCTGGGCCGAGTGCAGAGGCCCGCGCGAGCCCTTGATGGCGGCCCAGCCTGTCATCCCGGGCTTCATGCGGTGGCGGTGGGCGTATTCGGCAACGAGGCGGGCGGATTCGACGGCGCCGGTCTTCATGCCGATGGCGTGGGGGCGGGGACCGACCAGCGACATCTCGCCCTTCAGGACGTTGAAGATCTGGGGCAGTTCGTCGAGACTGGTCGAGCGGATGATCCTGCCGACGCGGGTGACGCGGTCGTCGTCGGTCGTGACCTGACGGCTGGCGGTGGCGTCGGCGGCCTCCTGGCGCATCGAGCGGAATTTCCAGACCACGATCTCCTCGTGGATGAAGCCGTGGCGACGCTGGCGGAAGAAGATCGGGCCGGGGCTATCGAGGCGGATGGCGAGCGCTGTCAGGGCCATGACCGGGGCCAGCAGGATCAGGGCGACCGTGCCGATGACGATGTCCTGGATGCGCTTGTTGAAGGCGCGGCGGTCGTCGTCGACGCGACCGTCCAGCGAGGCCAGGGGCGCGCTGGCGAGGCGGTCGAGGGCGGCGCTGCGTTCCTGCTCGTCCACCGGATCGACCAGCAGGGTCACTTCGTTGGGCAGTGCGGACAGGCGGGCGGTCAGTTCGCGAACGCGCTTCTCGGCCCTGGGGTCGATGGCCAGGACGATCTTGTCGACATAGGGCGTCATTCGGTGCGTCATCAGAGCCTCGGCGTCGCCGAGCACGGGAACGCCGACCACGCTGTCGGGCGAGCGGGCCAGACGGTCGTCGAACACGCCCAGCACATTGATGTCGCGGCGCTTGAGCGCGTCCTTGATCAGGGTCTCCGCATGGCGAGTGGCGCCGACCAGCACGATGTTGGGCGTCAGGGCGCCCTTGCCGCGCCAGCCGGAGACGAGGTCGCTCCAGCCCATGTGCAGGACGTAGAGGCTGACGGTGATCAGGGCGGTCCAGATGATGTAGGCGGACAGGATCGCGCCGCCTGCCAGAATGGCGTCGAGGACCAGGGCGGAGGCCCCGCCCATCAGGGCCAGGCCCGCCACGGCCGCGAGATGCAGGGGTGTCTTTTGACCCCGTGCGAAACGATAGAGGCCCAGCGATCGCATCAGGCCGAGGACGACCACGGCGCCGACGACCAGCGGCAGGACGGCCGACAGCGGCGCGGCGAGGAGGTCGCCGGGCGTCATGGCCCAGACCATGGCGACGGTGATGATCGAGACCGCGGCGACGTCGGCGCTGCGGAACCAGTGGACGGCGAGCCGCGAGGCGTGACGCTGGCGAGCGTTCAGCCAGACCTCGGGGCGGAAGGGTCCGCGTCGCGCGGCCCCGTCGGATTTCGGCGCACTCACGGACCGGGCGGCCAGAGCCTGCAGGCCCGGCGCGTCGAGCCGCACGGCGGTGTCGCCCGCGTCGGAACGCGCCGTCGCCCGGCCGATATCGATGGCGCTTGTCATGGCGTCAGTCTGCACAGGCGCCGTGGATGTCACGTTAACGCGGAGCTCGATGCTACGGGCGCGACCGGGCGCTTGATTGAAGAGTCGGTATGGGGCAAGTGTGAACGTTGATCAGATGCGTTGTGTATCGGCCTCAGCCGCCGCATCTTCGCCTCGGCCGGGGTCTTTGATCCGGCGTCACAGTTGAGAGCCGCACAAGCGGCCATACCGAGGAAGCATACATGAACGACGCGGTCGATCAGGCCCGGCCCATCCCCGCAGGCTGGCCCGCCTTGGGTCTGGCCGAGGCTACGGCCCTGCTGACCCAGCCGGGCACGCTGTTCGAGATCGAGACGGTCGAGATCGACGGGCGTCCCGTGAAAGCGTGGAAGAATGCGCCGCCGACCCTGATGCACAGCTTCCTCGCTGGCCGCGCGCATGGGGCGAAGACCTTCATCGTCTATGGCGACGAACGGGTGACCTTCGAGGCCTTCGCGCGTGCGACCCTGGCCTTCGCCGCCGAACTGAAGGCTTCGGGCGTCGTCGCGGGGGACCGCGTGGCCGTGGTTATGCGGAATCTGCCGGAATGGCCGGTCGCCTTCTTCGGCGCGGCCCTGCTCGGCGCGGTCGTGACGCCGCTGAACGCCTGGTGGAGCGCCGAGGAGCTGGCGTTCGGGCTGAAGGATTCGGGCAGCAAGGTCGCGGTGGTGGACGCCGAACGGCTGGCCCTCATCCAGCCCGCGCTGGACGGTTTGCCGTATCTGGAGCGGGTCTTCGCCAGCCGGACCGCCGCTGTGCCGGTCGATGCTCGGGTGACGACGCTGGAGTCTGTGATCGGCGCGTCCGGAACCTGGGCGGACCTGCCCGAGGGCGTCATGCCGGGCGTCGCGATCGGACCGGAGGACGCGGCGACGATCTTCTACACCTCGGGCACGACGGGTCTGCCGAAGGGGGCTCTGGGAACCCACAGGAATGCCGCCTGCAGTCTGGTCGCCGGCCTGTTTTCGCTGAGCCGCAGCTATGTCCGGCGGGGCGAGGCGCCGCCGCAGATGGACCCGGACGCGCCGCAGAAGGTCGGGCTGGTGTCCATTCCCTTCTTCCACACGACGGGGTGCAACGCCGTGCTGCTGCCAGCGCTCGTCATCGGGCACAAGCTGGTCTGCCAGCGCCGGTTCGATGCGGGCGAGGCGCTGATGCTGATCGAACGCGAGCGGATCAACTCCATCGGCGGGGTGCCGACCGTGGCGATCCAGCTGTTGCAGCATCCGGATCGGGCCAAATACGACCTGTCGTCGCTGGAGCTGGTCGCTTACGGCGGGGCGGCGGCGCCCAGCGCCCTGGTCGGGGAGATTGCGAAGAAGACCACGGGCCGGCCGGGCTCGGGCTGGGGCATGACCGAGACCTCGGCGACCCATACCCATCATCTGGGCGAAGACTATCTGAACCGGCCGGACAGTTGCGGTCCGTCGATCCCTGTCGGAGAAATCAGGATCGTCGATGCGGACGGGCGGGAGGTTCCGACGGGCGAGGTCGGCGAACTGCTGGCCTACGGCCCGAACATCGTGCGCGGCTACTGGAACCGGCCCGAGGAGACGGCCCAGACCTTTGTCGACGGCTGGGTGCGGACGGGTGATCTGGCAAAGGTGGACGACGAGGGCTTCTGCTTCATCGTCGATCGCAAGAAGGACATCATCATCCGGGGCGGAGAGAACATCTACTGTCAGGAGGTCGAGGCCATCCTGTTCGAATATCCGGGCGTGGCCGAGGTCGCCCTGGTGGCGCGGCCTCATCCGGTGCTGGGCGAAGTGCCGGTGGCCTTCGTGTCGGTGGCTCCGGGCAAGACGCTCGATGTCGAGGCGTTGCGCAATCTGACGGTGGGCCGTCTCGCCGCCTTCAAACGACCCGTGGACATCTATGTGATGGACCAGCCCATGCCGAGGAACGCCGCCGGCAAGGTGCTGAAGAACGACCTCAAGGCGATGCTGACCCCGGAGACCGACGCATGAATCTCGACTTCTCGCCCGAGGACGTCGCCTTCCGCGACGAGGTCCGCGCCTTCATCGCCAACGACTATCCGGCCGACATTCGCGCCAAACAGGATGCCGGTACCGACCTGGACAAGGACGACTATCTGGCCTGGCACCGCGTCATGGCGAAGAAGGGCTGGGTCGCGCCGGGCTGGCCGGTCGAATACGGCGGCCCGGGCCTCAGCGACGTGCAGAAGTATCTGCTGGCCGAGGAACTGGCCTTCGCCGACACCGCGCCAATCCTGCCGTTCGGGCTGAAGATGGTCGCGCCGGTGATCTATACGTTCGGCACGGCCGAGCAGAAGACGCGCTGGCTGCCGCCGACGCTGGCGGGCGACATGTGGTGGTGCCAAGGCTATTCCGAGCCGGGCGCCGGGTCGGACCTGGCCAGCCTGACGACGCGGGCCGTGCGGGGGACGGACGAGGGGGGCGACCACTATGTCGTCAACGGCCAGAAGACCTGGACGACGCTGGCGCAGTATGCCGACTGGGGCTTCTTCCTGGTGCGCACCGACCCGACCGCCAAGCCCCAGATGGGCATCAGCTTCCTGCTGATCGACATGAAGAGCCCGGGCGTGACGGTCCGGCCGATTATCACAATGGACGGTCGCCACGAGGTCAACGAGGTCTGGCTGGAGGAGGTCCGCGTCCCGGTCGAGAACCGAATCCACAACGAGAATGAAGGCTGGACCTGCGCCAAATTCCTGCTGGCGCACGAACGGACCAATATCGCCAATGTCGCGGGCTCCAAGCGGGCGCTGCAGAAGTTGCGCAATATCGCGGAGAAGGAGGGGATCGCCGACGATCCGGGCTTCGCCGCGAAGCTGGCGGAGCTGGAGATCGATTTGATGGCGCTGGAATACACCGAGCTCCGGTCGTTGGCGCGCCAGAGCGCGGGGAGGGGGCCCGGACCGGAATCGTCGCTGCTGAAGATCAAGGGCACGGAGATCCAGCAGCGGCTGTCCGAGCTGACGCTGGAGGCTGTCGGGCCCTACGGGTTGCCGGACGCGCGGGGGCTGGGCAATGCGGGGCCGGTGGGGCCGGACTACGCAGGCCGCGCGGCGCCGACCTATTTCAACGTGCGCAAGACCTCGATCTACGGCGGGTCCAACGAGATCCAGCGCAACATCATCGCCAAACTGGTCCTGGGGCTCTGAGATGAATTTCGACCTGAGCGAAGAGCAGTCGATGCTGGCGGATTCCCTGTCGGGGTATCTGACGGCGAACTACGGGTTCGAGGCGCGCAAAGCCGTCGTGGCGTCGGAGGCAGGCTGGAGCACCGGGGTGTGGTCGGGGTTCGCGCATGAGCTGGGCATTCTTGGCGCGCTGGCTCCGGAGGCCGTCGGCGGCCTGGATGGCGGCGCGGTCGAGGCGATGATCCTGATGGAGGCGGCGGGCAAGGCGCTGGTCGTCGAACCGCTGATGGAGACGGCGGTCGTCGGCGTCGGCCTGCTGAAACGGGCGGGCGGCGAGCGGGCTGACGCGGTATTGCAAAGTATCGTCGAGGGGACGGCGGTCGTCGCCTTCGGCCACGGGGAGCCTCGGGGCCGCCACGCCCTGTTGTCGGTCGCAACGACGGCGGCGCGGAGCGGGGACGGCTGGGTGTTGTCGGGGGCCAAGGCGGTGGTCTCGGCCGCGCCCTGGGCCACGCATCTGATCGTGAGTGCGCGGACGTCGGGCGGCGAAGCGGGCGATCCTGCTGGGTTGAGCCTGTTCCTGATCGAGGTCGCCGCGCACAGGGACAGCGGTCTGTCCGTGCGGGGTTATCCTACCGTGGATGACCGGCATGCCGCCGAGGTCGTGATGGAGCGGCTGGTGCTTCCGGCCGATGCGCTGCTGGGCATCGAGGGCGAGGCGTTCGATGCGCTGATCGCGCCCGTGATGGACGAGGCGGTGGCGGCCCTGTGCGCGGAGGCGGTCGGGGTGCTGCGCGAGTTGCACGGACAGACGCTGGACTATGTAAAACAGCGCAAGCAGTTCGGGCGCCCGATCGGGGAATTCCAGGTGCTGCAGCACCGGCTGGCCGACATGTTCATGGCGGTCGAGCAGGCGGTCTCCTTGACCTATATGGCGACGCTTAAGCTGGGCGAGCCGGCGGCCGAGCGGGGGCGGGCGGTGTCCGCCGCCAAGTTCGGGGTGTCCAAGGCGTTGAGGTTCGTGGGGCAGAACGCGGTGCAGACCCACGGCGGGATCGGGGTCACCGACGAACTGGCGTTGAGCCACTATTTCCGGCGCGCGTCCGCTATCGAGATCCAGCTGGGCAGCGTCGAACAGCACCTGCGCCGGTTCATCGCCCTGGCGGCGTGACCTCTGCGAACAGGCCATCGAACAGGGTGGAGGCGTAGATCTCGACGGCCAGTTCGCGTCCGAGCTTTCCGGCCCAGCCGCGCAGCTCGTAGGCGCCGTTGATGGCGGCCATCAGCATCTGACTGGCCACGACGGGGTCGACGGCCCGGACCGAACCCTCGCTCATGGCGTCGATGACCATGTCGGCGAACCGTCCCGCCGCGCGGTTGGAACGATCGAGCGCCGAACGCAGCATATCGGTCGGCATGCCCTGAAGCGCACTGGTTCGCAACAGCTGGTCCCCGTCGGAAAGCTGCAGCTCCAGCAGGGTGGCGACCGCTGACTGCAGTTTCTCGAGATGCGTTCCAGCCATGCCGTCGGTCTGGTGCTGCGCTCTCGAGATCGTCGCCAGACTGTCGAGGAAACAGGCGGTCACAAGATCGTCCTTGGCCTCCAGGTGGTGGTAGAAACTGCCCTTGGTGACCCTGGCTTCCGAGACGATCAGATCGACGGAGGCGCCATGGTATCCGCGCTGATTGATCAGCCGCGTGGCGGCCATCAGGAAGCCCCGACGCGCGGCGCCCTCCTCGATCCCGACCTCGCCCGCCTCGACCTGCAGCGGCGCCCAGGGGGGGCCTGCCGACAGGCCGTGGGTGAGGATCTCCACGATGCGGTGGTGGACCCGGTCGTAGTCGGCGGCGCTGTATCGGAGGATCCAGGCGGGCAGCCACAGCAGCACCTCGATCAGGACGTGGGTTCTGGCGGTCCGCAGGGCGCGCCCTGTCGTACCCTCGACCGCAGGGAAGAACCCCTTCACCCGCTTGAACAGGGTCATGAACCGGGCGACGAGCAGACCCTGTCCGGGTTCGCTCATGGCTCTGAGGTCGGACAGGGGCGCGAGGGCGGGGACCCGCTTTTCGCGCACGCCCTTCTCGTGTTCGATGGCCAGGCGGATGAAGGTCGAGACCCTGGCGGGGGCGTCCGGTTCACCTTCGGCCTGGTCGATCCGCGCCTCGATATGGTCCATCGTCCGGGACAGGCAGGCGAAGGCGATATCTTCCTTCTTGCGGAAATAGTGGGTGAGGTTGGTGGCCTTCATGCCGGCGCGTTCGGCGACATCGGCCTGGGTCATGCCCTTCAGACCACGCTCCAGCATCAGCAGGGCCGCGACCTGCAGGATCTGCGCGGTCCGGTCCTCTCGACTGGTTCGAGGTCTCGTCGTGGCGGTCGGCGGCGGCATAGCCTTCCCTAGCGTCATCGATGCAGAGCGTCACCGACGGGAGGTCCGTCGGGCGCAAAAAAGCCGCCCCGGCCTTCCGACCGGGGCGGCTGGAGTGGGCTCGGAATCAGTAGGTGAGCCGTAGGGTGACGCCATAGGTTCGCGGGGCGCCGAGGAAGGCGTTGTAGATGCTGACAGAGTCGTTGTTCTCATCGACCTGGAAGGGTCCGTTGAAGCCGACCTGGAGATAGTCGACGTCGGTCAGGTTCTGGGCCCAGGCCTCCAGCATCCAGCGTCCGCTCTCCGAGCCGATGCCGATCCGTGCATTGACCAGGGTCATGGCGTCCTGGGCCTTCGACGGATGCAGATCCGAACCCGTGTTGTACTCGGACGTGTATTTGGCGGACACATTGCTCCGGAACACCAGGCCGGCGCCCATGTCATGCTCGTAGCTCGCCGCCAGGGTGGCGGAGGTCTCGGGCGCGAATGACAGCTGCGCGCCTGGGAGGCGACGCAGGCTGTTGAATCGGCTGGCGACCAGAAGCTGGGAGGCCGTGAACGGGCTGATTGTGGTCTCAGCCAGCGTCACCCCGCCCTGGAAGGTCAGGCCGTCGAGCGGGGTCGCCCAGACGAAGTCGGCGTCGAAGCCCTTGGAGATGACCTCCGGCAGGGTCTCCACGATGAAAGCCGTGCCGACGAAGGTGTTCAGTTGGAAGTCGTCGAACGTCTGGTGGAAGCCGGCGATGTTGAACAGGAGGGAGTTCGAGAATAGCCGCAGCTTGGCGCCCAGCTCGAAGGCGTTGACGTATTCCCCACGGAACTCGGTATCTCGGTCGGCCGTAAAGTTCGGCAGGCCGGAGGGCAGAATGACGACCGCCTGCTCGCGGTCCAGGTTGAAGCCACCGGCCTTGAAGCCGCGGGCGTAGGACCCGTAGATCATGGCGTCGTCCGTGATGTCGTACTTCAGCTTGATCGTGCCGGTGACCGCGTCCTCGGCCCGCTGCTGGCGCGTGGGACCCAGGTCGTCGAAGTCGTTGTTCTCGTTGTTCAGGCACAGGGTGCCGGCGATCTGGGTTGCGGCCGCCGCGCCCACGACCCCGATCAGCGTCGGCAGGGCGCCTTCGGCCTGATCGCAGGACGAGCCCGTGGTCCTGTAGATGGAGTTCAGGTCCTTCTCGTCGTTGGTCCAGCGCGCGCCGATGTTCAGCGATACGCGGTCGTTGAAGCGAAGGGTGTTGTCGGCGAACAGCGCCCAGCTTTCGGTCGACTGGTCGTAGCTGTCGCGGCTGCCGTTTCCGGCCTGGAAGATGTTCGCCGCGGTCAGGCCGATCAGGGCGGGCGCGCCACCCAGAAGGCGACCTGCGATGTAGGCGTAGTAGTCGGTTCCGTAGAGGAGCTGGAAGCCGGCAGTGAGGTCTTCCTTGGCGTAGAAGCCGCCCAGCAGCCAGTCGACGTTCTCGCTCGAACCGGCGATCCGCAGTTCCTGGGAGAACTGCCCGATCTCGGTGAAGTTTGCGCCGTTCGTCGGACGCCAGACGAGGTCGGCGGTGGTGAAGTCGCTGTCCTGGCCGTTCTCGGTCCGCCATGAGCGCGCGGCGGTGATCGAGGTGAGGGTGATCTCCGGCGTCAGGTCGAAGTTGAACTCGGCCGACACACCCTGGTCCTCGATGTTCTGGGAGGTGTCGCGGTTGGAGCGAGCGTTGCGGTCATAGGGCGTGGCCACCGTATCGACCGCGCCGGGCCGGACGACGTTCAGCAGGACGGCGCGCGACGTGGCCGACCCCCCAACGAAGAGCTGGGTGGCGGCGCAGCAGTTCTCTTCGCGCTTCGAATAGTCGGCGATGAAACGGCCCGAGAAGCGCTCGGTGGGCTGCCACAGCAGTTGTCCGCGACCGGTCCAGAAGCTCTGGTCCACATCCTCGTCCAGGGTGCGGGGCCCGGGGCCCGTGGTCACATCGAGGAAGCCGTCTCGCTGGCGTGTCGCGAAATAGACGCTGCCTGCCAGGACGTCTTCCATGACTGGGCCGGTGACATAGACCGAGGCGCCCATCTGGCCGTAGTTGCCGGCAGTCAGTTCACCTTCCGCCCCGAAATCAAAGGACGGCGTCTCGGTGAGGATGTTGAGCACGCCCGCCGAGGCGTTCTTGCCGAACAGGGTGCCTTGCGGGCCCTTCAGCACTTCGATTCGCTGCAGGTTTCCGAGGTCGCCGAAGCCGACGCCGTTGCGAGGGCGATAGACGCCGTCGATCGTCACCAGAACGGACGACTCAAGACCGGGGTTGTCGCCGACGGTGCCGACGCCACGGATGCGAGCGGTCGTGATCGCCTCGTTCGAGGTCGAGGTGACCGTAAGGCCCGGGGTCAGGATCGTCAGTTCCTTGATGTCGCGAACGCCCGCGTCCTGAAGCAGTTCTTCAGACAGGGCGGTGACGACCACAGGCACGTCCTGCAGGTTCTGCTCCCGCTTCTGGGCGGTGACGATGATGTCTTCGACGGTGTTGGTCGCCTGATCCTGTGCCGCCGCTGCCCCCGCCGACGTCAGCAGGCCGAGCCCGGCCAGGATTGCTAGATGCGAGGCGCGCGTCCTCGTCCACTGATATCGTCCCATGTTTCCCTCCCTGGCCCGCCATTGTTGGCGATGCTCGACTGCCTCGATCGGCACTGCCACGCTAAACTGAAACTTCAGTATGCTGCAATCGGCGCGGAAGCGATCGTTGTTATGCGTAACCGGGAAGGCACATTGGGCCGCAGGCTCTGACTCAGCGCACCAGCCAGCGCGATCCGAAATAACCGGCCAGCGCGGCAGTGGTCGCCAGGAACGTTCCCCAGGCCATGTCGATCAGGGTAATCGTCGTCGACCAGCGGGTCAGGGTCGCCTCATTGGTCAGGTCGTAGGTGGCATAGGCGACGAGGCCGAAGACGGCGCCGTTGATGGCCGCGCGCTGCCATGAGCCCTGCTGGAGCGCCGGAACGGTCGCCAGGAAGGTCACGCCGAACAGGAACAGCAGATAGAAGACGACGGCGGGCGGCCAGTTCACGTCGCGACGCATCCAGTCGCCGAGCACCGGGCGATAGAGGCGGTCGCCCATCATCGTCAGCCAGATGGCGTCGAGCACCAGCATGACGATGGCCGATGCCCCGAAGGCGGCAAGGTAACGCATTGGATCAGGCTCCCTTGAGTCGGTAGTGGCTGACGCCCCAGACCGTTCCGTCACTGTCGCCGAACAGGCCAGCCGTCGCCATGAAAAACCGGCGCCAGCGGCGCATCCATAGAGCGTGGTCGACGCCGTAGACGTCCTTCATCAGTCCCCGGATCTCGTCAACGTTGTCGTCGAAATTGTCGAGCCAGTCATCGGCCGTGCGCTGGTAATGGGTCCCGCTCCAGCGCCAGTCCTGCTCGACCTCGAACAGGTCGGCGTACTGGCGGACCAGGTTGTGGCTGGGCATCACGCCGCCGGTGAAGAAATGCTGGGCGATGAAGTCGGCATCGTCGGAGACTTCGAACCGGTAGGGGGCGTCGATGTGGCTGAAGACGTGCAGGAACATCCGCCCGTCGGCCTTCAGCCAGGTCCGGGCGCGGGTCAGCAGGGCGCGCCAGTTGGCCATATGCTCGAACATCTCCACCGAGACGATCCGGTCGAAAGTTCGGTCGATGTCGAAGACGTTCATGTCGGCGGTGACGATGGTCAGGTTCGTCAGCCCGCGCGCGGCGGCCTGGGCGTCGATGAACGCCTTCTGGCTGCGGGAGTTCGACACGGCCGTGATCGTCGAGGCGGGGTAGTGTTCGGCCATCCACAGCGATAGCGATCCCCAACCGCACCCGAGTTCCAGGATCGCCTGGCCGTCATGCAGGTCGGCGTGCTCGCAGGTGATTCGCAGCGCCGAGGCCTCGGCGGCATCGAGCGAGGCGTCCGGCGTCTCGTAGAAGCAGCTGGAGTATTTCCGGTGCGCGCCGAGGCAGAGCTGGAAGAACCGGGCCGGCAGTTCGTAGTGCTGCTGGTTGGCGGCGTCCGTGTGTTCGGCGACAGGCCGTTCGGCCATCTCGCGGGCGAACGCGGCTTCATCCGCCGGGGCGGAAGCGTAGGTCCTGCGCGCGGTCGCGACCAGAAGGGCGATGGCCGGGCGGGTGATGAAGTCGGGGAAAGGCGCGTCCTGAAGCTGGTTCACGCGTTGGGCGAGGAGGCTCATGATTGGGGTCCTTCAGGGTCAGCGCTGGATCAACTGGCGGGTCGGCAGGCCGAGCTCGACCATCCGGTTGCGCAGGCGGGTCTGTTCAGCCGCGCTCATCGTCGGGCTGCGTGAAAGCAGGGCCGGGAACCGGCCGTCGGCCGTCGTGGCGATCATCCAGCTGTAGTCCGGGGCGACGTCGATGACCCAGTAGCGCTGGCGGATCAGGCCGGCGAAGAAGCTGGCCTCGAACTTGGCGTTGGTCGTGGTGTCGGTAACGCGGGCGCGGGTGTTGACGGTCGTGACGCGGCCGTCGCGGGCGCCGCGACGACAGGTCTGGCTGATCGAGAAATCGTTCGGCGCTCGGCGGCTCCAGACCTGGCTGGCGGCCCAGCAGTCGCGTTGATGATCGTTCGGCGTGCGGAGGATCTCGTGCCAGCGACCCATGAAGCGGTCGAGGTCGATCGCGCGTCTGGGTTCCGGCGCCTGGGCGGATACGGCCGTGGCGATGATCAACATAAAGGCCGCCGCGAGCGGCAGGGCGAATCTAGGCATGTCGGGCTCCGGTGGAGGTTTCTGACGGTCCCCCGACCGTGACGGAATGGGCGGGCGTGACCCCGCCGCGCAGGCGCAGACCTTTGAGCAGAAGGCGGATCGCCTCCCAGTGAATCCCGGCGATGACCTTCAAGGTCAGCAGGGGATGGCCCAACCAGGCGCGGCGCAGGTTGGCGTCGGTCATCCCGGAACGGACGCCCGAAAACCCGGTCAGCAGCATCGGGCCGTCGGCGTCGTCGACGGTGATGGAAACGCGGGTTATCTCGTCTGCGACGCCTGCGGGCGGATCGATCTCGAACCGGTAGGTCAGGTCCATGTCCATGAAGGGCGAGACGTGGAAGGCCTTGCCGATCGCCTGCCGCACCGGCCCCGAGGCGGCGCCGACCGGCATCAGATAGGAATGGCGGCCGCCGAAGGTGTTGGACACTTCGTAGAGGACGGCGCTGAGCCGCCCGTTCCGGGCGTGGCAGTAGTAGACGCTGAGCGGATTGAAGCCGTAGCCGAGGATGCGGGGAAGGGTCAGCAACTGAACCCGGCCGCCGGTGGGGATGCCGGCGTCGCCCAGTCTCTGTTCGATCTGCACCTTCAGAGGGATTTCGGAGCCGTCGCCGTGATCGCTCTGGCGCAGCGTCATAAGGCCGAACCGTCCCGCGCCGAGCCAGCGGAGCCGGCCGACAAGGTCGTCCCACTCGTCGAGATCGATCAGCAGCATGAACAGGCGGTAGCGCAGGGCATGGACGCGGGGACGCAGGCGGCGGTGGAACACCGGTCCTGTGTAGATCCCGGATCGCAGGCCCGTGCTCATCAGGCGGCCAGGGTCTCGATGGCGGGGACGGGCAGGGGGATGCGACCGCTTTCGTTCTGTACGCTCCACGGTCTGCGGACGCCGCCAATATCTTCGGCCACGGCGAGGCCGGCCTGCAGTCCATCCTCGTGGAAGCCGGAGCCGAACCACGCCCCGCAAAACCAGGTGTTGTTTCGTCCCTGAAGCGAGCCGAGGCCGCGCTGGGCCTCCATCGCCGCCGCGTTGAATATCGGGTGGTCGAACTCTCGATCGGCGAGGACCAGGGACGGGTCGGGCTCCCGCTCGGCATTCAGGGTGACGAACAACTCCGGCCCCGGCAGCCCCTGCAGAAGGTTCATCCAGTAGGTGACGCTGGCGGCGCCGTCTGAACCCGCCTGACCGGCGCCGACATAGTTCCAGGCGGCCCAGGCGCTGCGGCGGCGCGGCATGAAGCTGCGGTCGCGGTGCAGGACGACCCGGTTGCGGCCATAGGCCATCGGCTGGAGCAGGCGGCGTTCTTCGACGCTCGGCTCGGCCAGCAAGGTCAGGGCCTGATCGGAGTGGACGGCGAGGACGACCGCGTCGAAACGCTCGATGCCATCGCCGGTATGAAGGGTCGCGCCGTCGGCGCCGCGTTCGATGCGGGAGACTGGCGCGTTCAGGCGCACCTGTCCGTGGAAGTCCGCGCCCAGAGCCTCGACATACCGGCGGCTGCCGCCCGCCACGGTTCGCCAGGTCGGCTTCATATCGACCTCCAGCAGGCGGTGGTTGCGATAGAAGCGGATGAAGGCGGCGGCCGGATAGTCGGCCATCTGACCGGGCGTGGAGGACCAGATGGCGGCGGCCTGGGGCAGCAGGTGCAAGTCGCGGAAAGCCTGTCCGTATCTGCGGTCGTCAAGGTAGCGGCCCAGCGAGCACAGGGACCGGTCCAGCTCGGCCAGGTCGCCGGCAGCGGTGCGGTGGAAGCGTTTCAGGTCCATCAGCATGCCCCAGAAGCGGGGGCTGGCCAGGTTGCGCTTCTGGGCGAACAGGCCGCCCGCGCCGTGGCTGGAGTATTCGAAGCCGCCTGCGCTCATCGAGACGGCGAACGACATGTGCGCCGCCTTGCTCTCGACGCCGAGGCAGTCGAGCAGGGCGGTGAAGTTGGGATAGTTGGGCTCGTTGTAGACGATGAAGCCGGTGTCCACCGCGACCGGGCCGTCGGGCGAGGGCGCCTCGACCGTGCAGGAGTGGCCGCCGAGGCGATCCTCGGCCTCGAACAGAACGACGTCGTGGCGGCGTGACAGCAGCCAGGCCGCGGACAGGCCGGCGATGCCCGCGCCGACCACCGCAATGCGCCGCTTCGAGCCGGTCGTTTCGTCGAGTGTGCGGTCGAACATGGATACGCCTGTCGTCGAGCCTGTTAACCCTGCAGCTACGCTTGGACGCAAGCCCCGGATGCCGGTCAGTTGCGGGACAGGGTCATGTGGACGACGTCCGTCCGGCCCGAGCGGAAACCGGCCTCGCAGTAGGCCAGATAGTAGCGCCAGAGGTGGCGGAACCGCTCGTCCTTGCCGCCGGCGGAGCCGGTGTCGAAGGCGATCCGCCAGCGGCGAAGCGTCTCCGCGTAGTCGACGCCGAAGCGGCGAACGACCTGTCCTTCCATGTCGGCGGAGGCGATCGCCCTTCCCAGACGCGGCTCGGATGGCAGCATGCCGCCCGGGAAGACGTACATCTGGATGAAGTCGGGCCGTCGGCGATAGGTCGCGAGCAGATCGTCGCGGATGGTGATGATCTGCAAGCCCGCGCGACCACCGGGCGTGAGCCGGGCGCGAACGGTTTCGAAGAAGGTCGGCCAGTAGGCCTCGCCCACCGCCTCGAACATCTCGACGGAGACGATGCGGTCGAAGGCTCCCTGGACGTCGCGGTAATCGATCAACTGGATCGAGACCCGATCGTTCAGCCTGGCCTCAGCGATGCGCCGCTCGGCGAATGCCTTCTGGGAAGGCGACAGGGTGATGGCGGTGACGCGAACCCCGCGCTCGCTGGCCAGATACTCGGCGAACCCGCCCCAGCCGCAACCGATCTCCAGGACCGACTGGCCCGGCTGGATGTCGGCCGCGTCCGCAAGGGCGGCGTACTTGGCGTGCTGGGCGGCTTCCAGGGTCTGGTCCGGCGCCTCGAACAGGGCGGAGGAGTAGGTCATCCCGTGGTCCAGCCACTGGGCGTAGAAGTCGTTGCCGAGGTCATAGTGGGCGACGATGTTGCGCCGCGAGCCCTTGCGGGTATTCGACGAGAATGCGTGCCGGACCGCATCGATCGCGCGCGCGATCGGGTTGCCGCCCACGAGGCGGCCCAGGTGGTCGTAGTTGTCGGCGAAGGCGAGGAGGAGAGCGGGGAGGTCCGGCGTGTCCCAGTCCCCGGCTACATAGCCTTCGGCAAACCCGATATCCCCGCGCCGGACCATCCGAGAGAAGGCCCGCCAGTTCCGGATACGCCAGACGACCGTCTCTGGGGACGCAGGTCCGACCTCCATTGTGCGTCCCGCCGGATCGACGATCACCAGCCGCCCGACCCGCCATAGCGACGAGAGCGCTCGCATGAGCGGGCCCGCCCAAGGCGGCCTGGCCTCTCCGTATGAAGCGGTCTCGATCACGCCAGGAGTGTCGGTCATCGTCTGTCCCAATCGATCGCCGAAGCGCCGCGATGATCCCATATCACGCCGGGCGTGCGGTTGATCTCGTCACGTCGCCTGTGGCTGAACGGCTGAACTACGCGGGCGCGGGTCGGTCGGATGCGGGTCAGCCGGCGAGATTCCCGTCTGCCGCTCATTCTGCCCCGGTTGTCTTTGCGGGCAGCTTGTTCGGTTCCATTGTCTGCAAAGGCGTTCCGGAATTCGGCGTCGATGCCGGTCGGGCAACGTCGGGCGATTGAGCCCTAGATCCGGGTGGTTGCGAGGAAGCGTTTGCGATCCTGCTCGGTCCGACTGCGCACTTCGGCCATTGCCGCCGTCTCTGTCGCTTCAAGCATCGCTTCGAACAATCGATGGAAGTGATCCCGCATCGCGGCCCGGGATGCCTGGGGATCGCGCCGACGCAACGCGGCCAGGATTTCGGCGTGTTCGTTCGTGCGAGCGTCGCCGTCGTTGTGGCAGACACGGCCGTAGACTTGGCGCACCTGGGGGAGCTCGTTTCGGATCCGCCAGATCAGCGAGACACAGAACTCGACAACCGGATTGCCACCGATCCTGGCGATGGCGAGATGAAACTTCTGGTCTGCCATGGCGTGGTCGTCGTCGGACCCTTTGGGATCGGACATCGAGACGATGAGCTCCTCGAGTTCGACCAGATCCGCTTCCGTGATGTGCTGCGCCGCCAGCGCCGCCGCCTCCGCCTCGATGATCGCGCGGGCCGCGGTCAGGTCAAAGGCGGTGACGTTCGGTAGGGCGGCGACGTTCTCGGGTCGCTGCTGGACATAGACGCCCGAGCCGGTTCGAATGGCGATCCAGCCCTGCGCCTCCAGAGCGATCTCGGCTTCGCGGATGGTCACGCGGCTGACGCCCAGTCGCTCGGCAAGGTCGCGCTCGCCCGGCAAGCGGGAGCCCACCGGAAACTCGCCGGACTCGATCATCGCGCGGATCTGGTTCGCGACCGATTGATAGAGACGCTGCTCCGCCATCCTTGCCTTCTGCCTTCTTGCCTGTTGTTCGGCGAGTCGCAGCCTGCGCCCGATCCGCCGTCGTTTCATCTAGTAGCGGAATCGCATCCCACGATAGTGGCGAGCGCCGTCGCTGCTGTATTCCTGGACGGATCCGGAGACGGGCATGTCGTGGGAGTTGCGGTCGTGGTTCAGCTTCCGGCCGTCGAGCTCGATGAGATCTAGCACAGCCATCTCCTGTCCTCTCCTGACGCTGGGCGACTATAGTCCAACACTGCATACCAATTTGTCAACCAATCGGTATCGGCCGTTCCTGGTCCCGGACGACAGGCAAGGGCTTGGCCAAGCGACGACAGCTTGCGAGCCCAAATTGTCAGGAGAGGGGTCCTGCAGGTCAGCAACGCTCTGACCGCAGCGCCAGCCAATTGTCCAGTTCAAGACCAGTGGTCCTGCCAAGTGGTCTGGGAGTTTACGAGAAGGAGTCTCAAAATGGGTTGAGACGATCACCATGCCAATCCAGCCTTCAGGTAACAAAAAGAATACATTTGGGAGGCTGAGGATGATGCGGTTCAATACCACGCGCGCTCGGGTGGGCGACAAACGACTGGCGACGATTTTGCTCGCGAGCACGGTGATTCTGTCGGCCGGGCCGACCTTCGCCCAGGACGGGCAGGCGGCTGGGCCTCAGACCGATCAGGTCGACGAGATCATCGTCACCGGCATCCGGGCCTCCCTTCAGAACGCACTTTCCCAGAAGCGCAATGCCGACAACCTCGTCGAGGTCATCGAGGCCGAGGACATCGGCAAGCTGCCCGACCAGAACCTGGCGGAGGTCCTCGAAAACGTCACCGGCATCCAGATCACCCGTGAGGCGGGCGTCGGTCGCGGGGTGCAGATCCGGGGCACGGACGCGAACCGCGTCGAGATCAATGGGGTCTCCACGGTCGGCTCCGGCTCGGGCCGCTCGGGCATCAGCTTCGACGACCTGGCCGCCTCGATGATCAGCTCGGTCCAGGTCATCAAGGTGCCGGAAGCGGCCACCATCGAAGGCTCCGTCGGCGGGACGATCAATCTGCGCACAATTCGTCCGCTGGAGCTGACCGAGCCGCTGTTCGCGTTCCGGGCCCAGTCGGAATACAGCGACCTGTCAGACACGGCGACGCCGCGCTACTCCGGCACGATCGGTCGGCGCTGGGACACAGGCATAGGTGAAATCGGCCTGGTCGGGAGCTTCAGCTACGCCGAACAGGACGTCGCCGCCTTCCGACCGCGCGTCGACCGCGACGCTGTCGTGACCCCGACTTCGGGCCGTGCGAGCGCCGAGGCCTTCCCGTTCCTGCGCATCCAGTTCTTCAACCAGGACTACGACAACTTCGAATACGAGACCCAGAACTTCGCCGGCTCGGCGGAGTGGAAGCCGACCGATGGTCTGAAATTCTATGCCGATGTCGTGTTGAACGATCAGGAGCGTGCGGAGCAGAGCTCGACTGTTCAGATCTCGACGGTTTCGGACAACGGCGTCGTCGACAACACAGACAACACATCGTTCGAGACCGTCAACCTTGGCACAGCCAACGGTCCCAACGGGGACATCAACCTGGGAACCGTGCAGGCGGCGCTGACCGGGATCATCCAGCCTCGTCTCACCGGCAACGTGGCGCCCTTCCTGCGCACGACCAGCGACACTGGCTCCCGCGTGACCGAGAGCCGCGTGTTCTCGTTCGGCGGCGAGTGGCAGGGAGAAAGGCTGTCGATCAGCGGCCAGGCGGCGCTGTCGACGTCGGACTCGGTCCTGCCGAGCTTCAACACGACCCTGGAGTTCGTGAACCCCAACTCGCCGCGTCCGACCGCCGGTGTCACGCTCGCCAACGGGGTGCCGATCGAATTCGATCTGCGCGGCGGCACCCTGCAGTTCGGCATAGCCCAGGGACTGGCGTCGACCCCGACCGCGGCGATGTTGCGGGACCCGGCCAACTATCGACTGCAACAGGTGGCCCAGTCGCGGAGCCTGAGGGAGAATGAGGAAAAGGCGCTGCGCCTCGACGCCTCCTACGACACCACGGATATCCTGCCTGTGATCAGCTCGATCGACGCAGGCCTGCGCTGGAACCAGACCAGCGTGCTGAACGACAACGTCACCGGCACGACCGGCTTCACCAATATCACGTCGTCGTTCTTCCGGCCGAGCGGGGACCGGTTCGCCAGCCTTCTGATCCCCGGTCCGGACAACTTCAACGCGGCGGATGACCGGCGTCTGTACTTCCCGGACTTCCTGATCATCGACGGGGCGCGCGCCTTCAGCGATCCGGCGGGAACCCTGGCCGCCCTGAACGCCGCGATCACGGCCAGCAACACGGCAAACGGGTCCAGCATCCCCCTGATCGGCGTGCCGACCTCCCAGGCGAGCGCCTTCTTCGAGATCACGGAGGACACGACGGCCGCCTTCCTGCAGGCCAATTTCGACACCGAGGCCTTCGGCATGCCGGTGCGCGGCAATGCGGGCCTGCGGTACGTCACCACGGACCTGAACTCGGTCGGCAATACGGTCGCGACCGGCGGGACCACGACGCGCGCCGAAAACGACGCCTCCTATGAGTTCTGGTTGCCGCGCTTCAACCTGGTGGCCGAACCGACCGAGGACATCGTGATCCGGGGTGGGATCGCGCGCGATATCCGCCGTCCGGACTTCAACAACCTGTCGTCATCGGTGACCTTCGCGACCAGCGAGAATACGGCCGTAGTCCGGGGCAACCCCGACCTTCAGCCGGAAGCCGTGCTGTCGTTCGACCTGTCGGCCGAATGGTATTTCGCGCCGTCGAGTCTGCTCAGCGTGGGCGTCTTCCACAAGGTGCGTGACAACCTCTTCGCCAGCGTCACCGAAAGCCCGCCCGACAATGCGGTGGGCGGCGTCGTGAACCGCAGCCGCGATCAGGCATGCCCGGGCGGCGGTATCTATAACCCCATCGCCATCATCAACCAGAACAACCCGGCGCGGGGTCAGGTCGGCATCTGCGTGCCGCTGACCTCGACGTTCAACGTCGACGGCGAGACGACACAGACCGGCGTGGAGATGGCCTTCCAGTATGATCTCTCGCAATGGGAAGACCGGATTGGCTGGATGTCCGGCTTCGGCTTCATCGGCAACTTCACCTACCAGGAAACAGGCGGTGACGTCGCCAACTACCGGACCATCGGCCTGACGCGGAACACGACGCGGGATCTCGGCTTCACCACCCTGCCGCAGGACCAGATCGAGCTCGAGAACCTGTCGAAATACTCGTTCAATACGACACTATACTATGAGCGGGACGGGCTGAGCGCACGGATGCGGTACACCTGGCGCTCCGACTTCCTGAACACCGAAGCCTTCACCTCGGCCTTCGACGTGCCCCGCGTCAGCGACGATCGCGGCCAGCTCAACGCCAGCGTCAACTACGACATCACCAGCTGGGCCAGTGTCGGCATCGAAGCGATTAACCTGACCCGGGAAGACGCCAACGAGTTCTGCATCAATGACGACGCGCTGCTTTGCTACAACGGCCTGACCGATCGACGCGTGACGGCGGGCCTGAGCCTGCGTTTCTAGATGATGCCCGGACCGACACAGGCGAACACGGGACGGGAGATCAGATGACGTCGGCCCTGAAGGCGCCTTTCATCGCCATCGTGGCTGCGACCGCGGTGATCGGCGCGCCGCCGTCGCTGGCCGTGGCTGAGTCGGCGCTGGTGCGGACCCAGGCGGAATACGCCTCCGCACTGGGTCGGCTGGAGCCCGGCGACACCCTGACGCTGGCGGACGGGGAGTGGCGGGATTTCCAGATCGTCTTCACTGGGCAGGGGACCGGGAATCGGCCCATCACCCTGACGGCCCAGACACTAGGCGGAGTGACCCTCACCGGTCGGTCGAACCTGAGCCTGGCGGGTGAGCATCTGGTGGTGTCGAACCTGGTGTTCCGAGACGGCTTCTCGCCGACGGGGGAGGTGCTGTCGTTTCGCCGGTCGCTGACCGAGCGTGCGAACTACAGCCGCATCACCAGCGTGGTGGTTGACGGGTTCTCCAAGCCCGACCGCGCCGACTCGGACAACTGGGTCTCACTGTACGGCGAGCACAACCGCTTCGATCACAACCAGCTGACCGGCAAGACCAATGCGGGGGCGACCCTGGTGGTCATCCGCGATCCGCAGCAGGGCGTGGTGAACCACCACCGGATCGACCACAATTACTTCGGCGACCGTCCTGTGCTGGGCTCGAACGGCGGTGAGACGATCCGCGTCGGCACCAGCCACGAGTCGGCCTCGGAGAGCTTCACCACGGTCGAAAACAACTGGTTCGAGCACACCAATGGAGAGGTCGAAATCGTTTCGAACAAGTCGGGCGGCAACACCTATCGCGGCAATGTCTTCTTCGAGTCCCAGGGCGCCATGGTGCTGAGACACGGCGACGGGAATCTGGTCGAGAACAACGTCTTTCTGGGCAACGGCGTGGTGAACTCCGGCGGGGTGCGGGTCATCAATCGCCGCAACACCATCCGCAACAATGTCATGCAGGGGCTGGACGGGGCGGGCTTCGGCAGCGCCCTGACCATCATGTACGGCGTGCCGAACTCGCCGGTGCATCGCTATGTCCAGGTGGACGGGGCGGTGATCGAGAACAACACCCTCGTCGACGCGCGCGAGATTCTGCTGGGCGCCGGGATGGATGCCGAGCGGTCGGCGGCGCCGATCAACAGCAGGTTCGCGAACAACCTGATCGTCAACCGCAATGGGCGCGACCCCGTGCGGGTCCTGGGGGACATGTCGGGCATCGCCTTCGAGGGCAATGTGCAGGCGCCGACGGCGACGGACGATCTGACAGGGGTCCGGTCGGAGACGGTCGCGCTGGTCGAGGGTGATGACGGCGTGCTGCGGCCAGAGGGACTGGAGGGCGTCGGGGCCGCGCGGAATCTGACCTTCATTCCGCGCGAGGCGACCGGCGTCCGCTGGTACCCCAAGACGCGGACGGTTGCGGCGCTGGACAGCGGCGTGGCGCATGCTGTGGCGCCCGGCGAGGACAGTCTGACGCGCGCGATCGCGGCGGCCGGGGCTGGCGACAGGATTCAGCTTCAGGCCGGGACCTATGTGGTCAATCAGACCATCGCTCTGAGCCGCGCGGTGACCGTCGAGGGTCCGGCCGAGGGGCGGGCGGAAATCCAGTTCTCGCGACCGACCCTGTTCGAGATCCAGCGTGGCGGGGCGCTGCGTCTGTCGCATGTCGTCGTGTCGGGCGCGCTGACACCGGATATCGCGGGAGCCGCCGTGATTCGGGCGGCCCAGGGAGCGGCGGCCTATTCCCTGATTGTCGAGGATGCGACGTTCGAGGATCTGACCGTCAATCGAAGCTTCAGCGTCTTCACCGCCGGGCCGGGCAGCCTGGCCGATCGTATCCGGTTCGAGCGGGTGACGGTGGACGGGATCACCGGATCGGTCATCTCCGGCCATACCGAGACGGCGGACCTGGGCACCTACAACGCCGAGGTGGTGGAGGTCGTCGACTCGACCTTCCGCGCCGTCACCGGGCCGGTCATCGACCTTTATCGCGGCGGAACGGACGAGAGCACATTCGGGCCGCGCCTGACTGTGACCGGTTCGACCTTCGAGCGCAGCGGGCGAGGCGAGGACGCCGGAGCGCTGAAGCTCTACGGCGTGCAGCGGACCGAGGTGCGGGACAACCGCTTCGTCGAATCGGGTGCGCCGAACTTCTTCAAGCGGGTGGGGGAGCCGGTGTTCGTCTGGGCCGACAACGCGCTCGAGAACACGCCCGACCTGATCACCAACGTCACGCCCATGGAGGTCGCGCCATGACCCGTCCGGTCCTGCTCGCCGTCCTTGCGACCCTGGCCGCCGGTGCGCCGGGTGCGGTTCTGGCCCAGTCCGCCCCAGTCGCCGCCAGAGCGCGGGCCGATGACGCGACGCCGGTGCTGGTCTCGATCGACCAGTGGCGCGCGATGGCGGAGGCCGGCGACCGCTACCCGATGTTCGCCGCCGAGCGGGCGCGGGTGGAGCGTGAGGTCCGCGCCGCCATGGCCGCCGGCATCAACGTCCCCCAGCCGCGCGATCCGGGCGGCGGGGTCACCCATGAGCAGCACAAGGCCAACTACAAGGCCATATACGGAGCCGGCGCCCTCTACCGCCTGACCGACGACCGCGCCTATGCCGATTTCGCGCGCGACATGCTGCTGGAATATGCGCGGCTCTATCCGACCCTGTCGAACCATCCGGCGGGGAACTCGCCGGTCAAGGGGCGGCTGTTCTGGCAGGCGCTGAACGACTCCGTCTGGCTGGTCTATTCGGCGCAGGGGTATGACGCGATCCGCGACACCCTGACGGCGGACCAGCGTCGCACGATCGACAACGACGTCTTCCGCCGCATGACCCGCTTCCTGTCGGAAGAGAACGCACCCTATTTCGACCGCATCCACAACCACGCGACCTGGGCCACGGCCGGGGTGGGGATGACAGGCTATATGCTGCGTGATCCGGACCTGGTCGACCGGGCGCTGAACGGGACCGCTCACGACGGGGGGGCCGGATTCCTTCGTCAGGTCGACGAACTGTTCTCGCCGGACGGCTACTATGCCGAGGGTCCGTATTACCAGCGCTACGCCCTGGCGCCGTTCGTGATCTTCGCCCGGGCGATCCAGCAGAACGAGCCGCAGCGCGACATCTTCGGGCGACGCGACGGGGTGCTGCTGAAGGCCGTCGACGGCGTGATCCAGTCCTCCTATGCGGGCCTGTTGTTCCCGATCAATGACGCCATGCCGGACAAGGGCCTGGATACCGAGGAGATCGTGACCGGCGTCGCCGTCGCCTATGCCCAGACGCGTGACCCGGGACTGCTGTCGATCGCCGAAGGGCAGGGGCGGACGATCCTGTCGCCGGACGGTCTGGCGGTGGCCGAGGGCGTGGCGGACGGTGCGGCGCGGCCGTTCGACTTCCGCTCCATGCAACTGCGCGACGGGCCCAACGGCGACCTGGGCAACCTCGTCTTCCTGCGTCACGGCGGGGCGGAGGGCCAGGCCCTCGTGATGAAGAACACCCAGCAGGGTCAGGGCCACGGCCATTTCGACCGGCTGGAGATGCTGTTCTATGACGACGGCCAGCCGATCGTGCGGGACTACGGCGCCGCGCGGTTCCTGAACGTCGAGGCCAAGGGCGGCGGCGGTTACCTGCCCGAGAATGATAGCTGGGCCATGCAGACGGTGGCGCACAATACGCTGGTCGTCGGGCACGCCAGCCAGTTCGGCGGCGACTTGCAGAGGGGGGAAGAGCATCCCACGACGCCCCTGTTCTTCGAGGTCGATGACGGGCTGCAGATCGCCTCGGCGCGGCTGGAGAACGGCTATGACGGGGTCGTCCTGACCCGGACGCTGGCGATGGTCGAGCATCCGGACCTGACCTATCCGGTCGTGATCGACCTGTTCCGCGCGGATGGAACGGCGACGACGACCTATGACCTGCCGCTGCATTTCAATGGCCATATCGTGACGGCGTTCGAGGCCGAGCATTCGGTGCGCGAGCGGCCGGTGCTTGGCGATGCGAACGGATACCAGCATCTGTGGGTTGATGCGGTCGCCGCGCCATCGGGCGAGAGCCGCAGCCTGACCTGGCTGCTGGGCGGACGGTTCTACACCTATCGCTTCGGAGCCTCGTCGCCGATTGGGGCGATGCTGGTCGAAAGCGGCGCCAACGACCCCAACTTCAACCTGAGGCGCGAGCCGGCGCTGATCCAGCGGATGCAGGGCCAGGCCGACGCCAGCTTCTTCTCGGTGCTGGAGCCGCACGGCGCCTACGACGGCACGGCCGAGACGGTATCGGGCGCGACGAGCCGCATCCGCGACATCGCCCGCGTTCGCGGCGCGGGGGCCGAAGTGATCGTGCTGACGCTGGCCTCAGGCCGCACGCTCGCCCTGGGCGTCGCGGACGACGTCGCGCCCGGCGCGGCGCACTCGGTCCAGGCGAACGGACAGACCTGGGAATGGACCGGCCCCTACGCCCGGTTCGATCGCTGAGGAGATGACGATGAAGTCCAACATGAGATGGGTCATCATCGGCCTGATCGCGATCGCCACGGTGATCAACTACATCGACCGCAACGCTCTGGCGGTCATGTGGCCCGAGATTGCGCCCGAGATCGGTGCGACCAAGGAGGACTACGCCCTCCTGGTCACCGTCTTCATGCTGTTCTACGCCCTGGGCCAGTTCGTGTTCGGCAAGGTGTTCGACGCGATCGGCGTCCGGCTGGGCTTCGCCTGGTCGATCGGCATCTGGTCGATCTCGATCGCGCTGCACGCCTTCGCCAACTCGATCCTGTCGTTCAGCATCTTCCGCGCCATGCTGGGGATCTCGGAGGCCGGCGCCTGGCCGGGCGCGGTCAAGGCCAATGCCGAGTGGTTCCCGGCCAAGGAACGCGCCTTCGCCCAGGGCATCTTCAACGCCGGGGCCTCGGTCGGCGCGATCATCTCCGCGCCGCTGATCGCCCTGATGTTCGTCGGACTGGGATGGAAGGGGACCTTCCTGCTGGTTGGGGCGCTCGGCTTCATCTGGGTCCTGCCGTGGCTCATCATCTATCGCGCCGGTCCCGACCGTCACCCCTGGGTCAGCGCCGCCGAGCGCGCCCTGATCCTGGACAAGCCCGAGGCTCAACCGACCGAGGGGCCGCTGGCTCCGCCCTATGTCCCGACGATGCGCCAGTTGCTGAGACACCGCGAGAGCTGGGGCCTGATCCTGTCGCGGTTCTTTCTCGACCCGATCTGGTGGCTGTTCGTGTCCTGGCTGCCGATCTACCTGGCTGAGACCTTCGACTTCGACATCAAGCAGATCGGCATCTTCGGCTGGGTGCCCTATGTCGGGGCCATGATCGGCAGCCTGTTCGGCGGCTGGTTGTCGGGTCAACTGATCAAGTCCGGCCGTTCGCCCGGCATGGCGCGCAAGCTGTGCGTGACGCTTGGCGGAGCGGTGATGATGCCGTGCCTGATGGTTGCGCCGAACATGACCGACCCGACCATGGCGGTGCTGGTCATTGCGGGCATCCTGTTCGGCTTCCAGGTCGCCATCGGCAATATCCAGACCATCCCCGGCGACCTGTTCGACGGGCGGTCCGTCGGATCGCTGGCCGGCATAGGCGGCATGGCGGCCGTGGCCGGCACCCTGATCACCACCTGGCTGGTGCCGGCGATGACCAAGGTCTCCTACGGGCCGATCTTCATCCTGGTCGCCGCCCTGGTTCCTCTTTCCCTCCTCTCCCTGTGGTTCGTCACCGGTCGCATCGCGCCGGTCCAGCCGACCACCTCCAATGCTCTGAAGGATAACTAATGCGCCTCAAGGACAAGGTCGCCATCGTCACCGGCGGCGGCCGCGACATCGGCCGCGACGTTTCGCGGGTACTCGCCCGCGAAGGGGCGAAGGTCGTGATCAACTTCGCAAACGACGAGGCCAGCGCGGCCGAAACGCTGGAGAGCGTGAAGTCGGCGGGCGGCGAGGCCATCGTCTGCCGCGCCGATGTCACCACGGCCACGGGCGTGGCGACGCTGGTCGCCGCGGCGAAGGAAGCCTACGGCGCGGAGGTCCACATCCTGGTCAACCTGGCCGGCGGCATGGTCGAGCGGCGTCCCCTGGCGGACATCGACGAAGCCTTCTTCGACAAGGTCATGACCCTGAACCTGAAGTCGGCATACCTGATGACGCGGGCCGTCGCGCCCTTGATGTCGGAAGGCGCCTCCATCATCAACTTCTCGTCCGTGGCCGGTCGCGACGGCGGCGGGCCGGGCGCATCCATCTATGCGACGTCGAAGGGCGCGCTGATGACCTTCACCCGGTCGATGGCCAAGGAACTGGGGCCGAAGGGCGTGCGGGTGAACAGCCTGTGCCCCGGCATGATCGCCACCAGCTTCCATGACACCTTCACCAAGCCGGAAGTCCGCACGGCCGTCGCCGGCAGCACCCCTCTGCGTCGTCAGGGGAACTCAGGGGAGGTCGCCGAAACCGTCCTCTATCTGGCTTCGGACGATGCGTCGTTCGTCACCGGGGTGAACCTGGACATCAACGGCGGACTGTTCTTCTCGTGATGCGCGGCGGGCGGGTCGCGATCGCGCTTCTGCTGGCCCTGTCGGGTTTGCCCGCCGTCGCACAGGAGGCGCCTGTCTGGAGGCCGGCGTGGACGGCTGCTGCCGCCCCGGCGCGCTTCGACGGCCCGCCCGAGGCGCCGCTGGGCTATCTGAACCAGACCATCCGCCAGGACATCCGGGTGGGGGTGGCGGCCGAAGCCGTCCGCCTGCGGGTCAGCAACGAGGTGGGGCTGGAGCCGCTGACGCTCGAGAATGTCACGGCCGCCGGGCCGGACGGGCGGGTGCTGCCGGTGACGTTCAGCGGACTGAGCGACATCGTCATTCCGGTCGGGGTGGCACTGCTCAGCGATCCCTTGCCGATCGCGCTGGATCGGTCCGACCTGCTGACGGTCAGCCTGCATGCGCCCGGCCCGACGCGCGGCGTGGTCCGGCGCGTGGCGGTCCGGCTCGGCGAAGGCGAGGCGGCGGTCTCATCCGATGCGCCCCTTGTGCGCAGACAGAGCTTCATCTCCGCCGTCTACGCCCTGACCGACGAACCTCCGTCGGTGATCGTGGCGCTCGGCGACTCCATCACTGAAGGTTCCAGTTCGACCCTGGGAGCCGAGGCGGATTGGCCGTCAGTGCTTGATCGTCGACTCGAGGCGGCCTGCCCGGGCGCCTTCGTCGTCGTCAACGCAGGCATCAGCGGCAACCAGGTCGTCCGTGATGGACGCAGTCCGAATGTCCGCGCCCGACTGGACCGCGACGTTCTCTCCCTGCCGGGTGTCACCCATGTCCTCCTGATCGAGGGGGTCAACGACATCCGCCACGACGGCAATCCCGCCAATGTCGGCCGGACCCCGGAAGAGGTCATCGCCAGCTATCGTCAGGTCATCGCCCGCCTGCATCTGCGCGGGATCAAGGTCATCGGGGGGACGCTGACGGCCTTCGGCGGCTCGGAGCGGTTCGACGAACGCTCCGAAACCGCGCGCCAGACCATCAACGCCTTCATCCGCGACAGCGGCGAGTTCGATGCCGTCGCCGACTTCGACCTGGCGACCCGGGATCCGGCTCACCCCGAGGCGATGCAGGCAGACCTCGTCGGCAACGACCGTCTGCATCCGAATGACCAGGGCTATGCAGCGATGGCCGGGGCTGTAGACCTGACGGCCTTCATCGGCGAGCCTGCGAGCAGGCTCGCCTTACGAGGCGGCTGCGCGCTGAGCGGCTTTCTCTTGCCACACGGTTAGCAAGCCAAAGTAGGCGGCCAAGACAATAAAAATTATGAAGCCTGCCGCCACTTGGGGGCTCGGCAGCAGCGGCCACGCTGCAGCGAAGAATCCCGCAATCAGCAAATTCGCCGTCACGACCGCCCACCGAGTCAACGGTGGGCTGCTTTGCAGAGCGACAACGTTCATGAGTGCACAGCAGACGACGGCGAGGCCGCTTCCGGCGAACCACAACGCCTCCAGCGAAAGGCGTCCGTAGATCGGGAGCGTGAGGGTCAGATGCAGGACGCCCAAGAGAAGACCCAACGAAGCCAGCAGCCACATAGCCTTCCGGGTCATGCGCTGCGCTCAAGGCGACGGGCCAAGACATGAGCAAGGGCAGCGATGCCCAGGAATGACGCCAGGATCAGATATGCCTCTAAGGACAAGGCGCGGACAAACCCCGGCGGCTCCGCGGCGCCACCCGCCCATGTGATCACAAACAGGGTGTTCAGCGCCATACCGCCCAGTGCGAAGACGGACATGCCGCGAAGACCCCACCGAGCCGTTGCGACGGCTCCCGCCGCATAGGTGAACCCGAGCACTGTCATCATCGGATCAAGCGGCCCAAATGTCCCGAGCAGGGCATGGATCGTGACCAGCCCGGCAAGCGACGCGCTCGCTGCGACAAGGCCGCCCTGGGTTACCTTGCGCACCCCATTCGGCGTCCAAATTCGCCAGACAACCGCCGCCGCGAGACAGCCACTTGCGAAGCGAAGTCGCTGCGGAGCCGGAATGAACTCGAACTCCGTCTGCATCGCTCTAAACCAGATCTCACGGTCGGCAGGGCCGACCTTAACGGCGAAGTCGAACAGCAGGGCGGTAAGGTCGATCATGCCGTAGCCTCTCCGGAACGCGACTTGGACGCCGTGACCGGCTGAGCGGATTGGGCTCGGGCGAACTCGATCCCTGCACTCGTAAGCCGATAGGCATGCCTGGGGGGGCGACCCGGCTGCAACGATGGCCTCCATTCCGACTCAAGGAGACCTTGTTCCGAAAGGCGGGCGAGGGTGGGGTAGAGGGTGCCTGACCCAAGCCCGGTCAACTTGCTCAACTCATAGCCATACTGCCACGCCTGAGGCTGGTCGGCGAAGCGGGCGAGCAGGACGCGGGTCTGGCTGGAAGCGTTTGCGGGGCGTGTCATTTGCATAACTCGCCATATGTCGAGTTATGAGTCAAGCGTCATTGGTCGTGACCTCCCATCCACCTGTGGGGGATGGGGTCAGCGTCCGCCTTGTGTCGAGAGCCGGCATCGGCAGCTGCCGGGAAGTTCGACAGTCGGCGGCGTCGAGCCGTTAGCTGGGGCTTTTGGGGTCGCCGCCATCCAACAGCTGCCCGATCGCCTCGATCAAGGTCGCGGGTTTGACCGGTTTGGCGATGTGCGCATCAGCCCCGGCATCCATCGCCGCTGCGACATGGTCGGCCATGGCATTGGCGGACAGCACGGCAATCGGCACGCGATCCCGGCCGAGCTCGCGTTCGAGTTTTCGGATTTCCCGGATCGCAGTCAGACCATCCATGACAGGCATTTGCATATCCATCAGGATAGCATCGAACCTGCCCGTTCGGAACGCGTTCACCGCTTCAAGACCGTTCTCCACCGCCAGGCTTTCAACGCCCGCCTGATCGAGGATGAGAGCCACGACCTTCAGGTTCGTGGCGTGGTCGTCGGCGACAAGGACGCGGACGGATCGATCCATGGGCAAGCCCTGATCGTCCTCTACGCGTTCGGATCGACCCGTGTCGGCCGCCACGAAGGGCAGGTCCGCCCAGAATTCGGACCCCACGCCCGGGATGCTCGAACAGCCCATGGAGCCGCCCATCAGCTCGACCAGATTCCGGGAAATCGACAAGCCCAGCCCGGTTCCGCCAAATCGACGCGTGATCGACCCGTCCGCCTGCTGGAAGCGAGCGAATAGGTCGGCGCCTTTGCCTGTATCGAAGCCGATGCCTGTATCCGACACCTTCAGGCGGACCCGCCCTCCGGGCGTGAGCCGGGCGCTTACGCTGACCCGGCCGATGGAAGTGAACTTCACCGCATTCGCGATCAGATTGCTGACCACCTGCCGGGTTCGCCCTGCATCTCCCACCATCATGCGGTCGAGATCCTCCGGCAGATCGAGCCGGAGCGAGACGTTCTTTTCTTCGGCTCTCAGGGCGAATAACGCGCACGCGGCGCGGAGCATGTCACCCAGATGATAGGGCGCCTCCTCCAGAGCCACCTCGCCGGCTTCGATCCGGGCCATGTCGAGGATGTCGCTGAGCAGGTTAGTTAGCGTGTCACTGGACGACCGGATGATATCCACCATTTCCCGGTCCGCCGGGCTCAGGTCGGACCGGCTCAGGAGGTCCGCCATACTGACCACGCCATTCAGCGGCGTACGGATCTCATGGCTCATGTTGGCGAGGAACTGGCTCTTGGCCACATTGGCCGCCTCCGCCGCTTCGCGACCGTCCTCCGCCTGCTTGAGCTTGGCGGACAGCTGCAACGACGCCG
Source organism: Brevundimonas sp. (assembly GCF_031412435.1). GTDB lineage: Bacteria > Pseudomonadota > Alphaproteobacteria > Caulobacterales > Caulobacteraceae > Brevundimonas. The sequence continues at coordinate 57,163 of NZ_JANODA010000058.1, forward strand.
CCGAGGCGGCCACAACGAAGAGAAGGCTGGCACCGGCGATCTGCGCCGCCAGAAGCGGGGAGTGACCACTCATAACCGTGGAAACGGCGAGGGCGGAGAAACACAGGATCTGCGGCCCGATGGACGCCCAGGTCAGATGTCTCGAGCCCGCGCTGACAATCACGCCATTCACGATCGCCCCTGCGATCAATAATGCGGCTCCGACGAACCCAAGCTCCGAACCACTGAAGGCCTGTCGCGCGGCGAAGGCCCCGAAAACCAGGTTGTTCATGCTGATGTAGCCAACGGCGGTCCAGCACCACGTCTGGCCGGGAACCCACCCCTCAGGTCGGCCAGCCGCCTTGAAGAGGCGGAGTTCGATTATCTGGAGCAGGGCATAGATGACCAACCAGGCGAGGGCGAACGCGGCGCCCGTCATGGTGAAAAAGGCCAGGGCGATGATAATGCCCAGCGCGACACGTGTCCGCCACTGGCGCGCCCGAGCCATCATGGCGACGCCAACCAGACGGCGTTGGAAGATAGTCATTCTACGCAACTCCCTGCCGGGAGACCGTCACGATAAACCATTGAAAGTTCATTGCTAAGCGTGGCAGTTGGAAGCCCTGCGGTCGCGAAAAGGTGCGATGGCTGCTCGACACCCGAAGAGCCCGTCCGACGGCGCGGCGTCTGCCACTCAGCCAGGGCGGCTGAGCGTTGGGCCTTTCAGGTCTCCTGGCTCATGAGTGGGCGATCCTGGCTGACGGGGTTCTGGAAGGCTGCGTGCACTGAGCTGAACTGCTGCAGCATCTTCATCTGCCGGAAGCGGAGCATGGCCCGTTCTCCTCGACGGCGGGGGCAGGCCTGTTGTCAGCCCAGCGGCCGATCTCCTGTCTGGGGGTATCGCAGACGTCTTTCATTGCGGCCTCGATGCCGAGGGTTAACTAACCCGCTGCCGCGCCGGAAGGTGGAGGACCTGCCGGCCGAGCGCGGCATCGAAATCCGCTACGTGACGCGGATCACCTCCGGCGCACTCGGCCGAGCGCGGCATCGAAATCCGCTACGAGACGCGGATCACCTCCGGCGCACTGCCGAATAGCGGAACGGGTTGCTGGAGGGGGCCATACGGCGACGCTGATGCCGACCTGGCAGCGGGCAGGGCTGGCAGAACCCGTCAAACGGCCAGGCGTGTTCGATCTGCTTCGAGGAAGGCGACCACGTCGGCGACGGACGTGCGCGGGTTGCGAGTGTGCGGATAGGCGTGGGCGGTGCGGGGTTTGCGGTCGAACCAGATTTCGTCGACGACCTCGGGCGGCCGGGTCGCGGCCAGCCAGTCGATGGTGTCGGCGCCTTCGTGGTCGTTTCTGAGGATGGGGGCGAGGATCTTGCGGAATTTCGGCAGGCTCGTCTTCACCCCGGCGGTGTCGGCCCAGCCTGGGTGGACGGCGTAGGTCCTGATCCTGTCCGTGGCCCAGGCGGAGCGCCAGTGCTCGGCCAGGGCCAGCTGGGCGCGCTTGTGGGCGGCATAGGCGGCGAAGCCGTTGAAATGCGCCTCGGGGATGTTGAGCATCTTCTTGTTGAGGCCGAGGTTATAGAGGCCGCCGGAGACGACGTTGATGATGGCCGCGCCCGGCTTTAGTTCGCCAGCCTTGTGCAGGTCCTCGGTCAGAATCCAGTGGCCCAGAAGATTGGTGGCGTAGGAGGTTTCAAGGCCCTCGGACGTGGCCTTGAACTCGCGCATCAGCAGGCCGACGTTGTTGACGACGACGTCGAATTTCGTGGCCGCGATCTCGGGCCGTTTCGACAGGCCGGCCACGGCTGACATGGACGACAGGTCGCAGGTCACGGGCACGATCTTGCCGGGACCTTCGGCCTCACGCACCAGGTCGCCCAAGGCCTTCACATTGCGGCCGATGGCGTAGACGGTCGCGCCCTTGGCCGTGGCGCGGAGCGCCGTGGCCTTGCCCAGACCCCCGGTGGCGCCGGTCACAAGCCAGTTCTGACCGGTGTAGTTCGCCTTCACAGGCTTGAACGGGATGCCCCGCGCGACATAGCCCACCCTTGTGAAGGACGGCGCAAAGCGGGCGTAGAAATTCGCCGACTTCATCAGCGCCTGCCAGAAGGGGGGCTCGGCCATGGGGCTTCTCCGCGCGACCGCTGTCGCTTGCGTAAGCACACTAATCGTTCAGCGAGGGTTGGCAAGTGGCTTGCGTTTCTGGACTTATGTCGTCAGCGTTGGAGCAGCGAGACGCGGCGGCAGCGTCGAGGAGGCGTGATGACCAGACCCATTCGGGTGATCCAGTGGGCGACCGGCTCCATGGGCAAGGCCTGCCTGCGGTCGGTGCTGGACGACGACCGCTTCCAACTGGTCGGCCTGTTCGTCTATGGCGAGGCCAAGGCCGGACGCGACGCCGGCGACATCGCGCGCAGGCCCGAAACCGGAGTGATCGCCACCCGCTTGATCGACGACATCCTGGCGCTCGACGCAGATGTGGTGATCCATACGCCTATGCTGTCGGACCCCTATGGCGGCCACGACGCGGACGTGAAGCGGCTGCTGGAATCCGGCAAGAACGTCGTCAGCATCAACCACTATTTCGAACCCGCGGTCCTCGGCCTCGCCTATGCGAACGGGCTGGCGGAGAGCGCGCGGAAGGGAGGCGCGACCCTGGCCGGCACGGGAGTCAATCCGGGCTGGGTCGCGGAGCGGATGGCGGTCAATGCGGTCTCGCTGTGTCTGTCACACCGCAACATCGCGACCCGGGAAATCATCGACTGCACAACGGTTCCGAACCCGGACTATGTCTTCGGGGCGCTGGGGTTTGGTTCCGCTCCGGGAGCGATCGACCTTGCGAACGGGCCGCTGGCGGAAACCTTCACGGCCATGTTTTCGCAGAGCGTCGAGGGCCTGGCCGTGCGGCTCGGTCTGGAACTGGACCGGTACGAAGCGGATCATGCCGTCAGCCTGGCCGAACGCGATCTGACCATCGCCGCAGGGATCATCCCGAAGGGCTCGGTTGCGGCCACGACCTGGCGCGTGCACGGCCTGATCGACGGGGTGCGGCGCATCACGCATGAGGTCAACTGGATCATGGATCCGGCCCAGGCGCCGTTCGCCGGCAAGCCGCATTGGGAGATCGAGGTCGACGGCCTGCCAGGCGTCCGGATCGCGATGGACCTGGTCAACACCGCGCCCGACGGTGTTCGCACGAAGCCGGAACAGTTCGCTGTGGCGGCGATGGTGTTGCAGGCGATCCCGCGCGTGGTCGCCGCGCCGCCGGGCCTGCTCAGGCTCTGAAGCCGGCCAAAGCGACTTGCCCGCTAACGCAAGCCATGTCACTTTCGTTTCAAGACTGAATATCAGTCATCGGAGGATACCAGGATGGCCGACCGCGACCCTGAGGTTCAGGCCCTGCTCGACAAGAAGGCGATCGAGGAGGTGCTGTTGAAGTTCCTGCGCGGCTGCGATCGTGCGGATTCCGACCTCGTTGAACGCGCCTACTGGCCCGACGGCTGGGAGGACCACGGCGGCACCTTCGACGGCCCGGCGTGCGAATGGGTGGCGGTGGTCAAGGAGCGTCTGCCCAAGGCCGGGCTGATGAACCATCTTGCCATGAACATGGTCATCGACCTCACCGGGCCGACGACGGCCGTCGCCGAGTCCTACATCCTGACGGCCTCACGCCTGACGGTGAAGGGGCAGGAGTTCGACACGCGGACGCTCGCGCGCTGTGTCGACCACATGGAGAAGCGCGGCGCCGAGTGGCGTATCAAGCGCCGCAATATGTGCTGGGAATGGAACGAGGAGCACGAGCTCTCCGAGACCTGGGCGCGCGGTGCGATCACCCGGGATCCGTCCCTGCTGCGACGCGGCGGCAAGAAGCCGGATGACATCCTCTACACCCCCGCCGCGTGAGGGACGGGGCCATGGAAGTTCAGGGCTCAGTCGCCATCGTCACCGGGGCCAACAGGGGCATTGGCGAAGGCTTCGTCCATGTGCTGATCCAACAGGGCGCCGCCAGGGTCTACGCCGGCGCCCGCGATCCGGCGTCGGCGCAGCACCTCGTTGATCAGTACCCGGGCAAGGTCGTGGCCGTGACGCTCGACGTCACGAGGCCGGAGACGATCGCGGCCGCGGCTGTGGCCTGTCCCGATGTGTCGGTGGTGGTCAACAATGCAGGCGTCTCCACTGGTAATCTGCTGATCGGCGCCGACGACATGTCAGCCATGCGCGAGGAGATGGAGGTCAACTATTTCGGCCCCGTCGCCATGTCGCGGGCCTTCGCGCCCGTGCTCAAGGCCAACGGGGGCGGGGCGATTTTGAACGTTCTGTCGGTCGCGGGCATCGTCGCCGTGCCGAACATGGGCGGCTACAGCCCGTCGAAATTCGCCATGCGGGCGGCCGGGACCTGCATCCGCGCCGAACTGGCCGGGCAGGGGACCACCGTCACCTCCCTGATCGTCGGCTCGGTCGACACCCGGATGGCCTCGCACGTGAAGGGCGCCAAGGAACGGCCCGAGGACATCGCCGGCGCCGCCATGAAGGGGATCACGCGAGGCGTCGACGAGATCGACACCGACCGGTTTGCGGTCGAGAGCCGCGCCGCCCTGGCCCGTGATCCCAAGGGGATGGAACGGGGCATGGCCAGGATGCTGCACGCCACGGAACTGTCTACCGGCCGCTAGAGCCGATCACGAGGGGGAGACCAGTCCATATGCCGCCCATTACCGAAATCCTGACCATCCTCGGGATCAATTTCGTCATCTGCGTCGCGTCCTTCGTCATTCTCTGGGGGATCGGCGTCGCCATCCGGGACGTGACCTTCGTTGACGCCTGGTGGGCCCTGGGCCTGGCCTTCATGGGGGTGACCACCTTCCTGATGGCCGACGGCTCGGACCAGCGGATGCAGCTGATCCTCGTCCTGGTCTGCGTCTGGGGCCTGCGGCTGGGCGGCTACATGCTGTGGCGCTGGCGCGATCACGGGCCGGACAGACGTTATGTAAAGATGCTCGACCGGGCTCAGGAAAAGGGCATGAGCTATCCCAGGGCCGCATGGGTCCTGGTGTTCCAGCTGCAGTCGCCCATCCTGTTCATCGTCAGCCTGCCTGTGCAGCTGGGCCAGCTGTCGGCGACGCCGGTCGCGGTAGGGATCCTCGGCTGGATCGGCGCCGGCCTGACCGTCTTCGGCATCATCTTCGAAAGCCTGGGCGACTGGCAGATGGTGCGGTTCAAGAAGACGCCGGGCACGGCGGGGACTGTCATGGACAAGGGCCTGTGGCGCTATACCCAGCACCCCAACTATTTCGGCGACCTGTGCGTCTGGTTCGGCCTGTGGCTGATCGCGGCGGAGTCGGGGCTGCTGGGCGCGGCCTCGATCGTCGGGCCTCTGCTACTGATCGTGATGTTCTTGAAGTACAGCGGGGGCGTGTCGTACGAAAAGCGACTGAAGCACACGCGTCCTGGCTACGAGGGCTATATGGCCCGGACCAGCCTGATGATTCCCTGGCCGCCCAGGAAGGCGGCCGCCGTGGAGACGAAGTCGCCCGCATGATCCGTCCCGCCAGGCCGCGTATGATGTCCACGCCGGGGGTCGCCATGCCGGCGCCCCGGGCGGTGGGCGCCCTGTTGAATGTCCACGCCGAGAGGGATCCGGATCGCCCGGCCCTGACCTTTGAAGGCGTGACCCTGACGCGGCGCGAGCTGGCGGACCGGGTCAACCGCAGGGCGCGGACGCTGCAGAAGGCCGGGGTGGTGGAAGGCGATTTCGTCGCCATCGCCCTGCCGAACTGCCCTGCGTTTCTGGAGCTGGCCTTCGCCGTGTGGGCGCTCGGCGCGACCCCGGCGCCCCTGTCGCACAAGCTGCCTGCGATCGAACTGGCCGGCATCCTCGATCTGCTCAAGCCCCGCCTGATCGTCATCGAGGATGGGTCCAGGACGGGCGATACGCCTCGCCTGTCCGAGGCGGAGACGTATGACGCGTCGGCGGATCCTTCGCCCCTGCCGGAGATCGTGTCGAAACATCTGAAGGCCATCGCCAGCGGCGGCTCGACCGGCCGACCCAAGGTCATCGTCGACATGGCGCCGGCGATGGTCGACCCCGACGTTCTGCTGCTCGGCATGATCCCCGAGGATGTGCTGCTGAATCCCGGGCCGCTGTACCATGCGGCTCCCTTCGGCATGACCTGTTTCGCGATGGGCTGGGGGCTGCACATCGTCCTGATGCCGCGTTTCGATGCGGAGGAAACACTGCGGCTGATCGACCAGTACAGGGTCAGCTGGCTGTTCCAGGTGCCGACCATGATGCACCGGATCTGGTCCCTTCCAGACGATGTGAAGGCGAAACATGACGTCTCGTCGCTGGACGCCGTCATGCACATCGCCGCCGCCTGTCCTCCCTGGTTGAAGCAGAAGTGGATCGAGTGGGTGGGCCCGGAGACGGTCTGGGAGATCTACACCGGCACCGAGGCCCTCGGCGGGACTGGTATTCGCGGGGTCGAATGGCTGGATCACCCCGGCTCGGTCGGGAAGGTCTTGCCCGGCTATGAGATGAAGGTGCTGAACGAAGCCGGCGAAGCCTGTGCCCCCGGCGAGATCGGCGAGATCTATTTCATGCCGTTGCGGGGGCAGGGGACGACCTACAGATACCTCGGCGCCGAGCCGCGCGCGAACGGGACGTTCGAGACCCTGGGCGACATGGGATATGTCGATGAGGACGGCTGGCTCTACCTGGCCGATCGGCGCGTGGACATGATCGTTTCGGGCGGGGCCAACGTCTATCCCGCCGAGGTCGAGGCGGCGATCGACAGCTTCCCCGGCGTCCAATGCAGCGTGGTGGTGGGACTGCCCGACGCCGATTTCGGCCAGCGCGTTCACGCCATCGTTGAGACGGCGGACGGGGCTCTGGACCAGGCGGGGCTGAACGCCTTCCTGGCCGAGCGGATCGCGCCCTACAAGCGGCCGCGCTCGCTGGAGGTTACGACCGAACGGCTGCGTGACGATGCGGGCAAGGTGCGTCGCTCGGCCTTGCGGGCCGAGCGGATGCAGGCCGTTTAGAGGCGCGGGCTGGACTCGGAGTACACCGAGTCCAGCGAGTGCAATTCCGAACCCAGTCTCGCACAATTATGATGCAAGCTATTGGTCTAATTAGTTAAACTGAGCCGATTCAGCTTCAGGACGCCGCCGGGTCCTTCATCTGGAAATAGTCGCGCCAGGCGACGATCTTTCCGTCCCGGAATTCGATGATGCCCATGTAAGGATGGGAGACGCTGACGCCGTCGGCGTTGACGTAGTCCTCCTGACCCTCGGTTAGCACCTTGTCGCCGTTTTCGGCCCAGTTCACGAGCGTCCACTTCGTCGCCGAATGGTTGACCCAGTATTTCGTGATGAACCGGTCGACCCACTCCTTCCCGATCAGGGGGCGGGTGCCGACGTGGTAGTGGTATTCGACGTCGTCGGCGAAGAAGTCGAGGAAGGCGGGCTTGTCCCGGGCCTCCGACACCGCCATCAACGCTCGCAGGCGTTCGATCGGCGTACTCATGCCGAGGCCTTTGCAGTCTCGGGCTTCGCCGGCGCATGGACCTGCGACGTGTCGTAGTAGTCGCGCATCCGGTAGATCAGGCCGTCGCGAACCTGGAAGACCTGAACGAAGGGGTTATCGATCTTCACCCCCGAAGCACGATCGACCAGGACCTCCATGCCCTCGACGAACAGGACCTCTCCGTTCTCGGCCGAATGGGTGACGCGCCACTCCTGCTGGTCGAAGCCGGCCTCGTAGTTGGACAGGAATTTCCGCATCTTGTCCTTGCCCACAGCCGGACGTTTCGTGGGGTGCCAGTGGTATTCGATATCGTCGGCGAGGGTGGCGATGAAGCCTTCCACATCGCGCTTCTTCCAGGCGGCCATCATGGCCTCCACGACCTTCATGTTCTGACCCACGGCGCCGTCTCCTAGCTCTTCGTTGCCGAAACGCTAGGACCAGAAGTCTGCTAATGCAAGCGCAGCGAAGACGCTTTCAAACACGAACTTTTGCTACGCCGTCGGCTTGATCCGACTTGCCTTCATCAGCACGTTTTGCAGCGTCAGCCGCCCCTTGCAGGCGCTGCAGCTGACCTGGGCGCTCAGGGGTTCGCCACAGACGTGCTTGATCTTCACCGGCGGCCCGGCCCGGTCCTTCAGGTGGGTGTCGGCCCAGGTCATCATGGCCAGGGCGTGGGGATAGAGGTCCTGACCCTTCTTGGTCAGCCGGTACTGATAGCGGGGCGGCGTCATCTCGTAGAGGCGACGCTCGAATATGCCGGATATCTCTAGTGTCCGCAGCCGGTCGGTCAGGATGTTGGAGGCGATGCCGAGCATCTCCTGGATTTCATCGAACCTGTGCAGTCCGAAATATTGGACGCTGACCACAAGCGCGGTCCAGCGGTCACCGAGCAGGTCGACCAGTTCGATCGTCGGAGCCTCCGCATTGGGCTGGCGACGCCGGTGCATCCGCTGCACCGGCAGCCTCTCCATCCCCTGTCCGGGGCCGGGGGTGAAGCTGCAGGTATGCAACGTCAGTAGCTCGCCGCAGCCGCCGCAGCGGAGTTCCGGCAACATGGCCTTACTGCATTCGGTATGGGTGAAGACCGTCGGCGCCCGGCCGCCGGTCACGCCCCAGCGCACGCCCCAGCCCCACATCAGCATCATGGAATCGAACAGGCCGAGGCCGCGCGGCGTCAGATGATAGGCCATGCGCACGCCCTCATCCTTGTGGGGCTTCTTGACCAGGATCCCGTGGCGTTCCAGCGCGGCGAGCCGGCTGGACAGGGTGGAGCGTGCGCCGCCCAGACGGGCGTGGAACTCCTCGAACCGCGTGGCCCCCAGGAAGGCCTCCTGCACGACCAGCAGGCTCCATCGATCCCCCAAAGCGTTAAGGGCGCGGTTGACGGAGCTCTTTGGAACCAGACGGATTTTCGGCCCAGTACGAGACATGGTCTCTCTTAGACAGCGCGGTTAGGTCTTATCAAGCAACCGACAATTTCTGGCGTCGAACGACCAGCCCGGCCGCCTCCCGGTCGAAAGTGGCGGCGGTCACCCCTTCGTCCCGAAGCCCCGTCTTCTGGATCTTGTTGGTCGGCGTCTTGGGCAGGGCGGTCTCGACCCGGACATAGCGCGGCACCATGAAATGGGTCATGCGCGGGATCAGCCATTCCACCAGTTCGCGGGGATCGATCTCGGCGCCGTCGACGGGGGCCACGGCCACCATGACCTCCTGCTCGCCGCCCGGCAGGTCGACGGCATAGGCGGCGCATTCGCGCACCGACGGGTGAGCGACGACCTCGATCTCGATCTCCAGCGAGGACATGTTCTCGCCCCGCCTGCGGATCGCGTCCTTCTTGCGGTCGACGAAGAAGAAGCAGCCCTGTGCGTCGCGCCACATCAGGTCGCCGGTGTGGAACCAGCCGTTGAGCCAGGCCTTCGCGGTAGCCTCAGGGTCGCCGAGATAGCCGGAGAAGAGCGTCCACGGATTGTCCGACCGGATGACCAGTTCGCCGGGCTGGCCGTGCGGAACTTCGTTGTCGTGGTCGTCGACGATGCGGCACTCCATACCGACGCGGACGCGGCCACACGAGCGCATCACCGGATCGTTGACCGCGCTGATCAGCGGGCCGGACACCTCGGTCATGTTGAAGCCGGACAGGTAGTCGAAGCCGAACCGTTTCCCCAGCGCTATGGTGTCCTCGTTGATAGGCGACAGGGTCACCATCCGCAGCGGATTGTCGGCATCGTCGGCCTTGGGTGGCTCCTTCATCAGGAAGGAGGTCAGGGCGCCGATCAGACCCGAGCAGACCGTCGCGCCGGTCTCGCGCACCGTGTCCCAGAAGCGGCGGGTGTCGAAGGCCTCGAACAGGGCGACCGAGCCGCCGCACGCCACCGCCGCCGTGATCGCGGCGATGCCGCCGACGTGGAACATCGGCAGGTTCACCAGCATCCGGTCGGACTGGACCATGTAGCCGTAGGTGACCTTGGCCGTGGTCCACTCCTGCACATAGGAGGTGATGACCGCCTTGGACGGACCGGTCGTGCCGGAGGTGAAGATGATCACCGGCGAATCCCAGGGGTGCTGGTCGACGAACACGCAGGCCGCAGGATCGCCGTCGAGCGCCGAGGCGTCCTCGATCTCAACGGGCAAATTCAATGGCTCTGACGCGCCGGTCAGGATCAGCCGTTCAGCAACTCCCAACGACAGGCCTTCGAGGCGCGGCGCCAGATCGGGATGAACGATCATCACCTTCGCGCCGGTCTTGCCGACGGCGTGCTCCAGCAACTTGCCTCGGAAGCTGGTGTTGATCGGGGCGAGGGCGGCGCCCGCATAGTTGGCGCCGAACCAGGCGCGCAGCAGGGCCGGGCCGTTCGGCGCGCAGGCCGCGACGATGTCACCGCCCTTCACGCCGCGCGCCTGCAGGGCGGCGGCGGTGGACAGGGCGCGCCTGCGAGTTTCGGCCCAGGTCCAGGTCTCGCCGGTCTCGAAGCGGATGAAGACCGTGTCCGGCGTCTCGGCGGCCCATCGGTCGATCAGCCGGGGGATGACGCAGTCCTCGGCCGTCGGAGGCGCGGGTTCGAACCAGGGGAGTGAAAGTCTCTCGCTCACCGGGCCGGCTCCTGCCATTCGCGGGCTTCCTCGACGCTGGCCCGGAAGGGCTTCAGCGCGCGGGTCAGGAGCAGGGAGGCGATGGTTATGGTGACGCCGCTGACGATGGCCAGCGACAGGCCGATGTTGTGGTCGCCGCCCAGCAGGTTGTCGCTGATCGCCGCCACGATGGTCGGGCCGAGGCCCAGCGACACCAGATTGCCGATCAGGAAATAGATCGCCGTGATCTGGGCCCGCAGCTGGTTCGGCGCGACGGACTGAAGCGCGGTGGCGGGCAGGCTGTTCATTACGCCGGCGAAGAAGCTGAACCCGGCCAGCGCGGCGATGGCCAAGGCTTGCGTCGGCATCAGGGGCATGGCGACAGCGAAGGGGATGCTGGCGATCAGGGCGCCGATCGCGACCCGGACGGGGGCGTCGGTGCGGCCCCGGTTGGCGAACCAGTCGGTCATCCAGCCGCCGACCAGGACGCCCGGCGTGGCGGCCGCCAGAAGCACGGCGCCATAGGCGAAACCGACCTCGGCGGGCGTCATCCCGTGCTGGCGGATCAGCACCGCCGGAGCCCAGGCCAGGTAGGAAATGCCCGCCATGCCAAAGATCGAGAAGGCCATGATCAGGACGTAGAAGGTCGATTTGCGGGCCCACATGTATTTCAGGACGCCCGCCTGGACGCCGGACTTCGTCACTCCCTGGCGCGGCGGCTCGCGGACGACGATGAACAGGGCGGCGATCAGCAGGCCCGGCGCGCCGACGAGGATGAAGGTCTGCTGCCAGGCCGCCAGTTCGCCGACCAGCGGCAACCGCATCGCGCCGGCCTGGGCGATCATGTCGATCACCGCACCGCCGATCATCAGGGCCAGACCCGCGCCGAGATAGGGGGCCATGGAGTAGACGGCGAGGGCCCGGGCCCGCTGACGCGGCGGGAAGTAGTCGGAGATCATCGAATAGGCGGCGGGCGACAGGGCGGCCTCGCCGATTCCCACGCCGATACGCGCGGCGAACAGGGCCCAGAAGCTGTTGGCCAGACCGCAGGCCACGGTCATCACGCTCCAGACCACGATCCCCCAGAAGATGATCCAGCGCCGGCTGCCCCGGTCCGCCAGCCGGGCAAGGGGCACGCCCATGACGGTGTAGAACAGGGAGAAGGCAATCCCCGCCAGAAGGCTGAACTGGGTGTCGGAGATGGTCAGGTCGGCGCGGATCGGCTGGACCAGCAGGGTCAGGATCTGGCGGTCGATGAAGCTGGACGTATAGGCGACCATCAGGGCCGCGACGGCGAACCAGGCCCAGCCGGAATGAGGCCAGATCCTCGGCGCCGGGGGCTGTCCGACGCCCATAACACCGTCACTTCCACTCATGCCGTGACCTCGTTAAATCTCAAGATGAAAGTCACTTTCGCAGTTGCGAGATAGTCGGCCGTTTTCTTCGCACCCGCATTGGCGGAAGCGAACTTCCCACTGATTCCGAAATAGGGTGATCGGCGATAACACACTCTCAACTCCCTGTTTTCGAACGAATAACTGTCCGAACATTTCGCCGAATCTACGTTCGGTCGGAGGCGGCGCACTCCAAGCGTGGCTGGAGCGTGTCGCCATGTTGACACAGAAGCACACAACTCAGTCTGATTACAAAAGCTATTTGACAGTCTCAATTCGCCAGTTACACATTGTCACCAGAAGCACCTCGGCTAACGGGGGCTCATGGGAGGATTGGGCGTGAACATCAGAGGCACAGTCAGCGTATCCGCATTGCTCATCGCCGCGACGCTTTCCGCGACGCCGGCCCTGGCCCAGACCGCGCCCTCCGGGCAGGAGGCGACGGTCGTCGATGAGATCATCGTCACTGCCACACGCCGCGCGCAGCGTCTGATTGAGGCGCCGGTCGCCGTGACCGCAGTCAGCGGCGAGCAGCTGGAGAACTCCGGCGTCAGCGACATCCGTGAGTTGACCAGTCTGGCCCCCAGTGTCCAATTCCAGACTCCCGGCGGCGGTTCGGACTCCTCGATCCGCATTCGCGGCGTGGGCACCACCTCGACCAACCCGGGTCTGGAATCCTCAGTCGGCGTGATCATCGACGGCGTGATCCGGGCCCGCACGGGGGTCGCCCTTTCTGAACTCGGCGACCTTCAGGGTATCGAAGTCCTGCGCGGGCCACAGGGCACCCTCTTCGGCCGCAACACGTCTTCGGGTATCATCAACGTCACGACGAAACAGCCGGATTTCAACGGTATCAGCGGCAATATCACCGGGTCCTACGGCAGCTTCGAGGATCGCCGGATCTCGGGCGCCGCGAACTTCCCGCTGGTCGACGACGAACTGGCCCTGCGTATCGAGGGCAGCTACGAGCTCCGCGACGGCTTCCACTCCGACGCCAACTCGGGAGAGAGCCTGGACAACCTCGACCGTCAGTTCGTCCGCGGCAAGCTGCTGTGGCGTCCGTCCGAGACCCTGAGCTGGACCTTCTCGGCCGACTACACCAACCGCAACGAAAACTGCTGTGTCGCGCTTCTCGCCATCGCCGGCCCCACCTACAACCTGGTCAACCAGTTGGCGGCCGCGCGCGGAGGCATCGGCTATCCGTCGACCAATCCGTTCGATCGCCGCGCCTCCAAGAACAACATCCGCCAGAACCAGGAGGACATCGAGGATATGGGCGTGTCCGCCTCGGCGGAGTGGGATCTGGGCTGGGCGACGCTGAACTCGGTCAGCGCCTTCCGCAGCTGGGAAGCTTTCCGCTCCCAGGACTTCGACCACTCGGGCGCTGACCTGGGCTTCTTCGCGCCCGACGGCTTGCACCAGGGATTCGACGTTCTGACCCAGGAACTGCGTCTACAGGGCGAAAACGGCCGGATCGACTGGCTGGTGGGGCTGTTCTACTCCGACGAGACGGTGCTGAACGACAGCGCCTTCCGCATGGGGGCCGACTATCCGCTGATCTACGGCGGCGCGGCGACCTTCCAGGCCTCGACGCTCGCCGCCTTCCGGCCCGGCGATGGCGCACGCGGCATCGGTGAGCAGAGTGGGCAGGACCTCTCCTTCTTCACCCACAACGTCTTCCGCGTCACGGATGCGCTGAGCATCACCGCAGGCCTGCGCTATACGCAGAATGACAAGGAAATCACCTACCGGGGCGAGAACTTCAACCCGGCCTGTGACAGTGCCGTCCGCACCAGTGACGCCGCCGGCATTACCCGGTTCTGCGCCCCCTTCTGGGACACGCGCCTGAACCCCTCGGGCGACACCGACGCGCGCACCGAAGAGGCCACGACCGGAACGGTGAACATCGCCTACCGGGTCAGCCAGTCACTCAACACCTATGCCTCCTACTCGCGGGGCTACAAGTCGGGAGGCTACAACTTCGATCGCGCCGGCTTCACCACCCCCGCCACGCCGAACGCGCGCGATCTGGCCTTCGTCGAGGAGACGGTCGACGCCTATGAGTTCGGCATCAAGGGCGAGTTCTTCGACCGCACCCTGCGCGCCAACTTCGCGGCCTTCCACCAGGCCTTCGAAGGTTTCCAACTGATCGAGTTTACGGGCGTCAGCTTCGTGGTCCGTTCGCTGGCCGAGGTCATCACCAAGGGCGCCGAGCTTGAAGTCACCTGGGAGCCGACCCCCGGCCTGACCCTTACCAACGGCCTCAGCTATACCGATGCCTATTATCCGGTGAACGTGCTGAACCGTCAGTACTCCGGCCTTGAGCTCGAGCAGTCGCCCGACTGGGTCAATGTCTCCTCGGTGACCTGGGAGTTCCCGATCGGCGACGGCCTGACGGCTGTGGCCTACGCCGACGCCCGCTATTCCTCGGAGTTCTTCACGGGCGGGTTCGATCCGAACCGCGTGCAGGACAGCTTCACGACCGCCAATGTTCGCTTCTCCCTCCGGGACGCGAAAGAGGCCTGGCAGCTGGACGTCTTCGCAAGGAACGTCTTCGACCAGGACTACTATCGCCGCGTGATCCCCGCGACCTTCCAGGCGGGATCCTACTCGGCCTTCCTCGGCGACCCCCGCACCTACGGGGTCACCCTGCGGCGCAACTTCTGAGCCGCCTCTTCCGGGTTTTCCTGACCTGAGACGCCTCGGCCCCGCTGCGAAAGCAGCGGGGCCTTTTTCGGTCTGCGGCTCAGAACCCCATCTGCTTCGCCGCGAGATCGCGCAGAATCTCCTCCGACCCGCCGCCGATGACGAAGATACGGGCCTCGCGATAGATGCGTTCGACGCGGTTGCCGCCGGTGTAGGCGCGGCCGCCCAGCACCTGCAGGCTTTCCCGGGCGCAGTGCTCCAGCGTAGTCGTCGCCTGCACCTTCAGCAGGGCCAGATCCGCGACCGGGACCTCGCCGCGACCGAAGCGCCACACCAGGATGTCCAGCATGGCGTAGGCGACCTTGATGCGCTGGACCATGTCGACGATCTTGTGGCGCATCACCTGGTGGTCGATCAGCCGCTTGCCGAAGGTCTGGCGCTCGCGGGCGAAGGCGATGGCCTCGGCGACGCAGGTGCGGGTCATGGCCAGGGTGGCTGCGATGCCGGAGAACCGTTCGATGTTGAACTGGCTGGCGAGGCCGGCGAAGCCCCGGTTCTCGACGCCGACCAGATTGGTCACAGGCACCTCGACATTGTCGAAGTTCAGCCAGCCGTTGTTGCGGTTGTACCATTGCAGGCCGGGCAGGGGGCCGCGGGTAACGCCCGGCCGGTCCGTCTCGATCAGCAGCATCGACAGGCCGCCCATGCCGGGGCCGCCGGTCCGCACCGCCGTGAGCAGATAGTCGGCCTTCATGGCGCCCGAGATCAGGGTCTTGCCGCCGTTTACGATGAAGACGTCACCCTTGCGCTCGGCCGTGGTGGTGAAGCCGGACACGTCGGAGCCGCCGCCGGGCTCGGTCACGGCGAAGGCGATCTTTTTGGCTCCCGCGAGGACGGGCCGGGCGACGCGATCCAGCATCTCGGGTGTCCCACCGTTGATGATGGGCGGCAGGGCGATCCACGGCGTGGCGAGGTCGGCGAACACCACGCCGGAGCCCATGCGGAAGAACTCCTCGGCGAAGATGATGCGATCCCACAGGTCGATGTTCTCACCCGTACCGCCCAGGTCCTCGCGGAAGCCCATGCCGCTGATGCCCTCGCGCGCGGCGTCCTTGTAGAGGCTGTCGGGAAAGTCGGAGACGGCGTCCCATTCATCCAGATGCGGCGCGATATAGCCGTCGACGAACCCGCGCAGCTTGTTCCGCCAGGCGTCATGTTGCGCCGTAAGGAACGGGCTGGGCGGCCTGAGGCCGTCGAAATCCAGCGCGGGAGGAGCGTGATCAGCCATGGTCGTTTCCCCTGTCGCGCCAGCGTGTCCGGCGTCGCTTTCACTTTCATACTAAAGCCCTCTCGCCATCCGCTGCAAGCATGGTATGCTAACGCAAGTCGCCTTCTCGACGTCGGGCGGTTACAGGAGAGATCGATGGGACTGGAACAGACAGGCAAGGCCCGCACGGCCTTCGAGGGCGGCGTGGCCCAAGCTCCGCTGAAGGTGACGCTCACGGACAGGTCGCACCCCTATATGCAGGGCGTTTGGACGCCCCAGCATGAGGAACACACCGCCGATGACATGGTGGTGATCGGAACGATCCCGACTGATATCGACGGCGTCTATGTGCGCAACACCGAGAACCCCATCCACCAGCCTTTGGGCCGCTATCATCCGTTCGACGGCGACGGCATGCTGCACGCGATCAGCATCAAGGACGGCAAGGCGAGCTATCGCAACCGCTTCGTCCGCACGGCAGGCTTCGAGGCGGAGCAGGAGGCGGGACGCGCCCTGTGGGCGGGTCTGGCCGAGCATCCGTCGTTGTCGGAGAAGCCGGGCTGGGGCGCGCACGGCGGGCTGAAGGACTCGTCCTCGACCGACGTGATCATCCATGCAGGGGCGATCCTGTCGACCTTTTACCAGTGCGGCGAGGCCTATCGGCTGGACCCCTGGACGCTGGAGCCCATGGGCACGGCGGGCTGGTGTCCCCCGGAAGGGATTTCCGCCCATCCCAAGGTGGACCCGAAGACCGGAGAGCTGCTGTTCTTCAACTATTCCAAGGCTGCGCCCTACATGCACTACGGCGTGGTCGGGGCCGACAACCAGCTGAAACACCTGACGCCCGTCCCCCTGCCCGGGCCGCGCCTGCCGCACGACATGGCCTTCACGACGCACTGGTCGATCCTGAACGACTTCCCGCTGTTCTGGGAGCAGGACCTGCTGCCCAAGGGCTATCACGTCGCCCGCTTCCACCCCGACATGAAGTCGCGCTTCAGCCTGATCCCGCGCTTCGGCGGCGCCGGAGATGTGCGCTGGTTCGAGGGCGACGCCACCTATGTCCTGCATTTCCTGAACGCCTGGGAGGAGGGAGATGCGGTGGTCCTGGACGGCTATTTCCAGGAGGATCCGGCGCCGGCGACCAGCCCGCAGGCCTGGCCGGGGTTCGAGCGGATCATGACCTTCCTCGACCAGGACATGCTGAGACCCAAGCTGCACCGCTGGCGCTTCGACCTGCAGACCGGCGAGACGACCGAGACCCGGCTGGACGACCGGGTGCTGGAGTTCGGGATCATCAACAACCAGTACGCCGGGGTGAAGAACCGCTGGGCCTATTCGGCGGTGTCCAAACCGGGTTGGTTCCTGTTTACCGGGCTGGTCAAACACGACATGGAAACTCTGGAGAGCTGGGCCATCGACTTCGGCCCGGAACGCTATGGCTCGGAGCCCGGGTTCGCGCCGCGCGTCGGGGCGACGGAGGAGGACGACGGCTACCTGATCACCTATGTCACCGACATGATCGAGGACCGGTCCGAATGCGTGATCTATGATGCGCGGAAACTGGCGGACGGTCCTGTGGCGCGTATCATCCTGCCGGGCCGGATCTCCAGCGGCACCCATGCGACCTGGGAACAGGGCGAGACCATCCGGGCGTCGAAGGCGGCGCTGGCGAACGCAGCCTGAGGACAAGCGGACATGACCTATATCCTCGGCGGCTGGCAGTCGGACTTCGCGCGCAACTATGCACGCGAGGGGCTGGAGATCGGCGACGGCTTCGCCGAGGCCGTCAACGGCGCCCTGGCCGAGACGGGTCTTGAGCCCGAGGATATCGACGTCGGTCATGTCGGCAATTTCGTCGGCGACCTGTTCACCGGACAGGGCATGCTGGGCGGATTCTTCGCCATGACCGACGAGCGGTTCACGGGCATGCCCGCCTCGCGCCACGAGGCGGCCTGCGCCTCTGGCAGCCTGGCCATCATGGCCGCCGCCGCTGACATCGAAAGCGGCCGCTACGGCACGGCCATGGTGCTGGGGCTCGAGATGATGCGCAACGTGCCGGGCGTCACCGCGGCCGAACATCTCGGCGCCGCCGCCTGGGCCGGGCACGAATACCTTGACGCCACCTACGCCTGGCCCCGCGCCTTCTCGGACCTGACCGAGGAGTACCACCGGCGCTACGGCATCGACGAGGCTCACCTGCGTCGGATTTCGCAGATCAACTTCGACAACGCCAAGCGCAATCCGAACGCCCAGACCCGGAACTACAGCTTCTCCAACGCCAGCTTCACCGACGACGACGAGGCCAATCCGGTCATCGAGGGGCGTGTGCGCAAGACCGACTGCGGCCAGGTCACCGACGGCGCCGCCGCCATCATCCTGGCCTCGCCGGAACGCGCCGCCGAATATGCCCGCAAGCGCGGCATCCCGCTGGAGAGCCTTCCCCGCATCAAGGGCTGGGGCCACCGTTGCGCCCCCATCGACTACGGCCGCAAGATCAAGGCCAGCGAGGGCCAGCCCTATGTCTTCCCCGAGGTGAAGCGCGCGATCGACGACGCCCGCGCCCGGGCCGGTCTCGACCTGTCGGGCATCGACGCGGTCGAGACCCACGACTGCTTCTCCATGACCGAATACATGGCCATCGACCACCTGGGCCTGACCGCGCCGGGCGAGAGCTGGAAGGCGATCGAGGCCGGCGATATCGAGATGGGCGGGAAACTGCCGATCAATGCGTCGGGCGGGTTGATCGGCTGTGGGCATCCAGTGGGAGCTACAGGCGTGCGAATGGCTCTGGATGCCTTCAAACAGACCACGGGCACGGCCGGCGACTATCAGGTCGAGGGCGCCAGGAACGTCCAGACGCTGAATATCGGTGGATCGACGACGACGACGGTCAGTTTCGTGGTGGGGGTCTAGCGCGTCGCCCGGATCGCCACGCCGACCGTTCCCTGCGCCACCACCACGCCAGCATCGGTGCGAACCTCGGCCGCTACGACGGCCTTGCGATCGTCGCTGTATGTGACCGTCCCTGCCGCCTCGAGCCGCGCCGTATCGCTCGGCGCCGCGTTCAGGAAACGCATGGTCAAGTCTGTGGTCACCAAGGTCTGGCCGGGCTTCAGAATGCTCATCACGGCCGCCCCTCCGGCCATGTCGATCAGGGCCGCCGTGACCCCGCCGTGGACCAGACCGATGAAGTTGGCGTGGCCCGGATCGATGTCCAGCGCCACCCGCACGAACCCCTCGCGGGCCTCGACCGGATGGGAACCCAGCCGCTTCAGGAAGCCGCCGACTTCGTCGCCCGCGGCCATCCAGCGTCGCAGAAGCTCCAGCCCGTCGACGGTCGGATCGAGCTGGAACCGTACCGGTGCGCTCACGCCGCCCCACGCAGGGCCGGGCGCTTCGCCGTCTTGCGCTCGAACCGGTCCAACGCCGCGACATATTCCCGTTCCAGCTGCGCCACGACGTCGGCGATCGGCTCCACCGCCCTGACGGACTCGATGCCCTGACCGGCGGCCCAGATGTCGCGCCAGCGCTTGGTGTCGCCGCCGGAGGCGTAGTTGCGCTCGGCCGGTCCCCCCAGATTGTCCGGGTCCTTCCCGGCAGCGCGCAGCGACGGCTTCAGCCACGATGCATCGGTGCCTGTCACGGAATCCGACACCACCAGATCGTCCGGCCCGGAGTCGATGACCATCTGCTTGTAGGCCGGCTGGGCCATGCTTTCTGTCGTCGCAAGGAAGCGGGTGCCCATATAGACGAAGTCGGCGCCCGCAGCGATCGCGCCCGCAATGCCGGCGCCGTCGCCGACCCCCCCGCCGACCGCGATGTAGCCGTCGAAGAACGCGCGCACCGCCGAGATGAAGGCGAAGGGGGACAGGTGCCCGGTGTGTCCGCCCGCGCCCGCGCTGACGCAGGCCAGACCGTCGACCCCGGCAGCCGCCGCCTTCTTCGCCAGGGGCATCGAGATGACGTCGGCGAACACCAGCCCGCCATAGGCCTTGACTGTCTCCATCACCGGTCTGGGCGACCCCAACGCCGTGATCACCACCGGGGGCTTGTATTTCGCCACCAGGCGCAGATCCTCCGCCAGCCGCGCATTGGTCGAATGGGTGATCAGATTGGCGATCCACGGCGCATCGCCGGGCTTCAATGCGCCAGTGATCCGGGCCATCCAGACGTCGAGATCCTCGACCGTGCGGCAGTTCGTCGTGGGAAAGGCGCCGCCGATCCCAGCCTTGCAAGCGGCGATGACCATCTCCGGCCCCGAGACCAGGAACATGGGCGCCGCGAAAACGGGCAGGCGGAGCGTGTTGAAGGGGGGCGTCATACGGTCTCGGTCTGGTTGAAGGCGGCGCGCAGGTCGCGTTTCAACACCTTGCCCACCGGATTGCGGGGCAGGGCGTCCAACGTTTCCAGACGTTCGATCTGCTTGTAGACGGCGACCTGACGCTCGGCGGTCAGGAAGCGGTTGATCTCTTCCACAGTCGCCGTCTGTCCGGGCCGGAAGACGACGAAGGCGGCCAGCCGTTCGCCCAGGTTCGGATCGGGCGACCCGACCACGGCGGCCTCGGCGACGGCCGGATGGGCGACCAGGTGGTTCTCGATCTCTTCGGACGAGATGTTCATCCCGCCCCGGATGACGATGTCCTTCAGCCGGCCGACGAACTTCAGATACTGCAGCCGGTCGCCGGCCAGTTCGAACAGGTCGCCGGTGCGGAACCAGCCATCGGCGTCGAAAGCCCCGGTGTTGAGGTCCGGCGCACGCCAGTATCCCGAGAACACGGTGGCGCCCTTGACCCGCAGTTCGCCGGGCTTGCCGGGCTCTGCGATCTCCTGCTCCGTGTCCGGATCAACGAGGCGCGTGAAGATGCGATCGTGCAGGACTGCGTTCCATTGGAAGCCCTCCGCCAGGCGCGGAAAGAGACCCGCGCGGTCGGCGGCGACCGGCAGGTCCTTCATCGCGCTGACGAACGAAGCGCCTTCGTTGGAGCCGAAATAGTTCACGATCTGCACGCCGTACTTCTCGTGGAAAGTCCGCACCATCCATTCCGACAGGGGCGCCGAGCCCGAGCCGATGGACTTCAGCCGTCTGAAGTCGATGCCCTCCAGCAGCGTCTCGTTCTGCAGGAGCAGATTCAGCACGGCGGGCGGGGCGACCGTGTAGTCGATCTTCTCCTCCCTCATCTGCTTGAGCAGAATCGGCAGATCGAACGGCTGGTGCTGGATCAGGACGCCGCCCAGCAGCAGCCAGCCGACGAAGGCGGTTGAGATGCCTGCCATGTTCACCATCGGGAACGGGTTCAGCAGGCGCGCCCCGGGCTCCAGGTCCGCTGCATCAACGACGCCGGCCCCCATGATGATCCATTCGTTGTGGCTGCGGGGCACGCCCTTGGGCTGGGCCTCCGTTCCGGAGGTCCAGCAGATGGTGACGATGTCGTCGGCGGTGACGCGGGCGTCCTTGGCCGCCTTCTGCGCGTCGCGATGCTGCTTGCCCGTGACCCCGTCCATCAGTGGCTCGAGGTCCAGCGCGCCGGCCGGGCAGGTCTCGCCCAGCACGAAGACGGTCTTCAGCGTCGAGCAGCGGGCCTTCAGCGCGACGATCATTTCGCCGTGCTGCTGCTTGCCGATGCGATCCGCCGTAATCGCGGCGACGGCGTCGGTCTTGTCGATGATGTAGGCCAGCTCGTTCTCGCGGTACTGGACCGGCGCCGGGCTGGCGATGACGCCCAGTCGCAGACAGGCCAGATAGGCGATGCTCAGCTCGGCGATATTGGGCAGCTGGATCACCACGACCTGATCCTTGCGGATCCCTTGCGCCACCAGCACCGCCGCCAGCCGGTCGACGGCATGGGCCGTCTCGCGCCAGGTCAGGCGGTCCGGCCGGCCGCCGACGACATCGGCCGCGTTCAAGGGGTCGACCAGGGCCTCTGCGTCGGGATGGGCGGCGACATGTTTGAGGAACAGGTCGTCCAGCGTCTGGTCGCCCCACCAGCCCTTCGACTTCATTTCACGAATGCGGTCCTTGGGGATCACGATCATCGGGCCAGCTCCAGCGGTCGGGATTGGGTTTCGCGGCAAAGGGCGCGGACATCGTCGCGCACCACCTTGCCGACGGGGTTGCGTGGCAGGTCGGGGAGGAAATGCAGCCGCTTGGGCGTCCGCACCGGGCCGATCCGGTCACGGACGAAGGCGGTGATGGCGTTCGCGTCCGCTTCCGGCGTGACCGAGACGGCCGCCTCCAGCCGCTCGCCCCAGATGTCGTCGGGCTCGGCGAAGGCGCAGGCCTCGCGCACCGAAGGATGCAGGTTCAGCGCCGCCTCGACCTCGCCCGGATAGACGTTGTAGCCCCCGGTGATGATCAGGTCCTTCGATCGGCCGATCAGGTGCAACAGGCCGTCGTCGCCGACCCGACCGATGTCGCCGGTCTTCAGCCAGCCCTCGTACCGCGACGCGACCGTCAGCTCCGGCGCATCCAGATAATGGGTCCGGGCAAGGTCGCCGCCGACAAGGATCTCCCCCTCGCCACGTTCGACCAGGTCGCCGTCGGCGGTCCGCAGGCGCACGGGCGTATCGGCGAAGAGCCGGCCGACACTGGCGCGCCGCTCAGGGACCGCCATTTCCTCCGGCGACAGTCCGGCGATGGTCATGGGGGCCTCGGTCTGGCCGTAGAGGGTCGAGACGACGGGGCCGAAGCGCTGAATGGCCTGGGCGATCCGGTCCGGCGACATGGGCGCGGCGGAATAGGTCAGGTGGCGCAGACGCAGGAAGTCGTCGGGCTGGAACTCGGCTTCGCCCATCAACAGGGCGATCAGGGTCGGGGGCATGAAGACGGTGGTCACCCGCGCTTTCATTTCGCTCAGGATCGCCGCGCGGTCCGGCTCGGCCAGCAGCACATGGGCCCCGCCCGCCGCCAGCACAGGCAGGACATAGTGGGACGAGCCGTGGGTCAGGGGCGCGGCGGCGAGGTTCACGTCTTCTGCTGTGAAATCGTAGAAGGCCTGCAGCGAGCGCAGCGCCGCCGCCGCGCTGGCCTGGCTCTGCACCACCCCCTTGGGCACGCCGGTCGAGCCCCCGGTGAATTTCAGCGCGAAGGGTGCGTCCGGCTCGTCCGTGATCGGAGGCGGCGTTGCCGTGCCCACGCCCTCCAGCCAGGTCTCCAGCGGCAAAGGCCGCGCCGAGACGCCCGCCGCCTCGACCGAGGCCGCGTCGATCAGGGTGAGGGACAGGTTCGCCCGCGCCTGAAAATCACTGTTCAGCTTCGCGCCGTTTCTCGGGTTCAGCGGCGTCCACACCGCCCCCGCGCGCAGGATGGCGAGGAAGGCGACGACGTGGCGCCAGCTGTTGCGGGCGCAAAGTCCGACCCGGTCGCCGACGCCGACGCCGCGTTCCACGAGGTCGCCCGCCGCCGCCTCGACCATCGCGATCAGTTCGCCGTGGGTCAGGGTCACGTCGCCGTCGAACAGGGCGGGGCGGTCGGCCTTGGTCGTCTGGTTTTCGTAGAGGGCGCGGATCGGGTTCATGCGGCCCGCTCCAGAATGGTGACGACGGTCGCCGCCTCCTCGACGCCAAGGAATCCACCGCCGTTCTCGGCCACGGCGATGCGCGCGCCCTCGACCTGACGCGCCCCGGCCTCGTTGCGCAACTGCGTGGTCAGTTCGAACAGCTGTGCGATTCCCGTCGCTCCGACCGGATGGCCCTTGGACACCAGGCCGCCCGAAGGATTGACCGGCGTCCGGCCGCCGAGGGCGAAGTCGCCCGCCTTCAGCCGTGCGCCGACCGTACCGGGCTCTGCGAGGCCGAGGTTCTCGATCTGCTGCACCTCGGCGTAGCTGGTGGCGTCATGGACCTCGACGACATCGACGGCGTCCGGCCCGATGCCCGCCTGTTCAAAGGCCCTGGTCGCGGCGCGCCGGCCGATGTGATTGTCGAGATCGTTCGCCGCCCGGTCGCTGGCGCTGACGAGCGCGCACCCGCGCACGCGGACAGCCCGCTTCGGTCCGCACAGGCGCGCGAGACCGGCCGCTGAACAGATCACCGCGGCCGCCGCGCCGTCGCTGACCGGGGCGCACATGGCGCGGGTGAAGGGGAAGACCACGGGCTTGTCTGCCATGACCTGATCGACGGTCATCACTGTCCGGTACTGGGCGCGACTATTGAGGGCGCCGGCCGTATGATTCTTGGCGGCGACGCGGGCGAAGTCTTCCTGGGTCGTGCCGTGGCGCGCCATGTGGGCGCGGGCCTGGGCGGCGTAGAGGTCCATGAACAGGCTGCGGTCGGGGCCGGGATCCTCGCCTCCCATCGACCGGATGTAGGCGACAACGCCCTCGCGATCATGGATGTCCGTGCCGCCTGCAAAGGCCGCCGCGACGCGGTCCGGCCGGTCGGGCCAGACCATCTTCTCGACCCCGACGATCAGGGCGATATCGCCGGCGCCGGCCCTGATCCAGTGGATCGCGGACAGCAGGGCCGTGGATCCGGAGGCGCAGGCGTTCTCGACATTGACCACCGGAATGCCGGTCAGGCCGAGCGGGCGCAGGGCGATCTGGCCGCGCACGGTGTTCTGGCCTTCCAGCATCGGCTGGCGGGTGTTGGAGAACCAGGCCGCCTCGACGTCGCCGATCTCGGCGCCGGCATCGGCAAGGGCTGCGGTCACGGCCTCGGCGGTCAGGGACTTGACGCTGTCGTCCGGCCGCTTGCCGAAGCTGGTCATGCTGATCCCGGCGATGAAGACGTCCGACGTCACGTGGCGGGCCGGCGTCGCTGGACGATGCGGAAGCGCGAGGCGACGAAGGCGAGGTCGGCCAGACAGGCGTTGCCAGCCGGGTTCAGCCCGGTGACGTGATAGTCGCTGTAGGCGGCGGCGAAGTTGATCCACATCGCCCCGGTCAGGTTGATCGACAGATTGGCCCCCGCGGCCTCGTAGGCCGGCGTGGCGCTGTCGATGAAATCCTCGTCGGTCGAATAGAGGTAAGACGAGATCGAGCCCTTGGTCAGGGCCAGCCAGGTCGCCTCCATCACCGCCTCCCCGGCGTCCTTCCTCACCAGGAACAGGACCGGTCCGAAGCGTTCCTCCGCATACAGATCGACCTGCTGGCCCCCATCCACCGCGATGACCAGCGGGGTCAGGGTGCGGGCGTCAGGGAACTGTGGGTGGGCGTAGGGCGTGGCTTCGCGCAGGGTTCGCACGCCGGGCAGGTCGGCGATGGCGGCGCGGGCCTCGGCCACGACCTTCAGCGACACATCGCCCTGGATCGCGCCCATGATCCCGGCGGCCATCGCCGGATCGTTCGCAATCGTGTCGATCTGTTCGACGATCGCCTTCGACATCGGGTCGAACAGGTCCGGCGCGATGTAGATCACCTGCGGGCTGGTGCACATCTGGGCCGAAAACAGGCTGGACGAGCGGGCCACGGCGCGGGCGACGGCGGCGACGTCGGACACGCTCTCGATGACGACGGTGTTGACGCCCGCCGTCTCGGTGAACAGCTGCTTGCCGACGACCGTGCGTTCCAGATGGCCGCCGTACCGGGGGCTGCCGGTGAAATCGATGATCTGGACCTGCGGGTGATCGACCAGCCCTTGGGCGACCGGCTCGGCGAGGCTGTCGACGGCGAGTGTCACCAGGTTGGGGTCGAAGCCGAAATCGGTCAGCACGGCCCGGCTCGTCTCGACCACGATGGCCATGGGCAGGATGGCGATGGGGTGCGGCTTGACGATGACCGGGTTGCCCGTGGCCAGGGACGCGAACATCGCCGGATAGGCGTTCCACGTCGGGAATGACGCACAGCAGATCACCAGCCCCACCCCGCGCGGGACCAGCACATAGGTCTTCTCCAGCGCCACTGCCTCGCCCGCGAAGTTGCGATGGTAGGTCGCCGACGGGGCCACGTCCCGCATCGCCTTGGCGGCGTAGGCGAGGGCTTCAACCCCGCGATCCAGGGCATTGGGGCCGGAGCCGCTGAACGCCTGGGTGTAGCTCTGACCCGCGACGTGCATCACCGCATGGGCCATCTCGAAATTACGGTCGTAGAGCCGCGCCGCCATCTCCAGGCACAGGGCGATGCGCAGCTCGAAATCGGCCTCGCGCCAGTCCCCCATGGCGCTCACGGCGGCGGCGATAAGGGCCTCCGGATCGCTCTGCGGATAACGGATGCCGAGCGGCTGTTGCGTGAACGGCGAGACCTCCTCGCCGACCTCTCCGACGACGCCGGGCTGGCCCAGATCGAAGGTCGTTCCGAGCCGCGCCTCGAACGCCGCCTTGCCGGCGCCCGGCTTGTCGGGACCGTGGATCTTCGTGGAGGGACTGTCGCTGTAAGGGCTCCAGCTCTTTCGGGTCTGGACTGCGTCGATTGCGGCCGCCATCGTCGGTGCGTGGCGCGCGACCAAGGCGCGGCGGCGCTCGTCGAGAGTGGTCGCTGACCCGTCCATCCTAGGCCAGCCGCTCGACGATCATGGCGGAGCCGACGCCCTGCGCCCCATGGGCTACGACGATGCCGTAGCGGCCTTCGCAGGCATCAAGCGCATCCAGCAACGACGACAGCAGGATGGCGCCGGTCGCACCCATCGGGTGGCCTTTGGCCATGTGGCCGCCGCCGACGTTGACCTTGTCGGGATCGACCTTCCGTTCGCGCATGAACTTGACGATCGTGACGGCGAAGGCCTCCATGAACTCGATCCGGTCCATGTCGTCGAGGCTCAGGCCGGCCTTGACCAGCGCCCGGTCCATGGCGGTGAAGCCGGCCGTCAGGGAGGCCGCCGGATCGCCCCCGGCCTCGGCATAGGCGACTATCTTCGCCCGGGCGCCGGCCGCTTCGCCGGTGACGATGGCCAGACCGGCGCCGTCGCACATCGGCGGGGCGTGGGCGACCGTGTGGCGGTGGTCGATGACCCGGCCTTCCAGAGCCTCGGCATACTGCACGCCCAGGACGCCGAAGGCGGCGGGCATGGCGGCCAGGCTCTCTGCGGTGGTCGAGGCGCGGGCGGGCTCTTCCGTGTCGAGGCCGTTCAGCGGGATTCTGGATTTCACCAGCGGCGTGCCCTCGGCCGCCGCCGTCTTCTGCTGCGAGGTCAGGGCCGCGGCGTCCATCTCCTCGCGGGAGACGCCGATGTCCTCCGCCAGCCGGTCGGCGGCGACGACGACGGGGATGTAGCGGGTGCGCGGCGGGAAGCTGACGTCCTCGTAGTAGTCGGCCTTGTCGCCCATGAAGGGGACACGCGACATCATCTCGACGCCTCCGGCCAGGGCCGTCTTCGCGCCGCCGGCCTCGATCATCTGGGCCGCCTGTCCGATCGCGGTCAGGCCCGAGACGCAGTAGTTGTTGATCGAGTAGGCATAGGCGTCGTCCGGGAGCCCGGCGTACATCTTGGACACCAGGGCGACGTTGGCGCCCTGGGCCCCCACCTGTCCCACGGCGCCCAGGATCAGGGCGTCGACCTTGCGGGCCGCGCCGCCGTTGCGGGCGTCGAGCGCGTCGATGAGCCCGCCGACCAGCTCATGCGGCTTCATCGAGGCCAGGCCGCCGTCGGGGCGGGACTTGGCGCGGGGCGTGCGGACGGCGTCCAGAATATAGGCGGTCATAAGCTTACTCCCCCGAGGTTCGGATCAGGCCGCGATCTGGTCGCCGGGCGCCCAGGTTCCGTGGAATCCGGCGGGCACGCGGACGGGCAGGGGGATGCGCGCGATGGGTCCCTTGTCGAAGTTCTGGGCGTGCAGGACCTGAACCTCTGAGGTCCCGTCCGGCGCGGTGGCGAAGACAATGACATAGCCGTCGTCTTCGGACGTCGACCCGATGCGCGGAGCGAAGGCGGGTTCCGATCCGCCGACGCCTGCAGCAAATTTGTATTCCTGCGCCTGGCCCGTGCCGAGGTCGTATTTCAGCAGGCCGTCGAACCGCTGCAACTCCTCGGGGGCCATCGACACATGGTAGGACCATTTCGACTTCGCGCCGGTGTAGTCGAGGTTGATGACGGGGAACTCGCCGATGCGGTCGTCGAGCTGGCGCTTCTTGACCTCGCCGGTGACCATGTTCATCCGCCACTCGACCGGCACGGCGTTCAGCGCCAGGACATTGACCATCGAGGCGTATGGCCCATAGGCCGGGTTGGGCGGGAAGCCGTTGGGCTGCATCATGCAGGCGGTCATGACCACCTCGTCGCCGTCCTCCCAGGCGTTGGCGACGTGATAGATATAGCAGGTCTCGGTCTCGAACCATTTGATCTGGCTGCCCGGGCCGTTGCGGGGCGCGACGCCGAACCGGGCCGGCTGATCGGCCACCTTGATCTGCCACATGTGATTGCGCAGTCCGCCCTCGGTGAAGACTACCGGCAGGTCGTGCAGGATGACGTAGTTCTCGGTCAGCCCCATATCGTGTGGCAGGCGCGGACCGGGCAGGTCGACGCGCTGGAAATTCGTGAGGACGTTGTTCCGGTCAACCACGCCATAGGTCATCCACGGCTCGGTCAGGGAATAGTCGAAGAAGCAGAACTCGCCCGTGCGCGGATCGACCTTGCCGTGGGCCGAGACATGCCGGGGCAGGGCGCCGCCGAAAGTCTCGTTGCCCAGCGTCTCCAGCGTGCGCGCATCGACCCGCACCGGCTTGCCGGAGATGTACCAAAGCGCCATCAGCGAGCCGTTGTGAAACACCAGATCGGTGTTGGCCGTGTCCTTGTAGACCAGCTCACCGCGCGTCGAATCGGGACGCGACTTCGACGACGGCATCAGGACGCCGCCGGCGCCGATGGCCTTGCCGGCCATCTCGGCGCGATAGTCGTCGGTCCCGATATAGCGGTTGCGATACTCGGCCTTTCCGTTCTCGAAATAGACGGCGTGGATCATGCCGTCGCCGTCGAACCAGTGGTGCATCCCCTCGGGCGCCTCATGCGGATTCGGGCCGTTGCGGACGAAGGACCCGTGCAGGTCTTTCGGGATTTCGCCGATAACGCTCAGCTCCAGGACCGTCGTCTCGGCGGCCACGGGCTCATAGAGGCCCTGCAGATAGGGGTTCAGTGTGTTCAGGCCGGTCAGTTCGCCGGTCGAAATCCTGCGGGCTACGGCGGCGTCGTCGGCCATGGCTCAAGCTCCATCTATCCAGAAAGGCAGGTTATCCGCCGCGGTATCTTAACGCAAGTCAGGTCTCACGCTCTGGGAGGCATGGCGGCCAGGAAACTCCTCGAAGGACGTGTTGCCGTCGTGGGGGCGCGTCCAGTCCTGCGCCGACATCAGCGCCTCGCGGACGGCGTCGAACCGCTCCAGCGGGATGTCCGGGTCGCGCCCGAAGTCCAGTCCCGGCCCCTCGATCCGGAAGGCGGGCCGCACTCTCCCGGCGCCGGCGACCAGCGTCTCTCCGTTCAACGGACAACCCTCGCTGACCAGCCAACTGACGACCGGGGCGACCAGTTCGGCGGGCATGGCGGCGGCGGTGTCGTCATCGACGTATTTCTCGGTCATCCCGGTCAGGGCGTAGGGGGCCACCGCATTGGCGTGGACGCCCTTCGACGCTCCCTCCAGGGCGATGACCTGCATCAGGCCGATCACCGCCGCCTTCGATGCCGAATAGGCCGCCATCCCGTGAACCCCGTGCAGGCCCGCCGCCGAGGTCGTCATCACGATCCGCCCCGCCCCCTGTTCGCGCATGTGCCGATAGATCGGCAGGGTGGCGGTCAGGGTGCCGAAGAAGTTGATGTCGAACACGCCGCGCACCTGATCAACGCTCTGTTTGTGCAGGCTCATCGCCTCGGGCACCCCCGCGTTGTTGATCAGGCCGTCGATGCGGCCGAACGCCTCCAGCGCCGCCGCCAGCAGCCGGTCTCCGGCGCCGTCCTGTTCTACGGCGAGGGCGCAGGCCACGGCCTTGCCGCCCGCCTGGCGGATGCGACCGGCCACCGCATCAGCCGAGGCCGGCTGCCCCTCGGCTTTCGGACGGGTGTTGACCACCACGCTCGCACCGCGTTTGGCCAGATCCAGCGCATAGGCGAGGCCCAGCCCGCGCCCGGCCCCCGTGACGACGACAACACGGTTATCCAGCGATCGGTCGGTCATGCACGCTCCTCGCCCCACACTTGCGTAAAAGGACTTGCAAATATGGTCTGTTGGCGCAAGCCTCTCGGCAGAGCTTCCGGCAAACAGGAAGCCAATCATGGGAACGGGACCGCCAACATGAAGACCACCATCAGGAAAACCGCGTCCGCCGCCGTGCTGATCCTGGCAGCCGGCCTGGCCACGCCGACCTTCGCCCAGAGCGCTGGAACGCCGGCGCCACAGGACGATACCGCCTCGCTCGACGACATCATCGTCACCGCCCAGCGTCGCGAACAGTCACTTCAGGACGTGCCAATCGCCATCACGGCCTTCAACGCCGAGACGCTGGAGCGTACCGCGGCGACGGGCATCCAGGACGTGGCGTCCAAGGCGCCGGGCGTGACCCTGACCCAGTTCAACATCGGCGAACCGCAGCTCTACATCCGGGGCGTCGGCACCACGAGCGATTCGGCCGCCAGCGACCCGTCCATCGGCGTTTCCATCGACGAAGTCTCCATCGGTCGTGCCGGCGCCAGTTCGCTGGCCTTCCTCGATGTCGAGCGCGTCGAGATTCTGCGCGGACCCCAAGGCACCCTCTACGGCCGCAATGCCTCGGGCGGCGCGCTGAACGTCTATACCCGCAAACCCCAGCTCGAAGACACGACGATGGCGCTGCTACGCTACGGCAGCTTCAACGAATGGGGCGGGGAAGCCGTCATCAATCGCATGATGGGCGAGAATTCGGCGGCTCGTGTGGCCGTGCGCGTCAACTCCAACGACGGTTATGCCGAGAATGTGCCCTCCGGACGGGGTCTGGAAGGCGGGAGCCAGTTCGGTGCGCGCGTGTCGCTAATGACCGGGGCCGGGCCCTGGACGCTGACGGGATCGGTCGATGTTTCTCGCGACCGCATGGACGGCCACGCCCGTATCCCGGTCACCGCGTCGGGCACTGCGCCGGCCTTCGTCACCCTGATCAACGGCCTGCGCGCCGGGCTGGACGTGCGCCAGAGTTACTCGTCGCCGGACAACTACCAGGACCGCGACAACTGGGGCGCCACGGTGCGCGCCGAGTATGCGGCCGAGGCGTTCGACGTCGTCTCGCTGACCTCCTATCGCGACAACGAATACAGCTGGCGCGATAATCTGGGCGGTCTGCCGTTCCCCAACTTCCCCCTGATGGTCGACGACCGGGCAACGGAGGACGCCAGCCAGTTCAGCCAGGAGTTCCGCCTGGTTTCCAAGCCGGACTCGGCGATCAGCTGGGTCGCGGGCGTCTACTATTTCACCGAGGATGTGGACCGCTCGGAGCGCTTCATCGTCCAGGCCGCCCTGCCGATCGCTCCCCCGTCGTTCGGTGGCGACACCACCTTCAACCAGACGGCGGCGAACTCGAGCTATGCCGCCTTCGGTCAGGCGACCATTCCCTTTGCCAATATCTGGGAACTGACCCTCGGCGCCCGTTGGACGCATGACGAGCGCGAGATTCATCAGGTCGCCCTGGACAACGACCTGGGCCTGAACCCGCCCGTAGGCATCCCCCTGGGTCCGACGGGTTCCCCCTACAACATTCGGGCCGAGGCCAGCTTCGAGGAACCGACCTGGAAGCTCGCCCTGGCCGTCGAGCCGTTCGACAATGTGCGGCTCTATGCCTCCTACGACCGGGGTTACAAGGCCGGGTCTTTCCCTTCGACCGCCCAGACTGGCGTCCAGGCCGGCAGGCCGCTGCGTTCGGAACTGCTCGACAACTACGAGCTCGGTCTCAAATCGACTGTGATGGACGGCCGGCTGCGGTTCAACGCCGCCGCCTTCAAGCTCGAGTACGACGATCTGCAGGTCTATGAGCTGCTGGGCTTGAACCTGGTCACGTCCAACGCCCAGGCCGAGGTCAACGGCTTCGAGATCGAGAGCGCCTTCGCCGTCTCGCACAACATCACGATCGGGGGGTCCTACACTTCGCTGGACGCCAAATACACGTCGAACGCCGTTTCGGGCGCGTCCATCCTGCCCTACAACGGGCTGACGCTGCCGCGATCGCCGGACAGCCAGTACACCCTCTACGCCGACGGCGAGTGGGACATGTGGGGCGGCGAACTGGCGGCTCGCGTCGACTATCAGTGGACGGACGACATCTTCTTCGACCCGTCCAACAACCCCGAGGTCCGCTCGCCGGCCCACAGCCTGGTCAGCGCCTACGCCTCCTGGGAAGCCGCGAACGGGGTGAAGATCGCCGTCTACGGCAAGAACCTGGGCGACACCGAATACCAGCAGCACATCATCAAGAATGTGGGCGTGGGCTTCAGCGTCTTCGGCCCGCCGCGCAGCTACGGCATCGCTGTCAGCCGCAGCTTCTGAGAATGGTCAGGCGGCGCTGGTTTCGACCGGCGCCGCCGCCTCCACCTCCCAGCGGATGGCGCGCGGATTGATCTTCCTGCCCGTCGCCAGATCGCAGACCACCGCCGAGATCGGCTCGCTCGTCTCGGTCTCGACCAGCCGCAGCGGGGACCCGTTCGGGCACAGCCAGCGCTCCGACCAGCCATGCATGGCCATGATCATCGGATAGAGATCGCGGCCGGCCTCAGTCAGGCGGTATTCGAACCGTGGCGGCGCCTTCTGGTAGAGTCGCTTCTCCAGCACCCCCTGCAGCACCATGGTCTTCAGCCGGTCCGCCAGGATGTTGGTCGCCACGCCCAGCGCCTCGTGGATCTCATCGAACCGACGCAGGCGGAAGAAGGCCGCCGCCAACACGGCCCAGCTCCAGTAGTCGCCCATGATGTCGGTCGAGCGATCGATGATGGCTCTGTCCGTCTCGATCGGCTGGGTCCGGCGCCGACGCGAGGTCGGGGGCGCGATCGGTGTCAGGCCCTCGCCCGCCTCCCAGCGCACGTGATGCATCTCGATGGGGCGGCCGCCCTCGTGGTCGAAGATCGCGGGTTCGACCCGCGCTCCGGTTTCCCGGTCGTAGAAGGCCATGGCGTAGCGTTCCTGAAGCGGCGAACGCGCCCATTTCCGCTCCCACTGACCCTGCATCACGGCGACCCCGAACATGTCGAGGCCCATCTCGGTCAGCCGGTATTCCATGCGCGTCGCCGACCCCCTGGCCTCGCGCTGCTCCAGGAGCCCTGCCGCTGTAAGCCGGTTCAGCCGATCGGTCAGAACGCTCCGCGGCATACCCAGTCGGTCCCGCCACTGCGAGAAGCGACGCGCTCCATAGAAGGCCTCGCGCAGGATCAGCTGGGTCCAGGCGTCGCCCGTCACGGCGAAGGCACGGGCCACGGGGTTGCCCATGATCAGGTCGCGGGTGGAGGGAGGCGTCACGCGAAATCGTCTTTGTCTTCGGCCCGATCTGCGCCGGGCCGAGTCGATCCTAGCACCAGATTGAGCCGTGCGTCGCCCGCGCGGATAAATCGCGATTTGCAAGTGACGTTGCCAGGCCTCTGATCGTGTCATGACGGACGCGCTCTCCG
Source organism: Brevundimonas sp. (assembly GCF_031412435.1). Lineage (GTDB taxonomy): Bacteria > Pseudomonadota > Alphaproteobacteria > Caulobacterales > Caulobacteraceae > Brevundimonas. The sequence continues at coordinate 90,528 of NZ_JANODA010000058.1, forward strand.
CGATCGACCTGACCGCCCCCCCCCCCCCCCTTGCCTTGACGCGCGGTCAGACACGGATGTCGAAGGTATGGCGACTGGGTCGGCGGATCGCGGCATCATGGCTGACGGCCCGCGGCGGATCGACAGGACGATCGGTGGGCGTGCTTTGATGCGACGCCACGCGACCCGTCATTTGGGAGAGTTGAAGAGCCCAGGCATAGGCAGCGGAATTCGATGATGCGCCGACCCTCATCGCAACCCTCCTTCACATGGCACCAGGTCGAACGACGCCGGATCAACGTCGAGGAGCGTGCAAAGCCGCAAGATCACCGCCCGCTCCTCAGCGTCAAAGCCGCCGTCGGCCTCGGCGACCGTGCAGGCCGTTTGTATCAAGGCGCGAGAGGGGCCGGACTGGCCTCGCAGGCGTGAGACGGCCACCTCCGCCGTCGCCTCTCCATCGTCCGGATCCCGATCGAAGCGCAGGTTCAGCGCCTCGAACAGGACGAGCACGTCGTCGACGCCAAAGAAGGCGATGGTGGGAGAGTTGCGCATTCGATCGATCATGCTCTTGCGTTCGTCCGGCGTGACCCAGCCGTCGGCCTGGGCGACCA
>NZ_JANODA010000059.1:0-22437 GCF_031412435.1 Brevundimonas sp.
ACAACGGCGCGCTGTACGTTCTCACTGACCGGGGCCAGCTGGTCAGCATTCGCTGACCTTTAGCCCCCGAACTGCGTTAGAAGGCCGACATGGCTCTCAAAGTTGCCATCGTCGGCCGCCCCAATGTGGGCAAGTCGACCCTGTTCAATCGCCTCGTCGGCAAGCGCCTCGCGCTGGTCGATGACCGACCGGGCGTGACCCGCGACCGCCGGTATGCTGATGGCAACATCGGCGACATGGATCTGACCCTGATCGACACCGCCGGCTATGAGGACGTCACCGACGGCAGCCTCGAATCCCGTATGCGCGAACAGACCGAGGCGGCGCTGGAGGACGGCGACCTGATCCTGTTCATGATGGACGCCCGCGAGGGCGTGACCTCGCTGGACCAGATCTTCGCCGACCGACTGCGCAAGCAGCACAAGCCCGTCATCCTGCTGGCCAATAAGTCCGAGAGCCGCGAGAGCGGCGGCGGCATCGGCGAGGCCTATTCGCTGGGCTTCGGTGAACCCGTCGCCATCTCGGCCGAACACGGCGAGGGCATGGCCGACCTGTACGCCGCCGTGGTCGCCGCCAGCGCCGACATCTTCATCGAAGAGGTCGACGAGCCCGACAAGCCGATCCGCATCGCCATCATCGGCCGTCCCAACGCCGGCAAGTCGACCCTGATCAACCGCCTGATCGGCGAGGACCGCATGCTGACCGGCCCCGAGGCCGGCATCACCCGCGACTCCATCTCGGTCGACTGGGAATATGAAGGCCAGAACATCCGCCTGGTCGACACCGCCGGCATGCGCCGCAAGGCCCGGGTACAGGAGAAGCTGGAAAAGCTGTCGGTCGCCGACACCATCCGCGCCATCACCTTCGCCGAGGTCGTCGTCCTGGTGATGGACAAGGACAACGCCTTCGACGTGCAGGACCTGCAGCTCGCTGACCTGGTCGAGCGCGAGGGCCGGGCCCTGGTCTATGTCGCCGCAAAATGGGACCTCGAAGAAGAGCCCCAGGCCAAGATGGCCGAGTTGAAGCGTCTGGCCGAGGACAAGCTGCCCCAGCTGAAAGGATCTCCCTTTGTGGCCCTGTCGGCCCATTCGGGGCGCGGCGTCGAGCGGCTGATGCCGGCGGTGCTGAAGGCGCACGAGACCTGGTCGGTGAAGGTCAAGACCAAGGACCTCAACGACTGGTTGTCCATGGCGACCCAGAGGCATCCGCCCCCCGCCGTCGACGGCAAGCGGATCAAGACCAAATACATGGCCCAGACCAAGGCCCGTCCGCCGACCTTCGTGCTGTTCGCCAGCCGGGGCGGGAACCTGCCCGAACACTACATCCGCTACCTGACCAACTCGATCCGCGAGAGCTTCGACCTGCCCGGCGTGCCGATCCGGCTGACGGTCAAGGGCGGGTCGGAGAACCCCTATGCGACCGGCGGCGCCAAGTCGGGCCCCGAACGCTACAAGGGCGACGCCAAGACCGCGCCGCGCGCTGTCCGCAAGAAGGCCGAGGAAATGTCACACCTGCCCGGCAAGGCGCTTGAGCAAAAGAAGACCCGCGTCGCCAAACCCCGCATCATCGGGGCGGTGAAGAACAGCGCGTCGAAGAAGGCAGGCTCGTCTGTGGCGATCCAGAAGGGCGCGCGGGGCGGGGCGAGACAGGTGTCGCGGTCCGGTCGCGTGCGGACGGGGCAGAAGCACGCGCCGAAGAAGTAGGGGGGCTTTTTTGGCCTGTCGCTCAGCTCGCGAGCCTCGTTGCTCGAGGGACCGCCTGAAACCAAAGGTGACGCTATTGGTCAGGCCAATGTCTCGACAGCGGTGATATGGTGAGGCTTCACCTAGTCAGGAGCCTCCCCATGCCGATGATCACCACCGCCGAGAACGTCGAAATCTTCTACAAGGACTGGGGGACGGGGCGACCGATCGTCTTCTCGCACGGCTGGCCGCTGTCGGCGGACGACTGGGACGCCCAGATGCTGTTCTTCCTGCATAAGGGCTATCGCGTCATCGCCCACGACCGGCGCGGACATGGCCGTTCGACCCAGACGGCGACCGGCAACGAGATGGACACCTATGCCGACGATCTGAAGGTGCTGTTCGAGGCGCTGGATCTGAAGGATGCGGTCATGATCGGCCACTCGACCGGCGGCGGAGAGGTCGCGCGCTTCCTGGGCCGTCACGGCACGGGCCGGGTGTCGAAGGCTGTGCTGATGGGGGCGGTGCCGCCGATCATGCTCAAGACCGAGGCCAATCCGGGCGGCCTGCCGATCGAGGCGTTCGACGGATTCCGCGCCGCCGTTGCCGCCAACCGGGCCCAGTTCTACGTCGATGTGCCGGCCGGACCCTTCTATGGCTTCAACCGGCCGAGCGCGAAGGTCGATCAAGGCGTGATCGACAACTGGTGGCGTCAGGGGATGATGGGCGGGGCCAAGGCCCACTGGGACTGCGTCAAGGCCTTCTCTGAAACGGACTTCACCGAAGACCTGAAGTCGATCGACATCCCGGTCCTGGTCCTGCACGGCGACGACGACCAGATCGTGCCGATCGCGGACTCGGCCCTGCTGTCTGCGCCCCTGCTGCCGAAGGGCGTGCTGAAAGTGATGCCGGGCCTGCCGCACGGCATGGCGACCACCCATGCGGATCAGGTCAACGCCGAACTGCTGGCCTTCATCGAGGGTTGAGACCGGCCCAGCCGCGCCAGGAAGGCGTCGCGACAGGTGCGGCTGACGACCAGCTCCGCGCCGCTGTCCATCGTCGCCCGCCAGGCGCCGTCGGACAGCGGCATGAGGTCGGCGACGCGGGCCAGGTTGATCAAGGTCGATCGGTGGCCGCGCGCGAACCGCGCGGTCTCCAGCCGCGTCTCCAGCTGCTGGAGGGTCTCGCGCAGAAGGCCCTCTTGATCGCGCCAGTGAACGACGGCGTAGTTGCCGGCCGAGGAGATCCATTCGACCTCGTGCGGGCTGACCGGGACACGGCGGCGACCGACCGAGACCATCAGGGTCGTGCGGTTCTCCGGCGTCGGAACCTGCGGAGCCCGCAGGGCTTCCAGCGCGACTGCGAGGACCTGCAACTCCCGTCTGTGGCGGTCCGCTCTCAGCCACCAGGCCGCCGCCAGACTCGCCGCGATGATCGCGGTATAGAGCAGAATGGCGACCGGCAGACGGTCGATGGAGCGGCGCAACAGCTCGACCGCTGTCCAGTCCGCCCCGCGCAGGGCGCGGTCGATCCCCGTCGCGGCGACAGCGGCGAGGGGGACGACGGGCAGGGTCAGGACAATCAGCAGGCCGACGGCTCGCGCCCCGGCCTCCATCAGCCCGAGCACGGCCCAGACCACCAGCCCCACCGCGATCCATGGAGAGAACATCAGCCCCGCCCAACCGATGGATTCGATGAGGCCGAAACCATAGTCGCGCCGCAGGAACCAGGCGGCGGAGACTGCCGTCGCGCCGTAGCTGTAGGCCGCGACGGCGCCGAGCACTGCGGGGAAGGGAAGGCGGGGCAGGGTCAGGCGGCCACGGAGCGGGTGCGGCTGCGGACGATCAGGGTCGCGATCCAGACTACGGTCAGCGACTGGAACAGGACCGTCGGCCAAAGGGCGCTCCAGGGGGGGGGCAGGAAGGCGAGGAAATTGCCGGAGAAGGCGGACAGCACCGCGCTGTAGGCCCCGACCATCTTCCATAGGTGCTCATAGGCCCACAGACGAGGGCTGAACGGCCAGTCCAGCGGACGCCAGAAGCGCCAGAGATCCCACCCGCCCATCGACAGAGCGCCGTAGGCCAGGGCGATCAGGATCTGGGGCGGGGCGTCGCCATAGCCCATGATCGCCATCCAGACCGTCAGCAGGCCGATGCCAAGGGTAGCTACCGTCACGATCCAGTCCAGCGGCCGCGCCCGATTCCGGCGGCTCAGGTCCGGTCGCTTGCGTCCCAGCACGCGAAGGCCGGAGAACAGGGTCAGGGACGCGGTCGCCGACAGGCCGAGGAAATAGGGATCGGGTCTAAGCGCCGTCATGGCCCAGGCGCAGACCAGAAGAACGATCATGAACCCTGCGAACACGCGGCCTGACAGCCGGTGCAGGCGGGATCCCTTACGAGTCAGGATCGGCAGGACGCCGACAGCGACGGCGCAGAATCCGGCGCCGATGTGGACGATCAGGAGCGATGTGAAGACGGTCATGGCCGCCTTCCTCGCCGGTTCCGATCGTCGGGCCGAGCGTCCGGGGACGAACGCCAGATCGCCGGGACGAACCGCGTCCTAGATCAGGGCGCCTGCGGGCAGGTCGGTCTTCCAGTCCTTGAAGGACACCCTTTGCGGCGGGGTCAGGTCGCCGCGCGCCAGTTCGACGATCAGGGGGCCGAGTTCGGACGGGGCCGGCAGGGTCATGGGGTCTTCGCCCGGGAAGGCCTGGGCGCGCATCTGAGTGCGCATCCGGCCGGGGTCGAGGACGCTGACGCGGACGGACGTGTTCTCGATCTCGTCGCCCCAGGCCAGCATCAGGGCCTCGGCGCCCGCCTTGGTCGCGGCGTAGAGGCCCCAGAAGGCCTTTGGCTCGCGGGCGAGGCTGGAGGTCAGGTGGATGACCCGCCCGGCGTCGGAGGCGCGCAGCAGGGGCTCCAGCGAACGGATCAGCCGGTAGGTGGCGGTGAAGTTGGTCTTCTCGATCTTGGCGAAGCCGCGCGGGTCGATATGGCTGACCGGCGTCAGGCCCTGGGCGCCCAGGGTGGCTGCGGCGTTGACCCAGATGTCGAGCTTGCCGAACCGGCCGAAGATGGCCCCGCCCAGACGGTCGATACCACCTCCGTCGATCAGGTCGAAGGGCACCAGCGTCGCGTGGCGGCCGGTGGCGGCATAGATGGCGTCGTCCAGTTCCTCGAGCGCGCCTTGGGTCCGGGCCGTGGCGACGACGTGGGCGCCGGCGACGGCGAGGGCCAGGGCGGCCTCGTAGCCGATGCCGCGCGAGGCTCCGACGACAAGGGCGATACGATCATTCAGGGGGAGGTCGGAAGTCATGGCGCCTGATAGCGCGGCGACACAGGCGGCGGAAGGCGGTTCAGAAACCTTCGCCAGCCTGCCAAAGGCTGAAGCAGACGCCCTGGTCGTCGCTGACGGCGCAGCTGAGGCCCGTCGGGCTCTCCGCCGGGATCGCCGCCTTGCCGCCGAGTTCGGTCACTCGGGCGCAGGTCGCCGCGATGTCGTCGACGCGGAAGTAAAGATTGGGGTGGTCGCGCGCACGCTCGACCTTGGTGAAGCCGAACGGGGGATCGCTGTCGGTGACGTGGGCGTAGGTCGATTTCGACACATCCTCGTCGAAGGTCCAACCGAACAGGGCGCCATAGAAGGCCTTGGCCCTGGCAATGTCGAGTGTGTCGAGGGTGAAATAGCCGAGGTTGATCATGACTTCCTTGCCGGCGCGATCGGGTCCGAAAACCGGCGTCACTTTTCCGGATCGCGCCTGTTAAGCGCTGACGAGCAGCGAAAGTTGCCGGCCGATGACATCGCGGCCGCCTTCCTCGATCTCGCGGTCCACCAGACGGGTCGGATAGTCGCCGGTGAAATAGTGGTCGGTGAACTGGGGATGGGCGTCGTTGCGGCCCGTCTCGCCCATCGCCTTGTAGAGGCCGTCGACCGACAGGAAGCCGAGCGAATCGACCTCCAGCATCTGGCGCATCTCTTCCATGGTCTTGTTGGCGGCGATCAACTGGTCCCGTTCCGGCATGTCGATGCCGTAGAAGTCGGGCCACAGGATCGGCGGCGAGGCGGAACGCAGGTGGACCTCGGTCGCGCCGGCGTCGCGGACGGCGCGGACCAGTTTCACCGAGGTTGTGCCGCGCACGATCGAGTCGTCGATCAGCACGACCCGCTTGCCCTCGACCACCGCCCGGTTGGGGCTGTGCTTCATGGCCACGCCCTTTTGGCGGGCGCCCTGGCTGGGCTGGATGAAGGTGCGGCCGAGGTAGTGGCTGCGGATGATGCCCATCTCATAGGGAATGCCGCTTTCCTGGGCGTAACCCAGAGCGGCCGGGACGCCGGAGTCGGGCACAGGCACGACGACGTCGGCCTCGATCGGGAACTCGCGGGCCAGGCCCTCGCCCATGCGTTTGCGGACACCATAGACCGATCGGCCGTTCACGACGCTGTCGGGGCGGGAGAAGTAGACGTATTCGAACAGGCAGGGGCGGGCGGCGCGGGCTGGGAAGGGCTTCAGCGAGCGCAGGCCTTCGTGGTCAATGACGATGACCTCGCCATGCTCGACGTCGCGGACGAAGGTCGCGCCAATGGTGTCGAGCGCACACGTCTCCGACGCCATGACCCAGGCCTCGCCGAGCTTACCGAGGACGAGCGGGCGGATGCCGAGCGGGTCGCGGGCGCCGATCATCTTGGTTCGGGTCTGGGCGACCAGGGCGTAGCCGCCCTCGATACGGGCCAAGGCGTCGATGAAGCGGTCGACGATCCTGGCCTTACGGCTGCGGGCGATCAGGTGAAGGATGACTTCAGAGTCCGAGGTGGACTGGAAGATCGAGCCCTCACCGACCAGCTGGTTCCGCAGGTAGTGGAAATTGGTCAGGTTGCCGTTGTGGGCGATGGCGATGCCGCCCTGATCGAGGTCGGCGAACATCGGCTGGATGTTGCGCAGGAAGCTGCCGCCGGCGGTGGAGTAGCGGGTGTGGCCCACGGCCGCCGGGCCGGGCATGCGCTTGGCCAGGTCCGTGCCGCCGAAGGCCTCGCCGACGTGGCCCATGTGACGCTCGGTGTGGAAGCGTTCGGTGTTGACCGAAGCGATGCCGCAAGCCTCCTGACCGCGATGCTGGAGGGCGTGAAGGCCCAGGGCGACGATGCCCGAGGCCTCGTCCTTGTCGGCGCCCCAGACGCCACAGACGCCGCATTCGAGGCGCGGATGGTCGTCATCCGCGTCTCGATAGTGCTCCCGGTGAACGACCGGGGGCTGGATGTCGTGAGGCAAGCTGCGCATCGTGGAGGCTCCGATGACAGGCGAAATTTTACTGGGCGGCGGACGGGCGCGAGTTAGGGCCGGTTTGGGGCGAGGGCAAGGCTTGATCGTTCGAAAAGCCTCTGCGGACGGACGAATCGACCACGGGGCTGATGGCGTCGGCGCCGCGACCGATGCCGGGCAGGATGATCTGGATGGCGCGGGCGGCGCCGGCGCTGAGCGGGCGCAGTGCAGCCTCGCTCAGCCAGCGCGGCGTCTTCTCGCCCGGCATGGCCGCAACGATCACCAGATGGATGGCCCCCAACAGGACCAGGGACCGGCCCGCGCCGACCAGAATGCCGACCAATCGGTCGATGCCGCCGAGGGTGGGGTGGGCCTGGGCGCGCTTCGACAGGATCGAGCCGAAGATGCGGATGCCGAAATAGACCAGCAGGAAGGAGGCGATGGCGGCGAAGATCGAACCTGCCCAGTCCGGGTCGATCAGGGCGCGGCCCAGAGGCGCGGTCAGGGGCAGGGCGACAAGGGCCAGGAAGGCCGCCAGCACGAAGCTGAGCAGGGTGATGATCTCGCGCGTGCCACCGCGAACCCAGCCGGCGGCGGCCGAGGCGAGGATGACCAGGATGGCGAAGGCGTCGAAGCCGGTCATTCAGTTCCCGTGCAGACCACGGACCCTAATACCTGTTCTGCGAGATTCGTTCGACCGCCTCGGTCAATCGGCTGACGCCCGTGACCAAAACGCCGCCGCCCTTGACCGTTAGGGGGGGGGACAGGGCCTGGTCGAAGCCGAGTTTCTGCGCTTCCCGGAGGCGGGCTTCGGCGCGACCGACGGCGCGAACCTCTCCGGACAGGCTGATCTCGCCGAAGACGATACAGCCCTGGGGAAGGGGCATGCCGGTGGCGGACGAGATCAGGGCGGCGGCGGCGGCGAGATCAGCGGCGGGCTCGTTGATGCGCAGACCGCCCGCGACGTTCAGATAGACGTCCTGATCCCCGAAGCCGAAACCGCAACGCGCCTCGAGCACCGCCAGGATCATGGCGAGGCGGCCGGTCTCCCAGCCGATCACCGCCCGACGGGGGGTGCCATAGGCGGATTTCGAGACGAGGGCCTGAATCTCCACCAGCACAGGGCGGGAGCCCTCGATGCCGGCGAATACGGCGGCGCCGGGGGCGCGGTCCTTGCCTTCGCCGAGGAAAAGGGCGGACGGATTGGAGACTTCGCGCAGGCCCGCGTCACCCATCTCGAAGACGCCGATCTCGTCGGTGGCGCCGAAGCGGTTCTTGCCCGCGCGCAGGATGCGGAATGGATAGCCGCGCTCGCCTTCGAAGCTCAGGACGGCGTCGACCATGTGTTCCACTACGCGGGGACCGGCGACCTGGCCGTCCTTGGTGACGTGGCCGACGAGGACGACGGCCGGGCCGCCGGCCTTGGCGAGGCGCACCAGTTCGCCGGCGCAGGCGCGGACCTGGGTCACCGAACCGGGGCCGGCCTCATGGGCGTCGGACCACAGGGTCTGGATCGAATCGACGATGACGATGTCGAACTTCTCGCGCTTCAGCGTGCCCAGGATGTCGCGCAGCGCCGTGGCGGAGGCGAGCTGGACCGGGGCCTCGGACAGGCCCATCCGCTTCGCGCGGGCGCGGATCTGTTCAATCGCCTCCTCGCCGGAGATGTAGGCGACCCGGGCGCCGGACAGGGCGGCGCGGCCGGCGACATCGAGCAACAGGGTCGACTTGCCCACGCCGGGATCGCCCGAGAGCAGGATGGCCGAGCCGGGGACGACCCCGCCCCCGCAGACCCGGTCGAACTCGGTCACCCCGGTGACGATGCGGGGCGGCTCCGGCGTTTCGGAAAGCAGGGACTCGAACTGCAGACCGCGCGCCCTCGCGGTCGAGGCGGTCTTCAGCGCGCCGGGCGGCGAGGCCGACCGGCCCTCCTCGACAATGGTGTTCCACTGGCCGCACGACCCGCACTGGCCCGACCACTTGCCGTGGACGCCCCCGCAGGACTGACAAACATAGATCGCACCGTCTCTGGCCATGGGTGACGGCTTACAGGAGTCGGCGGCGAGGTGGCAGGGGGCGGTTTCAGGCCTGCGACCGTTTCAGACGTAGGCAGGGCCCGTCAGGATTGAAGCCTTGCGCAGATGGTCGAAACGCCGTTCGTTGCGTTCATCCTATGGGGGAAGACATGAAGAGTATCTGCATTGCGGCCATCGCCGCGCTCGCCCTGGCCGCGTGCCAGCAGGCGGCTGACACCGGGGCCCCGGCCGATGCCGCAAGCCCGTCGCCGGCCAGTTCGGAGGCCGCCGTCGCTCGCATCCTGGCGATGCCGGTGATGGAGCGTTGCGGGGGCGACTGGCCCGGCCATGCGGCCCCGACGGCGAACCAGGTCATCGATCTGGGCGGCGGCGCCTTCGCCGTCCTGACGGACTGTCACCCAAACGAGGAAGGCCAGGCGCCGTGGAAGACCCTGCACGTCCAGGGCGCCGACGGTGTGCTCAAATCGCAGTCCCTGATCCTCTTCAACGGACCGGAGGCGGAGTTCGACGAAGGCTACGACTGGGAGCCGAGCCTGACGTCAGAAGCGACGTGGGATGCGGCAGCCAAGGAGTTCGTCTGGTCCGACACCATCGGACCGAATGAGGGCGAAACGTCCACCCAGACGAGGACCATGCGCTGGCGCTGGGACGGATCGAAGCTGGCGATGGCCAGCGCGGTGCGCGTGACCCATGCCACGCCAGGCGCGCCTGCGACCGGCGAAGTGGCCGGTTGGCCCGTTGCGGGCAAGACGGATCCCACGCCCGCCGCCGTTCCCGTCTAGGAGTGAGACGATGATCGTGAAGCCTTTTTGCAGTCTGTTGGTGCTCGCGATGTTGGCGGGTTGCCAACCGTCCGCCCCTGAACCCGCCGCGCCTGCGGCGGCCATCGAGACGGCCGCCGTCACGCCCGAGCGGCTAGAGGCGTTGAAGAGCCAGGTCATGACGCTTGTAAAGGCCGATGAGGACTGCGCCCTTCCCGACTTCATGGAGCAGGAGAGAACCGCCGAGGCCGTCGATCTGGGAGGCGGGGACGCCGGCGTGGTCGTGATCTGCTCGACCGGTCGGGCGGACCAGTGGAGCCGGGTCTATGTCTCGGAGGACGGCGGCGGGCCGGTACACGTCCTCCTGCCGCTTTATCAGTACCAGGACGCAGAGGGGTGGCAGACCTGGGACAGCATGTCGAATATGGGCTGGACCGACGAGCGCACCTTCGCCGGGTCGACCCGCATGCAGGCCACCGGCTGCGCGGAAGGCGCAAGCTGGCGTTGGGACGGGACGCGACTGGTCCTGGCCGAGCAGTGGCACATGGACTGCGATGCGATCACGGAAGACGGCGAGCTGCCCGATCCGATCCGCGATTTCCCGACCACGCCGCCGACTGAACAGCCTGCGGTGATCGCGCCTCAGGTGTGATCCAGGTAGCGGCGCTCGAAGCGGTTGCCGATGGAGGTCAGCAGTTCGTAGCTGATCGTCCCGGCGGCCGTGGCGGCGTCATCGACAGGGCGATTGGCGCCGAACAGCTCGACGCTGTCGCCGACGGAAACATCTGCGCCTGTGACGTCCACGGCGATGACGTCCATCGACACCCGACCCAGTAGGGGGCGCAGGGCTCCGGCCGCCCAGACCTCGCCGCGCGGAGAGCACGATCTCAGTATGCCGTCGGCATAGCCCGCGCCGCACGTGGCGATGCGGCGCGGCCGGTCGGCGATGAAGCCGCGCGAATAGCCGACGCTCTCACTAGCGGGCAGGTCGCGAATCTGGAGAATCTCGGCGGTCAGGGTTGCGACGGCTCTCAGTCGGTTGTCGGGCCGTCCTTCAGGTCCGCCGCCATAGAGGCAGATGCCCGGGCGAACGGCGTCGAAACCGTAGTCGGGACCGAGGAAACAACCGCCGGAGTTGGCGAAAGATTTCAGAGTGCCCGGGTAGCGCATTGAAACGGCTGCGAAAGCATCGCGTTGGCGCCGGTTCATCGGCTCGGCGGGATCGTCAGAGCAGGCCAGGTGGCTCATCACCAGTTCGAGACCGGCGAAAGGCTCAGGCGCGTCTTCCGGGCGGAATCCGAGACGGTTCATGCCGGTATCGATCTGGAGCCCGCAGGCCCCGCCGCTCGCCGCTCTCCAGGACGCGACCTGGTCGCCGTGGTTGAGGATCGGACGCAGGTCGGCGGCTTTCAGCGCACCCGCCGCCTCGCCGACGCAGCCGTCCAGGACATAGATGGTCGGGTCCGGGCCGAGCGCCACGCGAAGTGTGACGCCCTCATCGAGGCGGGCGACGAAGAAGGTGCGCGCGCCCTCGGCGAGCAGCCTTTTCGCCACCGGGACGGCCCCGAGACCATAGGCATTGGCCTTCACCACCGGATGCACGGACACGCCCGACACCGCCTCCAGCGCATGGAAGTTGTGCGAAAGGGCGTTCAGATCGACGGTAAGGGAGCCGGGCGCGGTCATCGACGCCTTATGCCGCAAGATCGTTGCGGGAAAAGCCGAAAAGCGACCGGATGGCCAGATCGCGGGCGTCCTTGACTTGGGGCGGCGTGTGACCGACCTACGCGCCTCGCTTTCAAGGTCTCGCTGCCCCATGTCCGTCAAGGTCCGTTTCGCCCCGTCGCCCACCGGCAAGCTGCACGTCGGCAACGTCCGCACCGCCCTGGTCAACTGGATGTTCGCCCATACTCTGAAGGAGGCGGGGGGCCAGGGGGGCTCTTTCGTCCTCCGCATCGACGACACCGACCTGGCCCGTTCGACGCCCGAGTTCGAACAGGGGATCGAGGACGACCTGACCTGGCTCGGCCTGTTGTGGGACGAACGCTACAACCAGTCCAAGCGGTTCGACCGCTATCACGACGCCGCCGAACGGCTGAAGAAGGCCGGGCGTCTGTATCCGGCCTACGATACGTCAGAAGAACTGGATCGCCGCCGGAAGGTGCAGCTGTCGCGTGGCCTGCCGCCGATCTACGACCGCGCCGCCCTGGCCCTGACTGACGAGGACAAGGCCAGGCTGGAGGCCGAAGGCCGCAAACCCCACTGGCGCTTCAAGCTGGATGGCCGGCGGGTCGCCTGGGAGGACCTGTCGCGCGGTCATGCCGAGGTGGACACGGCCTCAATGTCGGACCCGGTGCTGATCCGCGAGGACGGTCTCTATCTCTACACCCTGCCGTCGGTCGTCGACGACATCGACATGGGCATCACGCACGTCATCCGTGGCGAGGATCACACGACGAACACCGGCGCCCAGATTGAGATCTTCGAGGCCTTGATCGCCGCAGGTCTGGGCGCCGAGGTTCCGAACTTCGCCCACATGCCGCTGCTGGTTGGTGCGGACGGCGCGGCCCTGTCCAAGCGCCTGGGATCGCTGTCGGTCGCCGAAATGCGTGATCAGGGCTATGAGCCGATCGCCATTACCAGCCATCTGGGCAGGATCGGGACGTCCGACCCGCTGGAGGTCGCCGCCGATATCCATGCCCTGGGGCTGGGCTTCAGCTTCGACAAGATGGGCCGGTCGCCGGCGCGTTATGACACCGAGGATCTGGATCGTCTGAACGCCCAGGCCCTGCATGCCATGAGCTATGCGACGGCGAAGGATCGTCTGGCGGCGCTGGATTGCGATCTGGGCGAGGTCTTCTGGGAGGCCGTGCGGGCGAACCTGACGAAGTTCGCTGATGTGGTCGATCTGGCGCGGATGGTGCGGGGGCCGGTGACGCCGGTGATCGAGGATCCGGCCTTCGCGGCCGCGGCCCTGGCCGTCCTGCCGGAGGTGATCGACGCGGGCGCCTGGTCGACCTGGACCAGTGCGGTCAAAGAAAGCACCGGCGCAAAGGGCAAGGCCCTGTTCATGCCGTTGCGCCACATCCTGACGGGGCAGCCGCACGGGCCGGATATGGCGACGATCGTGCCGCTGATCGGGCGCGAACGGATCGAGAAGCGCCTGAGGGGCGAGGTCGCCTAGCGATCGAGTGAAAAGGGGCGGTCCGGTGGACCGCCCCTTTTGTCTGTCAGGCGTTGCAGACGGCCAGTTGTTCGGCCGTCAGGGCGGTGCCGCGCCACGAGAACTCAGTGACCTGGCCGAGGCGGGCAGCAACGCGGCGGCAGGCGCGCGGGGCGGGCTGGTTGGCGCCGCCCGAGGCGGTGCAGGTCTGGCCTTCGCAGCGCCAGCTGGCGCCATCGATGATGGTGGCGCGGGTCGGTGCGCGCGAGGCGTCGACCAGGACCAAACGGGTGGCGGCGCCCGCGGACGGGGCCTGGGCGACAGCGGGAGCCGCAGCGAAGGCGGCGCAGAGGGCGAGCAGGGGGAGGACGGCGCGCATGGGGGAGACTCCGGTGCAAGAACGGACCGACACGGTCCAGCGTCAACGCAGGCATAGTGCGTTGTTATTCGAAACTGTCAATCCGGGTTTTCAAAAGAAACGCACTGCAGGGGTTGACTAAGCGATGATCACTTATCGCTGATCATGTTTCAAGGGCGCAGAAGCGTCAGCATGTCGCATCGCTGCGATCGCCTCCTCAACCGTGTCGCAGACTGTCCAGGCCTGCAGAAAGGACGGGGGGGTGAAGCCGGTCTCCACGCTCTGGCGCATCAGGGCGAAAAAGGTCTCCCAGAAGCCCCCGATGTTGAGGAAAATCACCGGCTTGCCATGCAGGTCCAGCCGCTTCCACGACAGCAGCTCGACGACCTCTTCCAGTGTGCCGATGCCGCCCGGGGCGACCACGAAGGCGTCCGACTGGTCGTACATCAACTGCTTGCGCTCGTGCATCGAGGTGACGACGATGGTCTCTACCTCGTCGAACAGGCGTTCGCGGCTGCGCAGGAAGGCCGGCATGATGCCGAGGACCCGGCCGCCTGCGTCGTGCGCTGCGCGGGCCGAGGCGCCCATCAGACCCACGCCACCGCCGCCGTAGACCAGCCGCCAGCCTTCGCGCGCCGTCGCGGCGCCGAACTCGGCGGCGGCGCGGGTGTAGACGGGATCGGCCGCGTCGGAGGAGCCGCAGAACAGGCAGACCGACGGGCCGTCGAACGAAGCGATGGTGGGGGTGGACGCCGACATGAACCCTCGAGACGAGACGCAAGATTGGAGACAGGCCGGTCGCACCGGTCTATCTGGGCGATCAGTCCTACAGACCCGGCGGACAGGATGAAACGACCGATCGCATCGACATTGGCCGTGCTTGCCGCGCTGACCACTTCGGCCTGTGGCGAACAGGCCCCGCCGGCTGCTGAGACGGCGCAGGAATCGGGCTGGGTCATGCCGCCCGAGATCGCCGAAGTCGCGTCCAGCGGGCGCGAGCTGATCGTGCGCGGACAGGCCTCTCCGCTGGGCCGGGTGGTGGTCAGCGGCGCGGGAGACCTCGCCTATGCGGTCGGCGCCGATGCGGAAGGACGGTTCGAGTTGCGGGTGCCGCGACCGCCGCAAGACACCCTGTTCCTGGTCGAGGCGCGGGTCGGTCAGGAAGGGTTCCCCGCGCCATACCGCCTGCTGATCGGAGCGGACCCCTCGGCCCCGGTCGCTCTCCTGGCCATCGGTGCGCCGACACTGCGGCTGGAC
Source organism: Brevundimonas sp. (assembly GCF_031412435.1). GTDB lineage: Bacteria > Pseudomonadota > Alphaproteobacteria > Caulobacterales > Caulobacteraceae > Brevundimonas. Next base: position 14,515 of record NZ_JANODA010000059.1, read on the forward strand.
GCCGGTTCCGGTCTGGATGCCGTGGACACCGATGGACGGGCGTCCTTCGTCTCCGGGCGGGCGGTGGCCGGGGCCGAGGTCGTCATCGAGGGCAGCGTCCAGCGCACGGTGACGGCGGATGAGCGGGGGCGCTGGCGTCTTGCGGGCTCCGGAGACGGTTCGACGCCGATAACCATCGATGGAACGGCCTATGCGCCGGCCCCGGGGGGGGCGGCGACGCCCGATACGCTGCAAAGGTCCGGAGCGGGCTGGAGCATCGCCTGGTCGAGCCCCGGCGGCGGTCGTCAGTCGACTTGGTTCCCCGACAGGCCGGCAACGATCCGTTAACCAATTCAACTCAACCCTTGTGTGTTCTCTCCGAGGACACCCACCATCACCGAACCTGTTCAGCCCGGCGCCCGCGTCGGGCTTTTTCTTGGATCTCAGTCGGGCAGGGCGTCGGACAGGTCGGTCGCAAGGTCGCCGCGTTCCTTGACCTCGACCCGCTCCAGACCCAGCCAGCCCGCCATCCTGACCAGTTCAGCCGCCAATCGAGAGGCCGTCGCCGGCGTCGCCAGAGGCTCGCGCCAGGCGGCCTGAACCAGCAGGACTCCGGCCTGACGATCAGCCTTCAGATCGACCCGTGCCGTGATCGCTTCGTCTTCGAGGAAGGGCAGGACATAGTAGCCGTGCGCCCGCTTGTGGGCGGGGGTGTAGATTTCCAGCCTTATGCGGACGTCGAACAGCCGCTCGGTGCGGTCTCGGAACCAGATCAGGTTGTCGAACGGGGAGAGCAAGGCGGCGCCGTGGACCTTGCGGGGCCGGCGAGCGTCAGGGGCGGCATAGGCCGTGTTGCGCCAGCCGGGGACGGAGACTGGCGTCAGGACGCCCTCTTCGACCAGTTCGGCGACCCGGTCCTTGAAGCCTTCTACGGGCAGGCGAAAATAGTCGCGAATGTCGGCGGCGGTGGCAACGCCCATGCCGTCGGCGGCGATGCGGATCAGGGCGCGCTGTGCGTCGGCTTCGGATGGCGTAGGGAGGTTCTGGATTGCGGACGGAATGACCCGCTCGGCCAGATCATAGACGCGCTCGAACCCGCGACGGGTCTTCGTCGTGATCAACCCGGCCCAGAACAACCATTCGAGGGCTCGCTTGCCGTCCGACCATTCCCACCAGCCGGGCTTGCCGCGCGGCCCGGTGGCGAAATCGGCGCCCGTGACCGGACCGCGCCGTTCGATCTGGGCCAGGACGCCGTCGATATAGTCGCGATGCTCGCGACCGAAGCGATTGAGGCCGCTCCAGATGCCGTGGCCGTCGCGTGCTCGCTCCATCCGCCAGCGCATCAGGGGCTGGGTCTCCAGCGGCATCAACGAGGCCTCGTGGCCCCAGTATTCGAACAGGGTCGGCTTTTTGCCCCAGGCCTCCGTCTCCAGCAGGTCGCGAGGATAACCGCCGAGGCGTGAGAAGGCGGGCAGATAGTGGGTGCGGCTGACAACATTGACGCTGTCGATCTGGATCACGCCCAGACGCCGGGCCGTATCGCGCAACTGGCGCGTTCCGGCGGCCGGGGGATGGGGTTTGCCGAATCCCTGCGCAGCCAGGGCCATGCGTCGGGCGAGGGCAGTTGAGATCTGTTCGGTCATGGGCGCGCCGACCCTATCGGGCGATACCGGGGAAGTCTCGTCAGCGGCGCTCGGTCCAGAGATCGAGGTCCGTTTCCCGCCCGATCAGAGCCAGGCCCGAGGCGATCGATTCGAACTCGCCGCCGGTCTCGATCTTCTCGTGGTCGAATCGTCTTTGGAAAATGTCGCGCACGGCCGGGACGAAGGAGGTGCCGCCGGTCAGGAAGACCCGGTCGATCTGGTCCGGTCGCAGCCCCGCCTGGGTGATGGCCTGGTCGACGGCGCCTTCGATGGCGTTGAGCTCCGGCGCGATCCAGGCTTCGAACTCGGATCGGGCGACCGGCGCTTCCAGACGAACCGATCCCGCCTCGAAGACGAAGGTCGCGGTCTCGTCGCGCGACAGGTCCATCTTGAGCCGCGAAATGGCCTGGTACAGGGCGTAGCCGTGGTTGTCGTCGAGGACCTCGATCAGCCGTTCGACCTTCTCCGGCTCGACGGCGGTGCGAGCGAGGCTGCGGATGTCCTTCATGTCGCGCGAGGCCCGCAGCAGGGCCAGTTGATCCCACCGGGCGAACGCGGCGTAGTAACGCTGGGGGATGGGCAGGACCTTGCCAACGCTCCGGTAAGAGCCGCCCTTGCCCAGGGCCGGAGACACCAACTGGTCGATGATCCGGTAGTCGAAGGCGTCGCCGGCGACGCCGACTCCGGAACGGGCAAGCGGGGTCGATTGCAGGCCGTCGGGTGAAGGCTCGAAGCGGACGATGGAGAAGTCGCTGGTGCCGCCGCCGAAGTCGGCGACGAGGACGGTCGCGGGCTCGGTCAGGCTGCGGGCGAAGAAGAAGGCCGCGCCCACCGGCTCGTAGGCATAGCGGATGTCGGTGAAGCCGAGCCGTTCGAACGCCGTCTGATAGCGTTCAAGGGCGAGGTCCGCGTTGGGCGAGCCGCCGGCGAAGGTCACCGGGCGGCCGACGATGACACGAGGCGGCAGGTCGTCCATGTCGCCGCCGGCGTGGTGACGCACCCGCAGCAGGAAGGCGGACAGCAGGTCCTCAAATCCGTAGCGCCGGTTGTCGATCACCGTCTCGGTGAAGGCGGCGCTGGCGGCGAAGGTTTTGAAGGACTGGATGAACCGGGTGTCCAGCGGATCCTCGACATAGGCCTCGATGGCCCATGGGCCAGCCTCCACGACGCGTTCGGGCGTGCGGCCGTCCTCACCGGGATGCAGCTGGAAGCTCAGGGTCGAGCGGAAGGTCGCGAGGTCGCCCCCGGGCGCCTCGAAGCGGATGACGACTGCGTCGCCATCGCCTGAGGTCAGGGCCACAACCGTGTTGGTGGTGCCGAAATCAATGCCGATCGTCGCGGGGCGCGGAATCATGAGCGAAGCCTCGGAAAGCGACCGGACGGCGCTGGTGGACAGGTCTTGCCTGTGTGTCCGCCAGAAAGGCGGTAGCGCCGTATCGAAATCGGGCTAAAGCGCCGAGTGGCTCCGCGGGTAGGATTCGAACCTACGACCAGCCGATTAACAGTCGGCTGCTCTACCACTGAGCTACCGCGGAACAGGGGCTCGGGAGGCGGGCCTATAGCAGCGGCCTTCTTGATTGTGCAACGGGAAATGTCAGCCAACAGCGTTCAGTTCATCGATGACCCCACCGATCCCCGCGTGGCGGCCTATCGCGACATCCGCGAGCGTGACCTGACGGGGCGGGAAGGGCTGTTCGTTGCGGAGGGGGAGGTAGTCATCCGCACCCTGCTGTCGCCTGCGTCCCTGTGCCGGGCGCGGTCGTTGCTGATCGCGGCGAATCGACTGGACGCCCAGGGCGAGCTGATCGCGGCGGCCCGCGATGCTCCGGTCTATGCGGCCTCCCAGGCGGTGATGGACGAGATCGCGGGCTTTCCATTGCATCGCGGTCTGCTGGCGCTTGGCGAGAAGCCGGTCGAACGGTCTGTCGAGGATGTGCTGGCCGGCCTGCCGGAGGATTGCGTCGTCCTGGCCTGTGCCGGGATTGGCAATCACGACAACATGGGCGGCCTGTTCCGGAACGCGGCGGCTTTCGGGGCGGCGGCGGTGCTGAGAGACGAGCGCTGCTGCGATCCCTTCTATCGCAAGGCGATCCGCGTCTCGGTCGGCGCGGTGTTGCGGACGCCGAGCGCCAGCGCCGCGTCGCTGGAAAGTCTGATCTCGGCCCTGCAGGCGGCGCGGTTTGAGGTCATCGCCTTGTCGCCCGGTGCGACCGAGCCTCTGTCGAGCTTGACGGGCGGGGGGCGCCGGGCTGTTCTGGTCGGGTCTGAAGGGCCGGGTCTGCCGTCCGAGATCATGGCCCGTATCAGGACGGTGGGCATACCCATGGCGGGCGGCTTCGACTCCCTGAACGTGGCTGTGACCAGCGCCCTCGCCCTGTACCAGGTCGCGACCGTGTCGATTCGCTGACAGTGGCGTGATTTCAGCGCGTTAACGCTTCGTGCACCTTGATGAACGTTGATTTCCGTGCCGCTATGGAGGTCCGGGGAGGACGACATGGCTGCTATTCTGGGGTTCATGAGCCGCAATGTGCGGATCGCGGTGGCGATCGGCGTGGTCGCGGCGGCTCTCGGCGGCGCCGGCGCGATCGGCTGGCTGACCGCGCCGATCTGAGAAACTCATCATCGATCTCAATGAGATCGCGATGGAGGCCTGACCGGGAATCGAACCCGGGTGCAAGGATTTGCAGTCCTCTGCGTCACCACTCCGCCATCAGGCCATAGGGCTTTTTGAAAGGCCCCAGATCGCGAGGGGCGTTCGCTATCAGATCGCTCCTGTGGCTGCAACGCGATTGTCGCATGCGACGCACGGACCTATAAGCGCGCCAGATTTCCGGCTTGGCCGGTCGCTTCGCTTCAAGGATTCCGCGTCACATGGACTACGCTGCCGCTCGCAAGGTCATGGTGGACTCCCAGGTCCGGGTGAATGACGTCACCGACCGCACGCTTCAGGCCGCCCTGATGGCTGTGCCGCGGGAGCGCTACTGCACGCCGGGCCAGGCTTTCGCCGCCTATGGCGAGGTCGAGGTCGAGATCGCGGCCGGGCGCCGGCTGATGCAGGTGCGCGAGGTTTCCAAACTGATCCAGGCGCTTGACGCCCGCGCAGGCGAGACCGCCCTGGCCATCGCCGGACCCTATGCCGCCGCCGTTCTGGCCGAGATGATGATCTCGGTGACGGCGCAGGAAGCCGAGGCCGCGGTCTTTGACGTGGTCGGACCGGCCCTGGCCGACGCCGGCGTCGCCTCTGTCGTCGCTCCACTGACCCAACCGACTGGTCGGGACTGGGACATGATTATCTCCGAAGGCGCTGTCGCGGTTCGTCCGACGGCCTGGCTGGCGGCGCTGCGTGTCGGCGGCCGTCTGGCGGTGGTCGAGCGTCCGGGCCCGAGCGGCCGGGCGGTTCTGTATGTGAAGGGACGTGAAGGTGTGTCGCGCCGCGAACTGTTCGACGCAGCGCCGCCCCTGCTGGCTGAAATGACACCCGCCCCTGCATTCGCGCTGTGATGGCCGCGATTCCCACGGAGTCGGCTGGCGGTCGCGTGAAAAAAACTTAACTGGCGTAGCTGTAGCGGCTCACGCATCAGGCCTGCGAAGAGATATCGGCGCCGTCAGCGACGCCCATCGGGAAACTGCCATGTTCAAACGCTCGCGCGCACTCGCTTCCGTCGCCCTGATCGCCGTTACGGCCGGTCTGGCCGCTCCGGCCTGGGCCGAAACCCTGCAGGAGGCCATCGCCCTGGCCTACCGCACCAACCCAACGCTTCAGGGCCAGCGCGCCCAGCAGCGCGCCCTGGACGAAGCGGTGCCCCAGGCCCGGGCTGGCTTGCGCCCAACCGTCTCGGTCAGCGGCTCGGCTCGCTACACCCGGACCGACCTGCCCAACTCGCCGGGGGTTGATCTGAACGGAGACGGGCTCTTCACCGGCGCCTTTGACAGTCCGCCCAGCAACAACGTCACCGAGAGCGACTCGATCGGGGCCAGCATCGGCGTGGAGCAGACCCTGTATTCCGGCGGCCGGATTGCCCGCGGGATCGACGCCGCCGAGGCTTCGGTCCTCAGCGGCCGCGAATCCCTGCGCAGCATCGAGCAGCAGGTTCTGGGCGCCGTGATCCAGGCCTATGTCGACGTCCAGCGCGACGTCGAAATCCTGCGTATCCGCGAAGCCAACCTGTCGGTCCTGCGCCGCCAGCTCGACGAATCGAACGCCCGCTTTGAGGTCGGCGAAATCACCCGTACCGACGTGTCGCAGTCAGAAGCCCGTCTGGCCCAGTCGGAAGCCGACCTCGCCGGCGCCCAGGCCCAGCTGTCCGTCTCGCGGGCCTCCTATGCCGCCGTCATCGGCCAGGCCCCGACCAATCTGGAAGAGCCGCCCGCGTTGCCCGGCGTGCCGACCGATTTCGACGCAGCCCTGGACATCGGACTTGCCGAAAACCCCAACCTGCTGGCCGCCGAATACCAGCTGCGAGAGGCCGAGGCACGCCACGCCCAGGCCCGCTCGGCCCATCTGCCTTCGGTGGGACTCTCAGGCTCCTATGGCGGTTCCGCCCCCGTTGACGGCTTCGACCTGTCGGACCGGACGAACACCTTCCAGGCCGGCGTCAGCCTGTCGGTGCCGCTGTTCACCGGTGGCCTGAACAGTTCGCGCGTCGCCCAGGCCCTGGAACAGGCCAATGCGGCCAAGATCGAGATCGACCGCCAGAAGCGATCTGTCCTTCAGGGCGTCTCGAGCGCCTATGCCCAGGTCGTCTCGAACCGTTCACAGCTGGAAGCCGGCGTGGCTGGCGTCAGCGCCGCCCGCGTGGCCGCCGAAGGCGTTCGTCAGGAGCAGCAGGTCGGCCTGCGCACCACGCTCGATGTGCTGAACGGCGAGCTGGAGCTGCGCAACGCCGAGATCAACCTGGCCGTGGCCAAGCGTAATCTCTACGTCGCCCAGGCGTCGCTGCTGACCTCCATGGGGCGGCTGAGCGGCGAGGACCTGAACCCGGCGATCGAAATCTACGATCCGGCCGTGAACGCCCAGCGCGCCCGCCTGCGCGGCGCCGTGCCGTGGGACGGTCTGGTCGAGACGCTCGATCGCATCGCCGCACCGCCGATCACCCCGGCGAACGAGACCGAGAACGCGCCGATCGACACCCAGCTTGACGGCGAGATCGTCCGGACGGCGCCGAACTCGAACTGACGCCTGCGGATTAACCAGTCAGGCGAAAAACGCCCGTTGATTCCCACGGGCGTTGATGCGACGAAATGAATTGGGGCAGGGCTGAGCGTCGGCTCCGATCCACTTTGTTCGTCACGCGTGGGCCCAATGCGGCCGGCGCAGGTTCTTCGAAGGCCCGATCATGACCGACACCACCGCCCAAGAACCGACGATGGAAGAGATCCTGGCGTCCATCCGCCGGATCATCTCCGAGGACGACGCCCCCGCGGCCGAAGCGGCCCCGGCGCCCGAGCCCGAACCCGTCGAAGAGGCGTCGCCCGCCCTGATGGACGAGACGCCATCGGTTCAGGAACCCGAAGCCGAGGAAGAGATCCTCGACCTGACCGACCGCTACGAGGCTCCAGCCGCCCAGACGATCGGCGATCTGGACGTCACCGCCCCGGCCGACGAGCCTGAGCCCGAACCCTTCCCCACGTCATTCGCAGAGCCGGAGCGTCCCGCAGCGCGGGACCCCGAGCCGAGCGCCTCGTCCGTGCCTTACGATTCGCTCGTCGGGGAAAGCGCGGCGGCGGCGTCCGCCTCGGCCTTCGCCGGCCTGTCGGCCGCCTTCCGCCAGCCCGAGCCGATCCCGACCGGCGGCGTCGGCCCGACCATTGACGACCTGGCCCGCAGCCTGCTGCGCCCGATGCTGAAGGACTGGCTCGACGCCAACCTGCCGGGCATCGTTGAGGCGGCGGTAAAGAAGGAAGTCGAACGCATCTCCCGCAGCGCGGGCTAGCCCCGCTCGCCACCGGCGACTATGACCAACAGGGGCGGCTCGGATGGGCCGCCCCTTCTGCTTTCTGAGATGCCCCGATGCTTGAGAAGACGTTCGATCCCAAGGCCGCCGAGCCGCGGCTCTACGCCCAGTGGGAAGCCTCCGGCGCCTTCGCGCCCAGGACCGATGGCGCGGCCGAGGCCTATTCGATCGTCATCCCGCCGCCGAACGTGACGGGCTCGCTGCATATCGGCCACGCGCTGAACAACACCCTGCAGGACATCCTGGCCCGTTATCACCGGATGCAGGGCAAGGCGGTGCTGTGGCTGCCCGGCACGGACCATGCGGGCATCGCAACCCAGATGGTCGTGGAGCGCCAGTTGGCGGCC
>NZ_JANODA010000060.1:0-8407 GCF_031412435.1 Brevundimonas sp.
CAGCAAGGCCGCTTCCTTCTGGTGCCAGCTCGCCAGTTCGGCCTCCAGGTCGACCGCCGAGCGCGTCGTGCCGGAGATGTTGCGCGTGCCCCCGGCCCCGGCGCCCACGGCGTCCAGCTCGGCCTGCATCGCCTCCAGCACGACCGGATGCTGGCCCATGCCGAGGTAGTCGTTGGAGCACCAGATGACGACGTCCTGCTCGGACCCGTCATCCAGCCGCCGAACCGCCTTCGGAAATTGTCCGCGCACCCGCTTCAGGTCGGCGAAGACGCGATAGCGCCCCTCGCCCTTCACCTGGTCGACGGCGGACTGGAATGCGGCGGTGTAGTCGAACATCGGAAGGGCCCCGCAGTGTGAGGCCTTCCTCCTCCCACCGGCCTGCGCCCGCGTCACCTCCGGTAAACCCCTATTGCCTGGAGAATCTAACCAGCGAGGATCGTCATGCGGACCAGTTCTGACAGACTGCGCGCCTGCATCTTGGTCATGACATTGGCACGGTAGACCTCGACGGTGCGGGGGCTGATCTCAAGATCATAGGCGATCACCTTGTTGGCGCGACCGGCGACGAGGCCTTCAAGCACCTGGCGTTCGCGGGAGGACAGGGAGGCGAGACGATCACGCACCTCGGCGTCCTGGCCCTCGCGTCCGGCGCTGCCGGCCAGGTCCGCGAGGGCTGAGCGGATCGAGGACAGCATGGCCTCATCGTCGAACGGCTTTTCGATGAAATCCTTGACCCCGGCGCGGACGGCCTCGATCGCCAGCGGCACGTCGGCGTGCCCGGTCATAACGATGACCGGATGGCGCACGCCCAAATCGGAGAGCCTCCGCACCATTTCCAGGCCGTTCATGTCCGGCATCCGCACATCGGTCACGATGCAGCCAGGCGCCAGATTGCCAGCGTGGACCAGCAAGGCGGCGGCCGAGTCATAGGTTCTGGAGACCAGGTCGGCCGTGTCCAGCAGGAAGGCCAACGAATCCCGGACTGCGGCGTCATCATCGACCACGTGGACGATGGGCTCATTCGCCATCATAGAGTTCCTCTTCGCCTACTGAACGCAGCGTAAAACAGAATCGGGTGCCGCCGCCGGGATTCGGCTCAACCCAGATGCGACCCCCGTGAGCTTCGATGATAGTGCGGGAAATAGACAGGCCAACGCCCATCCCGGTCCGTTTGGTGGTGACGAAGGGCTGGAACAGCTGATCGGCGATGTCCGGGCTGATGCCGGAGCCGGTATCCGCCACGGTCACCTGGGCGTATCCATCCTCCAGCGGATCGAGGCGGATTTCGAGGATCCTGCGCTTCCCGTCCTCCATGGCTTCGATCGCGTTGCGGATAAGGTTGAGCACGACCTGCTGGATCTGGACCTTGTCGGCCAGAACCAGGTCGACCGTCGGCGAGAAGCGGAACAGCACCCGGACGCCATGTTCCTTGGCGCCGACCAGAGCCAGGGCGCTGGCTTCCTCGATCAGTTTGGGCAGGCTTTCGACCCGCCGCTCGGCCTCGCCGCGCGCCACGAAATCGCGGAGGCGGCGGATGATGTCGCCGGCCCGCAGCGCCTGGTCGCCGGCTTTCTGGATGGCGTCCTTCAACCGGTCGCGGGCGATCGTCTCGGCGTCCAGCAGCCGCAGCGAACCCTTGAGGTAGTTGGCCATGGCCGACAGCGGCTGGTTCAGTTCGTGCGCCAGGGCGGAGGCCATTTCGCCCATCGCTGTCAGGCGCGAGATATGGACGAGTTCAGACTGCAATTCCTGGAGCCGCTGCTCGGTCTGCTGACGCTCGCTGAGGTCCCGGACGAAGCCGGTGAAGAAGCGCTGGTCGCCCGAGATCATCTCGCCAACGGCCAGTTCCATCGGGAAGGTGGAACCGTCCTTGCGCTCACCGACCACCACGCGGCCCATGCCAATGATCCGCCGCTCGCCGGTGGTCAGATAGCGGTCGAGGTATCCGTCGTGCTGCTCCCGGTAAGGTTCGGGCATGAGCATCCTGACGTTCTGGCCGATCACCTCTTCGGGGGTCCAGCCGAACAGACGCTCCGCCGTCGGACTGAACGACTGCATGGTTCCGCGTTCGGTGATGACGATCATGGCGTCGGGCACCGTGGCGAGAATCGACTGCAGATGTGCTTCGCGCGCCCGCAGGGCGCGGTTCACCGTAATGGCCCGGGAGCGCATCGTCTGGAACGCCTCGCCCCCGGCCGTGATCAGGAGGCCCAGCATCAGGAAGACGACCGCCCCGACCAGATCGCCCGGGGCCGGGGCCCCGGTCTGCCAGTTGACATAGAGCCCGCCGAAGAGGCCGAGGACCGTCGCCAAGGCGCCGGGAGTCGCGCCCCCGAGCGCGGCAGCGGCGACGACGGCGGGGACAAAGAACAGCAGGGCCAGCCGGTCTTCCAGCAGGGGCATCATCGCCAACCGCACGGCGAGCCCGAGCCCGGCGCCCAGTACGGCGGCGGCCAGTCCGTAGCCGGTATGCCGGGTCTCCAGCATCCAGTCCCAGGCCGTTCGGGTCTCAAGCTCGGCTTTCGGGGTGGTCGTCATGGTCGCCTCCGCAACATCCCGTAGGTGAAACACCCAAATTTCGCCAGACGCGGGCGACCGCTAGTTCAGGGCCATCGGGCCGCCGGCCCCGTTTGTGTTTTCGGATTCCGCCATGACCGTTCCCCTCGTCGACCTGTCCGTCCACCACGCGCCCAAGGGTGTCTCCGATCGCGTGGCCTGGGGCTTCGTGAAGGCGCTGCGCTTCTTCGCTGACACCTTTTTCGCCAAGCGCTACGGCCACCGCGCGGTGGTGCTGGAGACGGTCGCCGCCGTGCCCGGCATGGTCGGGGCGACGCTGAACCACCTCAAGGCCCTGCGGCGGATGAAGGATGACAACGGCTGGATCCGCACCCTGATGGACGAGGCCGAGAACGAACGGATGCACTTGATGACCTTTATCGAGGTGGCGCAGCCGACGCTGTTCGAACGCTTCGTGGTTATCGCCGTGCAATGGGTCTTCTACCTGTTCTTCTTCGGCCTCTATCTGGTGTCCGCGAAGACGGCGCACCGGGTGGTCGGCTATTTCGAGGAAGAAGCCGTCATCAGCTACACGCACTATCTGGCCGAGATCGACGAGGGCCGCAGCCCGAACGTGGCCGCGCCCGCCTTGGCCCTGCGCTACTGGAACCTGCCGGCTGACGCGACCCTGCGCGACGTGGTTCTGGTGGTCCGCGCCGACGAGGCCCATCATCGCGATGTCAACCACGGCTTCGCCAACGAACTGGGCGGTTGCGCCCCCATCCCGGTCGCACCCTGCCCGGAGCATGTCGAGCTGCAGCCCAACTGGAAGGCAGCGGCGTAACGGCGACGACGAACCGGATCCGTCTCGCATGTCGTCTCGCGCCCTTCCCGCCGCCTGGCGTCCCCACGCCGAACGCAACCTGCCGCGCTACACCAGCTATCCGACCGCGGTCGCCTTCGAGACCGCCGCCGGAGAGGCGGAGGCGCGGGCGTGGCTGGCGGCCACCCTCGTCGACGAGGCAATATCGGCCTATGTCCATGTGCCCTTCTGCAAGCGGCTGTGCTGGTACTGCGGCTGCCACACGAGCGTTTTCCACGAGTACGACCGGGTCAGGGCCTTCTTCCAGACCCTGATGCTGGAGGTCGATCTGTGGGCCGGCACCATGGGCCCGCACGCCGGCGCCGCCCACCTGCATTTCGGCGGCGGCAGCCCCAACGCCCTTTCGCCCGGAGACTTCCTGGTCCTGGTCCGGCACATGGCCGATCGGTTCCGTCTGCGGCCAGGCGCCGAGATCGCCGCCGAGCTGGATCCCGGTATGCTGACCGACGCCTTCATCGACGCCTGCGGCGAGGCCGGGGTGACCCGCGCCAGTCTCGGCGTCCAGACCTTCGATCGCGACGTCCAGACCCGGGTCAACCGCGTCCAGCCGTTCGACGAGGTCGCCGCCGCCAACGACCGACTGCGCCAAGCCGGGGTGGCGGCGATCAATTTCGACCTGATGTACGGCCTGCCCGGCCAGACGCCGGAAAATGTCGCATCGTCCACCGCGGCGGCCGTGAGCCTGCGGCCCGACCGGGTGGCGGTGTTCGGCTACGCCCATGTGCCGTGGATGAAAAAGCACCAGGTCATGATCCGCGAGGCCGATCTGGCCGACGGCGACGGTCGCTGGGCCCAGGCCGAGGCGGCAGACGAGACGCTGCTTGGGGCGGGCTATGTCCGCATCGGTCTGGATCATTACGCCTTGCCCGAAGACCCGCTGACCGTCGCCGGGGCCGCAGGGAGGCTGCGCCGCAACTTCCAGGGCTACACCGACGATCCGGCGCCCGTGCTCGTGCCCATCGGCCCGTCGTCGATCGGCCGGTTTGCCCAAGGTTTCGTGCAGAATGCAACGCAGACCGATGTCTGGGGCCGGGAGGTTGAGGCCGGCCGTCTGCCCATCGCGCGCCGGCTGGCCGTCGATGCCGAGGACGAGCTGCGCGCGGCGGTGATCGAGCGGCTGATGTGCGACCTCATAGTCGACGTTGCCGAGGTCTGTCGCGCCCACGGATTCACCGATGCGGCGCTGGACGGCTCGATCGTGGCGGCGGGCCGGCTGCAGGCCGACGGGCTGTGCACGGTCGCGGGCCGGACCATCCGGATCCCGGACGAGGCCCACCGCGTCATGCGCGTGGTCGCCGCCTGTTTCGACGCCCGCCTTCCGCTCGCCGCGAGCCGGCACGCCCGGGCGGTGTGACCTCCGGGACAGTCCCCACTCGGGGAATCCCCGAGTTTGTCGGCGCACAACGTCCGGTGATGCTGAACGACGGATGGAAGCTTCAACTGGCCGGATCCGGGACCTTCCGCGCGGCCGCGAGGATACGCGAGATGACAACCAGGAGACTTTGGATCGTCCTCGCCCTGATCATGGCGACTTCGTTCGCCGTGCTGGGGATGATGGGACGGGAGATCAACCGGCAGGCGCCGCCGATACCGACGCAGGTCATTGACACCAGCGGGGCGGTGCTGCTGACCCGTGAGGACATACAGACGGGCCAACTGGCCTGGCAGTCGATGGGCGGCCAGCAGGTCGGCTCGGTCTGGGGCCACGGCGGCTATGTGGCGCCGGACTGGTCGGCCGACCAGCTGCACCGCGAAACCATGGCCCTCCTCGAGATGTGGTCGCAGCGCGACTTCGGTCAATCCTGGGCCGATCTCGATCTCGAGCGTCAGGCCGCGCTGAAGGCCCGGGCCAAGCGTGAAATGCGCACCAACACCTATGATCCGGCGACCGACACCATCACGGTCTCGACGGACCGGGCGGCGGCCATGCGCGAGGTCAAGGCGCACTACGTCGCCCTGTTCAGCGATGACCCCGCCTTGGAATCCCTGCGTGAGCAGTACGCGGTCGCCAATAACGCCGTGCCGGACATCAGCCGCCGCAACCAGATCGCCGCCTTCTACTGGTGGGCCAGCTGGGGGGCGGGCACGGAGCGTCCGAACGACACCATCACCTATATCTCCAACTGGCCGCACGAACCGCTGATCGACAATGTGCCGACCCCGGCCAACATCGTCTGGTCAGTGGCCAGCGTGCTGTTGCTGATCCTCGGCGTCGCCGCCCTGATCTTCTGGCACGCGCGTCAGCCGAAGGACGAGCATCTCGAGCCGCCCACGGCCGATCCCCTGCTGGGCATGAAGCCCACCCCCTCCATGAAGGCGGCAGGCAAGTATTTCCTGACCGTGATCGCCCTGTTCCTGCTGCAGGTCGGGCTCGGCGCCGTCACCGCCCACTATGCGGTCGAGGGCCATGACTTCTACGGCATTCCGATCTCGGAATGGATTCCCTACGCCATCACCCGCACCTGGCACACCCAGTTGGCGGTGTTCTGGATCGCCACCGCCTGGCTGGGCACGGGCCTCTACATCGCCCCGATCGTCTCGGGCAAGGAACCGCGGTTCCAGGCCCTCGGGGTCAATGTCCTCTGGGTCGCCCTCGTCGTCGTCGTGCTGGGTTCGATGGCCGGCGAATGGTTCGGCGTGCAGCAGGTCTTCGACCTCGACACCAACTGGTGGTTTGGTCACCAGGGTTGGGAGTACATCGACCTCGGCCGCTTCTGGCAGAGCCTGTTGTTCGTCGGCCTGCTGCTGTGGCTGCTGCTGGTCACCCGGGCCCTGTGGCCGGCGCTGAGGGAGAAGTCCCAGGCCAAGCCTGTCCTGGTGATCCTGTTCCTGTCGACCGTGGCCATCGCCCTGTTCTATGCGGCCGGCTTCATGTGGGGCAAACACACCCATATCAGCATGGTCGAATACTGGCGCTGGTGGGTGGTCCACCTGTGGGTCGAGGGCTTCTTCGAAGTGTTCGCCACGGCGGTGATCAGCCTGCTGTTCGTCCGCCTCGGCCTGGTCCGGCCGATGGTCGCCAATGTCGCGGTCGTGTTCGGCACCATCGTCTTTATGACGGGCGGGGTGCTGGGTACGGCGCACCACTGGTATTTCGCAGGCACGCCGACCTCGGTGATGGCCATCGGCTCGGTGTTCTCGGCCCTTGAGGTCGTGCCTCTGGCCCTGGTCGGGTTCGAGGCCTTCGAGAACTGGCGGCATACGAAGGCGGCGCCGTGGGTCAAGGCCTACAAATGGCCGATCCTGTTCTTCGTCTCGGTGGGCTTCTGGAACCTGCTCGGGGCCGGCGTCTTCGGCTTCATGATCAACCCGCCGTTGGCCCTCTATTACATCCAGGGGCTGAACACGACGGCGACCCACGCCCACGCGGCCCTGTTCGGGGTCTACGGGATGCTGGGCATCGGCCTGCTGCTGTTCTGCTTCCGCAGCCTGGCCCGTCGCGAGGCGTGGAACGACACGCTGCTGGCGTGGACCTTCTGGCTGCTGAATATCGGTCTGGCGATGATGCTGTTCCTGTCTCTGCTGCCGATTGGCGTGGTGCAGGCCTTCGCCAGCATCGAGCACGGCATGTGGTACGCGCGCTCACCGGCGGTGTTGCATTCGCCGCTGGTCCAGACCCTCGTCTGGATGCGCGTTCCCGGCGACGTGGTGTTCGGGGCAGGGGCCGTCACCCTGGCGATCTTCGCCGCCCGGCTGGTGATCGGGGGTCTCAAGCCGAGGCCCGTCGACGAGTCGATAGCCGAGCCGGCGGTTCTGCCGGCCGAGTAGCGGGTCGACAGCGTATGGGGCGGGAGGGGTTCGCCTCTCCCCACCCTTTCTTTCAAGGATATCTCCCGTGGCCACCACAGCCCAGTCCATCCGGCAGTACGCCGGCCCGCCCCTGTTCAGCTTCGGCTTCAGGCCCTTCTTCCTGTTCTCGGCGGTGTGGGCGGCGGTCGCCGTGCCGGTCTGGGTGGCGTCGATGACGCTGGGCGATGGCACAGTCGGGAGCATGGACGGCCGGCAGTGGCACATCCACGAGATGCTGTTCGGCTATCTGGCGGGGGTCATCGCCGGCTTCCTGTTGACGGCCGTGCCCAACTGGACCGGCCGCCTGCCGGTGACGGGCGGCACGCTTGTCGGCCTGTTCGCCCTATGGGCCGCCGGCCGGGCGGCCGGCTTCCTGCCGGCGTCCATGTCCCTGCCCGCCGCCGTGATCGACAGCGCCTTCCTGGTGGTCTTCGCCGCACTGATCTGGCGCGAGGTCCTGGCGGCGGGGAACCGGCGCAATCTCCCGGTCTGTCTGCTGGTGTCCTTGCTGGCGGCCGCCAACATCGCCTTCCATCTGCGCGAGCAGATCCCGCTGTTCGGTCCGGGCGCAGAACGCGCCGCCGTGGCCGTGGTGACCGGGCTGATCGCCCTGATCGGCGGCCGGGTCACCCCCAGCTTCACCCAGAACTGGACCCAGGCCCACGGCCTGAGCCGCCACCCGACCCCGTTCAACCGGTTCGATGCGATCGTCCTCGCCCTGACCGGCGTAGCCTTGGTCAGTTGGGTCGCGGCGCCGCTGTCCCCGCTCGTCGGGGCGGGCCTGGTCGTCGCCGGAGCGGCCAATCTGGTTCGGCTGGCGCGCTGGCGCGGCTGGCTGGCCCGCCGCGAGCCGCTCATCTGGATCCTGCACGCCGGCTATGCGTGGCTCGGCGTGGGGCTGATCCTGCTGGGACTGGCCGCACTGGCGCCTGACGCCGTGCCGTTCACCGCCGGCGTCCACGCCTTGACCACGGGGGCCATGGGGGCCGAGACCCTCGCCATGATGACGCGAGCCACGCGGGGCCATACCGGCCGGCCGCGGGTCGCCGACCGGTCGACGACCGCCCTCTATCTTTTGATCCTGTCGGCGGCGCTCGTGCGGGTGACGGCGCCGTTCCTGCCGGAATGGACCGGCGCCCTGCTGGCGATCTCGGCGGCGCTGTGGGCGCTGTCCTTCGCGGGCTTCGTCGCGGTTTACGGGCCGATGCTGTGGCGGCGATCGCTTTGACATTGCGCCCG
>NZ_JANODA010000061.1:0-7082 GCF_031412435.1 Brevundimonas sp.
CGCCGGGTTCGCCTTTGATCGTCGGGTGATGGTCCAGGGCTATCACGGCACCGGCAAGTCGACCCACATCGAGCAGGTGGCCGCGCGCCTCAACTGGCCGATGATCCGGGTGAACCTGGACAGCCACGTGTCGCGGATCGATCTGGTCGGCAAGGACGCCATCGTCCTGAAGGACGGCAAGCAGGTCACCGAATTCCGCGAAGGCATCCTGCCCTGGGCGCTCCAGCGCCCGGTCGCGCTGGTGTTCGACGAATACGACGCCGGCCGCCCGGACGTCATGTTCGTGATCCAGCGCGTACTCGAGGCCCAGGGTCGCTTGACCCTGCTGGACCAGAACCGCGTCATCCGCCCGAACAAATGGTTCCGGCTGTTCGCCACGACCAACACCATCGGTCTGGGCGACACCTCGGGCCTGTATCACGGCACCCAGCAGATCAATCAGGGCCAGATGGACCGCTGGAACATCGTCACCACCCTGAACTACCTCGACCACGACGTGGAGGCGGAGATCGTCGTCGCCAAGGCGCCCGAGTGGAACACCGCCGACGGCAAGCGCGCCATCGCCGCCATGGTCCGCGTGGCCGACATGACCCGCAACGCCTTCATGAACGGGGACATCTCCACGCTCATGAGCCCGCGCACCGTGATCACCTGGGCCCAGAACGCGACCATCTTCGGCGGCGACCTCGGCCTGAGCTTCCGGCTGACGTTCCTCAACAAGTGCGACGAGCTGGAACGGCCGACCATCGCGGAGTTCTACCAGCGGGCGTTCGGGGAGGACCTCCCCGAGGCGGCGACGCGGGTGAAGGTGGGTTAGGCTCTCGCGCACATGCGATAACCTTCTCCTCCGTGCACCCTGGCGAAGGCCGGTGTGCACTGTGAATGGAGTTAACCCTCCACCCCGTTCCGCCACGTCCGCCCGGCCAGCATCCGGACGTGCTCCCGCACTCCCTCGGGCCAGGCCTCGACCGCCGCATCGAACGCGGTCCAGTCCCCCGCGAACAGCATCCGCGTCGCCTCCTCATACCCCGGCAGGTCCCCCGCCACGGCGGTCATGAAGCGATAGGCCGCCTCCCGCCCCTTCCGCACCCGGTCCGGCCCTTCGGCCTCGCGCAACGCCCCTTCGACCAGCTTCCTCAGCGCCACCGACGCCCCGCCGGGCTGGGAGGCCAGCCAGTCCCAGTGGCGCGGCAACAGGGTGACCTCGCGCGCCGTCACCCCCAGCTTCGGCCGCCCCGGCCCCCGCTTCGGCTCCTCCAACGTCGGCGCCAGGCGGGCGAGCACGGCCTCCAGGTCGCCGCGCAGGTCGAACTCGACCGGCCGGGCGTCGGCGTCGTCGAAGACCAACACGCTCTCGCCCGCCTCGACCGCCGCCTTCACCGCGCCGACGATCTCGCGCGGCGAGCCCGACGCGATCCGCCGATGGCCGGCGAAGGCGGTGCAGGATTTCACATCAGCAGCGGTCATGGCGTGCTCCTCAGGCGACGACACGAATTTACCCGGACAAAACATGGGCGTCAATATCGCCCGGACACAATCTCGGAAATGAAAGTTTCCCTCATTGACCGCTCCTTAAAACACGCCCGTCAAGCTTGACCGCAGTCGAAGCGTCACGGTGAGTAGGCATGGTCCGGAACAGTGAATATGTGCGGGCCTACGCCAGCCGTTACGGCGACATGTTCCCGGTGCGTATTGCCTGTATCGTCGGCATCGCCGCGGTCGCCTTGTGGCTGCTTGACTGGACCTGGGCGCTCAACTTCGCCGCCTTCCAACTCAGCCTCTATGCCGTCCTGTGGTCACGGGTCGACACGGCGCTGCGCCATCCCGAGGCTCCGGGCGCCTTCCAGTCGCTGAAGCGATGGACCGAGGGGCTCACCCTGGCCCTGTCCCTGCACATCGGAGCTGTCGTCCTGATGCTGGTGGCCTATCAGCCGCTCTACCAGAGACATGCCGTACTGCTCATCATCGGCAATCTGATGGTCGGCGCGCTTCAGGTTCACATCAGCCGCCTCAGCTTCGCCGCCGCCGTCTTGCCGGCCTCGATCGCCTTCGGCTTTCTCGTCTGGCGGCGCTCAGGCGACGATATCGCCCTGATGGTCTGCGTCGCCATGTTCGTGGCCGGCGTCATCGGCGCCGCCTGGCGACAGATGCAGACGGACCGCCAGGCCGTCGAGCTTCAGGTCGATCTGACCGAGCGCACCTCCGCCCTTGAGACCGCCCTGGTCGAGGCCGAGGCCGATCGCGCCCGGGCCGAGCGCGCCAATCAGGCCAAGTCACGCTTCCTGGCCATGATCAGCCACGACGTCCGCACGCCGCTGAACATCATCATGGGCGTGGTCGAGGTGCTGAAGCGCAAGAAGCGGGCGAAGGCGGAGACCGAGCTGGTCGCCGACATGGGTGACGCCGGCGCCATGCTGCTGCGTCTGCTGAACGGCGCCCTCGACCTGTCCAGGATCGAATCCGGCCAGGTCGAGGTCCGCCTCGCCCCCGTCGACGTTCGCGCCGGAATCGAGGGCATCGGCCGCGTCTGGCGCCACCGCGCCGAAGAGCTGAACCTCGACCTGCAGGTTGAGTGCGATGGCGATCCGGCCGACTTCTGCGTCCTGACCGACGAGGGCCGGATCGAACAGGTGGTCATCAACCTGCTGTCCAACGCCCTGAAGATGACGCCGAGGGGGACGGTTCGCCTGCGCGCCCGCGCGCGTCCCGCCAACGACGGCGCGAGCATCCTCGATTTCGAGATCGAGGATCAGGGCCCCGGCGTGCCGGAGGCTCAGCGCGAACGCATCTTCGAACCCTTCGAACAGCTCGACGACGGCCGCGCCGTCGGCGGCGCCGGCCTCGGCCTCGCCATCTGCCGCTCCAGCGTTGAAGCCATGGGCGGCGCGCTCGGCGTCCGCGAAGCCGAGGGCGGCGGGGCCGTCTTCTGGTTCCGGATCACTGCCGAACGCGCGGCGCCCGTCGCGCAGGCCGCCGACCCGACCGCCCACGCCTCCACCGGCGCCCTGTCGGTCCTGGCCGCGGAGGACCACCCGGCCAATCGCAAGCTTCTGGCCATGATCCTGGGCCGGTTCGACGTCGAGACGACCCTGGTCGAGAACGGCGCCGAGGCCGTCAAGGCGGCGGCCGCCCACCGCTACGACCTGATCCTGATGGACGCCATGATGCCCGTCATGGACGGCGTGGCCGCGCTCCAGGCGATTCGCGCCACCGGCGACCGGGTTCCCATTCACATGCTGACCGCGAACGTGTTCGAGGAGGATGTGGCCCGCTACCTCGCCGCCGGCGCCGACGGCGTGCTGCGCAAGCCGCTCGAGATCCCGGCCCTGCACGCTGTCCTTGTCCAGGTCGGCGAGACCGTCGCCCCGCCACTCCGTAGGGCCGGCTAGTTGTCGCGGACCCTGCGATCGTCCGGCACGATCGACCCTGCGATCCAGCTGACCACCCCGGTCACGATCGCCGCGCCCACGCCGGCCCACAGGCCGTCGACGACGAACCCGCCCAGGAAACTCGCCACGATCCCGATCGTCGCCGCGTTCACGACCAGCAGGAACAGGCCGAAGGTGATCACCGTCAGCGGGAAGGTGATGAAGACCAGCACCGGCCGCACGATGGCGTTGACCAGCCCCAAAAGCACCGCCGCCGCGATCAGCGACCCGGTCGACAGGAACTCCACCCCCGGCACCAGATATGCGGCCAGCCACAGCCCCAGGGCCGTCACCACCGCCTGAAGGATGAATCTCAGCATCTCGTCGTTCCCGCTTTCGCCATTATCGTCACGCTTGATATCGCCATGCCTTAACGGGCTCGCAAGGACCAATCTTCAAGGAACCTGAGCGGTTCGTGCGCGCTATCCCGACACGCCTCCCCGGCCCACCATTCTGCAAGGATTTCGACATGACCGACGAACGTATCGAAGGCGCCGTCACCGGCGTGAACGGCAAGCTGAAGAGCGGCCTCGGCAACCTGACCGGCGACACCAAGCTGCAGCTCGAAGGCAAGTTCGACGAAGTGAAGGGCAAGGCGCTCGACTACTACGGCCGCGCCATCGACAAGCTGGACACCCTCTCGGACCGCGCCCCTGAAGACCTGCGCGGCCCGGTCAAGAGCGGCCTGGACTTCGCCCGTCGCAAGCCTCTGCTGACCACCGGCATCCTCGCCGGCATCGCCTTTCTGATGGCCGGCTCGGGCCGCCGCCGGTACTAGGCCTCCAGCGCCAGACAAACGAAAGGCCCGGGATCGCTCCCGGGCCTTTTGCAATTCAATCCTCCCCCATCGGGGGAGGTGGCGCGGAGCGGCTTCGCGAAGCGACGGAGGGGGCTAACCCCAAACACCGGGTCTGCAGCTGGCCCCCTCCACCACTTCGTGGTCCCCCTCCCCCGACGGGGGAGGATTTGCTCGACTAAACCGCCACCCCGTCGACCGTCTCCTTCACCAGACCGCCACTGGCGGCCTTGATGTCGAAGACGATCTTGCCGTCCTTCAGCTCGACCTTGACGTGGCCGCCGCGCGTCAGGCGTCCGAACAGGATGTCGTCGGCCAGCGGCTTCTTGATGTTCTCCTGAATGACCCGGCCCAGGGGGCGCGCGCCGTACAGTTCGTCGAAGCCGTTCTTGGCCAGCCAGTCGGCCGCATCGTCGGTCAGTTCGATCGTGATGTTCCGGTCCGCCAGCTGGGCTTCCAGCTGCAGCACAAACTTGGTCACCACCTGACGGATCACCTCGGGCTGCAGCGACTTGAACGACACCACCGCATCCAGACGGTTCCTGAACTCCGGCGCGAACAGGCGCTGGATGGCCTTCTCGTCCTCGCCCGAGACCTTGCCCCGGCCGAAGCCGATGGAGGCCCGTGCGTTGTCGGCGGCGCCGGCGTTGGTGGTCATGATCAGGACCACGTTCCTGAAATCGACCTTCTTGCCGACCGCATCCGTCAGCATCCCGTTGTCCATCACCTGCAGCAGGATGTTGTAGACGTCCGGGTGGGCCTTCTCGATCTCGTCCAGCAGGACCACGGCGTGCGGGTGCTGGTCGACGGCGTCGGTCAGAAGCCCGCCCTGGTCATGCCCGACATAGCCCGGAGGGGCGCCGATCAGACGGCTGACCGTGTGCCGCTCCATATATTCCGACATGTCGAAACGCAGCATCTCGATGCCCAGGGTTGAGGCCAACTGCTTCGCGACCTCGGTCTTGCCGACGCCCGTCGGCCCGGCGAACAGGAAGGAGCCGATCGGCTTCTGCGGATCGCGCAGGCCGGCGCGGGCCAGCTTCATGGCCGAGGCCACCTGTTCGATCGCCGCGTCCTGACCGAAGACGGCCCGGTTCAGGTCGGTCTCCAGCTCGCGCAGGCCCTCGGTGTCGGACTTGGAGACCGACTTCGGCGGGATGCGCGCCATCTTGGCGACCACGGCCTCCACTTCCTTCTGGCCGATGACCTTCTTGCGCTTGTTCTCGGGCAGCAGCATCTGCGACGCCCCGGCCTCGTCGATCACATCGATCGCCTTGTCCGGCAGTTTGCGGTCGGTCATGTAGCGGGCCGAGAGTTCGACCGCTGAACGGATGGCTCCGTCGGTGTAGCGCAGCTTGTGGTGACCTTCGTAAGCCGTCTTCAGACCTTTGAGGATCTTGACCGTGTCCTCGACAGTCGGCTCGTTGACGTCGATCTTCTGGAAGCGACGCACCAAGGCGCGGTCCTTCTCGAAATGCTGGCGGTACTCCTTGTAGGTCGTCGACCCCATGCAGCGCAGCGTGCCCGACGCCAGGGCGGGCTTCAGCAGGTTGGACGCATCCATCGCCCCGCCTGAGGTCGCGCCCGCGCCGATCACCGTGTGGATCTCGTCGATGAACAGGATCGCGTCCTCGTGGTTCTCCAGCTCCTTGACGACCTGCTTCAGCCGCTCCTCGAAGTCGCCGCGATAGCGGGTTCCGGCCAGAAGGGCGCCCATGTCGAGCGAGTAGATGGTCGCGCCCTTCAGCACGTCAGGCACCTCGCCCTTGACGATCTTCAGGGCCAGACCTTCCGCGATGGCCGTCTTGCCGACGCCCGGCTCGCCGACCAGCAGCGGGTTGTTCTTGGTCCGGCGGCACAGGATCTGGATCGCCCGGTCCACCTCGGCGTGACGGCCGATCAGCGGGTCGATCTTTCCATTCTTGGATTTCTCGTTCAGGTCGACGCAGTAGGCTTCCAGCGCCTCGCCACCCGACTTCACGGCGGCGGCGTCCTCGGCCTCCTCCGGCGACTGGCCACCGGTCTTGGCCGGGCGTTGCTCGCTCATGCCCGCCTTCTTGGCGATGCCGTGGGCGATGTAGTTGACCGCGTCGTAGCGGGTCATGTCCTGCTCCTGCAGGAAGTAGGCGGCGTGGCTCTCGCGCTCCGAGAAGATCGCCACCAGCACATTGGCGCCGGATACCTCCTCGCGCCCCGACGACTGGACGTGGATCACCGCGCGCTGGATCACGCGCTGGAAGCCGGCGGTCGGCTTGGCGTCTTCGCCGTCCGAGGTCGCGAGCGCGGCCAGGTCGGTGTCGACATAGAGCGTCAGCGCCGTCTTCAGCGCGGTCAGGTCGACGTTGCAGGCCTTCATCACCGCTGAGGCGTCGGCGTCATCGACCAGGGCCAGAAGCAGGTGTTCGAGCGTCGCATACTCGTGGCGGCGTTCGTTGGCGTAGGAGACCGCGCGGTGCAGGGTCTCTTCGAGAGGACGTGAAAATGAGGGCATGGGAGCTTATCCTCTCAGTCTTTTTCCATCGTGCATTGCAGCGGGTGCTGGTGACGCCTGGCGGTTTCGATCACCTGGGCCACCTTGGTTTCGGCGACTTCATAGGTGAACACCCCACAGACCCCGACGCCATGCTGATGCACATGCAGCATGATGCGGGTCGCGTCCTCGCGGCTCTTCTGGAAGAACCGCTCCAGCACATAGATTACGAATTCCATCGGGGTGTAGTCGTCGTTCAGGATCAGCACCCGATACAGCGAGGGCTTCTGAAGCTTCGGTTTCGTCTCGGTGACGGTGCCAGCGCCGAAGCCCTGATCCTGTCCTTCACCTGGCCTTTTGGTTGGCATCGTCGTCCGTCATTTCGGGG